>CAVCRP010000001.1:0-142125 GCA_963604655.1 uncultured Ruminococcus sp.
ACGCCGGGCCGACTCACTTCGGATCGGGCGCTACACCAACTTTCTCGACACTACCTGGGAGCACCGCGCGGGCACGTTCCGCGACACGGACTTCCACGCCTACCTCGAGAAGCAGGGCGTCAAGCGCGAGCCCAAGAAGGAATGGTTCAAGATCAGCGGCGAGGAGTCGCACCAGCAGTTCTACCGATTCCGCGATACCGACGGCGTACTGGACGCGCCCGGAGCCGCCTCCTACGCCCTGCGCGACGAGCAGCAGCGCGCCGTGGAGCAGACAGCCGCCTTCGCCCGTGCCCACTGGGACGAGGCCGGCGCGCGCGGCGGCGAGTTCCTGTGGAACGCAAAGCCGCGCTTCGGCAAGACGCTCACCGCCTACGACCTGTGCCGCAGCATCGGCGCGCAGAAGGTGCTCATCGTCACCAACCGACCCGCCATTGCCAACTCCTGGTACGACGACTATGTAAAGTTCGTAGGGCTGGAGGGCGGCTACCGCTTTATCAGCGGCGTGGACGCCCTGGCCGGCAAGCCCTACTGCCTCAGCCGCGAGGAGTACCTGCGCGCCATCCGCAACGACCCGGAGGGCCCTAAGGGGTTCATTGAGTTCGTGAGCCTACAGGACCTCAAGGGTTCCATCCGCTTCGGCGGCGTGTACCAGAAGCTCGACGAGGTGGCCGACCTCACCTGGGACGTGCTCATCATCGACGAGGCGCACGAAGGCGTGGATACCTTTAAGACCGACGTGGCGTTCGACCATATCAGGCGCCGCTTCACGCTGCATCTCTCCGGTACGCCCTTTAAGGCCATCGCCAACGAGAAGTTTGCCGAAGACGCCATCTACAACTGGACGTATGCTGACGAGCAGCAAGCTAAGCGCGATTGGCCGGCCGACTCTGAGCAGCCAAACCCCTACGCTAACCTCCCCAAGCTCAACCTGCTGACCTACCAGATGAGCGACATCGTTGAGCAGGAGGCTCGCGGCGGCATGGAGATCGACGGCGAGCAGACCGAGTTTGCCTTTGACCTCAACGAGTTCTTCTCGACCAAGCAGGGCGGTGCCTTTGTTCATGACACTGATGTAGACAAATTTCTCGAGGCGCTGACTACGCAGAAAAAGTTTCCGTTCTCGACACCCGAGCTGCGCGACGAGTTGCGTCATACATTCTGGATGCTCAATCGCGTGGAGTCCGCTCGCGCGCTCGCTAAAAAACTGCAGGCCCATCCCGTCTTTAAGGACTACGAGGTGGTGCTCGCCGCCGGCGATGGCAAGATCGACGCCGACGATGAGAACGAGAAGTCGCTCGATAAGGTGCGCCGCGCAATCAAGAACCACGACAAGACGATTACGCTCTCTGTGGGCCAGCTCACCACGGGCGTGACTGTGCCCGAGTGGACCGCCGTGCTCATGCTCTCGAACATGGCAAGCCCCGCGCTCTATATGCAGGCGGCGTTCCGCAGCCAGAACCCGTGCCTGTTCGACCTGGGCGGCGGCAATTACGCGCGCAAGGAGAACGCGTACGTCTTCGACTTCGATCCCGCCCGCACGCTCACCATCTTTGAGCAGTTCGCCAACGATCTGTACGGCGATACCGCCCGCGGTGGCGGCGATGTCGAAACGCGCGAGCGCCATATCCGCCAGCTGCTGAACTTCTTCCCCGTCTACGGCGAGGACGAAGAGGGGCAGATGGTCGAGCTCGACGCCGAGCAGGTGCTCAGCGTGCCGAGGCACATCCATGCCCGTGAGGTGGTCAAGCGCGGCTTCATGAGCAACTTCCTGTTCCAGAACATCGCGAGCGTCTTTCGCGCACCGGCTGAGGTCGTGGAGATTATCCAGCGCTTTGACCCCTACGAGCAGGGAAAGGCACAAAACGCCGAGAAGAACAAAGTTGAGATCGACAAGGGCACCGCTGACAAGCTCTCGATTAACGACGAAGGCGATGTGGAGATTCCCGAGGAACAGGTCGTTGGTAAGGCGGCGGATATCTTTGGACCGAAGGTGTACAGCGACGTCATTGTTGAATTCTCGGGCCAGGTTGACGATATCGCAAAAGCCCACGCGGCTGACAACGATGACGGCGCGATGCTCGAGAACCTCAAAGAGGCGTTTAAGCAAAGCGTGACCGCGCCTTTGGTACAGGCTGCCAAGGAGAGCTACGGCAGCGAGCTCAAGCCGCGACAGCAGAAGCAGCTTGAGCGCAAGGTTCAGGCCGATGCGGACATTCAGCTCAACCGCCAGGTCGGGGACTATCAGATTCAGGCGCGTCGTATCGAACAATCGCGCAAAGACGAGCTCAAGGCGGCTGTCAGTGCCGCTGAGCGCGCCGAAGTGAACCTGCGACATGATGAACGGAAGGCCGAGGCGTTCCAGGCGCTTGCTCAAAAGCTCGAGGACTCCCGTGAGGAGCTCGTGCAGAGCGCCGGCGAGACCGTGGTGCGCGAGGTGGAGACGGCGAAAAAGGAGGACGAGAAACAGGGCATTGAGGACAAGGTCCGCGCCCATCTGCGTGGCTTCTCGCGCACCATCCCGTCGTTCCTTATGGCGTATGGCGAGGATGATACGACGCTCGCGAACTTCGATACCGTGATTCCCGCGGACGTCTTCCTCGACGTCACGAGTATCACGGTTGATGAATTCCGTTTTCTGCGCGACGGCGGGGACTATACCGACGCAGAGACTGGCGAAACAAGGCGGTTCGCTGGGCACCTCTTCGACGAGGTGGTGTTCAACGATTCCGTGAGCGAGTTCATCAAGCTGCGCCAGCGCCTTGCCAACTACTTTGATGAGTCCCAGACGGAGGATATCTTCGACTACGTGCCGCCTCAGAAGACCAACCAGATCTTTACGCCGCGTAGCGTCGTGGTCCAGATGGTTGACCTTTTTGAGAAAGAGAACCCGGGCTGCTTCGATGACCCGAGCCATACGTTCGCCGACCTGTACATGAAGTCTGGCCTCTACATTACCGAGATCATCAAGCGCCTGTTCCGAAGCGAGGGCATGAAGGCCGTCTTCTCGGACGACCGCGAGCGACTGGAGCACATCCTGGAACACCAGGTGTTTGGCATCGCGCCGACCAAGATTATCTACGAGATTGCCACGCACTTTATCCTTGGCTTCCATGACGAGGTTGGCCTGGGATGCGACTCGAACTTTGAGCTTGCGGACTCCGCGGAGCTTGCAAAGGAGGGCATGCTGGACGCCTATGTCGAGCGTGTCTTTGGGCCCAAGCTGAACGAGGCGTAGGCGCGTGGCGGATGTAATCGACAGCCTACAGGACGGGCGTGCAGAGGCTGCGCGGGCGGCGGTGAACGCGGCGCGGTGCGAAGGTGTCGAGCTGTGCGCTCGTCTTGTCTTTCGTACCTCGCGCAACGAGCTGAGGCGCGCGGGGATCACCACGCCTGTCGCGCTCTATGACGAGTTGAAGCAAGTCTTCTGGAACGCTGACGAGGGCGTCACTCTGGGAGACCATCTTTCTGTCGGATTCGGCGTGGTCGATCGCCGCCGTCAGGTGCGCTCCTTTGCCGAGCGTCATGCGGATGAGCCCAAAAACGTTGTAGCGAAGGCCTACGAGCGCGAATACGGTTTTAGCGCCGGTGTCGCCGCGATATGGCTCGACCTGTTCGCCGAGCCCGCGGACGTGAGCGTTTCGGAGTGGCTTGGCGTCAAGACCGTTGAGCGCTCGGCGGACGTGTCGGTTGCCTGCCCGGAGACACCCGGGGCGGGCGACATCGAATGCGAGACGCTCACCCTTGAGGGCTTTCTCGCTCGGGAGCTTGCCGGCAGGATCTGTGATGCGGAGCTTGTCCGCCGACGTTTTGGCTTCGAGTTTCCCGGCGAGCAACCCGAGGCGCTCGACCGCGGTATCGATGCCGCGGGCTACTACGAGGACCACGGCCTGCTCTTCCAAGAGGGGGATACCCCGAACGGCCATTTCATGCGGCTATTGGCAGCACATCCGTCCTTTGCGAAAGGCGAAGCGGGGTTTGAGAATGCCGTGTGGCAACATCCTGCCTTCCGTCACGTGCTGCGCCAGGCGCTTTCGGACCATCGCGTACTTGCCTACGAAGATGAAAGCTACATTTCATTCACGAGGCTGCACGACGTGTTGGGTCTGCGTATGGCCGATATCGAGTCGTACGCGTCCACGGTTTGTATTGATGTGCGCGAGGGAGAGCCCTTCACCATAGCGAGCTTGCGTGCGAGTGGCGCGACTGTGCACCCGTTGTACGGGTTGGATATGCCCGATGACTTTTACGAGGGCCTGCTCGACGTAGCTGGGCTATTTCGAAGCTGTACGCTCGCCGGCATTAAGGTGTTTGTTGTCGGCGGCGAGGGACGGTTCTCTGCCACCGGTCTCATTGAGTGGGTCGTTGCTCGCCATGAGGGTATCGAGCGTGACGATTTGCCGCGTCTGCTTGCGAGCGACTTGGGCATTGCCTGTCCGGCACCGCTCCTGACGACAACCGTTCATAATTCCGATGTCTACTACGATGACATCGGAGACGCATATTATTCATCCATGGAAGCATGGAAAAAGGAGGCGCGCAATGAGCTTGCTTGACGAAGGAATTGCAACCGGCAACGTTCTGCCGACAGGTCGCAAAGAAAAACACTCCATTGATAACGTGACACGTGACTTTAACGTCTATCGTATCAAGTGCGACCTGCTGTTCTACAACGACCAAAACGATCGCATCGCAACGTGGGTAAGCGAGTACAACGCTGCGCAGGATGCTGACCTGCTTGCGCTTGGGCGTGAAGAGTACAACGGGGCCATTGAGAGCTTTATCGTCGAGAGCAATCCTGGGGCGCTTAAGAAGACCGAGAAGAGCATTGCACTCCGCGGCCAGCTGAGGCCGGGTATCGTGCTTAACGACGGTCGCGTCATTGACGGCAACCGCCGTTTGACGTGTATTCGTCGTCTTGCGCGCCAAAACAACGAGGCTGGCTGGTTCGAGGCGGCAATCATCGACGACGCTACCGGCAGCGACCCCAAGCGCATCAAACTGCTGGAGCTCGCCATTCAGATTGGCGAGGAGGAAAAGGTCGCCTATGATCCCGTCGATCGTCTTGTCGGCGTGTACCGCGACGTGGTTAAAAACCACCTGATTACTCCCGCCGAGTACGGAGCCGCGACGGGCATGACCGAATCCGAGGTCGAGAAGCTCGTCGACCGCGCTCAGTACATGGAGGACTTTCTTGAGTTCTGCCAAGCTCCCGAGCAATACCATCTCGCCCGCGCCCTTAAGGTCGACGGCCCCTTGGGCGAATTCAGCGGTGTTCTGAAGAAATACGCCGGTAAGCGCGACCAGCAATTTGTTAAGTGCGCGATGTTTTCGAATATGGTTGTACAGCCCGAAGGCGATATTACTCGCTATGTCAGAGATTTTGGAAAAGTGGCGGGCACCCCTGCCGAGGCGGATTTTAAGGCCGCCGAGCAGCAGGCGATGTCTGAGCTGCTCGAGAAGATGGGACCCGACCCCCTAACGCGCGAAAAAGTGAACGAGCTTCGTGCGGACCGGGACCTGGTCGATAGCTTCTCGCGTGCGGGGGATAAGGCTCGTGAGGTTGTGCGCCGTTCCAAGCTTATGGATACACCGGCTAAGAAGTCTGCTGAATGCCTCGCAGATCTTAATAAGATCCTTCCCGAGATGCTTGATGTGTTGAACGCAATCGAACTTTCGAAAGTGCGTGTCAACCTTGTTGCCGTGAGGAACAGGGTCGATGAGCTGATTGGTGAAATCGATGACCGCTCCTAGAATTATCGTCGGCTATGACGATGCCCGCCCAGGCATGTTCTTGCGTATCGAAGGGCAGGGCATTGCGGGGTTCATGGCTTCGACGGTATGGCGCGCTTGGCTTTACTATCCCGCAAGCGCTGTGGTGGGTACCGAGGGCGACTGCATTCTGCTCGATGACGCCATGGGCTTGCGCGAGTGCCAGGAGATGCTCGAGGCGGTACAGGAGGCCTCTGACCACGGCGTTGAGGTGGCGGTTGATCCGAGCTTCGAGGCGTATACAAGCGCAACGGAGACGTACATTCGAGAGCGCTCGGAAGTTGGCCTTGCCATTAAGGCCCAGACTGCCCAGAGCATAGCCGACGATCCCCGGTTGGGGCCGCGTTTCCGGGAGTTTCGCGACATAGTGAATGCCTCGATGGTGCGTCCCTTGCGCGACCGCCAGATGCTCGATGCGTTCTTTATGGCCGCCGTCGGCCGCGCGGCCGATTTCTCGGTGCCTGGTGCGGGCAAGACCGCAACCGTGCTCGGCGTTTTTGCATATTTAAAGCATCTGGGGCTTGCGAAGCGTATCGTGGTCGTCTGTCCAAAAAATGGCTTCGAGGCCTGGGAAAAAGAGTGGGTGGCATCTTTTGGAGACAAACTGCCCCTGCGCTGTTTTTCGCTGGGAGACCCACATATAGCAGCAATGTCGACCGAGCGTCGCAGGAATGCGCTTTCGCTGGACAGCGGTTCGTGCAATCTGTTTACGTTCAACTACGAAGCTCTGGCCGGCTACGTGAAAGAGTTGCACCCCATCGTCTCCAACCAAACGCTAGTTGTATTTGACGAGGTGCATCGCATCAAGGCGATCAAGGGCAGGCGCGCGACCTCGGCACTTGAGGCAAATGAGGGCGCGAAGTACGTGATCGCGCTTACGGGTACGCCCATACCTAACACCTATCAGGATATTTTCAACCTGCTGCACATTCTCTATCCCGAGGACTACGACACCTTTTTTGGCTATGAGCCGGGTGAACTTAAGTCTCCCAGAGCGGATGAGATTGAGCAGCTAAACAAAAGCCTTGCGCCGTTCTTTTGTCGCACAAATAAGAATGAGCTTGGTGTTCCTGCGCCCGAGCCCGACGAAATTGTGGAAGTCGAAGCGACTGCCGATGAAAACTCGCTTCTGCATATCTTGTCCAGCGCGTGCTCTAGCGCATTTTCGCGTATCATCCGCACACTACAGCTTGAGAGCGACCCCACCATGCTCGAACAGGCTATCGACCAGGAAGATTTGGAGTATGTACTCGATCAGGTTGGGGAGGAGTTCTCCGATATCGACTATGTCGACTTCTCGCAAACATTCTACGAGTCCATTGGTCGGGCTCGACCGACTTCAAAGTTCTTGGCGTGTGAGCGGCTAATTGAGCGTATTGTTGCTCAGGGGCGTCCTGTTGTTGTGTGGTGCCTGTTCGTTCGCAGCATTAGTAATTTACGGCGCGGGCTTGCCGAAAAGGGGATTGACGCTCAGGCGATTTATGGCGGAACGCCTCAAGAGGATCGACGCGCGATATTGGATGATTTCCGCGCGGGGCGCTTTAAGGTGCTTGTGACCAATCCGCAGACGCTTGCCGAGTCCGTTTCGCTGCATTCGGTGTGCCACGACGCCGTGTACTTTGAGTACAGCTATAACCTTGTTCACCTCTTGCAGTCTAAGGATCGCATTCATCGTCTTGGACTTCCCGATGACCAGAAGACCCGCTACTACTTTATGCGCACGATCTTTGAAAGTGACGGCATACCCTTCTCGCTGGATAAGGTGATTTATGAGCGCCTAAAGGAGAAAGAGAAGATAATGCTCGATGCCATCGACGGTGGCTACCTTGAGGATGGATATTTGGACGAGGAAGATCTTCGCATTATTTTTGAGCGGTTGCTTGGTGATGCTGCTTCGGGACTGAGCTATAACTGAGACGACTAGGCTAGGGACGGACCGGCAGGAGGTTTCATCATGAAGATCAATGTTGATGTGGATCAGCTGCGCGAGGGCTTGCTCGATAGCGCAGGAAGTGCGGCCGGCATGGGCTTCCCAGCTGCCATGCTCGACGTAATGGATATCGAGGACGAGTCGCCCCAAGAGCTCCTAGCCCGAGCCGAACGCGAAGGCCTCGACCTCCGCGACTTTGCCGTCGCCGATGAGGACGACGGTTACGATACAGGCGAGGACTGGCAACCACAACCGCCCCTCAACCCATTCCTCAATAAGTTGCGGTGAAATAGGGACTGTTTAGGCTGCTAGAAGGCCTATTCAGTCCCTATTTCACCGCAACTTGCAAAGCGTTATCGCCTGATTTTAGCCAATACTTCCGCTTTTACGTCCTTGTTTTCGTCAAAAGACCTGGTAGCTGGATTTCGCATAAAAATGCCGGGGGTAAGACCCCGGCTCTTGGAGGCCCCTCTTTTGGAGGGAACCATATTCTTTATAGCATGAGATCGAATGGCTTTCAAATGGCCGAAATCCGAACCGTTCGATGCTTCCGGGCGGGATGCGCCCGTCTGGCTCTTCTTAGAAGTTGCGGTGAAATAGGGATTGTTTGGGCTGCTAGAAGGGCTATTCAGTCCCTATATCACCGCAACTTGGGAGGGGACGGGGCTGCTACGACGCGAGCGTGGCGATGACTGCTTCGTCGCCGGCGTATATGAGGGTGTTGCCGTCGGGGATGATTGTTTGGCCGTCGCGCTTGAGCATCACGACGATAAAGGGGTGCTTGCCCTGCGGCACGTCGCGCAGGCGCTGGCCGGCCAGGCGCCCGTGTGGCGTCACGGTGACCTCGCGTAGCGTAACCTCGGCACGTTCCTCAAACGTCGGAGCGGCCATTACCAGCAGATCGCCTTCCTCGATTACGGTGTCGCCGTTGGGTAGCACCGGGTGTGCGCCGTCGCGCAGCACCAAGACCACGAGCAGGTCGGTTGCGCTGCCAATGTCCGCGAGCGAGCGTCCGGCAAAGGGATGTCCCGCGCCTACCTTGAGCTTTACGAACGACATGCCGTCCTCGTCGCGGTAATCGTTAAAAGTGCGGCGCACGTCTCCCGCCGCGTCGATCATATCGAGCTTCTTTGCCACCGCCGGTAGCAGCGAGCCCTGCACCACAATGCTCGACACGGCAATCACAAACACCAGGTCAAACAGGTCGTGGCCACTGGGAACGCCGGTCACCACGGCAAAGAGGCTAAAGACGACCGACGCCGCGCCGCGAAGGCCCGCCCAGCTTACGAGCGCGATCTGGCGAGGGCTCGTCTTAAACGGCGCCAACAGCACGCCCACAGCGATGGGGCGGCTCACGAAGAGCATGAACGCCATGAGCGCCAGGCCCGGCAGCAGCATTTGTGGCAGGCGGGCGGGCGTCACGAGCAGGCCGAGCAAAAAGAAGATGGTCATCTCGGCCATTTCGGTGAGGGTGTCGAAGAAGTGCGCCAGCTCGACCTTGCCGGTGATGTCGCTCGCGCCCAGCACGATGCCGGCCAGGTACACGGCCAAAAAGCCGTTGCCGCCCAGGTAGCTCGGCAGCGCGTAGGCGACGATCGCCACGGCGAACAAGAAGATAGTCTGGGCGCCCTCGGCCGTTGCGTGCGCGCGCTCGATCAGGCGCCCCGATGCCCAGCCGATGACAAGGCCCAGCCCCACGCCCAGGATGATCTGCTTGGCGAGCAGCACGGGGATGTTAATGTCGCCGCCGGCGGCGAGGGTCGCGAGCACCGCGGTGAGCATGTAGGCGACGGGGTCGTTGGAGCCAGATTCGACCTCGAGCAGCGAGTCGGTGCCGTCTCGCAGCGACAGGCTGTGCTCGCGCAGGACGCTAAAGACACTCGCCGCATCGGTGGACGCCACGACTGAGCCCAGCAGCAGGCCGCCGATCCAGTCGAAGCCCAGCACAAAGTGCGCAAACGCGCCCGTAATGCCGGCGGTGATGACGACGCCGAGCGTGCTCAGCAGCACCGCGGGCGCGGCGACGGGCTTGGCGCGGTCGATGTTGGTATTAAAGCCGCCGTAGAACATGATGAACAGCAGCGCCGTGCTGCAGACGGTTTCGGTGAGCGCGTAGTCGCTAAAGTCGATTTGTGCCGGGCCGTTGACGCCCAGCAGCATGCCGAGCGCGATAAAGATGAGCAGGGTGGGGAAGGGGAGCTTTTTGCCGACGGGCTTGATGGTCAGGCACAGAATAATGACGAGGCCGATAAAGAGAAGTATCTGGTTCATGGATGGTGTCCGCTCCTGGGTGGTTGGCGTGGCACGGTCAGTTGTCTGCGGTTATTTGTACCCAAAGATGGTGGGTTTATGGGGCTGGATTGCGGGCATGCGCGATATCGTCACAGGTGGCCGTCTTTGCCTCTGCGCGTAAACCCTTCCCAGCTTTATTGCAACGGAGTACAATGGATAACGTTTAAGTTCAACTTGAAGTTTTAGTTGCGGTGCTGGGCTTCGGCCGCAATGCAAGGAGAGGCGTTCCATGGCGATCTATGTGACATCCGATGCTCACGGGCACGTGCGTGCGCTTGACGAGGCTCTGTCCAAGATCTCGCTTGCGTCCGACGATACGCTGTATGTGCTGGGCGACATGATCGATCGCGGGCCCGATCCGCTCGGCGTCATTAAGCTCGTGCGTTCGCTGCCCAACGCTCGCGTGCTCAAGGGCAACCACGAGCAGATCATGCTCGATGCCATCATTGGCCAAGATCCGCTCGATGCCGAGACCTGGGATATCAACGGCGGCTGGACCACCCGTCAGCAGCTCAACGATATGGAATTTGAGGCGTACGAGGAGCTCGTGCGCTGGATGGCGACGCTGCCGCTCTACGCGGTGGCCGAGACTGACGAGCGTCCGTTCCTGCTGGTGCATGCCGGCATTGAGACCGAGGCCGCGCGGGCGTTTTTGCTTGAGCATGGCGTCGATTGTGCCGATGGCGCGGGGGCGGTTGATGCCGACCGCGAGCTACTCCAGCAGATGCTTGCGGTGCAGTCGTCCGATGACTTGCTCTGGATTCGTCACGGCTATTGGGATGTGCCGACGGGGCTGCTTTCTGGCGAGGGTAGGGGTCCGGTCGTGGTGAGCGGCCACACGCCCACGGTGTCGCTTGGGCGTTATTGCGAGGTGGGCGGTCTGGCTGGACTCGATGAGGAGTCGGGCCGCGGGCAGATCGTGCGCCTGGGCGGCGAGGATACCGCCGACGTGCCCGACCGCATCGACATCGACTGCGCCGCCGCCACCGGATCCGAGTTCGGCCGCGTAGGCATCCTGCGCCTGGATGATGGTGTGGAGTTCTATGCGAACATCAACCCGGGCGAATAATCGGTGCAAGGGGTAGCTAATTTGGGACGAGGCTTTTTTGACTTCTTTCGGAGAGTAGCGCCTTCTTGCTCGGTAAGCGCTAGAAATGAGGAGCGTCTGCTTCCGCGGCTGCGCGAAAATGCACGATAAACCGTCGCAACGGAGTCAAACGACGCCGCGACGGTTCTTTTTTGGCTGCCCGCTGGCTAAGTGAGTAGACTTTTTTGGAAATGCCGAGCACCCAACATATTTGCCTCAATAAAACTGCAGGTCACAGACTTGTGCTTTGTCGGTGTGGTCGGGGATTCGGTAAAAGTCTACTCACTTAGTTTTGCGTGATGCATATTGCCCGCAACGAGACCCCAGCCGGGGTGATTCCATCGCAAATTCCGGTGACCGGGGGCAGCTAATTAGGCGCCGTACGGGTTGCGGTCGCGTTCGATGCGTTGGCGGATGCGGGCGTATTCGATAATCAGCAGCACCAGCAGCAGTGTCATGATGGCCAGGTAACTCACGACGGCGCCCGTCATGCCCAGCAGGTTAATCAGAATCAACGGCAGCACCACGCTTACGGCAAAGCAGATCAGGTAGATCTTGGTGACGTCGCCGGCGTGGCGCAGCACCGTGATGATGGCGTAGATAAAGTCGATTGCCGCGGTGACGCCGCCGGCGACAACCATCAGCAGCGCCAGCGTGCGATAGCGCTCAAAGTTCAGGCCGTACATGGCGTTCATGATGGGGATGCCGGGGCCCGCCATAAATGCGGCACACACGCCGGTGATGACAACGATCAGCGCCATAACGGCAACAATAATCAGGTCAAAGCGGCGACGCTTGCGCGGATTCGCCCAAATGCTCGACAGACGCAGGAGCTGCGGTTTATAGATTAATCCAATGCTCAGCAAAATGGCCTGCGCCGGAAAGAACAGTGCATTAAAGTACAGCTGATATTTGTAGGCCAGCGTGCCTTCCATCACAAACTTGGGCATGCTCTCGATCAGGTTGAACAGGAACAGCGCGCCAAAGAGCGGGGCGCACTGGACAAACAGGTGGCCGACCTCGCGCAGGCTCACGCGGCGCGATTTTTCGGTTTCGAGCAGGGCGAGCGGGGCGGTGACCAGCACGAGCGAGGCGATGGCCGTGATGCCCATGGCCATGGCGGCGATGGGCATGCTGCGCGTGAGAAACAGCGCCACGCTAAAGACCGCGAGGACGGCGACGGAACGCAGCGTTTGGCTCATGCCGGCCAGATAGAGCTTGTCGGCCTGCTGCAGGCGGCCCTCGTAAACGTCGGCGATGCCGTCGATTACTTTATAGAGATAGACGCCCAGGCCGATCGTTGCCATTTGCGCGTCGTAGCCGCGGGCGCTGCTGTATACCAGACCGCATGCGAGCGCGAGCGCCCCGCAGAGCCAGCGGTTGAGCTGGTAGGAGGCGAAGCTAGTCTTCTCGTCGATGTCCGAGACCTGGAAATTGCGCACGCCGTAGTTGCACGCGATCATGATCAGCGTGCCGGTAACAAAGGCGATGGAGAACTTGCCGGCTTCCTCGGCGCCCACGAGCTGCGTGGACACGATGGTGAGCAGCGGAAACGCCATGCCCCACACGGCGGTGCCAAGCGTATTCCAAAGGTAGTCGCGACGAGTGGCGTGCTCTTCGTACTCGGCTTCTTGCGTGGAAAAGCCGCCGCCGTAGACGGCTGCGAGCAGGCGGTTCCACCAGGCGTTGACCATGCGTCGGACGGGACCCGGCTCGCGGTCGCGTTCACGACGGCGGCGCGTGGCCTGGTCGCTGTCAGGGCCGCCGGCGTTGCGCTGGCTCAGCTCCTGGATGCGTGCGAGCTCCTCGGCGGTGTGCGAGGCGGGGAACAGGCCGTTCTCGATGCGTCCGCCCTGTCCGTGCGCCCCGCCACTCGATACGGTGGGATCGGCGACGCCGCTGCGGCGGGCTATGGCGCGGCGGATGCTATCGAGGGGCGTGATGCTCAAGGCGGTTCCTTTCTATTGCTGTGCCTTAGTATAGTCGCGACAGTGTCGGTTCGTGTTTTTGAACAGATTGTTCAATATATTCGGCAGGCGGCAGCAAATTGTCGGTAAGCGTGCGGTATTCTGTTGAAGTTTTGTGACACCCCGATGCCGCCTTCGCGGTACCAAGGAGTTTTTGCCCATGGACGTCGCCGCATTTTTGCTGGCTCTTGTGCCGATCATCTGGCTTGTCGTGATGCTGCTGTGCTTTAAATGGCCAGCTTGGAAAGCCGCCATCGGCTCGTTTGTTCTTTCGTGCGTGCTCGCCTTTGCGTGGTGGCACCTGCCGGCGGCGCAGATCGCCACGGCCTCTCTCGAGGGCTTTTTGATGGCGCTGTGGCCCATCGTGCTGGTGATTATCGCCGCCGTCTTTACGTATAACCTGTGCGTGCGCACGGGTGCCATGGACGTGATCGGCAGCATGATCACCTCCATCAGCAGCGACCGTCGTCTGCTGGCGCTGCTCGTGGCCTGGTGCTTCGGTGGCTTTATGGAGGGCATGGCCGGCTTTGGTACCGCTGTTGCCATTCCCGCCGGCATGCTTGCAGGCCTGGGTTTTGAGGCCGTTCCTGCCGTGCTCATCTGCCTGCTGGCCAACGGCGTGCCCACGCCTTACGGCTCCATCGGTATCCCGACGGTGTCCGTTGCCGACCTGGTGGGTCTGGATTCCCTGCACCTGGCGACTGTTCAGCTGGTGCAACTTGCGCCGTTCTTTGTGGTGATGCCGCTGCTCATCGTGCTGGTCGCGGGTCGCGTGGCCGACGATCAGGGCAACGTTGCGAGCGTGGGCGAGCGCCTGCGTGGCGTGGCAGGTATCGCGCTACTCTCTGGCGCTTCGTTTGTCGGCGCGGCCTTGGTCGTCGCCATGTTTGTGGGTCCCGAGCTTGCCGTGGTTGTGGGCTCTATCGTGTCGCTCGCGCTGACCGCCGCGCTTGCCATGCGCGCCGAGAAGTCCGGCCACCTGGACGCACGCTTCCATATGAATATCGAGTCTGGCGAGCAGCTTACCGTTAAGTCGGCGCTTTCGGCCTGGTCGTGCTTCATTTTGATCTTTGTGCTGCTGCTGGGTACCTCCAACCTGGTGCCTGCCGTGCACGCCGCGCTCGCGCCGTTTGCGAGCCACGTGCAGGTGTATTGCGGTGAGAACCCCGGTACGCTTACGTTTTCTTGGATCAACACCCCGGGTGTCTGGATTTTCCTGGCGGCGTTTGTCGGTGGCGCGATTCAAGGTGCTTCGCCGCGCCTGATGGGCGAGGTGCTGGCTGCGACCGTCAAGCAGATGATGCCGACGGTGATTACGATGCTTTCGGTGCTGGGCTGCGCCAAGGTGATGGGCTATGCGGGCATGATCTCGTCGATCAGTGCGTTTTGCATTGCCGTCGCCGGTGGCCTGTACCCGATCCTGGCTCCGTGGATCGGTGCGGTCGGTGCATTTGTGACCGGTTCAGGCACGTCCTCGGGTATGTTGTTTGGTCCCATCCAGAGCCAGGCGGCTACGGCGCTGGGCGTGAGTGACTACTGGATGGTCGCGCTGAACGCCCTTGGCGTCGCCGCCGGCAAGATGATCTCGCCGCAGTCGCTCGCGATCGGCCTGGCCGCCGTGCATGTGCGCGGCAAGGACGCCGAGCTCCTGGGCGCGGTGCTGCCTTATGTCGCCGGCATGCTGGTCCTGATGAGCGTCATCGCCATGCTTGGCCAGGGCCTGCCGCTGTAGCGCAGCTAGTCATCGGGGACGTTCTTAAACGACTAGTCGCCGGGGACAGTCTTCGGGTTTTGTTCATTGAAGCCGTTTGACATCGGTTGACAGGGTGTTTGGGAACGGCCGTGTGCAAAAAACGTCGAATATGAGTACTGCTACTACTTTAGTAACAGCGATTTCGATTCATTTGGCGGCTAATCGACCCGTCATGCAAGCGCAAGTGCAGCCATATCTCCCCAAATGTTCAATAAAAGGGTCCCCTAACGAGAGTTAATCCTGTTAGGGTGCCCTTTTTGCTTGAAAATATATGTTACAACAAAGGCAACAGTACTCATATTTGCCCTTTTTTGCACACTGCCCCCTAACGGACATCGAAAACAACTCCAACCCGGCACCTAGGGACGCTCCTTTTGTGCTGGCACTTTAGGAACGTCCCTAGATGCCGGCACTTGGGACACTCCCTTGCGGCTCATCGCTTCAAGAGCGTCCCCAGCGACTAGTCATTTAAGAATGTCCCCAATTACTAGGCCGGGTTACGCTTACCTGCGATTTTTGACCGTTGGGCGGGATGCCCTGTGGTTGCCGCAAAAACGTTTTTGCACTTCGGGTACAACGAACTCTACGTGAGTAAAGCGCGCGCCCGCGTGACGCGCTTTTAAAGGAGGCCCCATGCCTGGTGTTACCCCTGCAGAAGTACTGTCCAACTTTGGCCTTACGCTGGTCGAAGATCCTGCCGAGAACCAGCCCCGCCTGCTGGTCGACCTGCCGGCAGCCGAGCTCGTCGAGCACGCCATCCGTCGCAACGAAGGTCGTATGGCCTCCAACGGCGCGCTGGTGATCGAGACGGGGGAGCGCACTGGCCGCTCGCCTAATGACCGCTTTATCGTTGACACCCCCGATGTTCACGACAAGATTGCCTGGGGTGCCGTCAACCGCCCGCTGTCTGTCGAGAGCTACGAGGCCATCAAGGCCGGCATCGTCGACTATCTCAACGAGCGCGATGTGTTCGTCACCCGCGGCATGGCCGGCGCCGACCGCAACCACACGCGTCGACTGCTCGTTGCCTGCGAGCGTGCCAGCCAGGCACTCTTTATTAAGCAGATGCTCGCTCGCCCGCTCGCCCGCGAAATCGCGCGCACCGGTGAGCCGGACTTCTGCGTGCTCGCCGCGCCGGGCTACCAGTGCGATCCCGCCATCAAGGGCCTCAACTCCAGCGCCGCCGTGGTCATTAACTTCCAGGAGCGCGTGATTCTGGTCGCCGGCACCGGCTACTCCGGCGAGATCAAAAAGTCCATTTTCAGCGTCATGAATTACCTGCTGTCCGTCGAGGACGACGTGCTGCCCATGCATTGCTCGGCCAGTATGGACCCCGTCACGCATGAGACCGCCGTGTTCTTTGGCCTCTCCGGCACCGGCAAGACCACGCTTTCGGCCAACCCCACGCGCCTGCTGATCGGCGACGACGAGCACGGTTGGTCCGACATGGGCATCTTCAACATCGAAGGTGGCTGCTACGCCAAATGCGAGGGCCTGGACGCGTTCCACGAGCCCGAGATCTTCAACGCTGTCCGCTTTGGCGCGATCTGCGAAAACGTGGTGCTCGACGAGAACCGCAAGCCCAACTACGACGACATCTCGATCACGCACAACACGCGCGTGGCATACCCTGTGGAGCACATTCCCAACGCGTGGACCAAGGGCATGGGCACCACTCCAAGCGTCGTGCTCTTCCTGACCTGCGATGCCTTTGGCGTGCTGCCGCCCATCTCGCGCCTGACGGCCGACGCCGCCATGTATCACTTTGTGACGGGCTTTACGGCCAAGATCCCCGGCACCGAGGTCGGCGTCACCGAGCCCACGCCCACGTTCTCTTCGCTGTTCGGCGAGCCGTTTATGCCGCTCGACCCCATGGTCTACGCTAAGATGCTCGGTGAGCGCATCGCCGACGGCCGCACGCGTGTGTACCTTGTCAACACCGGCTGGATCGGCGGCGGCTACGGCGTTGGCCATCGCATTGAGCTGGCCTACACGCGTGCCCTGGTCGCGCGCGCCCTCGACGGCACCATCGAGGACAGCGAGTTCGTCCACGACGATATCTTTAACGTCGACATTCCCACGACGTGCCACGGTGTGCCCGACGGCATCCTGGTGCCGCGCCAGTACTGGCAGAGCACCGCGCGCTATGACGAGGCCGCGCACAATCTGGCGGTGATGTTCGAGGAGAACTTCGAGAAGAAGTACTCGCACCTGCCCGAGTCCGTCAAGGCCGCCGGTCCGCACGCTCAGGTGCACGCCGACGTCCGTCATCGCGGCCGCGGCCTGCTGGGACTCCGACACTAACGTTGCTTCAGACCCAAAACCACCATAAAGGGGACAGGCGCCTTTGTGGTGGTTTTACTCGCGCGGATGACTCGGGTTACAATACGCCTGACATATCGCTCCCCTCTCCGGATGGGGGCAGCGTAAGCGCTCTTGTGGCGGCACCGTAGGACTTTGAAGGTGGCCGTCGTAAGGGCGCTTTTTGTTTAGGCACCCGGGCTCGGGCGCATGCTATGAAGGGAGAGCACATGAAGAGTTTCGTTGCCGAGGATTCGTTTTGGGAGCTATTTCCGCAGGCGGCTGTCGGTGTTGTGGTCGTAAAGGGCATGAAGCCCGCGGCTCAGATTCCTCAAGAGGACGTGGGTGCGATTGCGGCGTTGCTCGACCGCGCCAATATCGATGCGGAGCGTCATCTGACCAGCGATGCTATCAGCGAGAACGCACCGGTCAAGGCATGGCGCGAGGCTTATCGGCTGTTCAAGACCAAAAAGGGCGCCCGCTGCTCGATCGAGAACTTGCTCAAGCGCGTGCTCAAGGGCAAACCGGTGGGCCACATTACGCCCGCGGTGGACATCTACAACACGGTGTCGCTGACCTACGCGCTGCCCGTTGGCGGCGAGGATCTACATGCTATCGAGGGCGATCTGCGGTTGGCGGTGACCGACGGTGGCGATTCATTTCTGCCGCTTGGCGAGGAGACAGATGACCCGACGCTTCCCGGCGAGCTCGCCTACATCGATGATGCGGGCGCCGTGTGCCGCTGCTGGAACTGGCGCGACGGCGTTCGCACGGCGCTGTCCGACGATTCGGCCGATGCGTTCCTGGCGATTGAGTGTGTGGAGCCCGAGCGGATGGGGGATTGCCAGGCCGCGATCGATCGCTTGGCTGAGTTGCTCGAGCGCTATCTGGGAGCGACGGTTGTCGTTAAGACGCTTGTGACCCGCGACAATCCTTGCGTGGAGCTGTAGCGAAGTCTGCGGATCAAACTCGATGCCCCAAACCACCACAAAGGTGCCTGTCCCCTTTGTGGTGGTTTTTATGTTGATGGGTTAACAAATGGGATATTTGGGTATGGGTGTTGCCTTGTGCGGCTAAGATGTTTACCCGTTAGCATCATGCAAGCGAAAGGCGGTCGTCTCCCATGCAGCAGAACGACGAGACACGTTTCGAGGACTTTGTCGGACTGATCAGCGGGCTCTACAAGGAGATCCAGCGCATTAAGACATCCGAGGGCGCAAGGCTGGGCCTCAAGGGCTCCGACGTTATGTGCCTGTACTATCTTGAGCGCAGCAAGGACGGCCTGACTGGTGCTGACCTGGCTCGCATGGCAGGCGTGACCCGTGCTGCCGTCTCGCGCACGCTCGCGCATCTGGAGGAGGGCGGCTACGTCGAGGTCGATGATTCGGGCGATGCCGCCGTTAAGTATCGTGCTCCGGTGCGCCTGACCGCTCTAGGCGGCGAGAGCATGAGCGAGGCGGACCGCATCATTCGCGAGGTGCTCGATACCACCGGTAAGGCTATGGGTGTGGAGCAGCGCGAGCAGATGTATGCGTCGCTGCGCACGATTCTCAACACCCTGCGCGAGATCTAAGGCCGCCAAGGCATTTGCTTCCCATTAAAAACTGCATCGTCCCGTTTGAGCGCGTATGCCGTGCCGGGGCATTGCTGTCAAAATTCCCTACGCGGGACCTGTGCAAGAAAGGATTTGTTATGTCCGTCCGCATTATTACCGATTCCGCAAGCGATATGTCGCCGGCGGAGCACCCCGCTCTGCGTGTTTTGCCGCTGTCCGTTACCTTTGGCACCGATGTGTATATGGATGGCATCGACATCGATCACCAGCGCTTTTACGAGATGCTTGTGGAGCGCGATGAGCTGCCCAAGACCGGCCAGGTCAACCCGTACGCGTTTTCGCAGGCGATTGCCGAGGCGCGTGAGGCCGGCGACGAGGCGGTGATTATTACCGTGGGTGCCAAGCTCTCGGGCACCAACCAGAGTGCTCGTACGGCACTTGCCGAGGCGCCGGGCGGCGACATGTTCGTCGTGGACAGCAATAACGTTACCCTGGGTGAGCGCGTGCTGGTCGAGTATGCCCTACGCCTAGTGGACGAGGGCCAGGGCGCGGCCCAGATCGCGGCGGCTGTCGAGGCCGTCCGTGACCGCGTGGTGGTTATTGGTCTGCTCGAGACGCTGGAGTACCTGGTGCGCGGCGGTCGCCTGTCTGCTGCTGCCGGCGCCGTGGGCACGCTGCTCAACGTAAAGCCCGTTGTAGCTGCCGAGGACGGTCTGATCGTGCAGCTGGGCAAGGCGCGCGGTTCCAAGAACGGACGTAACCTGCTCAACCAGAAGGTCGAAAAGGCAGGAGGCATCGACTTTTCCATGCCGCTGGCGCTCGGCTATACGGGCCTTTCGGATGCGGTGCTCAAGAAGTATATCGAGGACAGCGCGGCACTGTGGGCTGGACACACCGAGGGCGAACTGCCCGTTCACACCATCGGCGCCACCATCGGCACCCATGTAGGCCCCGGCGCCGTAGCCGTAGCCTTCTTCCAGCCCGTTAACTAGCCCACCTGCCAAAACCACCACAAAGGGGACAGGAACCTTTGTGGTGGTTTATGCTATTCCGGGTGGAAGGGAGCGAGCAATGGCGTCTGAGGGCTTTTTTGAGCGGGTGTACGAGGTGGTCGAGCAGATTCCCGAGGGGATGGTCGCCACGTATGGTCAGGTGGCGCTGCTTGCTGGACGTCCACGAAGTGCGCGGTACGTGGGGTATGCCCTGCACGGCAATCCGCGCCCCGGCGAGATTCCCTGTCACCGCGTGGTGTTTGCCGATGGCCGCATATGCGATGGTTTTGCTTTTGGCGGTCCCGATGCTCAACGTGAGCTTTTGCTAGGGGAGGGTGTGGCGTTTAAGGACGACATGCACGTCGACTTGGCCGCCTGTCGCTGGCCTGCAGGGCTCTAGCGGCTGTGCCGTGGCTTAAACCACCACAAAGGTGCCTATCCCCTTTGTGGTGGTTTTGGCAGGTTTACCGAGGTTAACTTATGGAGAAGGTATGGCGGCGCGGTTTGTCGCAGCAAAGTAAACCACGGTGAACTATATTGTTTTCAGCAACGGAGCAGGCAATAGGCGATGAAAAAGCCTGCCCTGTTGAGTTTGATTCGCATTCCTCCCCTCTGTGCGATTCAACGGCGTACTTCGGGAACAGGCCCGCTGGCAACTATCTGCCAGCGGGCCTGTTCCTGTTTCGGTGAGGATTCAGCCTCACCGTCTATGTTGTGCGAAGGCGCTTTGCCTAGTACACCATGCCCATGGCGTCCTGAACCTCGGCCAGGGTCTGCTCGGCAATCTCGTTGGCGCGACGGTTGCCCTCGTGCAGCACGTCCTTCACATAGTCCAGATCGTTCTCATAGCGCTGACGACGCTCGCGGATCGGCGCGAAGTACTCGTTGACGGCCTCGGTCACGTACTTCTTGAGCTGGCCGGAGCCGCCCATGCCAATCTCCTCGGCAATCTCGACCTCGGAACGGCCGGTGCAGATGGCGGCGGTTGAAAGCAGGCCGGACACGCCGGGGCGATTCTCGGGATCGAACGTGATCATGCGCTCGGAGTCGGTCTGGCTCTTCTTGATGCGCTTTGCCGTCTCCTCGGCGGTCATCGAAATATTGATGGCGTTGCCGTAGCTCTTGCTCATCTTGCGACCGTCCAGGCCCGGTAGCAGCGGGGTCTCGGACAGCAGCGCGTCGACCTCGGGGAACACCTTGCCGTAGCGGTTGTTAAAGCGGCGGGCGATGGTGCGGGTGAGCTCGATGTGCGGCAGCTGGTCGCGACCGACGGGCACCACGTTGCCCTTGCAGAACAGGATGTCGCAGGCCTGGTGCACCGGGTAGGTGAGCAGAAGGCCGGTGAGCTCGTGGCCCGAGGCCTCCATCTCGGCCTTGACCGTGGGGTTGCGCGCCAGCTCGGCCTCGGAGACCAGCGACAGGAACGGCAGCATGAGCTGGTTGGCGGCGGGCACGGCGGAGTGCGCGTAGATCATGGTCTTGTCGGGGTCGATGCCGCAGGCAAGGTAGTCCATGACCATGTTGTACACGTTGTCCTGGATGTGCTCGGTCGTATCGCGGTCAGTGATGACTTGGTAGTCGGCGATGAGCACGTTGGTCTTGGCGCCCATGTTCTGCAGCTCAACACGGCCCTTGAGGGTGCCGAAGTAGTGACCCAGGTGCAGACGACCGGTGGGGCGGTCGCCGGTGAGCATGGTGAACTTCTCGGGCGTTTTGGCCAGGCCCTCGCGAATGGCGTTGCTCTTTTGCAGCGCGACTTCGTAGCTGTTCTCGTTTGGCATGATTGCTCCTAACGTATGTTCATGGGTCAAGATGATAACGCGTTTATTGGAGGGGCGGGTCGTAAGTAGGCGAGGGGCGGGAGAGCGGCGGCTTGTGCGATGGGCGCGGCGTGGCTGCACGTTTGGCCGGCGGCGTCTGGACGCATCCTCGGCAGCTTACCCTAGAGCTTGTGGTGGCGCTCTTCCTTACGTTCCTCGGCTGCCTGCTCCTCCTGCTTAAAGGCGGGATCGTCGGGGGTGACGAGCTCGTCCTCGTGCGTGCGCTTGTTGTAATGGTGGCGCAGCACGGGCTCAAACAGATGTAGATGCTTGGCAAAGGCCGCCGAGCCAATGGCGAGCACGGTAAAGATGAGCACGCGCATGGGCACCTCGACCTGGTTGATCGCGGCGGCGCCGGCCGAAAGCATGATGCACCAGGCATAGATGAGCAGTACAGCCTGTTTTTGGTTGTAGCCTTCTTGGATCAGGCGGTGGTGGATGTGGCCCTTGTCGGCCTGCCCGATGCTAATGTGGGCGCGCTTGCGGCGCACGATGGCGCTAAACGTGTCGATGATGGGCACGCCGGCAACGATGAGCGGGATGATAAGCGAGGTGAGCGCGGCGGTGCGGCTCACGTTGAGCAGCGAGATGGAGCCCAGTGCAAAGCCCAGAAGCAACGACCCCGAGTCGCCCAAGAAGATGCTTGCGGGGTTGAAGTTGTAGCGCAAAAAGGCCAGGCAAGCGCCAAAGAGCGCAATGGAGAGCGCGGCGGCGTCGATGCGGCCCGAGAGAACGGCCATCGAAAACATGGTGAACGACGCGATGCCGCAGATGCCCGTGGCCAAGCCGTCGAGGCCGTCGATGAGGTTAATGATGTTGGTGAATGCCACCAGATAGATCACGGTGATGGGGTAGGCGAGCCATCCGAGCATGATCTCGCCGGGGGCAAACGGGTTGACGATGACGCCGATGCGCAGGCCGCCCACGCAGGCGATGAGCGCGGCGAGGACCTGACCGGCCAGTTTTTGCTTGGGCTTGAGCTGGATGACGTCGTCGATAGCGCCGGTCGCAAAGATGACGGTAAAAGAAAGCGCAAGTATGGGGTAGCTGATGTGCAGACGGGGGTGGGGCACCAAAACGGGCGGCCAACCCAGGTACCAGGTGCCTAGGATTTGCACAATACAGGCAACGACCAGGCCAAAAAACACCGCCGTTCCGCCCAAACGCGGGATGGGCTTGGTGTTGATGCGGCGCTTGGAAGGATAGTCGACGGCGTCGAGCTTAATTGCCAAGCGCTTGACCAGGGGCACCGTGAGGAAGGTCGTGATAAAGGCCGCCGCTGCCACGCATAGGTACGGTATGTAGCTCGGGGATGAAGCCATGAATCTAAAAACCGCCAAGCGTCGAAGGAAAAGGTCAAAGGTTGCTAAGCGCAAAGGGCATAGCCGAACCATGATACTCGACCAAGGGGGGTGCATGGAATTGCACGCAGCGATAATCACGCGCTTACCAGATATTGGGATGTTGTCGATGGATTGTCGGGATACCGGCGGGGATCCATATGGGCTGTAATGGTGGTTTTCGGCAAATAAAAACCACCCCCCACGTTACGAAAATGAACCCACCTAAAACAGGTGGGTGCCCTCATCGACTGTTCCAGCGTCCTTAACAACGAAGGATACCTGTACTAGGTACGACTGTGTGGGCTCCCTAAATAAACGCGACGGTTCACCCAGTTGCTCCGCGGGGGGCGGAATACCTACATCATAAAGCGGCACTTTATCGATTCCAGTCTTGACATTACAAAAATCGTGTCGGACGATTACGGCGCCTTGGGCTCGAGCCGTCTGTGCGGTTGGTCCCTTTACGTTTGAGCTGCTGAATCGTTGTTTTGGAGCATGTTTTTATGCCGACGCCGTTGACCGAACTTTTTTCGCCCGCCTGCCATTTGTGTCCGCGCCGTTGCGGTGCGGTGCGCGACGAGGGTGCGCACGGCGTATGCGGTGCCGATGACACGCTCAAGGTGGCCCGCGCGGCGCTTCATATGTGGGAGGAGCCGCCTATCTCGGGCGAGGCCGGTTCGGGCACGATCTTCTTTAGCGGCTGCTCGCTCAAATGTATCTATTGCCAGAACCACGAGATCTCGACGGGCAATTTTGGGCTTGAGATTTCGCCCGAGCGCCTGGTCGAGATTATGCTGGAGCTGCAGGACCAAGGTGCCAATAACATCAATCTGGTGACGGCGACGCATTATGCTCACCTGCTGCCGGCCGCGATTGCCGCAGCTCGGGAGCGCGGACTGGTCATTCCAATCGTCTACAACACGAGCGGTTATGAGCGTGCGGGTGCCGTGGCGGCGCTCGGCGATTTGGTCGACGTGTGGCTTACCGACTTTAAGTATGCCAATGCGGCGCTTGCGCAGTCACTCTCTCATATTAAGGACTACCCGCGCGTGGCTGTGTCGGGTCTGGCCCAGATGGCGCGCGAAATTGAGCGCCGCGGGGGAGAGCTGGTAGACGGGGACGGGCTCATGAAGCGCGGCATAATCGTGCGTCATCTGGTGCTGCCGGGGCATGCGGACGATTCGTGCCGCGTGTTGGACCTGGTTTGGCAGACGGTGGGCGACGTGCCGATCTCGGTCATGAACCAGTACACGCCCAATGCCCTCATGCGCGAACAAGGCGGCGACCTGGCGCGCGCCGTGACGCGCGAGGAGTACGAGCAGGTGCTCGACCATGCCGACGACCTGGGCTTTACGACGATGTTTTGGCAAGAAGGCGGAGCGGTAGACGAGAGCTTCACCCCGGCGTTCGACACCACCGGCGTCCTCACCAGCGCAAAGTAGTGCGCTCGCCGATGATTTTTCTGGGACGGGGATTAAAAAATCATCGAGAGGATCGCCTGCTCGAAAAGTTGTCAAAATAGCCGCGTCCCAAAAAGACTGGGTATTGGGCGTTGACAGTTGGCGAGCCGTAGGTAAAATATCAACTTGTCTTGGGGACGTAGCTCAGTTGGGAGAGCGCTGCCGTCGCATGGCAGAGGCCGAGGGTTCGACTCCCTTCGTCTCCACCCTTGGATTTGATAAGCCGCTGACATTGTGTCGGCGGCTTTTTTTAAAAGAAAGGGCTGTACCATGGCCAAGCTTGAGTCCCAACCACTGTCTGCCGAGGAACGCGCCGAGTTGGAAGAGCTCCGCGCCGAGAAAGCTCGTCGCGAGGCCCAGGAAGAGGCACGCCGCGAGCGTGAGGAGCTGGCCGCCCTGCGTGCCGAGCGTGCGAAGGCCGAGGAGGCCGCCGCGAACGTCGCCCCCGCGCCCAAGCCCGCCGCCGCGAAGCCCGCGCCCACCGCACCTAAACCTCAGCCTAAAAAGGTCGCTCGTTCCAAGTCCGTCGAGCCCAAGCCGAGCCGTGACGAGATGACCTTTGCCCAGCGCATGGTTACCTCCAAGGAGCCTACGGGCGAGAACGAGATCCCTGGCATGGCGCCGGCTCAAAAAATCATCATTGTCCTTGCCCTCATCGCGTTTGTCATCTTTATGGGCTACACGATCCTGACCAGCATGGGCCTGCTCTAGCCCATTCGCGCTGGGTGCCATGCCCGAACACTCTGCCCTTTTCCAACCCTCAACCTCTGCACAACGCATCCGAAAGGTCGCCCCATGGCTTTGACCGACATCTCGCATCCCACCGACATTGCAATGCTCACCGATCTGTACGAGCTCACTATGGCCCAGGGCCTGTGGGAGAGCGGCAAGGCCAATGAGCAGGGTTGTTTTACCGCGTTTTACCGCGACCATCCTTTTGGCAGCGCCTATGCCGTCATGTGCGGCACCGCCGAACTGCCCGAGCTGGTCGAGAATCTGCGCTTTACGCCCGAGGACATCGACTACCTCGCCTCGCTCCAGGCCCCGGCCGGCGGCGCGATGTTCAAGCCTGGATTCCTCGACTACCTGCGCGATTTTCGTGCGCATGTAAACATCGACGCCGTGCCCGAGGGCGAGCTCGTCTTTCCGCGCGAGCCCATGGTTCGCGTCACCGGCCCCGCGCTGGAGTGCCAGCTGCTTGAGACGGCGCTGCTCAACATCGTCGGCTTCCAGACGCTTGTCGCCACCAAGACGGCGCGCGTGGTGCTGGCGGCGGACGGCCGTCCCGTTGCCGAGTTTGGCCTGCGCCGCGCCCAGGGTCCCGATGGCGGCTTGGCCGTCGCGCGCGCGAGCTACGTTGCCGGCTGCTCCTCTACGTCCAATGTGCTCGCCGGCCGCCGCTACGGTATTCCCGTCTTTGGCACGCATGCGCACAGCTGGGTGATGAGCTTCGATTCCGAGCTCGAGGCCTTCCGCGCCTTTGCCAAGTCGAGCCCCAAGAACTGTACGCTGCTCATCGACACCTATGACGTGCGCGAGGGCTGTGAACATGCCATTACGGTTGCCAAGGAGATGGAAGCGGTGGGCGAGCGCCTGTCGGCCATTCGCATCGACTCCGGCGACCTCGCCAAGCTCTCCAAGTATGTTCGTGGCCGTTTTGATGCCGAGGGCCTGCCCTATGTGGGGATCTCGGTTTCTAACGATTTGGATGAGTACACGATTCAGTCCCTGCTCGACCAGGGCGCGCCCATCGATAGCTTTGGCGTGGGTACCAAGCTTGCGACCTGCTATGACCAGCCGGCGCTGGGCGGCGTGTACAAGCTTTCCGCCCGCCGTGCGAGCGAGGCAGATCCATGGACGCCGGTGGTCAAGCTCTCCGAGCAGCCCTACAAGCGCACGATCCCGGGTGTGCAACGCGTGCGCCGTTATTACGACGGCTTTGGCGGCCCGGTCTGCGACATGATCTACGACGAGGACCATCTGGCGGGGGAGGGCGCCGCGCGCGGCAATACCCTCGTGGCCGTGAATGATGCCGCTCTGGTGACCGACGTGTCCGAACTTGAGTATCGCGAGCTGCTGGTGCCGATCGTGCGCGATGGCAGTGCGGTGGCTCCGCGTGAGAGCATCCAGGACGCGCGCGAGCGCTGTGCTTGGGCGCTCGATCATCTGGACGCCGCTTATAAGCGCTTCCTGTACCCGCAGACCTATGTGGTGGGCATGGAGCAGGGCCTGGCTCAGGTGCGCGACGAGCTCGTGCGCAAGAACATGGCCGCGGCCTCGGCTTTCCCCTGGGCAAAATGATCCCTTGGGGACGGAGGAAAACGGATCATTTTCTCGTTGCCCGTTCGCCCGTTCGCTGAACAGTTGATTGGTTTGACGTATGACGACTTCTTATAAAACGATGGTGGTAAAGATCGGTTCGTCCACGGTGGTGGGCGCCGACGGCAAGGTCAACCGCGCCTTTATCGGCGGGCTTGCCGATCAGGCCGCAGCGCTGCGCGAGCTTGGCTGGCGCCTGGTCGTGGTGAGCTCGGGCGCCATTGCCTGCGGCTATCTCGTGCTGGGCTTCGACCGTAAGCCGGTCGGTGACCTGCCGAGCCTGCAGGCCTGCGCCTCGGCCGGTCAGTGCATCATCTCGTCGGCCTACGACGAGGAGTTCCATGCGCGCGACCTGCTCACCTCGCTCGTGCTGCTCACGCGTCACGACACGGCGCGCCGCACGTCCTACCTGCACGCGCGCGACGCCCTGCTGCGCCTTGTGGAGCTGGGTGTGGTGCCGGTCGTCAACGAGAACGATACCGTCACCGTCGATGAGATCAAGTTTGGCGACAACGACACGCTGGCGGCGCTTGTGAGCTGCCTGGTTTCTGCCGATCTGTGCGTGACGCTCTCGGACATCGATGGCCTCTACACCGCCAATCCGCACGAGGATCCTACGGCCGAGTTCGTCCCGATCGTGCATAAGATCGACGCCAAGATCATCGCCTCGGCGGGCGATTCTTCCACATCGGTGGGCACGGGCGGCATGGTCACCAAGATCCGCGCGAGCCGCATTCTCATGACGGCGGGCATTCAGAGCGTGATTTGCTCGGGCGAGGAGCCCGATGCGCTCGTGCGTCTGGCCCGCGGCGAGAGCGTGGGTACGCTGTTCGATTCGCCGGCGGAGCGCCTGGACATTGCGCCGCGCAAGCTGTGGATCGCGCTAGGCGACAAGGCGCACGGCTCGGTGACGGTCGATGACGGCGCCGCGAAGGCGCTGGTCAGCCGCGGTTCGTCGCTGCTCGCGGTGGGTATTCGCGAGGTCGATGGCCAGTTTGCCGAGGGCGATGTGCTCGACGTGTGCGACCCGAGCGGCATGGTTGTCGCCCGTGGTATCGCCGAGGCCGATTCGGACGTGCTGGAGCTTGCAGCCGGCCGCCGCCAGGACCAGATTGCCAGCAACCGCCTGCTCGCAGACCTGGCCGAGAAGCCCGCGATCCATAGGGACAACTTGATAGTGTTTGCATAAAGAGAGGCAGCGCTGCGGCTCGTTTTGCCAGCAGTGCTGCCTCTCCTTTTCCGGCACTTGGGGACGTTCCTTATGTGCCGACACTTTGGGACACTCCTTTGCTAGAAGATCTGGCGCAGGTCTCCGCGGTTGAGGGCTTCGTCGAAGAGGCGCTTGAACACCACGCTGCCGTGCAGACCGTCGTGCTCGAACTCGTTGGTCACCCAGGCGTGCGAGTTGCCCACGCGGCTGAGCGTATCGAGCTGCAGGCCCGAATCGACGTACATGTCGTCGAAATACACCGCGGCCTGGAGCGGCACCTCGTTGCAGGTCAGGCGCTGCGGGTCGTAGATCTTGTCCCAGCTGGTGTCTTCCATCAGCAGGTCCATGGCGGGTTTAAACGGCTTAAGCTCGGGCATTTGCTCAAACATCCACGGGAACATGGCCTCGCCGGTAAACATGAGCGGGCGCGCGAGCGTGTCGAACTCGGCACGGTGTGCCTTCTCTTCTGCCGCGGCCCAGCGAATGGGCATGGTGTCGCCGTCGGCGTAGATGAACTCCTGAAGCGTCCAGTACAGCGGATTCGTGCGCGTGTTGGTGCGCTCGAAGGCGCGCATCAAAAAGCTGTCAGATACCGAGGCACCGCAGGTCAGCGTGCCGTCGCCGTCAACAAAAGCATGATCGATAATCCAATGCATGCGCTCAAAGCTCGGCTTCATGCCAAAGTCGCTGCCCATGAGCTGTAGGCGCTCGACCGTCATCGGCGAGCCGTCGGGCAGCACGGGCTTCTGAGCCTCGAGCGCATCGGCCAGGGCTGCCACGCGCTCGACGTCAGCGGGGTAGCGATCGTAATACTGCTGCGTCTTGGCGGCCATGCGCGGGAAGGTGTGCGCGTAGACCTCGCTGGCGCTCGCCGGCACGTGCGGAATGCCACCACAGGTAAAGCTTGCCGCCACGCCCTCGGGGAAGAGCGACAGATAGCTCAGCGTCAAAAAACCGCCGTAGCTCTGTCCGAGCGTGACCCAGGGCTTGCCGCCAAAGCCCACCAGGCGCAGGTACTCAAAATCGCGCACGATGGAGCTGGCGAGGTGGCGCTTGAGGAAGTCCGCCTGCGAGCGGTCCGCATCGGCGCCGGCTGCCTCGGCACGCTCGCCCAACGCCGCGATCGTGCGCCCGTCTACACAGCTGCTGCGTCCGGTGCCGCGCTGGTCGGGCAGGACGACGCGGAAGTGCTTGACGGCCTCCTCGATCCAGCCGTCGCTTGTGGGTGACAGCGGACGCGGGCTCTCGCCGCCGGGGCCGCCCTGCAAAAACAGGAGCAGCGGTAGATCGTCGTTGATGCGGTCGGGCGCGCAAACCACGTGGTAGAAGAGCTTGATGCTTTCGGGCGCACCTGCGATGGGCGCCGGCATGGCGCCGCGGCGCATGGTGCTGCCGACGGCCAGGAGCATCGGCTCCAGGCCGCGCCAGTCAAGGGGGACATCGATGCTGTGGTCCTCGACATACAGGCCGGGGACGTGGTACGAAGTGATGAGGGCCATGTGAGTCTTCCGTTCGTTGCGGTGTTTCGGGTTGACCAATTCTACCGCCGCGGGCGAGGCCATGCGCAAATCGGCTACCATGGTTGCAAACTTCTAGGAGAAAGGGCCGTCCATGTCGGTCGATATAGCCACGTATGTCCACGATCTTGCCGTTGCCGCTAAGGCAGCGTCGGCCTCGCTTGCCACGGCGAGCGACGAGCAGCGCCAGGAGGCCGTGCGCGCCATGGCCGCAGCACTGCGCAACGGTATCGACTCCATCGTCGCCGCCAACGAGCTCGATATGTCCGCCGCGCGCGATGCGGGGACCTCGGCGGGACTCCTCGACCGTCTGCTGCTGACGCCCGAGCGCGTTGAGGGCATGGCCGTCGGCCTGGAGAAGCTCGCCGAGCTGCCCGATCCTGTCGGCCGTGTGCTCGACCACCGCGTGCTCGCAAGCGGCGTGGACCTCACCCGCGTGAGCGTGCCGTTGGGCCTGGTCGCCATGGTGTACGAGGCGCGCCCCAACGTGACGGCCGACGCCGCGGGCATCTGCATCCGCACCGGCAACGCCTGCATTCTGCGCGGCGGCTCGCTGGCCTATCACTCGTGTGCCATGATTGCCGAACTGCTGGCCGATGCGCTCGAGGCCAAGGGCTTCCCGCGCGAGGCCGTGTCGATGATCGAGTCTACCGACCGCGAGGCCACCGGCGAGCTCATGAAGCTCCGCGGCGTCGTCGATGTGCTCATTCCGCGTGGCGGTGCGGGCTTGATCCAGCGCTGCGTGCGCGAGTCGCTCGTTCCGGTGATCGAGACGGGCACGGGTAACTGCCACATCTACGTGCATGAATCCGCCGACTTCGATAAAGCGCTCAATATTATCGTCAACGCTAAGACGCAGCGCGTGGGCGTGTGCAATGCCGCCGAGTCGCTGCTGGTCGACCGTGCCGTGGCCGATGCGTTTTTGCCCGCGGTCGTGGCCGTGCTGCATGACCACGGCGTGCTCATGCACGGCGACGAGGCCACGTGCGCCGCGTGCGCCGACGCCGGCTTTGTGGAGGGCGATGACTACGCCGCCGCGACTGAGGAGGACTGGGGTCGCGAGTATCTGGCGCTCGAGATGAGCGTGAAGGTCGTGGCAAACGAGGACGAGGCCATCGCGCACATCAACCGCTACGGCACGATGCACTCCGAGGCCATCGTTGCAGAGGACACGGATGCTTGCGAGCGCTTCCTGGACGAGGTCGATGCCTCGGCCGTGTATGCCAACGCCAGCACGCGCTTTACCGACGGCGGCGAGTTTGGCCTGGGCGCCGAGATTGGCATCTCGACCCAAAAGCTCCACGCCCGCGGCCCCTTTGCCGCCGAGGCCCTCACCACCTACAAATACAAGCTCCGCGGCACCGGCCAGGTCCGCCCCTAAACCTGCCAAAAAGGGACAGGTTTATTTTGGCAGGTTTCATCTGCGGTTTTGCCGGGTGACACGTTCGCCCGGCTTTTTTCTTCGCATGTCTATTCAGCCTTTCGGCTTGAGCCGCGGCGATATACGATAGTGGCACCGTGACTTAACACCGACCCACCTGGAGGTATTGCCATGTCCCAGACGCTTTCTGCCGGAATCACCCGCGACCGCGCGTTCGAACTGCTCAACGAGCACAACAAGGACCCGTTCCACATCACGCACGGCGAGACCGTCGAGGGGACCATGCGCTACTTTGCGCGCGAGTATGATCCTGAGAACGAAGAGTTTTGGGGCATCGTCGGTCTGCTGCACGACCTGGATTGGGAGGAGCATGAGGACGACCCCATGAACCACACCATCTATGCGGCCGAGATTCTCGAGGGCGAGGGTGCGGCTCCCGAGCTCATCCGTGCCATCCAGACGCACACGTCCGATTTCAATACCTCGCTGCCCAAGCCCGAGCTGCAGATGGAAAAGATTCTGTTTGCCTGTGACGAGCTTACCGGTCTGATCGGCGCCGCCGTCATCATGCGCCCCAGCAAGAGCGTCATGGACTTTACGACCAAGTCGCTCAAGAAAAAATTCAAGGACAAGCGCTTTGCCGCCGGCTGCTCGCGCGACGTGATTTCGCAGGGCGCCGAGATGCTGGGCTGGGAGCTCCCCGAGCTCTTCGATCGCACCATCGCTGCCATGCAATCCTTCGCCCCCGATCGCGATACCTTCCAGGCCTAACCTGCCAAAAAGGGACAGGTTTATTTTGGCAGGTTTTATCTGCGGAAACGCCTCCGTTGGACGTTGTTCGACGGAGGCGTTTCCGTTGTATTTAGATGCCGCGGGGTGATGGCTGCCATTGCTGGCCGACGGCTATGCGGCGTTCTTGATGATCCACGTCCCCAGTCCGGTTAGCAGCTGAACCTGCTTAATCGTCAACCCCTCTTTTCGAAGGGCCAATATCGTCTCGTTGCGAAGCGCCTTAGAGACGGATTTGAGCTCCGTGGGCGCACATCCCGCGACGCGTTGGACGATTGCCGTGCCAAATGCACTCAAATCTTCCTCTGCGACTTTGGCTGTCGCGCTGGGACGGTAGGGGAGTACGGGCGCGCTTTCCATGAACTTGAGGTACGTCCGGGGTGTTGGAAACAACTGCTCTACCACTTCGCCGGTGACATGGCGCCGCGATTGTGCCGGCATGAGGTATTCGCGATGGCTGCTCCATGGATAAGCGTCGTAGCGTGCAAGTCCCGCCTTTTGAGGATTCAAATGAATGTATCGAATTGCTTCGAGTAGATATTCATCCGACTTGACGGGCGAATCCCAAAACCGCTCCTGGAACACATGGCCGATATGCCCCGTCCGCGCATTGTACCTGCCTGCAAACGACACGGCTATCGCGTGCATCGCCTCGCTCTTGTGGTCGTCCGGATCGTTAATTAGCAGATGAATGTGGTTGCCCATAAGGCACCAAGCGATAAGCTCGATATTGTGTTTGGGGAGAATCGCATCGAGTATCTGGAGCAGGGCAATTCGGTCCTCGTCGTCATCAAACAACAGCTGCCCTCCGTTTCCGCGCAACGTGACGTGGAAATAACCGGTTGGTGACTTTGAACGAGGCTTTCTCGGCATGGTCCCTCCTGTAGCTTGGATAGGCTGAAGATACCTCATTAGGAGGCTTCGGTTGTTGAGATTCAGTTCACCGACTATAGCTGCTACCTGCCGAAATGTTATTGCATTTTCGATCTGATACTTTTTAATGGTAATTGAGCAAGGCGAGCGGGTCGCTCGACACGGTTCCCGCTGTTTGGGACGGTCGCATTGATCCTGGTGTAAGGCGCAAATGGAAGCCTGCGTCTCTGAACGAACAATAGAAAACGGCCGGGCGCTCCGAAGGTAAACGGAACGTCCGGCCGTTTTGTTTTATTTATCGACGTTTGGCCAGATAAAACCTGCCAAAATAAACCTGTCCCTTTTTGGCAGGTTAGTTGAGGGCGGCTTGGGCTAGGCGGGCTTCGGCGGCCTCCTCGGTGACGCCCAATGCCACGGCGAACTCCTCGATGGAGCGGCGCTTGGCTTCCTTGAGTACACGCATATAGTAAGAGCTGGGCTTTTTATCGGCTTCCTCGGCCTGGCGAATGCGGTGCATCATGGTCTTTGCCACGCGGACCGTCTCGGGCGCGCCCAGCTTGAGCTGCTGCTTAAAGTGCGTCTCCTCAAGCGAGCTGTTACGCTCGGTAAAGGTGTCGCACTCCAGCTCGTCATAGTGGCTCAGCAGGTGCTCGGCATCTTGCTGGGAGATGGCGGCATGCAAACGATCGGCCTGCGCCACGGGGTACATGAGGATCGTCTGCGCATGTCCCTGCTTGGTCTCGAGCAACAGCATGGGCTGCGGCGTGTCGTCCCTAAAACCGACGACGGTGCAGACTCCCTGACCCGGATGAATGACGTGTTGACCGATTGAGAACATGCTACCTCCAACTTATACGAATTTGCGTATGTCTAGAATACCACGCTGACGTGCGGAAACCCTTACTTTATGCAGGAAAAGCACACAACTCCGATAGGTAAGAGTATTCGATAAAAGACACAGCTCATTCACATCTTTATGCATTTTCAACGCGTGCATAATCTGCAGGCAGACCGGCATCTTTGAGAGACTCCATACAAGCTGTAGTCAATTTTGTGCATATGCAATTTCGATTGGCTTTACCCTGCGATAGTGCCCGTCGCTTGTGATAGAGTGCTACAAACTCTGGCTTTTGCCCTACGAGTGACCAAGAGCTCGGGGGCTTTAACACAAGGAGGATCTATGCCCGAGAAGATTGAAGAGCTGGTACGCGCTGCGCTTGCTGCGGCCCAGGAGGCCGGCGACCTTTCCGCATTTGAACTTGACGATTGCGCTATCGAGCGACCGGCTGACACTTCTCATGGCGAGTGGACCTCCACCATGGCCCTGAAGTCCGCCAAGCTGGCTCACTGCGCCCCGCGCAAGATCGCCGAGGCCATCGTTGCCCATATGCCCGAGGACCCCGCGATTGAGAAGGTCGAAATCGCAGGCCCCGGCTTTATCAACTTCTACCTCTCCGTTGCCGTCAAGAATGCCATCTTTGGCGAGGCTCGCGAGAAGGGCATGGACTTCGCTAAGTCCAACGTCGGTGGTGGCCTGAAGACCCAGGTCGAGTTCGTTTCCGCCAACCCCGTCGGCCCCATGCACATCGGCCACGGCCGCTGGGCCGCGCTGGGCGACTCGCTCTGCCGTGTTATGGACCACGCCGGTTATGAGATCCAGCGTGAGTTCTACATCAATGACCACGGCTCTCAGATGAACACCTTCGGCAACTCCATCAGCACGCGCTATATGCAGCTTGCCGACATCATCGCCAAGCAGGGCGTTGATATCGAGGAGGCTCACAAGCTGCTGATCGCCGACCGTGACGCCTTTGTTGCCGACGAGAACGACGAGCACCCCGAGACCCATCCGTATCAGGACAACTTTGCCGAGACTCTGGGCAAGGACTCCTACGGCGGCGACTACATCATCGACGAGGCTGCCGAGTTCTGGCGTACTGACGGCGACAAGTGGGTCAATGCCGATCCGCAGGAGCGCATGGAGAGCTTCCGCGAGCGCGGCTATGTGAAGATGGTCGACAACATGCGCGACCTCTGCCACGCCGTCAATTGCGACTTCGATCGTTGGTACTCCGAGCGCTCGCTGTACGTGAAGGACACCGAGGGCGAGACCGCCGGTACCTCTGCCGTCGACCGCGCTTTTGAGAAGCTCGACAAGATGGGCTACCTCTACACCAAGGACGGCGCCCTGTGGTTCCGCTCCACCGATCTGGGCGACGACAAGGACCGCGTCCTGATCAAGTCCGACGGCGAGTACACCTACTTCGCCTCCGACGTCGCCTATCACTGGGATAAGTTCCAGCGCGTCGATCACGTCATCGACATCTGGGGCGCCGACCACCACGGTTACATCGAGCGCGTCCGCTGCGTCTGCGACGCTCTGGGTTACCCCGGCAAGTTCGAGGTTCTACTGGGCCAGCTCGTCAACCTGCTGCGTAACGGCAAGCCCGTCCGTATGTCCAAGCGCAAGGGCACCATGGTGACCCTGCAGGAGCTCGTCGACGAGGTCGGCTCCGATGCCGCTCGCTACACGCTCATCTCCAAGAGCTCCAACCAGATGGTCGACTTCGACATTGAGGCCGTTAAGAAGCGCGACAACTCCAACCCGGTCTATTACGTGCAGTACGCTCACGCTCGCGTCTGCTCCATCCTGCGCCGTGCCGCTGACGTAACGCCTGAGCAGGCCGACGAGATGGGCATGAAGGCCGTTGCCGCCAAGGCCATCGGTGAGAACGTCGATTACTCGCTGCTGACCGACCCGACCGAGCTCGCCCTTTCGCGCAAGCTTAACGAGCTTACCGACCTGATCGCCAGCTGTGCTCGCGACCGCGCTCCGTTCCGTCTGACGCACTTTGCCGAGGAGCTCGCCGGTGACTTCCACAGCTTCTACGCTGCCTGCCAGGTTCTGCCGAGCGAGGGCCGTCCCGTCGACCCCGAGCTTTCGCGTGCCCGTCTGGCCGCTTGTGATGCCGTCCGTGTGACGCTCGCCCTGGTGCTCACCCTCGTTGGCGTTTCCGCGCCCGAGCAGATGTAATCTGCGGGTCATTTGACCGTGTAGGTTTGGTTTAACTGAGCCCTATAAGCCCGATCTCCTACGGAGGTCGGGCTTTTTTCGCAAATGCCGACGTATTGACGAATTTGGAACTGCTGGAAATACGAAACTATGCCGGTTTACTACGATGAATTGAGAAGTTCCAACCACGTCGGCTTTTCGCAAAAAAGCGCAAGGCATCTACCTCGGTTTTAGTTCAACAAGTTTCGGAGTGGTCGCGGTTGAGCGATTCATCGTAGTAAACCGCCATAGTTTTGGCGGAGGCAGTCAGATTTGTGGGTGGCAAACAAAGAGTGTCCCTTTTGACTAGTCGTTTAAGAACGTCCCCCCAATGACTAAGTTGCAGGTGGCGGCGGTTGTGTTACACTAACGCTGCGTAGTTGACGCAATCATCTCGATACAGATCAATGATGTCCGTCGTTTTGAACGGAACTAGACTGTTTAGCCGCCCTGAAGGTTTATGCAGGGAGCATGTGATCACAGGGCTTGAAAAGAAAGTTGAGCAAACACTGTGTCTGATCAACAGCAAGAAAACGAAATAACGACGACGCAGGCCGCTCCCGCTGCACCGGTTGCGTCGGACCAGGTCGCGGCGCCCGCGCAAGCCTCGGCTCCTGAGACGCCTAAGGCTGCTTCGACGCCTATGCCTGTAGCGGCTGAGAAGGCCGTGCCTGCAACTGGTGAGGAGGCTGCTCCGGCAAAGCCCAAGCGCATGCGCCGCACGGCCAAGCCTGCCGCTGACGGCGAGGAGGTCACCAAGCCAAAGCGCCGTACCACGCGCACGACGCGCGCCAAGCTCACCGTTGCAGCTGACTCCTCGGCGCCGATTTCCGATGAGGTCGCGCAGGCACGTGCGTTGGCGCAGATTAGCGAGGCTCAGGTGGTGCGCGCCCGCCGTCGTGCTGCCGAGCGCGAGGCCGCGGCTCTGACCGAGCTTGCAGCTCCGTCTGTGCCCGAGACGCCTGCCGCCACCGAGACTCCTGTCGCCGACCAGCCGACCGAGAAGCCGGTACCGCGCACACGCCGTCGCACGGCTGCTAAGGCCGAGCAGGTTGCTGAACAGGTAACCCCCGAGCTCACTGAGGCTTCGGTCCGTTCCGCGGCAGGGGAGGGCACATCGCCTGTTGAGCCCGCTGCGCCTGTCGAGGCCAGCGAAGTTCCCGTTGTCGATCCGGCTTTGCGCCCGCACCGTCGCGGTCGCAAGCCCAAGGCCTTTGTCGAGGCCGAGAAGGCCGCAGCCGCAGCCGCCGCCGCTCGGGATGCTGCGGCGACCGCCAAGTCCTCAACTGCTGCCGATGAACCCGTCCAGGATGCTACGACTTCCGAGGCCGTTTCTGCCGATGCCGAGCCCGCCGACGTCCGTCCCGGTCGCAGCCGTCGCACTGCTGCTAAGCGCACGTCCAAGGCTAAGGCTGCCAAGAAGGGTGCGTCCGAGGATTCCGCCGAGACGACCGCCGATGCATCGACTGATGCCGTCGAGCCCCAGGACGTCGAACAGCCTGCATCCGAGAAGCCCAAGCGCGGTCGCAAGAAGTCCGTTAAGGCCAAGGCCGCCGAGCAGCATGCTGATGTCGAAGCGCAGGTCGATTCCGGCGCCGAGGCCAATGACGCCGCTGCGGCCAATGTTGACACCACCGCAACCGATGGTGCCGCCCCCGCCGAGGGCGAAGACGGCGCTCGCCCCAACCGTCGCCAGCACAAGCGCAACGAGGAGCGCAACGAGCGCAAGGACGAGCGCAACAACGACCGTCGCAACCGCCAGCGCGATCGCAAGCAACGCAACAAGGAGCGTAATGCCGCTCCCACCGAGCCCACGCTTTCGCGCGAGGAGCTCGCTGCCATGAAGGTCGCCGAACTTCGCGAGAAGGCCAAGGAGTTCGAGATCGAGACGACCGGCAAGAAGAAGGCCGAGCTCGTCGAGGAAATCTACGTCACCGCTGCGAAGGCCGAGGGCTTCCGCGACATCAAGGGCATTCTGCAGATTCGCCCGGACAGCTCCGGCATCATCCACGCCCATGGCTACATGAAGTCCAACGACGACGCCTTCGTGCCCGCCTACCTCATCCGCTCCGCGCGCCTGCGCACGGGCGACGTCATCGAGGGCTCGCTGCGTCCTTCGCGCGGCGGCGACAAGCGCGCCGGCCTCGCCAAAATCACGACCGTCAACGGTCTGGACCCCGAGCAGATTCGCAACCGTCCCAAGTTCGGCGACCTCACCCCGGTCTATCCCAACGAGCCGCTGCGCATGGAGCACGGCAAGGACTCTATTACCGGTCGCGCCATCGACATCGTGTCACCGATCGGCAAGGGCCAGCGCGGCCTGATCGTGTCCCCGCCCAAGGCCGGCAAGACCACGATCCTCAAGAAGATCTGCCAGTCTATCTCGATTAACAACCCCGAGGTGCACCTCATCTGCCTGCTCGTCGACGAGCGCCCCGAAGAGGTCACCGATATGCAGCGTTCCATCAAGGGTGAGGTTGTGGCGTCGACCTTCGATATGCCTGCCGACAACCACACCCGCGTGGCAGAGCTCGTCATCGAGCGCGCCAAGCGCATCGTAGAGCTGGGTGGCGACGTCGTGGTGGTGCTCGACTCCATCACGCGCCTCGCCCGCGCCTACAACTTGGCGGCGCCTGCCTCGGGCCGCATCCTTTCGGGCGGCGTCGATTCGGCGGCACTGTATCCGCCCAAGCGCTTCCTGGGTGCAGCCCGCAATATCGAGAACGGCGGCTCGCTCACCATCCTGGCCTCTGCCCTCATCGACACCGGTTCCAAGATGGACGAGGTCATTTTCGAGGAGTTCAAGGGCACCGGCAACATGGAGCTTAAGCTCGACCGCGACCTGGCCGACCGCCGCATCTTCCCGGCTATCGACCCCGTTGCCTCCGGTACGCGTAACGAGGACCTGTTGGTCGACGAGCAGATGCGTCCGTTTGTCTTTGGTCTGCGTCGCATTCTTGCAGGCATGAACAACACCGAGCGCGCGGCCGCATCGTTTATTAAGGGTCTTAAGGGCACCAACACGAACCAGGAGTTCCTGGTGCGTTCGGCCAAAAAACACAGCGACTACGAGCAGACGTTCTAGGTTGTCATCCACGCGCAGCGATAGTCATCAATGCGATAAAGGGTCGGGGCTTTGAGCCTCGGCCCTTTTCCATAGCGCCGCTCCGCGCTTATTTTTGACCGTAAGACCGACGAGCAGCAGGTTTCCCGTTTCAATCCGACATCGTCGCTTGCAATCGACAGGGCGGTTTCGCATAATAGCTTTTAAGCTTCGCGACGGAAAACGCAGATGAAACGAACCATATACCGTTGCTTTGGGGCATAGCCCCGCTTCATCTTCTCTCGCGCAGCCAACTGAATGATGCGATTTGGGTGCTGGAAGATGGGGAGAGCTCATGGCTTCTTCTGATGCAACACAACGAGCAGTCCTTGCCGGACTTTCGTGCGGGATCGGCCTTGCCGCTCCCGTGGTTATGTATGCCGCGACGCTGCCGTTTTCGTCGGTGAACGAGACGGTCGTGGCGGGTGCGGTTCCCTTCGCCGTGGGCGCGGTGGCGGGCGTGGGCATCTATGCCGCCTCGCTGGGTATCTCCGAGTATCGTGCGCAGCGTGAAGAGCGTCTGTTCCAGCCCGATGCCATGGGCGGTGCCGCCAATCTCAATCAGCATCAAAGCGAGTTCAAGACCGCCTCGATTCCAGCTCAGCAGCAGGATGCGACTCCTTACGCTGCGACTTCTGCTTCTCAGGCTCAGTCGGAGCAGTCTACCTCGGCATTCCTTTCCGGCCTGACTGGTGCGTTCCAGCGCCGTCATGCCGATGATGGTGTCCCTACCATCGCTCGAGCCGCAGATGCTATGGACGAGGACGAGGCTTGGTCTATGATCGACAGTATGCTCGACGACGATTCGCCGGTGAGCTGCGACCCTGCACACTCGCGCGACGTCTATCAAGTCGCCATCGACGAGCTCACCAACGGCGGGCAGTCCGGCTCCTTCAATCGCGACGACATCGCCGCCGCGGCACGCGCCGTGTCTGGCTCCCAGGCCGCCCCTGCGGGCAGCACGGCGGCTTTCGTGGCACTCGTCGCCAACGCGGCAGCCAATAACGCCTACAGCGCTACCTCGGCGGACGCGAACGCTTCTGCCGATAATTCGTACGTTGATGAAGCCATGACCGCGGACGAGGAGGCCGTTGCCGCCCGCCGCGCCGCCGAAAGCTCGCTTTGGGGCGCTCCTGCCCAGCAGCAGGCGGCTGAGGCTGCGCCGTACAACGCAAACCTCGCCAGCATGCCTATCATCTCCGGTGTCGCGGACATCGATCTCGATGACCTCGATGAGCCTGCAGCCATCACCGCATCGATTGATGCCCAAGATCGCATCGACACCGGCGACCTTCCGGACGCTTCGCTCGAGGTTGATGTCCCCATGGCCGATTACTCAGGCCACGAGGACATGTGGGCCGCCGCCACCGCGATTCTGGATGAGATTGACGAGCCTGCTCCTGTTGCAGCCCCCGCTCCCGTCACTGCCCCTCAGCCTGCTGCCCCCGCCTATGTCGGCCGTCACAGCGCTGTGTTCCCCGAGGATACCGCCCGTATCTCGCGCGAGGGCATCGAGCGAGCCGAGGCTATTGCCGCCGGCATTATGGAAAATCGTCGTCACGAGCGCGTCAATCAGATCCTCGAGGAAGAGATCGAGCGCCTGCAGTCCTCTACCGCCAAGCGTACGGGCCGTGCCTATCTGAGCGTTATCGAGGGCGGTACCGCCAGCTTCGCGCCACTCCGCGCGGAGGCATAACTTCTGCATGGTTAAGATCAATCGAAAATGGGCGGTCGTGACCTGCCTGATGGCGCTCTTGATCTGGGGCAATTCGCTGGTTCCCGGCTCGGGGTCGGGCTCGCTGAGCCTAACGGTCATGGAAGCTATCCGCGATTTCCTGCACGGCGTGGGACTTCCATATGCATGGGTGACCAACTTTGTTGTTCGCAAGTGCGCGCATTTTACCGAGTATATGGTGCTCGGCATCCTGGCAACGCATGCCTTTGATTATGAGGGGCGGCGCACCTTTGACGTGCTGCTGCCCACGGCGGTGTTCCTGCTGCTGATTCCTTCGATCGACGAGACGATTCAGCTCTTTGTGCCGGGACGCGCCGGCATGATCACCGATGTGATGATCGACTGCTGTGGAGCGGCAACGGGCGTTGTGCTCCGATATCTCTTACGGCCGCTGATGCGCGCCAAAAAAGCCGCCTAGGACGTATTGTTTGGTCCTAGGCGGCCTTTTTTATTTGAGGGCTTATATGAGGCGTGGTGGCGTCGTTCCGTAGGTCGGATTTGCCGGGCGCGCCACGCCCTGTGGGTGCGTCTGCTACTGAAGCGCCTGAGCGCCCAGGGCCAAGCAGCCCATAATGCCCTGTTTGCCCTCGAGGCTGTTGTTGACGATATAGCTATCAATGTCGGCCATCTCGGGCGTGACGATGTAGCCGTTGAGCATCTCGGCGCACTTCTTGCGCGCGAGCGGCACGATGGGGGTGTGGTCGGCCACGCCGCCACCGATGACGATCTTCTGCGGTGCGTAGCACAGGATGTAGGTCATGAGCGCCTGCGCCAGATAGCCGGCGAGCAGGTCCATGGCCTCCGGGTCATCGGCCATCTCTCCGGCGCTCTTGCCACCCCAGCGCTTTTTGACGCCGGGACCGGCGATGAGGCCCTCGAGGCAGTTGTCGTGGAAGGGGCAGCCGCTGTGCTCGCCAATGGTGTCGCGCGGGTCGCGCGTGACCAGGATGTGGCCGGCCTCGGGGTGCATTTAGTGCCGGGCCGTACTTACCCGCGCGGTTTGATTTTATCACGCAGGAACTTGAGGTTCTCCAGTGCTGCGTTGAGCGTCTCGTCTCGCTTGGCAAAGTGGAAACGAATCAGATGGTTGACGGGCTCGCGGAAGAAGCTCGAGCCGGGCACGGCGCCCACGCCCACCTTTGAGGCCAGGTCCTCGCAGAAGTCGAGGTCGCTGTCATAGCAAAACTCAGAGATGTCCATCATCACGTAGTAGGCGCCCTGCGGCACGTTGTGCGTGAGGCCGATGCTGTCGAGTCCCTGACAGAATAGGTCGCGCTTGGCGGTGTAGAGGTCGAGGACCTCCTGGTAATAACTGTCGTCGAAGTTGAGGGCGGTGACGACGGCCTCTTGCAGGGGAGCGGCGGCGCCTACGGTGAGGAAGTCGTGGACCTTTTTGATGCGCTCGGTGATTTCGGCGGGAGCGATGGTGTAGCCTAGGCGCCAGCCGGTGATGGAGTAGGTCTTGGACAGCGAGCTGCAGCTGATGGTGCGCTCAAACATGCCGGGCAGCGTGGCCATGTACACGTGCTCGTGGGGCGCGTAGACGATGTGCTCGTAGACCTCGTCGGTGATGCAGTAGGCGTCATACTTTTTGCACAGGTCGGCGATAAGGGTGAGCTCCTCGCGGGTAAAGACCTTGCCGCAGGGGTTGGACGGGTTGCACAGAACGATCGCCTTGGGATCGTTGTCGCGGAAGGCCGCCTCCAGGACCTCACGGTCAAAGTCAAAGGTGGGCGGGTTGAGCGGCACGTAGATGGGCTCGGCACCCGAGAGGATCGTGTCGGCGCCGTAGTTCTCGTAGAATGGCGAGAAAATGACGACCTTGTCGCCGGGGTTTGTGACCGTCATCATGGCGGCCATCATGGCCTCGGTGGAGCCGCAGGTGACCACGATGTTCTCGTTGGGGTTGATCGGCATGCCCATAAAGTGCTCCTGCTTGGCGGCAAGCGCCTCACGCATGGCCTGGGAGCCCCAGGTGATGGAGTACTGGTGATAGAGCGGCTTGGGGTCGCTGGCGATGGCGCTCAGGCTGTTGAGCAGCTGCGCCGGGGGATCGAAGTCGGGGAAGCCCTGCGACAGGTTGACGGCGCCATACTTATTGGAGATGCGCGTCATGCGGCGGATGACCGAATCGGTAAACGTTGCCGTACGGTTGGAGAGTTCTTTCATGCTTGTCCTTTCGAGCATTTGCAGTGGGGCAAGTTTACTCCTATGAAACCGGTGGGAATTGCTCGAAACGCGCTTGAAAAACTCTTTTCAAAATTCTTGAAAATTGGGGCTTGCATCGCGTGGCGTTCCTTGCAATAATAGTCGAGCGCGAAGCGCACAGGACACGGTGGGTGTAGCTCAGTTGGCTAGAGCGACGGGTTGTGGTCCCGTAGGTCGAGGGTTCGAGTCCCTTTACCCACCCCAGTTCTTGCTTCGTGTTGATATCGGGTCGTTAGCTCAGTTGGTAGAGCAGGGGACTCTTAATCCCAAGGTCCAGGGTTCGACCCCCTGACGGCCCACCACACGATATCTCCTCTAAAGTCCGTTACAACGGACTTTAGCTTTGGGTCGTTAGCTCAGTTGGTAGAGCAGGGGACTCTTAATCCCAAGGTCCAGGGTTCGACCCCCTGACGGCCCACCACACGATATCTCCTCTAAAGTCCGTTACAACGGACTTTAGCTTTGGGTCGTTAGCTCAGTTGGTAGAGCAGGGGACTCTTAATCCCAAGGTCCAGGGTTCGACCCCCTGACGGCCCACCCAAAGTATGTTAAAGCGACTGGCTTAGGCTGGTCGCTTTTTTGTTGACCTCGCATGGGGTCGAACCCGTCGGGGCGCGAAGCTGAGGAAATGCGTAAGCATTTACCAGCGCAGCGCGCAAGGCGCGAAGCGCCGCAGCGGCCGCCTGCACAGCAGGCTGACCCCCTGACGGCCCACCAAAGCATGTTAAAGCGGCTGGCTTAGGCTGGTCGCTTTTTGTTAACCTCGCATGTGGTCGAACCCGAAAGGGCGCGGCCGCTTTCACAGATCGAGTCTACCCTGGGGATCGGTAAAACCGTCAGTACCTTCCTTGAGTTTCTTCTCGTCTGCCTTCACGCGACGCTCGAGCTTTTTTGTATCCTCGGCAGGCGGCAGGTTCTCGGGTACAATTCCGCGGTCGATGAGGCTGCCACGCACGCTTGTGTTGTTCTCGACGTGCTCTTGCTTGATCTGGTCCAGACCGTACAGGTCGTGTTCCTCGGCGTTGAAGGCCGTCATCGAGTTCGTAAGGTCCTTTGCTTTGATGAGAACATCGGCTAGCCTGTCCGCCAATGCCGAGCTCTTGGATACGCCGAGCTGTTGCTTCATTTCCGCCGTGCTTCTGCCGCCGAATAACGCTTCATCGCCCTTCGACTTGATGATCGCGAATCCTTTGGAGTCCACGCTGCGTTTGAACGCAATACCCGAGAGCTGTTTCTCTGAATCAGATAGCGAGTGGCGCGCCTGCAAGCGCTGAATCTCTGCGAAGCGCTGCTCTATGAGCTCTTGGCGGCGCGTCTGCACGGCGAAGTACGCCTGTGCGAGCGCGATTTCTTGCTTGTTTGAATCTCCGTTCTGGGCGATTAAATAGCATGCATAGCGCGTAAGTTTGTATTCTTTAACCGCACGAGCGGCGACACCGGCAGTTACCATTTTCGTGGTGTCACGAAAATGGGAGTCAACTGGAGTTTTGTTTGTTTCGCACGAGACTTTTGCCCTCTTAACAACTTCGGCAAAGTTCTCCCATCGAGTGTATCCCATGGGTTCCATTAAATCGCGTGCGAGCCAATACTCAACGCCGTCTTCCACATTGGCGTAGCTATCAAGTTTGACACGCCACTTCTCGATATCTCTACTGTCCATATCTCCTCCTCGCTGGCCTATTGTCTATGCGGGCTTTGCCCGCTCTGTATTCAGAATTAGGATACACTGCCGTGCGGACACGAATGGGCCCCGTGCCACTTCGAGTTCACGGGGCCCATAGATATCGATTAGTTGTGTTTTGCTTTAGATAGGTGTCCAGTTTAATTCGCTCGATAGTGCGATCCGAGACTTTCGGTTCGCTTGCGCATGGCTTTGACCATTTCCTGTGCTAGTTGAATCTGCGATTGCAGGCGGGCGAGGGCTGCGATTTCGCTGTCATTGGCGTGTGGCTTGCTCAGCGCCGTTGCGTCGTCTTGCAGGCTTTCAAGCTGTTGCAGGGCCTTGGATAGACCCGCTTCGGTCCTGTTGATCATGCAGTAGGTACTCATTGTGCGTTTGAGGCAGCGGGTCAGGCGCTCGGCGTCTGCTGTAGCTATGCCATGCTGGGGGAGGGCGATATCCATCGGTGCGGCCGCCTCAGGAGCGTCCAGCGCTGCTTGGGCTGCCGATGCGCCCGCAATGCGCCCGAACACGATGCCATTGGCACTCGACAAGCCGCCGATGCGGTCGGCGCCGTGCATGCCGCCTGTTGCCTCACCGCAGGCGTAGAGGCCCTCAACGCCTGCGTACGCGGTCTTGTCGATTTTGATACCGCCGTTGGCGGCGTGGGCATACATCGCCACGCGCATCTCGTCGGTCGGCGCGATGCCGTGCTCGTCTTGCAGCCAGGTGGCAAAGGTCTGCACAAACTCGGGGATGTCCTCGCGGGGGAAGTCGTAGTGGAGCGCCAGGCCTTCGGCTCCCGCTTGGTCGATGGCTAGGTCGATAGCGCGAGAATCCAGACGCGAAGTGAAGGGACCATATCCGGAGCGTTGCTCGAGCAGATCGTCGAGCTTATCGTCGGCGATATCGACCGGCTGGTCGAACTTGACGTAGCGCCAGGTCTTCTCGTTAAAAACAAGGTTTCGCTTGGGCTCTATAAAGCCGGGCATCATCTGCATGAACTCTATATTAGTAAGGGAGGCGCCGTGCGCCAGGGCGATGGCCTGCGAGGAGCTGAGCACGTCTGCCGAAGTGAGGCTGCGCTCGAACAGTCCGCCCGTGCCGCCAGCGGCAATGATCGTTGCCTTGGCCGCAATGGACACGAGTTGTTCCTCGGCGCGGTCATAGAGCACGGCGCCGGCTATCTTGCCGTTTTCGCCCTCAATAAGCTCGATAAGCTCATGGTGGGGGAGCATGCGTATGCCGAGCGACTCGATCTGGGCCGTACACGCGTCTTCAAGCGGCTTGCGGGTCAGACCGCGCCACATACGCGTCTTATGGTCAAAGCAGGGGATAAACTGCTTTTGCTGGGCGCTCTCGGCGCTTTGCGGACGCTGAAGCTCAACGCCCAAGTCTTGCTCGAGCCATTCAATTGCCTGGGGAATGCCGTGGACGAACGTCTGGACGAGTTCGGGGTCGGCAACGCCGCCACCAACGGTCTGGATGGTATCGATGAGGTCTTGTTCGTCGTCTTCGTTAACGGGTCCGATAAGCCCCAGGCCCCAGGTTCCGGGGAAGAAGCTCGATCCACTCATAGTCTTGCCGGCGCTTGCCACAGCGACGGTTGCGCCCGTGCGTGCCGCTTCGATGGCGGCGCAAAGGCCCGCAATGCCAGATCCAATTACCAGTACATCAGTCGATTCCATCGGATTCCTTTCTCGTCCGGCGCATTGTCGCATGGGTGATCGGCAATGGGGCCGCAAAGACTCGGCAAATCGGTAAAGGGCAAATATGGCAGGTGGGCGTCATGGACGTTCTGACGCTCCGTCTCATCACATCTCGTATTTCGCCCCAACTGATATATCGGCATTAGCTGCCCTGCGACAGCGTAAACAAAAAGAGCCGCTACCCCGAAAGGTAGCGGCTCCAAAGCTCAACTATGTGAGCATCGCGCGGGCGCGACTAGGCCTTGAGGGCCTCCTCGACGGCGACAGCGCAGGCGACGGTGGCACCGACCATGGGGTTGTTGCCCATGCCGATGAGACCCATCATGTCGACGTGCGCAGGCACGGAGGAAGAGCCGGCGAACTGGGCGTCGGAGTGCATACGGCCCATGGTGTCGGTCATGCCGTAAGAGGCAGGGCCGGCGCCCATGTTGTCCGGGTGCAGGGTACGGCCAGTGCCGCCACCAGAAGCGACGGAGAAGTACTTCTTACCAGCCTCGAGGCGCTCCTTCTTGTAGGTGCCAGCGACGGGGTGCTGGAAGCGCGTGGGGTTGGTGGAGTTACCGGTGATCGAGATGTCGACGTTCTCGTGCCACATGATGGCAACGCCCTCGCGGACGTCGTCGGAGCCGTAGCAGTTAACGGCAGCACGGGGACCATCGGAGTAGGGGATAGTCTCGACGACCTTGAGCTCGCCCGTGTAGTAGTCGAACTGGGTCTTCACATAGGTGAAGCCGTTGATGCGGGCGATGATCTGGGCGGCGTCCTTGCCCAGACCGTTGAGGATGACGCGCAGCGGCTTCTTACGAGCCTTGTTGGCGTTCAGAGCCAGGCCGATGGCGCCCTCAGCGGCAGCGAAGGACTCGTGGCCGGCCAGGAAGGCGAAGCACTCGGTGTCGTCGGAGAGCAGCATAGCGCCCAGGTTGCCGTGGCCCAGACCGACCTTGCGGTCCTCGGCGACGGAGCCGGGAACGGTGAAGGCCTGGATGCCCTCGCCGATGATGGCGGCAGCCTCAGAAGCGGACTTGGCGCCACGCTTGACAGCGAGAGCGCAGCCGAGGGTGTAGGCCCACTCGGCGTTCTGGAAGGCGATGGACTGGGTGTTGTTGACGATCTCACGCGGGTTGAAGCCCTTGTCGGTGCAGATCTGCAGAGCTTCCTCGAGGGAGGCGATGCCGTTGTCGGCGAGGCACTTGTTGATCTTGTCAGCGCGGCGCTCGTAACCTTCGAACGTAACAGTCATAGTTATTTCCCTCCCTTTCTACTCGTGAACCGGGAACACGCTGGCGACGGAGTGAGTCTCCTCGTCGGTGCGCGGGTCGATGTACTTGGCAGCGTTCTCCCACTGACCATAGTGGCCCATAGCGCCAGCGATGGCCTCCTCGGGGGTCTTGCCGGCCTTGACGGCGTCGGTGAACTTGCCGAGGTTCAGGAACTCGAACGCGATGATCTCGTTCTTGTCGTTGAGAGCCATGCGGGTGACGTAGCCCTGAGCGAGCTCGAGGTAACGAGCGCCCTTGGCCTTGGTGCCGAACATGGTGCCGACCTGAGAGCGAAGGCCCTTGCCGAGGTCGTCGAGGGAGGCGCCCACGGGCAGGCCGCCCTCGGAGAACGCGGTCTGGCTGCGGCCGTAAACGATCTGCAGGAAGATCTCGCGCATAGCAACGTTGATGGCGTCGCAGACGAGGTCGGTGTTGAGGGCCTCGAGGATGGTCTTACCGGGAAGGATCTCGGAAGCCATGGCGGCAGAGTGAGTCATGCCCGAGCAGCCGATGGTCTCAACGAGGGCCTCCTCGATGATGCCGTCCTTGACGTTCAGCGTGAGCTTGCAGGCACCCTGCTGAGGTGCGCACCAACCCACACCGTGCGTAAGACCGGAGATGTCGGAAATCTCCTTAGCCTGGACCCACTTGCCCTCCTCGGGGATGGGTGCGGGGCCGTGGTATGCACCCTTGGCAACGGGGCACATGTTCTCCACTTCCTGTGAGTACTGCATGCCTCTCCTCTCTATCGTGTTGGCGTCCCGTCTGGGGGTCGTGGCTGGCGATTGCCGGGCGACCCTTCGAAAGGGACATGACATGCAGCCCCTATAATACCGCGAAATGCACGGAATATTCGGCGAACGGCTCAGTTTTCGTAGCGAGAAGTCCGGAAGTTTTAATTGAAACGGTTTAACTATATGTTCTGTGGTCGCGAACTTCCGTAGAGGGGGTTCGTCTTGGGCAAGCTTTTGGCCAGCTCTTGTAAGTGTTGCAGGGGTTGACCTGTTGCAACGGTGCCGTTCGCCGCCCGTTTACTGCCTTTGGCCGCGCGAGAGTATTGTTTTGAGTGAATGTTTTGATGGCACGCTTCAATCGTGCTGTATTGGATGGCAAGCAGATCCCGGCGAAGGGAGCGCCATGCAGCGCGTTTGGAGAACGGTTACCGGCTTTTACCATGTCTGTGCCCGCGGTACGGGCAAGCAGCTCATCTTTGAGGACGATGAAGACCGGTGGGAGTTTTTGGAGCTGATGCGCGAGTGCTGCCGCGAGGCGGGCGTGACGGTTATCGCCTGGTGCCTTATGGGCAATCACGTGCATTTGGTGCTTGCAGATTACGAGGACGCGATGAGCGCGGCGATGCACCGGCTGCTCTTGACGTACGCGCGGCGGTTCAATAAACGCACGGGGCGCACGGGCCATCTGTTTCAGAACCGTTTTGACCGGCGCTCGCTCGATACCGATCGTTATCTAATGGCTGCCATTCGCTATGTTCACGCTAATCCGCAGGAGGCGGGTATCGCCCTGATCGAGCGTTATCCCTGGAGCAGCTTTGCCGAGTATCTGCGAGCGTATGACAACGATACGACGAGGGGATTCTCGGACCCTTCTTGTGTGCTTGAGCTCTTTGAGTCTGCCAAGGGGTTTCTGGATTATTCTCTGTCGATGCCCGATGGTTCCGATCCGGTGATTCACGATATGGATGAGACAGAGTGGGAGCGGCGTGCGTTTGCCGACAAGATGGCGAAGCGCCTGGGTGTGCCGCTCAACGAACTCAAGACCGTAGCACCCTCGCGGCGAGACGGAATCGTTTTCGCCCTGCACGATGGCGGCTACACGGTGCGCGAGATCGAACGGTATACGGGAATCAGCAAGAGTACCGTCTCTCGTATCGTGCGCGCTTATGCGCGGGTGAATGCTCAGGCTGAGGGCTCGGAATAGAAAATGGCCGAACCACTCTTGTCAAGCGATTCGGCCAACAAAATTCTTAAGATTTGGGACAAATACTACTGATTATTTTGTCCCGTGAGCATGCCGTCGAGGGTGCGCCAGGCGAGCTCGGCGCATTTGACGCGGGCGGGCATGTGCGAGATGTCCTGGAGCTGGGCGGCCTCGTCCAGATCTTCCAGGTCCTCCTCGGAGAGCTGCTCGCCGCGGATCATGGCCAGGAAAAGCCCTGCCAGGCGGCGAGCTTCCTCGACCGTCTCACCGGTGATGAGGTCGGCCATGATGTCGGCGCTGGCCTGGCTGATGGCGCAGCCGTGCCCGGTAAACGAGGCCTCCTCGATTACATCGTTCTCGACACGCAGCTGCAAGGTGAGTTCGTCACCGCAGCTGGGGTTGATGCCGTCGTGCTCGTGCGTGGGGGCATCCATCTCGTACTTATAGTCGGGGTGCGAGTTGTGCTCCATAAACGTGGTGGAGGTGTACAGATTACCCATTGAACGTGCTCCAAACGTGATGCAGGCCGGCGATGAACTTGTCGATGTCGGCCTTGTCGTTGTAGAAGGCCACGCTGGCGCGGCAGCAGGCAAGATTCTCGACGTCCAGCCAGGTGAGCAGCGGCTGCGCGCAGTGGTGGCCGGCGCGGATACAGACGCCGTCCATGTCCATGATGCTCGCGACGTCGTGCGGGTGGATGCCCTTGACGTTAAAGCTCACGACGCCGTGGTGGTTATCCCAATAGATGGAGCCGATGATCTGGACAAAGTCGAGCTGCATGAGTTCGCCCATCAGATAGTGGACGAGTGCCTGCTCGCGGGCCTGGATGTTCTCGTAACCCACCGTGTTGACCAGGTAGTCGAGTGCCGCACCCGTGGCGAAGATGCCGGCGGCGTCCTGCGTACCCGCCTCGAACTTCTCGGGGACGGGAGCCCAGACAGCGTCCTGCTCGGTGACCGAATCGATCATCTCGCCGCCGGTGAGCATGGGCGGCATGGCGTTGAGCAGGTCCATCTTGCCCCACAGCACGCCGATGCCCATGGGGCCCATGGCCTTGTGCGCGCTAAAGGCAAAGAAGTCGGCGCCCAGGTCGGTCACATCGACCGGCATGTGCGGCAGCGACTGCGCGCCGTCGACGACCAGGTAGCCGCCGTACTTGTGCACGAGCTTGCCAAGGTTCTTGACCGGGTTCTCGACGCCCAGCACGTTGGAGACCTGTCCCACGGCCAGGATCTTGGTCTTGGGACCCACCTTGGCAAGAACCTCCTCGGTGGTGAGCTGGCCGGTCTTGGTGGGGTAGAGGTAGACGAGCTTGGCGCCGGTCTCGCGGCAGACCTGCTGCCACGGAATCAGATTGGAGTGGTGCTCCATGATGGTGATGACGACCTCGTCACCCGGTTCGAGCACTGTGGGCGCAAAGCTCTTGGCGACCAGGTTGAGCGATTCGCTCGTGTTGCGGGTGAAGACGACCTCGTTGGCGTTGGGGGCGCCGATGAGGTCGGCGATCTGCTGGCGCACCTTCGCGATAGCCTCGGTGGCCTCGACGGACAGCGAGTACAGGCCGCGCAGGGGGTTGGCGTTCATGCGCTGGTAGAAATCGCGCTCGGCGTCGAGCACGCAGGCGGGACGCTGCGCGGTGGCGGCACTATCGAGGAAGGCGATCTCGGGATGCTGCTGGAACAGCGGGAACTGTGCCTTGTAGGGGTTGGTCTCGATGTCTACGGTAGGCCAGCCGCGCGAGGCCTCGTCGCTGGCGTCGAGCTCCATGGGCTCGGGGGCGGTACAGGTGTCGCATTTAACGTGCTCGGTGTCGATCATGCGAGCTCCTCTTCAAAGTTGTCGATCAGGTTGTTTCCCAAGCGGACGACGGCGGCGCGGGTACGCTCGTCGGTGGCGGAAAGCGCGGCGTCCTCCAGCTTGGCGCGGATGAACAGGTCCTCGGCGGCGTTTTGGTCAAGGCCGCGGCAGGCGAGGTAGAACAGCTGCTCGTCGCGGACGTGACCGATGGTGGCGCCGTGGTTGCCGGCGACGTCGTCCTCGTCACAGAGAATGACGGGAACGGTCTTGTTGTCGACGCCCTTGTTGGCCAAAAGCACCGTCTCGCGCTCGGTACCGGTTGCACCCTTGCAGCCGTGCACGAGGTCGATGGTGCCGCGGTAGACCTTCTTGGACGTGCCGGTCAGCACGCCGTTGGCGTCGATCTCGCACTCGGTCTTGCGACCGCGGTGGCGCAGCTCGTAGTTAAAGTCGCGCACCTGCTCGCGGGCGCCCAGGTAGTCAGTATCGATGGTGACCTTGGCGGTATCGCCCAGCAGGTCGCCGGCAAGGCCGGTGGCGCTGGCGCCGGCACCCAGGACGGTGTGCTGCACGTTGACGCGCGCGCCCTCGTCCAGGAACAGACCGGTGTCGTCGAGCGCGATCCAGCTATCGTCGAGCGTCTGCGTGCAGGTCACGTTGACGGTGGCGTATTCGTAGGCACACACGCGTAGCACGGAGCCCACGACACCCTCGCCGGCAACGGGGGAGTCCAGGGCGATCTGCAGATTGAGCGTCGACTGGGGACGGGCGACGACGTCGATGGCGGCGATGGCCGCGGCGGCATCGACACCGCTCACGCGCACGGTAACCGTGGCGTGCTTGTATGCGGGCACATCGATGACGATGCGCTTGGTAGCGTGCTCGGCCAAGTAGGCGTAGGCAGCCTCGCCCATGCCAGTTTCGAAGGCCTCAGCGGGGGAGAGCTCCTCCTCCAGCTTAATGGCACCGGCCTGGTAGACAGAGGTGGCGGGCACGTCGAGCTCGGTCTCGGGCGTGATGCGGGCGCGGTCGGCGGCATCACCGGGGGCGGAGGCACGGCGCTCGGGGAAGCGCTCGGCCATGGCTTCCATGGCGGCATCGAAGGCGTCGTCCGAGCCGGTAAACTGCTCGTCCAAGCCCTCGACCTCAACGGCCCCGGTGGGAGCGGCGGCAAGCTCGTCAGAGAGCTCGAGCTTGGTCTGGTTCATCTTCAGCCAACCCCAAGTGGCAGCTGGCATCGCATTGACCTGCTCAAGGGTGGTAGCAGCGGTGTTCGTGGTCTGTTTCATTATCCGATCGCTCCTTCCATCTCGAGCTTGATCAGGTTGTTCATCTCGACGGCGTACTCCAGCGGCAGCTCCTTGGAGACCGGGTTGGCAAAGCCGTTGACGATCATGGTACGGGCCTCTTCCTCCGAGATACCGCGGCTCATCAGGTAGAACACCTTATCGTCGCCGATGCGGCCGATGGTGGCCTCGTGGCCGATGTCGACGTTCTTGGCGCGGATGTCCATGGCCGGAATAGTGTCGGAGCGGCTTTGGTCGTCGAGCATCAGCGACTGGCAGCTCACGGTTGCCTTGGAGCCCTCAGCCTTGGGTGTCGCCACGATAGAGCTGCGGAACGTCTGGATGCCGCCGCTCTTGGAGATGCCCTTGGTCTCGACAGTTGCCGAGGTCTCGGGCGCGTTGAGCACGACCTTGCAGCCGGTATCGAGGTTCTGGCCGGCGCCGGCAAAGGTGATGCCGGTAAAGCTCGAGCGAGCGCGGCGGCCGTTGAGCACGCTCATGGGGTAGAGGTAGCCCACGTGGCTGCCGAAGGAGCCACTGATCCACTCGATGTCGCCGTCCTCGTCCACGCGCGCACGCTTGGTGTTGAGGTTGTACATGTTCTTGGACCAGTTCTCGATGGTCGAGTAGCGCAGGTGCGCACGCTTGCCCACAAAGAGCTCGACGGCGCCGGCGTGGAGGTTGGCCACGTTGTACTTGGGCGCGGAGCAGCCCTCGATAAAGTGCAGGTCGGCGTCGTCTTCGACGATGATGAGCGTGTGCTCAAACTGGCCGGCGCCCTTGGCGTTGAGGCGGAAGTAGCTCTGCAGCGGAAAATCGAGCTTGGTGCCCTTGGGCACGTAGACAAAAGAGCCGCCCGACCACACGGCGCCGTGCAGGGCCGCAAACTTGTGGTCGGTGGGCGGGATGAGCGTCATAAACTTCTCGTGGATGAGCGGCTCCCACTGCGGATCGTGCAGGGCCTCCTCGATGCCGGAGTAGACGATGCCCATTTTGGACGCCGTGTCCTGCATGTTGTGGTAGACCAGCTCGGAGTCGTACTGCGCGCCAACGCCCGCCAGGTAGCTGCGCTCGGCCTCGGGGATGCCCAGGCGCTCAAAGGTGTTCTTGATGTCGTCGGGCACCGACTCCCAGTCGTGCTTTTGGTCGGTGTTGGGCTTGACGTAGGTGACGATGTTGTCCATGTCCAGGCCCTCGATGGAGGGCCCCCACGTCGGGTCGGGGAAGCGGTTGAAGATCTCGAGGGACTTGAGGCGCAGGTCGAGCATCCACTGTGGCTCGTCCTTCTTTGCGCTGATCTCGCGCACGATGTCGGGCGTGATGCCGGCGTCGAGACGCTCGAATCCCTCCTCGCCATAGGTGAAGTCGTAGAGGCTGCGGTCGATGTCCGCGACCTCGGTGCGGTTCTTGGTCATTGCGTCGCCCCTTTACGCCTGCTGCTCGGCAGCGGCGGCCTCGGCCTGGGCGCGCTGCTCGGCGGCCTCGCGCTCGAAGGTCTCAAAACCGTTCTTGTCGATCCAGGGGATGAGCGAGGCGTCGTCCTCGCGCACGATGTGACCCTTGACCATAACGTGGACGCGGTCGACATCCAGGTGCTCCAGGATGCGCGTGTTGTGCGTGATGATGAGCATGGAGCCGTCGCAGCTCTTGCGGTAGGCGTCCATGCCGTGGCTGACGGTGGAAAGGGCGTCGACGTCCAGGCCGGAGTCGGTTTCGTCCAGGATGGCGAGCTTGGGCTGCAACAGCAAAAGCTGGAGCATCTCGACCTTCTTCTTCTCGCCGCCCGAGAAGCCCACGCCCAGCTCGCGGTTGAGATAGGCGGTATCCATGTTGAGCTCGGCCGCGAGTTCCTTGACGCGACGGCGGAACTCCTTGCCCTTCATCTCCAGGCCGGGGCGGCCGGCGATGCTGGCGCGCAAAAAGCTCGACAGCGGCACGCCGGGGATTTCGACCGGGGCCTGGAAGCTCAGGAACAGGCCGGCGCGCGAGCGCTTGTCGGTGGTGAGCTCGGTGATGTCCTGGCCGTCAAAGACGATGCGGCCGTCGTTGACCGTGTAAACGGGGTCGCCCATGACCAGGTGGCCGAGGGTGGACTTGCCGGCGCCGTTGGGTCCCATCAGAACGTGGGTCTCGCCGGCGGCGACGTTGAGGTTGACGTTGTGGAGGATGGTCTTCTCGTCCACGGAGGCGGTCAGACCTTCGATGGAAAGCAGCGGATTTGCGCTCATGCTGTCCCTCTCTGTATATGGTGTACTCATAGGTATACTAAACCCTAGGAATCTTCTCGGAATAAAGTTACTATGGGTTCGGCGTTAGTCAAGGGAAAACCCGACTAATCCACTCGACTTTTTAGATGCGTGACATAATAATCAGGATTGTTTGCCCCGCGTGCATAAGATTTGGGACAAACAAGCTTGGTATTTTGTCCCAGGAACAACGGGAGGGTAGGTATGCTCATTTCTTCCAAGGGCCGCTATGCCCTCCGGTTAATGATCTATATCGCGGCGCTGGGCGACGCCGAGGGCAAGATTGCCTTGCGCGAGGTTGCCGACCGCGAGCATATCTCGCAAAAGTATCTGGAGCAGCTGGTTCGTCCGCTTATGAAGGCGGGCCTGCTTAAGAGCGTGCGCGGCAAGGGCGGCGGCTACATGATGGCCAAGGACCCGGCCGAGGTGCGTGCCGGCGACATCCTGCGTGCCGTTGAGGGCAGCACGGCTCCGGTGGCGTGCGACGGCATCGACAACAGCTGCACCCGCAGCGATTTGTGCTCGACCGTCAAGTTCTGGCGCGGCCTGGACGAGGTCATCGAGAACTATGTTGACGGCGTGACGTTGGCCGACCTGGCCGCCGTCCCCGAAATCAACTTTGACATTAAGCTGTAGGGGTGCAAATGGCATCTCTCGACAAGGTGTACAAGCAAATCGAAGTTTTTGCTCGGGAATGTGACGCCGAGAAGGTCGTGTTGTTTGGTTCTCGTGCTCGAGGCGACAACTTGCCCAAGAGCGATATTGACATCGCCGTAGCAGGTTGCCGGGATTTCGGCCGTTTCTCATATTTGATCGAGGAACATCTTGATACTCTTTTAGATGTAGATGTCGTCAATCTCGACGAGTCCCTCTCGCAGCAATTGCTCGATGAGATTGCCAGGGATGGTGTGATTCTGTATGAAAAAATATGAGAACTTTGTTAGCGCCTTGGCGAATCTTGAGGATGCGCCCAATCAGGATCTCAACAATGATTTTGTTCAGAGTGGATTGATTAATAAGTTCAATCTTCAATTTGAACTGAGCTGGAAGCTCCTTAAGCGTCTGCTCGAGTATGAGGGCGCCACGCTTGCCGCGTCGGGGTCTCCTCGTGCCATCTTGAAGGAGTCCTACCGATTCTACGACTTTATTGATGAGGCAGCCTGGCTGGATATGCTCAGAGACCGCAATACGAACGTCCATATCTACGACAACAAGCTCGCTCAAGATTTGATTCAGCGCATCTTGAACGTCTATATTCCCGCTTTCTGTCAGTTGAGAGACGGGCTGACGAAACGTTACGGCGAGCTTCTGTTGGCACCCGACGACCAGTTTGTCTAATTCCTTAAGATTTCGCGGAGGGTTGTTGCCGTTTACCGAGGGGTTGTTGTGCAACAACGGGCGAGCTGCAATACTTATTTTTATCTTTGCAAACTGAACTTTAAATACACCAATGCAGGGAGGATCTTATGCAGCCCAAGCATTCTGCGATTGTCGCGGGTCTGACGCTGGCGCTTTCGTTTGGCGCCGTTTCCGCGCCGGCACCCGCCGCTGCCGAGGAGCCCACGCCGGGCGTTGCCTCGGATGCCACCGATATCGATAAGGGCCTTTACACCCAACAGTCCTTCTCGGGCGTGCTGAGGTCGGTCCAGGGCGTTTCGTTTGTCGACGTGACTCCCGAGATGAAGTACTTCACCAAATATGAGAGCCATGGCAACTATAACCAGGGCTTTTCGTATGGTGACGGCTACAACGCGCTGGGTTATTACCAGTTCGACCGTCGTTGGTCGCTCATCCCGTTTATGAAGCAGGCCTACAACTACAACCCCGAAAAATACTGCATGCTTAAGGATGCGATTGATCGCGGCAGCGAGATTTCCAACACGAGCAATGCCATGTACGAGAACGGCCAGCTCACCGAGTTGGGCCGTATCGCTCAGGATGCCTTCCAAGGTGCGTACAACACCGATCCTGTTGAGTTCTCAGCACTTCAAGATGCCTATGCGTACAACTCGTACTATGCGGTGACCGAGGCGTGGCTCAAGAGCGGCCTTGGTATTGATATTTCGGGCCGTGCCGATTGCGTCAAGGGCATGGTGTGGAGCATCACCAACATGTGTGGCACCGGTGGCTGCAGGGACTTCTTCCGCTGGGCGAATCTTTCTAATGATATGACTGACCGTGAGTTTGTGACGGCGCTCTCCAATAGCGTGGTCAACAATGTCGCCACCAAGTATTCGAGCCAGCCCCAGTATCATGAGGGCTGGAAGAACCGTTATAAGAATGAGCTAAAGGACTGCTTGGTTTATATCGCTGAGGACGAAGCTGCCGCCGCGACGCCCGTGCAGCCCGAGCCCACACCGGCGCCCTCGCCGACACCTGATTCGAATGACGACTCGAGTGACGATGCCAACGATGACAAGATGGATGCGCCCTCGACCGATGCTGACGGTAATGGCTCTGCTGGTGGCACTACCAACGACGGTTCTACCTCGAACGGCTCCGATTCGAACGGCTCTGCTGCGGGCGATTCGTCTTCAAGCTCTGTCGGCAATACGGACAGCGACGCTTCTGGTTCGACCGACGCTGACACCTCTAACTCATCCACCGGCTCAAGCGATTCGTCCGTTGACACCGGCTCTAACAACGGCTCCGGCTCTGACGCAACCCCTGATTCCGATGCTTCCAAGGACGACTCGAATAAAGCGCCGGACGCTCCCGTTGCTTCGCCGGACAAGAAGCCTTCTTTCTCCGAGCAGCTTGGTTCTACGCTGGGTTCTTCGCTGATGGCTGGCGTCAATAACGGCTCGGCCCAGAACAAGGGCAACTCTGATCAGGCTTCCACGGAAAAGACCGAAGCCGCAAAGGGCGACTCCAAGGACAAGGCTTCCGAGATGACCGAATTCGATAAGGGTTCTAGTTCTGAGGAGAAGAACGAGAAGTCCGCTCAGAAGAAGGACGAGGGTAAGAAGTCTGAACCTGAGGAGAAGGACGAGAACAAGGGCAAGACCAAGGACGGAAAGCAGCAGGTCGAGGACAACGGTAGGGGCAACACTGACAACCAGGCCCAGGAGCAAAATGACTCCAAAACGGTGACCACCACGACCACGACGACTACAGCTACCAAGTCCTCGGGCGGCAACATGCCCAAGACGGGCGACTTGATCGTGATGGCGAGCCTTGCCAGTGCGAGCTTGGCTACGCTGGGCGCTACGTTCATTGTGAGCGGTAAGCATAAACTCGATCAGCAGAAGAAGGCTGCTGGGGAGGATGGCTCGGAGGAGTAGCCTCTCGGTTGCTAGATAACTAAAGAGTTGGGACGGGGTCCGGTGCGAATGCATAGGGCCCCGTTTTGTTGTGCAACGATTAGTTGTGCCCCCTCACACCTCTTGTTGCTACCGTTGCCCGATATGTTTGCGCGGCGACATCGGGACGCGCGAGGCGGTCATTACAATTGGCATCGTGTTGCGATTTAGGGGGAACGTTTTGGTGTCTGAACAGGCAAATGTTGATTGTGCTGCTGGCTTTGGCGTGCGCTTGATCGGCTGTGCCGACGATGCGGTTTTGCCCATTGGCATACACGACTATGCGGAGGCCCTTGGCTGCTGCATGCTGGTTGACAAGACCATGTTTATTGCCGATGTGTTGGACTGCGACGCGTCCGTTGTGGTGTGCTGTCGACCCGAGGGTTTTGGCAAGAGCATGAACTTGTCGATGATCAGGGCTTTTCTGGAGCGTCCAGCGGTCGGTCGCTCTGGTCAGCGTTTGTTTGCCGATGCTCAGATTTGGGATGCGAACGGCGGGCGCTATCGGGATGAGTATGCTTACTATCCGGTGATATCGCTGGACTTTTCTGGCGCTGCGAGGCGTGGCCCCGCTGTTGCCGGCGTCGTGCGCGATGCCCTTTCGGGCGAGTGCGCTCGCTTGTTGGCGCTCTTGGAGGCTCCAGATTTAGCTCGAGATAAGGTGCGTCACATCGAACGTGTCGCGCGTGGCGTGGCGAGCGCGGACGAGGTCGCCTCGGTGCTTGGTGTGCTCATTGAGCTGCTGGAGATGGCCTGCGATGAGCAGGTTGTATTGCTCGTTGATGGGTACGATGCGGCGTGGTCTCGCCGTGCGAGCGCGAGGGACGCTTCCGACGCCGATCCGGCAGGGCTATTCGATCGCGTGCTGTTCGACGCCATTGCCACTGCGCGCGAGTCGTTGCGGCTGACGTGTCTGATGGGGGAGTGTCCCGGTCCTGCCGAAGCGGCGCTTTCTTCGCGCGGCTGCTCGTATTGTCTGTCGACGCCGCTTTCGACGTGGTGTGACCGTTGGTTCGGCTTTTCGGATGCCGAGGTCCAGGCTCTGTTGAATCATGCTGGGCGCGAGGAATACCTGGATGATGCGCGTGAATGGCTCGAGGGGTATCGGTTTGGCAGGGCCTATTGCTCGAGTCCAGAGCGTGTGATCGGTTTTCTGGACCGAGGCTGCACGGCGCCTGTGCGTGCCGATCTGTATGGATATGCCGATTGCCTGAGTAGGGTAGTTGCCGGGTGGAATCTCGACCGCCTTTCGGTCTTGTTTGATTTGCTCGAGGCCCATGGGTGTGCTGAGGTCCCGCTTTGTTTGGACGCTGCTGAGCCAAATGTCTCGCCTGACGATGGCATGTGGACAGCGCTGTATCTGTCCGGTTTTCTCACGACGGATATGACTGAGGAGCCAGAGCATGGCGATCGGCTCCGTGCTTTGCGATTGCCCAATAAAGAGCTTCGCCAGGCCTTGCGTCTAGTGATTGTTGAGTGGTTTGAGTGCGCTGCCGAAGACATTCGAGACGTCGATGCGTTTCGCGACGGGCTGTGCCATGGGAACGAGGATACCGTGAGGCGGGCGCTAAGCCGCATCTTGGGAGATGCGGGAATCGGTGCGACCGACCCAGATACACCGCTGCCATATCACCTACTCTTGCAAGGACTCTGCTTTGGATTGCCGGGCTATGCCAATCCTGCTTCGAGGCGAAAGTGTGGCGCGGATCGCTGGGACATCCAGGTTTTTCCTACGGGCGCCGTGTTCGACATAGCCGATACGATCGGTATGCTCGATGAACGTCCGCTGATAACGATCAACATGATGTATGACCCCGGTGTTGATGCGCTGGGCCTGGAATTGCTGGCCGTGCAGTCGCTACTCGACATAGAGCGCGACGGCATCGACGAAATCCGTGTACCACGCCCCGGCGTGGGTCGCATGCGCTGGGGCTTTGGCTTTGACGGGCAGCGTGTGTCCGTGGTGTGCCAGCGGTTATAGGGGATGACGAAAGCCCTTTACTACTCCGCGTCCTTCATGGGCGGCATGGGCTTCCAGTTGGGATCCTTGATGATCTTGCGGGCGTCCTTCATGCCTCGGCGCAGCGCCGGAATGCCGGTCTTAAAGCACTTGTCGACCGCGGCCAGGCGAATGAATTCCTTGCAGAAGGTCGCGGCATTGCCCAGGCGGAACAGCATGGGGTGGTAGTCACCGTAGATCTGCATATAGCGAGCGAGGAAGCCTCGGTTGCGCATGATGTAGTAGCGGTTGGTGTCGCTCGTGGAGTTGAGCTGGCGCTTGCCGGCGATATCCCAGTTGGAGACGGCGCGGGCGCGCTTGAGCACCACGTCGGCGACCACGGCGGCGGGGAAGTGCTGGCTGGCTACGTAGCCGTAGCAGGCATCGTCGCCGTAGATAAAGAAGCGCGCATCGGGCAGGCCGATCTTGTCGACCACGCGGCGCGAGAACATGCCGCCCTCAAAGCACAGCTGGTTCATGGCGCGGTAGCCCTCGGGACCCAGATCCCACTTGGCGATAGGGTTGGGGATGCCGAGCGAGAGGATGAGCTGGTATTGCCAAAAGAAGGCGCCGCCGTCAAAGTCCAGGCGCGAACCCTGGATGACATCGTAGCGGTCAGTCCACTTGGCCAAGCGCTCGATGCCTTCGGGGATGACGAGCACGTCGTCATCCATCACCCAGAACCATTGGGCGCCCAGGTCGTAGGCGCATTTAGTGCCTGCGGAGAAGCCGCCCGCACCGCCGCCGTTTTCGAGCTGCGGGGCGTAGATGACACGGTCGGTGCCGCCCTGTGCGTCGGGCTGCTCGGTGTCGATGCCCCACAGGTTGGCCAAGCGCTCGTTAAATGCGGTGCACATGGCCTCGGTCTCGCGCGAATTCTCGTTATCGACAATCACGATGCGCCAGGGCGTTGCCGTGAGCTCGGTCATAGAGTCGAACAAGTTGGCCAGGAGTTCCTGGCGCTTGTACGTAACGACGACGATGGCGAGCTTATCGATGGGAGCGGGAAGGGTTGAAGGCATGGGGCAATATATCCTTTCACGCGCGGCGCGCATGCGCTGCACGGAAGCTATCGAATACGTCCTTGGGACTGTCCTATTGTAAAGGCTCGGCGCGCCTTGACGGCAAGCTTTGAATAAAACGCAGGAACCTGCCATGGGCCCGCCGCATGACGTGGGGCTGCTTTGCCCGCAAGAGGCTCCATAGATTATATAAACGCCCGCTGGCGCGCTGACCCTTTGATACCATGAAACGACAGGTATTTCCTAAGGAGCACATTTGTCTACTAACGCCTCTGGCAGCCCTGTTCTGTCGCTGCTTATCCCCATTTACAATGTTCAGCGCTACCTGCGCGAGTGTCTCGATTCCGCCCTGGCGCAGACGCTCAAGGATATTGAGATCATCTGCATTAACGACGGGTCGACCGACAAATCGCCCGCGATTATCCGCGAGTATATGGAGCGCGATGGGCGCGTCAAGATGATCGACAAGGCCAACAGCGGCTACGGCGACTCGATGAACCACGGTCTGGAGATGGCGCGTGGCAAGTACGTTGGCATCTTGGAGTCCGATGACTTTATGGCGCCCGACGCACTCGAAAAGCTTGTCTCGGCCGCCGATAGCAATAATGCCGACTTTGCGAAGGCGAACTTTGATTTCTACTGGTCTAAGCCCGAGGAGCGCCGCTCGCTGCACGAGATGTTTAGACCTCAGGATTGCGGCAAGCCGGTGCACCCGAGCGATACGACTCAGTTCTTTAAGCAAAAGCCGTCGATTTGGTCGGCCGTGTACCGTCGCGATTTTCTTGAGCGCAACGGCATCAAGTTCCTGCCGACTCCGGGGGCATCCTTTCAGGACACGTCATTCGCCTTTAAGGTGATCGCGTGCGCCGATAAGGCTGTTTACCTGCACGATGCCGTGCTGTCGTATCGCCAGGACAACGAGAATTCCTCGGTCAATTCTTCGGCTAAGGTCTTTTGCGTCAATACCGAGTATGCCGAGATCGAGCGTTGGATTCGAGAGGATTATGCCCGTGACCACGCAAGTGATGACGTCGCGCGCATGCTCAAGTTCAATCAGCTCATTAAGTACGATTCGTATATGTGGAACTACGTGCGCCTGGCGCCTAAGTTCTATAAGGAGTTCCTGGTTCAGATGGCCAAGGAGTTCCAAGCGGCCTTGGACGCCGGGGACTTTTCGCTTGACGACCTCAAGCCGTGGAAGCGCGCAAATCTCGCTGCCATCCTCAAAGATCCTGAGGGCTGGGTTGACGAGCATCCGAGTTTCGCGACGGATGGTGCCTTGGGGCGTGCTAGGTATTACGCCTCGGTTGGAGGCCCAGGCGTGGTCGCTGCCTTCCTCATCGAATCGCTGAGGGGGTAGGTCGACATGGGAGAGGCCTCGTGTCCTAAAGCTACCATTGTCGTCCCCGTTTACAACTCTGCGCGCTCCATTCAGCGATGCCTCGATTCGCTGTTGGCCCAGTCCGAGCGCTCGATTCAGGTTGTCTGCGTCAACGACGGTTCGACTGATGATTCGTTGAACGTGTTGCGCCAGATCGCGCAGGCCGACGATCGCGTACTGGTGATTGACCAGGAAAACGCGGGCGTCTCGTGTGCTCGAAATGCCGGTATCGATGTCGCCGAGGGCGAGACCGTCTTTTTTGTGGACGCCGACGATTACATCGATGCCCGGACGGTCGAGCACGTGCTGCATTCCATGGAGTCTGCAGATGCCGAGGCCGCCGTTTTTGGCGGCGTCTGTGAACCTGCCGATGCTGCCCCCAAGCGCGTCCAGCAACTCATGAGCCCCAAAGCTGGTACTTTCGGCGCCCGTGATCCCCAACTGCTGTTCCATTCGAATGCGCAGCCCTATGCCTGCCGTGCGGCTTTTTCGCGCGAGCTGCTCAATCGCGAAGGCATTCGCTTCGCCCCCGGTTTGGCTTTGGGCGAGGACGTCGTCTTCCAATTTGCGGCTTATGCGCTTGCCCGTAAGACCGTCGTCATGCCGGACAAGTTCTACCACTACGTGATGGAGAGCGAATCGGCGACGCACGAGTTCAACAGTGCCGAGGCTCGTGCCAAAAAGCTTGACGCCCACATGAGGATGCTCGAGGAGGTCTTGGAGGGCTGGGCGGCCTACGGTCTTTTGGACCTGTGTCCCGGCGAGCTGATAACTTGGTTTTTGGACCTAATTGTGTTCGACCTGGCGCGCTTGGATGCCGATGACTTCCATCGCGTGGCGGCTCGCGTCAACATGGACCTCGCGACGTTTTTGGGAACGGACTGGGCAGATATGCCTGCCAAGGGCGCTGTTTGCCGTGTTGCCCACAAGTTCGTTGCGACGACCTCGGGCGTTTCGATGGCAGACGCCACGCTGTTCTATCTTTCGACTCGCGGCCTCAAAGCCTGCCTGGAGCGCTTTATCTAATTCCAAGCGCTGCCGCCCGCCGCAACTCGGCTGCTAAAATAACCCTGTTACACGCTATTCAACAGGAGGTTCTCTTGCAGAACTCTGATACCCCTAAAGTTTCGCTGCTTGTTCCCATCTGCAATGTCGAACGCTACCTGCGCGAGTGTCTCGATTCCGCCGTGGCGCAGACGCTTAAGGACATCGAGATCATCTGTATCAACGACGGCTCCACCGATAGCTCGCCAGATATCATCCGCGAGTACATGGAGCGCGATCCCCGTGTAAAGATGATCGACAAGGCCAACAGCGGCTACGGCGACTCGATGAACCGCGGCCTGGAGATGGCGCGCGGCGAGTACGTGGGCATCCTTGAGTCCGACGACTTCATGTTTGAGGATTCGCTCCAAAAGCTGGTCGCCAAGGCCGATGCTGAGCATGCCGATGTGGTAAAGGGCGACTTTTACCTGTATTGGTCCACGCCCAGCGAACGCCGTGAACTGTTTGGGATTATCGACGAGCATATGACGGGCGCCGCGTATCGCCCCGTCGATCGCCCGGGCATCTTCTACCGCAAACCTTCCATTTGGTCGGCTATCTATCGGCGCGAGTTCCTCAACGACAATCAGATTCGGTTCCTTCCCACGCCGGGTGCCTCGTATCAGGACGCAGGCTTTAACTTTAAGGTTTGGGCTTGCGCCGAGCGCGCCGCGTTTATTGCGGACCCCATTTTGTGCTATCGCCAGGATAACGAGAAGAGCTCCGTTAATTCGCCCAACAAGGTGTTTTGCGTGTGCGACGAATATGCCGAGATGCAACGTTTTTTGGACGAGCGTCCTGAGCTCAAGGCTCAGCTCCAGGGCATTTTAATGCGCATGAAGGTTGATACGTATCGTTGGAATGATGAGCGTCTGGTCGATGAATTGCGTGAGCAGTTTTGGAAGAAAGCCTCGTCCGATCTCAAGGCCGATTGGGATGCCGGTCGCTTTGACCTGTCGCTGTTTGATCCGCGTGGCGAGACCGACTTGCGCCTGATGGTCAAGTCGCCCCGCGCCTATATCGATTCGCGCTTTGACTTTAAGAAGCCCGGCAAGCTCAATACGTTTAAGCACTACTTTAAGATTGGCGGCCTGCCGCTGGTCTGGCGCGTGCTGACGTATCAGCGCACCTACGGCGACAACCCGCACCCTGATGACGTTCCGGCCGCACTGTAGGAGCGAGTGATTATGGTTACCCCCAAGATTTCCGTTGTCGTTCCCATCTATAAAGTGGAGGAGTGCCTGGCCTGGTGCCTGGACTCCCTGCTTGCGCAGGATATGCCCGATTGGGAGGGCGTGCTGGTCAACGATGGCTCGCCGGATGGCTCGCGCGATATTGCGGCCGCTTATTGCGAAAAGGATGCGCGCTTTACGCTGGTCGATAAGGAGAACGGTGGCCTGTCGAGTGCACGTAATGCAGGCATCGCTGCGTCCACGGCGCCTATCGTCACGTTTTTGGATTCCGACGACCGGTTTACGCCCGATGCATGCCGCGTGATCGTCGATGCCTTTGAGTGCGAGGACTGCGACGTTTTGACCTTTGGCGCGAACCCGTATCCGCTGGAGGCGGGGTATCCGTGGCTTAACTATGTGCTGAGCCCACGCGATGTGTCATTTGCGGGCTATAGCACCGACCTGCTGTTTAAGGAGGCATCTCGCCCCTTTGCATGGCGCACCGCCTGCAAGCGTGAGTTTTTGCTGGGCAACGGGATCGTGTTCGACGAAGCCGTTAAGTATGGCGAAGACCAGGTCTTCGATTTTGCCGTGTACGGTCGTTCGCACAAGACCGCGCTTATCTCGAACAAGCTGTATGACTACCGCGTGGCGCGCAAGGGCTCGCTCATGGACACCATGCGCTATGACGACGAGACGCGCCTGCTGGAGCACGTGAAGATTTACTCCGCGGTGCTGGCTGACTGGCAGCGCGACGGTCTCGATGCTCAGCATGCCGATGACCTGGCGTACTTCCTATGCGATCTGGTGCTGTACGATGCGCTCAGGTTGCTGGGCTCGGACTGCGGCAAGGTGTTTGCTGCCGTCGCCGCGGCCCTTTCCGGTTCTGCCGTGGGCAGCGATGCTGCGCTCGCACAATGCGCTCCTTCTGTTGCTGCTATGGTGCGTGCAGCGCTTACCAGCAAGGCCCCCAATGCCCGTGAGTGCAAAAAGCTCATGTTCGATTACGACGTCTTGAGGTTTGGGCGCTTGGGCGCCTGCAAACGCATGGCAGCGAACGCCCTGGGAAAGCGAGAAGTGTAGATGAGTATCAAGCGTTTGGCACTTTGCCGCAGCCAGGGCCGTCTTTTTGTGCTGCTTCGTTTTGCCGGTCAGGATGTCGCCGCGCTTATTGAGCGGGAGGGTTCTCAAGCGTTTGCCCATGCGACGACGAGCGGCTCTTGTGTGCCGTCGCTGGTGCTCCCGGTCGATCACGGCCGCGTGCTGGCGCTTTGCCCTTCCGTTTCCGATTACGAGCGCGAGCTCGCCGTCTTGGTGCTTCCGTTTTTGGATGGCTCGTCGATGAATGTCGTTTTTGCATCCGGTTGCCAAAGGTTGGGCTCCATTCGCCTCGATAGCCGCGTGGCCAAGCTGGAATCCAAGATTAACTACAAAGCAAAGCCTGCGCTGTGCGCACTTATCCGCGATGCGCAGCGTGGTGAACACTGCGGTCGCTACGAGATCGATGCCATTCGCTATTTGCCGGCAGACGCCGGCGCGGTGTGGCGCTATGAGGTTACCTGGGCGGGAGACTCCCAGTGCGCGCCTGAGCTTCAGATCTTCGATACGCATATGAATGCCATCGATGCTACCGTGCATGTGTTTGAATCGCAGGTCGATGTGCCGCAGCAGAATGGATGCCGTGTCAATAAAACGTATCTGAGCGTTGAGATGCCTCAAGATATACGAGATTTTGTCGCGATTGTGAGCGATTCCACAGAGCAGATCCTGAGCGGGTTTTGCGCCATGGATGGTCGCCTGTACAACGGCATGGCCGACGACAGCTGGAACCGCATGAAGGATGCACGCGCTGATGACGCAGCTTATCGACGTTGGTTTGAGCAACATCGCGCAAAGCCGGGCGATTTGGCGTGCCAGCGTGTCGCTTCGGCGGCCTTTGCCTATAGGCCGCTCGTGAGCATTGTGGTGCCGTGTTACAAGACTGATCGGGTTTACCTGCGCGAGCTGCTGGACTCGGTGATAGCCCAGAGCTATGACAACTGGGAATTGCTGTTCATGGACGCCTCGCCCGAATGGGATGCGGTGGCCAATCTTGCGGCAAGTGCCAACGACGAGCGCGTTCGTCGCATTGGGCTGCCCGGCAACGGCGGCATTGTGGTCAACACCAACGCAGGTATTGAGCAAGCGATGGGCGACTACGTCGCGTTCTTGGACCATGACGACATTCTGGAGCCGGACGCGTTATTCCAGTATGTTTCCGCGCTGAATGAGGCGGCCGAGGGCGAGCGCCCCCAGGTCCTATTCTGCGACGAGGACATGTTCCAGAAAACGGGGGAGTGGGGCCAGCCGGTCTTTAAGACCAAGCTCAACGTCGACCTGCTCTATAGTCATAACTGCGTAACGCATTTCTTGATGGTAGAGAAGGCACTTATCGATCGCATTGGCATGTCTCCGGAAGATGTTGCGGGCGCACAGGACTACGACCTGACGCTTCGCTGCCTTGCGGCGGGGGCACGGTTTGAGCATGTTGCTCACGTGTTGTATCACTGGCGCGTGCACCCCGGTTCCACCGCCGACGGTTCTGCCGATAGTAAGCCGTATGCTATTGAAGCCGGGCGCCTTGCGCTGCAGCGCCACTTTAACGCGCTGGGCATTTGCGGAACGGTCGAGGAGACCGAGACGCCGTTTGTCTACCGTATGCGCTATGCGCTGCCAAAGCCTGCGCCGCTGGTGAGCATTGTGATTCCCACCAAGGATCACGTCGAGACGCTCGACGCCTGCGTGATGTCGATCGCCCAGAAGGCCACGTATGCCAACTACGAGATCGTCTTGGTGGAGAACAACAGTGAAGACCCGGAGACGTTTGCGTATTACGAAACCCTTCTGGAGCGCATAGCGGCTGCATCTGGTGGCAAGGGCGCGGCGCGCGTTGAGTGGTGGCCGGGCGAGTTCAATTACTCCCAGATCATCAACTTTGGCGTTGAGCATGCCAAGGGCGACTATCTGCTGCTGTTGAACAACGATACCGAGGTCATAAGCCCCGGCTTTATTGAAGAGATGATGGGCTATCTGATGCGTCCCGATGCGGGCGTGGTGGGCGCCAAACTCTATTTTGCCGATCATCTGGTGCAGCATGCCGGCATTTTGGTTGGCGTGCGCGGCGCACTTGCCCATGCCAACCAGGACTTCTCGGCAAAGCGCGAGGGATACCTTGCCCGTGCTGTACGTCCCGGCAACTTTAGCGCCGTAACGGGCGCCTGCCAGATGGTTCGTCGCGACGTGTTTGAGCAGGTCGGAGGCTACAACGAGGAGTTCGCCGTCGGCTTTAACGACGCGGACTTTTGCCTCCGTGTGCGGGAGGCGGGCTACCGCACCATCTTTACGCCCTATGCCGAGCTGTACCACTACGAGTTCACCTCGCGCGGCAGGGAAGAGGCCAACGAGGAAAAGCTGCGCCGCTGGAAGCGAGAGCAGGCACTGTTCATGCAGCGCTGGCCGGAGTTCTTCCTCGATGGCGATCCGTGGTTGGGGCCAAACCTATCTGCCGAGAGTGAGTATTTCTCGGTCTAAGGCAATGGGTTTAGGAAGTCCTGAACTTTCTTTCGCTATGAGCTTGGAAGAAAGCAATGGTGGACTACTAACTAAGTCATATTACGAAAGCTCGATACTTCCGCGATAAGTTTATACAAGCTTATACAGCTCGATATTATTCGATATAAGTAGATATCGCACTTGCCTTTGCCGGCTTACCCGCCGGCGTTATGGATCTTATTAACGGCAAGGCGCTTACGTTCTTGCGTCGTGCCCTCTCCGAAGATCTGGCGCCTATCAACCAGGTGGAGGTAGCGCTCTCTATGGGCGATAGCTTTGTCGCGACTGGTTTGACCATAGAGGACGATCTTCTGTCGAGAGCCGCTAAGGCCACTAAGGGCTATGCCTATCTGGTGCAACTGGTCGGTTACTCCATTTGGCAACGCGCCAACTTGCATCGTGCCAAAAGTGCCATTGTGAGCGAGGGCGACGTCACCGAAGGCATTGCGCTGGCAGAGGCTCGTTTTCACGATGTTGTTCACGAGCCCGCGATTTCTGGACTTGGACTCAACGATATCAAATACCTTTTGGCCATGTGCGAGGATAAGCAGCAGTCCAAATCATCTGAGATTGCTAAACGCATGGGTAAAAAGACCAATGAGGTCAGCTCTATTAGGGCTAAGCTGCTTCAAAGAGAGGTTATTCAAGCTCCGCAGAGGGGCTACGTGCAGTTTGCCGTGCCGGACCTAGATATCTATCTGCGAGAGAACGCCGCGGAGATTCTCGAGCGGTTCTAAATCGAGGCATGAATAGCCGCCGGTTAACTGCCCTTGTCGACTTGGCTCGCGTCCCCCCAATCTAGTAGACTCTGAACCGTTGCTAGATTGGGGGGATTTTCCATGAAACGCTCCATGAAACGAGTTTCCGGGGCCGTTCGGATGCCGTGGCGCAGCAGGGACTTGAGCTTCTCGGCGAACACCTGCTCTTTCGAGTTCGCAAGCAGGCAGACGCCCTCCTGCCGGTGTGCCACGTCGAACCACAGCTCGTCCTGCTCCATCGCAGCGCTCGCGTGGACCCCCAGGTCGAGCTTCGTGTCGAATGTGCTGCGCCCGTCGCTGACCTTGAGGTTGACGCGCCTGCCCTTGTAGTCCTGCTGCGACAGCTCCTCTATCTCGCCGGCGATGCGGACGGTTACGCCGTCGCCGAGGTTCGAGAGGGCGGACACAAAGGAGCGAATGGAGGCGTCGGTCATCGGGTACCGCACGAAGTCGAGGTCTATGTCCTGGGTTGCGCGGCGCCCGCTCCCCGACAGCGCGCACATCAGGACCCCTCCCTTGACCGTCACTCGGTCGCGCATGCCGGATGCCGCCAGCTTTGAGAGGATCACGTCCTGGCAGACGCGCGCGGTCGCGTTGAGGCAGGAGTAGCCCTCCTCGCGCTCGTAGCGCGCCCTCATCTCGTTCAGGTCCATCAGAATACCTCCTCCATGGCGCGCTCGAGGTGTGCCTCGCCGTGCGGGATTGCCTCCGCGTAGTCCTGCAGCCTGTATATGTCCAGCCGCTCCGACCGCCTGCGGAACGAGGCGACGGCCTCCCGGTAGAGGTCGTAGGGCAGCTTGTTGCGCGAGCGCATGAGCTCGAGGAGCATGCGCTCGGGGTCGTAAGCGGCAAGCTCGGTCCCGTCCACCGAGACGGTCGACCTCCCGACGCCCAGCCATCCCTCCGGGATGAAGTGCTGGCGCACGGCGGCGTCGCGTATCTTGGTCCCACCGCGCTTCGTGGCCAGGTCGATCCGGTCGGGGGGCGCGGTCACGAGCCCGTGGGCGTAGAGCGCGGTCTGCCCGGTCAGGATGCCCCCGGGGTAGCGCTTCGCGATCACGGCGAGGGCGTCCTCGTCCCGGTTGGTCGAGTACATCCCTCGGCCGACGGGGTGGAGCGTCCCTTCCGACACCGCCTTGCGAACGCGGTACCTGCTCCCGAGTTCAGCCAGCGCCTCCCGGTAGGTGATCACCATGCCGGCCTCCCCTCGAAAGCCATATAAGCCTACATCTGATGACAATTGTAGGCTTATATGGCTTTTCATGGAACGACTCATTGCGGCACCTCCCTCGCCATGACGGTGCCTTACTTTGATGGCCCTTTCCTCGTTTGCATCTGCTATATGAAGGAACGTCGATTCTGGTGCTCGGGCGAAGGCGCTACGCGATGAAATTCTCCACCAGCGTAACCATGGAGTCCTTCTCGCTTGGGTCAGAGAGGGCAATCATGAGCGTCATGGCCGCGAGCGCGTTGCCCTCCACGCGGAGTCTTTCGCCGTTGCGCAGTATCCCGTTCTTGTCGAGGAAGTGAATGAAGAGCGCCGCTGCAGAGCGCTTGTTGCCATCCAAGAATGGATGGTCCTTCACTACGAGGTAGAGAAGGTTGGCGGCCTTTGCTTGAACGGAGGGATATAGGTCTTGGTCGCCAAAGCCCTGATAGAGGGCGCTGATGATTCCGGCGAACTGGTTGTCCCGCTCTCGTCCGAACAGGGTGGACGACGAGTAGAACGGTAGGCTGCGGATGACTTCGAGGGCTTCGGTGTAACCGAGCTCCCAGTTGGGCTCGTTGCCCTGGGGCGCCTTCATCCTTCCCGTGTCGTATTCATCGAGCAGAGTCAGGCTCGGAAGGTACTTCTGTAGAATTTCTGCCGCACCGGAGAGTTCCGGAGTACTCGACCTCTCGAGGACCTTGAAGACCGTTCCGAGCGCCTCGAGTCTCTTTTGGTTGATGGAGTATCCCTGGAGTAGATGCTGCTTGAGCACGCCATTTGCCCACCGGCGGAAGTACACGCCCTGCTGAGACTTCACGCGGTAGCCAACCGAGATGATCATGTCGAGGTTGTAGTGCTCGACCTGACGTTTGACCGTTCTTGTTCCCTCTAAGCGAACTATTTCAAAAAATGAAATAGTTCGAATTCCGGCAAGCTCTTCCTTTGCTGCGGAATGAATGTGCTTGGAGATAGTCGGCACTCCGCGCCCGAACAACGTCGCCATCTGCTGCTGGGTTAGCCAGACCGTATCGCCGTCGACGCGCACGTCAAGGTGGACTGCGTGGTCGGGGTCCTCGTACAAAGCGATCTGCTGGCTTGCGTTGGAATTGTCCATGATGTATGCCCCTTCGGTTTAGTCGACATGCTATGATCCGCACGCCGGAGGACGAGTGGTTTCAACATGCCGGTATTGCGTAGCTTCAACCGGCATCCCGCCGGTCAGTCGGCGTCGCGTGCGCCGGCTAAGCCAGGGTCGGGGCAGCGGGGATCCGCGGCGCCGGCGCTTCGTACCATTGGGGGCCTCCGAAGCGACTTTCACTCTGTCTTATTCTGGTAGATACAGTGTACCACGAAACGCGAACATGCGTACGTATTTCTGTTTAAATTTTAGCTGGACGCGGCGGTGTGTCGTCCTCTGCCTTGTTCTCCGAAGCCAGCTGTATTCCGGGCCGCGGTTCTACAAGGCAGGGGGTAGTCAGATGGATAGGATTATCCTTCTCCTACTTCTCTTGACCTTCCTGGTCATCCTGAGCAAGTAATGGGCTTTAGTGGGTGCCAAGCTCTACTTTGCTGGCCATCTGGTTCAGCTAGCTGGCATTGTGGTCGGCGTGCGCGGCGCCCTTGCCCATGCCAACTGGGACTTTTCGGCAAAGCGCGAGGGATATCTTGCCCGTGCCGTGCACCCGGGCAACTTCAGCGCCGTTACGGGCGCCTGCCAGATGGTCCGTCGCGACGTTTATGAACGGGTTGAAGGCTGCGACGAGAAGTTTGCCGTCGGTTTTAACGATGCGGATTTTTGCCTGCGCGTATGGGGGCTACCGCACCATCTTTACACCTTATGCTGAGCTGCACCACTACGAGTTCACTTCGCGCAGCAGGGAAGAGGCCAGCGAGGAAAAGCTGCGCCGTTGGAAGCGCGAGCAGGCACTGTTTATGCAGCACTGGCTGGAGTTCTTCTTGACGGGTGATCCGTGGCTGGGGCCGAACCTTAGCAGCGAGTGCGTGTATGGTGCGCTGAAAATTACTGTGCTTGTTCTGGCTTGTTGCTAGGCGTAGCGCGCGTCCCGCCGGTTGAGAAGCTCGCAGTAGTTCGACACCGCCTCTACCTGCGGCGCCTGCTCCTGCGGCTCCTCCGGCTGCCCTTGCTGCCCTGCGGCTTACCATCCTACTCACCCACGTATGACTCCCATGCCCCGAGCGGGCAAAAGGAAATGCCCACAACGTCTCCGTTGCGGGCATTCTCCGGGCCGGCCACAAATAGCTTTATCGAATCCGATTGCTCTTCATCATCCGGATCGTTGGCGTCTCGTCGGCAAAGTCATCGTCTATCTGTAGTTCAAGGGGCACCGTAATGGAGCTTCCCAGCGCGGTCGCGGTTCCCGGGGCGAATGCGGGAAGGCGCATGACCTGGCCATTTGATATGGAAGGGATATTGCGGCGAACGTAATCGAGGTCGTAAGAGTTCTGAATGCGGTGGATTATGAAGGTTCCCGTCTGAGAGAGCACGACGCGGGAAAGCTCACTGGGGATTTGGCTGATGGCGGTAAGGTAAATGCCAAACTTACGGCCCTCCCGTGCAATTCGATTGAACACTGAGTCGTCTGTCAGGTCTGCATCCCTGATATAGCGATGCGCCTCGTCAAAAATGAGATAGATGGGTGTCGAGGAGCCTCTTCCTGCATCTAGGCTAGCCTGAAAGAGGGTGCGCGCAACGTAGTGGGAAAACAACTTCAATCCTGACTCGTCGATTATCTGAGATACGTCTAGCACAAGAATGCCATGCCCCTTGTTTAAGAGGGCAGCAATTGACTCGCCCCGCTCAAGTGAGAAGAGGTCTTGCGAATACCTTTCCCTAAGGTTTCTAAGCTGAGTAACCAGCCCCTCTGAATACGACCTTATCTGACGGTTGCCCCGCACTTCTTCTTCGTCGAACACGAAGTCAAGCGCATCAACGACGTCAGAGATTGAGACCTCGCTTTTAGGTTTTTCGTACTCACATAAGATGCGTTCGATATTGGGAAGTCCATCGGACATGTATTCGTCCTCGATGAACTCCTTCAAAAGGGACTCAAGCCCTTCGACGACATCTTTCGATATGTTTCCGTATTCCAGGTTGAAAGACACTAACAGGTTATGAGCGGTCTGAGGGCGAGAGAAAGGTCCGGACTCGCGTTCGAGAATCTTGTTAAGTTCTCCCTCAATCGGCTGGTAATACTTTGAGACCTGAAACTTCCTCGCTGCGTGGCTATCGATGCTCGTGTCCCGAATTGCGGTATATGCAAAGGCAGCAAATAGCTTCTTCTTGCCCTCCTCGTTGAGGTGGGAGTATCTCACGGCCCTCTCAAGCAGAGGTTTCTGGATGCGTCGCGAGGGGTCGAGAATAGCTGACCAGTCATCCATCGACAACTCTCCGGGCGCGAGGTGGTACTCATCAGCGCCGATTCGTCTCGTGCAGCCGTAACCGCCGCGCGTGAGAAAGTCATAATCGCCGTGCAGATCGAAGACGAAGAATCGGGGCTCTGCATCGAGCGCGTCCTCGGCATCTAAGAGCGATGCCGCCCTATCAAGCAGGAGCCGCGCGGTTGAGGACTTTCCCGAGCCGGTATTACCGAGAATAGCGAGATGACCAGAGAACAGGGAATCGATATCAAAAGTGGGTCTTACTGAATCGTACCCAGCGAGGGACCCAATCTCGACTCCTTCCCGCACGCAAAAGACCCTCTTGAGGATTGATTCATCGCAGGCATAGACATTGGAGCCGACCATGGGGAGGTCAACTACGCCGGGCACGTAGGAAGATCCTTCAATCTCTCCAATGGGGACGGCGGTGAAGATATAGCTCGTGCTAAACCTCGACGAAGGCTGGTCGGAATACGGCCTCTCGGCCTCTTCTACGGAAGTCACGCGAAAAATGATCTTTGTCGAGATAGAGAGATAGGAAAAGAGATATTGATTGAGCCCGTTTAGATGCCTTGGCTCGCCATCGAGCATCCGGTCTGAAAAGTCGGAACGTGATGCGCGTAGTCTTATCTTCTCCTGATCCATATAGCAGATGGTGCCGATGAGCCAACCCGGATTGGGAACCTCATTAGTCATTCTTGTCACCAAGCCCCAAAGATCCAGATGCCACATCGTCTCCGAAGGTGATCTCGGGCCCGATAAAGTCAGCAAATTCCGAGAAGTATAGCGGGCGCTTGCGGTCCAGTTCCCTTTCACTTGGATATACGAAATAGGTGTTCGCGCCACCTGCCTTATCGTAGAACACACGTGTAGGGGAACCGACATCTGCTTCTGCCGGGTTGCCGATAAAGGCGAGGAGCGTGAAATCGGGCCTCGCAAGAGCCTGGCTGATAAGGTTTGATATGTGAGAGTCCGCGAAGCTGAATCCACAAGTCAGAAGGACTGTGTTGGGGACGGCGAGGGCATTTACGAACTCGCGGAACATATCGCTATAGGGGGAGCCCTGGGTCAAGGCGTATTTGGAAGTCATCGGGGCGATAAGTTGTCTGTCGCCTTGGTACTCGTCGGTGATGTCGGGAAACCTGGGGACCCTTACGACGTTTCCGTCATAAATCCTCCAGTTGATGGACCCGTGCATCTTGTAAAGGCGAAAGAAGGGGTTCACCGGTTCGTAGTGATCCCTGAATCTCTCGTCGAGGTCAATCGGCCTGCGATGGTATTCCCGCGGGTTGAATGTGGGTATCAGCCCGTTCGAGAACCCGTCCACATAGGCGTAGCCGCTCGATTCAAGGGCCATCTCATGAAATAGGTCGTAGTTTGTTGTGAAGAGATTAACGACGTCGAAGGCAGCTTGACCACCGCGCGCAAGGATCTGTCGCGATACGCCAAGTCCCTGAACAAACTTACGATAGCTATCAAGGACGTCGGAGTGCTCCGCGCTGTATTTGATGTCGACGGACTCGAGAAAGGCCTTGCGAACTGCATCGGAAACCCTCTTGTCGTCATCGGCGCTATCTAGAGAGCCCTCGATGCGCTGACTCAGCCACGAGAGGAGGTTCTCTATGTTCGAGTACTTCGCAGGGTCTTCGTTATCTCGACAGGCAATTTTAGTTATCCGACTTTCCAGAAGGATAGATAGATCGGGATCGTTGAGCTTGAGGTCCGCTCGCAAGTTCCTGAAGGTTTCACCCATCAGGGGAATGGCCGGAGTAGATGCGCCAGAGCCGATAAGCGTGGCTAGGTTAATCGACCTGGAAAGAATGCCTTGAACAAAATGTCTGGCTTCTACCGCGTTTACCTCACGCCTTGTTGCACCCCTCTGCAAGGTAAAAAGGGGTTTGGAGGATTCTTTCTGCATATCGGAGGACACGTTGCCCGGTATGTTTATTGCGTTGTCAGACATGCATGCTCCCAATAAACTCAAGAACTCCTGCTCGAACGCGCCCGGGAACTGAAACATCCGCTCCTTGCCCCCGATGCTCACGTAGATCGAGCCGCCGTCTATCCTCGTCACGGTGCCGGCGCCCCATGCCTTGTGGCGCACCTTGCACCCGGCTCCCAGTGCGTTCAACTGGGCCTTGTTCGACGCCGGCCGCGCCGCTGTCGGCCGCGGTTTTCGGCTTCTCTGCGCCAGCCTTTCTCGCCGCGACGGCACCGTGTATGCAGTCGGTCGCGCTCTTGCGGTAGCGCGAGGCCACCACGGAAAGCTTGCGTCGCAGCACCTCAGCGAGGAAGTTGCCGTTGTCGTACGGCGGCTCCAGGAACCGGGAGTCGATGCGCTCCGTCTCGGATTTCACCATGTCAAGCATGGCGTTCACCTCGCACTCGTTGGTGAAGACCTCGCCAACGTCCTGAACGCGCTCCTTTGATTTACCCTGTACAGCCAAAAAACACCCCTTAGCCCATGCCGGCGGATCAGAAAACCGCAGCATAAAACACTAGTGAACAATTCTAACAGAAGGTGCGGACGCAATATTGCATCTGTTCCCAAGCGGAGCCTTTGCAGCAACCGCCACGGGACGCAGGCCAACCGTTCATTATTATGCCCCCCCAGCGGAGCAACCACTGCTACGTGCTCACCCGTCGGGGGCCGCCCGCGCCGAACTTGCGTTCGCTCCGGGTGCCGAGCTGGGTCGGTCGCGCCGCGGGCCGCCCATGCGCGTGGAATGGCCTCGTAGCCGAGTCCCAGGTACGCGAGCACCGGTGTCGCCGCCGCGCCCGCGATGCCCAGCCAGAACGCCAGCGGCTTCGTGCGGACCCTCCAGTTGATGCCCATAGGTCTTCTCCTTCCATGGGCAATTCAAAGGGGCTGGTCGCCTGCGCGCCGCGGAGGAGGCGCAGGTACAGCCCGTACGTGGGCGAGGTCTACGTGGCGCCTGGGAACACCTGCCTGGACGAGAGGGGCAGACACCGCTTCGCGGCCAGCCAAACGGGCTGTGGGTCACAGGCATCACGGAATTCCGCATCCCCGCCGGCAAGTGCACCTCTCGCCGGCGATCAATTGCTTCAACGGAATGCCCGTCGGCTGGTCCATCGGCACGCCCCCGAACGCGGTGCTTGCCAACTCATCGCTCCTGCGGGCCTGCTCGCAGCTTGCGTATGGTGAGCACCACTGGGTGCACTCCGACCGCGGCAGCCATTACCGGTGGCCCGGTTGGATCGCCATCTGCGATGGGCACGGCATCGTGCGCTCGATGGCGAGGAAGGGGTGCTCACCCGACAATTCAAGGGCGGAGGGCTTCTTCGGCAGGCTGAAGGTGGAGTCCTTCCACGGAAGGGGCTGGGACGATGCTGGCATGGGGGAGTTCATGGAGATGCCGGACGCCTATCTGTTCTGGTACCGCGACAAGCGCCGCAAGAGCGACCTGGGCTATTTGAGCCCGATGCAGTTCCGAAGAAGCCTAGGTCCTGTAGCGTAGGAACACAGTCCGGGGTTTCCGCTGCAGTCCCCGGTGTTCAGTTTAGCCTTGACAGAAGCAGTCCACCTGGAGCGCAACGTCGCGGAGTGGTGCCGCCACAAGCGCGTCGGGGGCGCCACCGTTGCCGCGCTGAAGGCCGCCTTCATGGACAAGCTCGGTAAGGTCGCGTAGGATAACGGCCGACGACGGCCCTGGAGGGAATTACGCCTCTTTTCGTGACACAACTTGCCCTCCAGGTGTAATTGGCTAAATTGTTGGTATGCAGGACACGTTGGCGACTCATAAAAGTTGCACGGTTGATGGGGGAGAGTTTGGGACGATCAAAAGAGCGCAATTCAAAGGTTGAGCTTCTGCGCATCATCTCGATGTGGTTCATAGTAGCTCATCATTTCGTGATTCATAATGCTGAGCCTATTTCCGTTTTCCCCGGGACCGTTGCACGCATGGTGCTGCATGGCGTGTTGTACCCTTCGGGGCGTATTGCCGTTGCCGTGTTTTTTATCATTACGGTGTGGTACCTGGCCGACGCGCAACTGACACTTAAGGGTCAGCTGCGAAGGGCTTGGACCCTGCTGGGGCAAATGCTCTTTTATAGTGTGCCACTCGTCCTGTACTTCGGCGTGTTTAAGGCGGGGGATGGTCTGCAAGCTGAAGAGCTAATGGCTGCCGTCTTTGCTCCGCTCGCCTCTCTGTGGTGGTTTCCTACGGTGTATATTTTGCTGATTCTTGTGGCGCCCTATCTGTTCGACGGGTTGCGTACCTTGACGAGCCGGCGACTGGGTGAGCTCTGTATGCTGCTGGTCGTGTTATATGGGGTCTTGCCCGTTGTGCCGTATTCGACAATTGGCGGCTTTGTCTCCTCCCTGACGGGTCAGACGGTCGTGATCGCGTGCGTGACGTGTTGGTTTAAGTGCCATTATCGCGGTGGGGCGGGTGCGAGGGTTTTGGTGCTGCCCGTTCTTTCGTACGTTGCTGTGTATGTTTGCTACTTTGTGGCTCAAAAGGATGTGCTCCTTTTGAGCGCTTTCGCTTCCAACGTGTACGAATCGGTGGTGACTAATCCCGCAAGCCTCTTGTCGCTTACGATCGCACTTCCGGTGTGCTTGTTTGTCTTTAACGCTCAACCTGCGCATTGGCCTGTTGTCAATTACTTGGCCACGTTGTCGTTTGGCGTGTACCTTGCCACGGACAGCGCGTACATGCAGGAGCTGCTGTGGAAGAACTTGCTTGTGTTCTCCCACTGCCACCCAGCGTGGGGACTGCTGTCGGTGGTGCTCGTGGTGACCGGCGTGTATGTTGCCGCTTCCTGCGTCGAGGCGGTTCGACAGGTTCTGTATCGGGCGTTTTTCAAGCATCCGGGTAGGGTGTTTGATGTTTTGTGGGACAAGATTGAAGGGGTTTCTTTGCCGAAGTAGGCCATTGTTGGGTCAAGTCCTAAGCGGTGCGTAAATTCGTAATCGCGATTCTCCTACGCTGTCTTCCTCAGCTCGGTTCCGATAATGGGGTAAGGGTGAAAATGGGTTAACGGCAGGTCAAGTAATTCAGTTAGAATTATTCGAGTTCTATTTTGTTTTAGTTAAAGTCTACTATTTAGATTTACGTTAATTTATTGGGAGTGCATATATGAAAAAGGTTCGTTGCGCAGTTGCTAATTTGGTTACCGCTGTTCTGGTTTCCTCTTCCTTCCTTGCTCCCGTTTCGTCGGCCTATGCACTTGAGTTTTCCTCGCTCTCTAATAATGAAGCCGAGACCTCTAGCTCCTCTTCATTTTCGGATTTCGTTTCCGAGGATACTGAGAAGACCGCCGAAGCCGACTCTTGTGAGGATACTGAGAAGACCGCCGAAGCAGGCTCTTGTAATTCGGATGTCGAATCGGCCGCTCAATCGGCTCAATCTTCCGATTCCTCTTGTGTCGATGCCTCTTTCCAATACTTGTACATTTCGCAACCCTCTCTTTCTTTGGGTGCTATGCAAGAGGCGGCGTTCGCAACTGCATCTGATTCTGATGTTTTGACCTCTGCGTCCCTATCATTCGTCAGCAATTCTGGCGAAGAGCGCTCCGTTGAAGCTTCGGCTTTCTCTGGGAATGCTGCGGGCTTTACATTTGGACAAGATTTGTTGGTAGCGCGGTATTTTTTAACCGGTATTACGTATCAGGTGAAGGATTCGAACGCGATCTATTCAGTGGACCTCTCCTCTGAGGATTACAGCTTTGACGTAGTCAATTCGTCTTCTTCATCTGATAGCGTTGACAATATCGATGATTTGTCGGTCTACTATGCTGATGAGAACGGCAATCCTGTCGAGGCTTTCTCTATTGAAGAGGCGCTTTCCGGTTCTGAAGGTGATGGTGACATTGCGGCTTATAGCGTCGATTCCCGTTCGGCTCGTAAAAACGTTCGCGTGGTTGCACTTGATGCCGGTCACGGTGGATCCGATCCCGGCGCTCAGGGCAATGGGAAGAGTGAAGCCGACCTAACTTGGAAGATTGTTAGCGCGTGTAAGACCAAGCTTGAGAATTACGGATTTAAGGTAATTCTCGCTCGTGAGCAGTCGGGCAGCTACGGTAGCAGCGACTTCCTTTACCGCGTTCAGCGTTGCGTCAATCAGGGCGCCCAGGCCTATATCAGTTTCCATATCAATTCAGGTTCGTCCGCAGCTCATGGCGCCGAGGTATATTCGCCTACCGTGAACGGGGCTGACTATACCCAGGTTTCGTACGAGCTGGCCCAGAAGGTTCAGAACAATCTTGTTGCTCTCGGACTTACAAACCGTGGTGTCTTTCAGATGCAGGTAGGCGACGAATTCGCTGTTATTCGTTGCGCTCGTGAAGCTGGAATCCCCGGTATTTTGATTGAGCACGGATTTATCTCTAATTGGGGCGATGCGAACAAGTACTTTAGTGATGCCGGGTGCAAACGCCTTGGAGAAGCTGATGCGGATGCCATCATCGCGCAGTTCCCCAAATCCTCTTGGCTTGATTATTCGTCTGTTTTCGATGCCGACTACTATCTCAATAAGTATCCAGATGTTAACGAATGGGCAAACGGAAGCAAAGATAAGGCCCTGGATCACTTCATCAACTACGGCATGTCGGAGGGCCGCCGCGGCTCCGAGGCGTTCGACGTGCAGAGCTACTACAATGAGTACCCCGATCTCCGCGCCGCCTTCGGCACCGACCTCGCCAGCTACTACTCGCACTACCTTATGTACGGCAAGAAGGAGGGGCGCCACGCCACCGGCTGCTCGAAGCTCAAGGGCGCCGCAACCAAGGCGGGCGGCGTGGACTACGCTCCCGTCTACGACCCCGAGTACTACCTCTCCCGCAACGGCGACGTCGAGAAGGCCTTCACCAAGTCGACCTACGGCGGCGTGACTATGGTCGACGACTCGGCCGTCCTGCGGCACTTCATCAACTACGGCATGTCGGAGGGCCGCCGCGGCTCCGAGGCGTTCGACGTGCAGAGCTACTACAATGAGTACCCCGATCTCCGCGCCGCCTTCGGCACCGACCTCGCCAGCTACTACTCGCACTACCTTATGTACGGCAAGAAGGAGGGGCGCCACGCCACCGGCTGCTCGAAGCTCAAGGGCGCCGCAACCAAGGCGGGCGGCGTGGACTACGCTCCCGTCTACGACCCCGAGTACTACCTCTCCCGCAACGGCGACGTCGAGAAGGCCTTCACCAAGTCGACCTACGGCGGCGTGACTATGGTCGACGACTCGGCCGTCCTGCGGCACTTCATCAACTACGGCATGTCGGAGGGCCGCCGCGGCTCCGAGGCGTTCGACGTTTATAGTTATAGAACGAGGTACCTCGATCTTAGGAAGGCTTACGGAAGTAATTTAAAAGAGTATTATCTCCACTATCTCGAATATGGGATGAAAGAGCACCGTAATGGTTCGAGCATGACTGGATTTGAGGGCTATATAATGTCCTCGTCTTTCACTTCTTACGAGGATGCTGCCGTTCATTACGGCAGGACTGTTGGGGAGCATACTTATCCAAAGAGCGTGTATAAAAGCAAAGGCAGCGCCTCTATTGATGAGTTTTGTAAGATCCTTTACGAAGAAGCCTCATTTGAGGGAGTATGTCCTGAAGTTTTATATGCTCAAGTCATGAAAGAGACGGGCTATTTAAGATTCGGAAATTTGGTCCAGGCAAATCAGTGCAATTTTGGAGGTGTTGGAGCCACCGGTCCTGGAAATCCCGGATATACTTTTTCTTCCGTTAGAGAAGGGCTTAGGGTTCAGGCGCAGCATTTAAAAGCGTACGCAACAACTGAACCTTTGAATAATCCGTGTATTGACCCACGCTTTAATCTTGTTTCCCGTGGGTGTGCTCCCAAGACGACGGACCTAAATGGACGTTGGGCCGTTCCCGGTAAAGGTTACGGCGAAGGCTTAAATGCAATTGTCCTTGATGTTTTGTGCATGTAATGGGTCTACATGAGTAATCGTCCTTCTCTGTACCACCTGTAGCGCGCTTTAGTGCCGCTCACATCCGCGCCCGCGACCCACCGGCTCGCCGCCTATACGCTCGAGACGCCATACCGGTAGTCGAGAGAAAGGAACTGATCTTGGCGAGAAGGATACCGGCGAGGGTGGTGCTCAGGCTGACGTCGTCGAACCTGTCGCTCAACGTGATCGCCTCTGCACTGCACGCGTCGAAGGTCGGCATCACGCTCAGTTTCCTGCACGGCGAGTACCGCGAGGATGCGCCGCGCGGGGCGAGGCGGCGATGTCCTACGACCGCTTCTGCAAGCGATACAGGCAGTTCACGGTCAGCAGGAACGTCGTGAGCAGGGTCGGCCGCAAGGCGGGCAGGAACATGGAGGTCGACTGGTCCGGTCCGACCATGTCCCTCGTCGACCAAGCGAGTATCTGGGTAACGGTTTTACGACTAATCCCGTGACCGTCAAGTAGCAAAAGGACGGAGCGTGAGCTCCGTCCTTTTGTTTGTAGGGCGGTCTGCTACCATAAACTATATCTTTTGCTAAGAGATTGGGAGCTCTTATGCCAAGATTCAAGCTCGTTCTGGCTTTTCTAGAGCGAGATAGAGATGACGAGAGAGTAAGAAAGAATCAATGGCTGAAGCGCTGAGAATAGCAATCTTTTCCGCTCAATATCTGCCTCACATTGGCGGTGTTGAGTCCTATACCAGAAACCTCGCAGTTACGCTCATTGGCATGGGCCATAAGCCGGTCGTGGTCACGTGTAATTGCGATTCGCTGCCGTCTCGAGAGGTAACAGACGATGGTATTGAGGTTGTAAGACTGCCGTGTTTTCCATTGCTTGGTGGCAGGTTCCCTGTCTCGCGTTTTGGAAGAGCTTATCGGAGCATGCTGAGGGCTCTTGATGGCGAGTGCTTCGATGGCGTCCTAGTTAATACGAGGTTTTATCCCCATTCAATCTGTGGGCTTCGGTTCGCCAGGCGCCATCATCTTACCCCCATCGTTCTTGACCATGGATCGCAGTATCTTACATTCGGAAACGCAGTATTGGATGTGTTCGTTCGCGCCTATGAACACATAATTACTTCGATTGCCAAGCGGTTTCATCCAGTGTTTTGCGGTGTTTCTAAGAAAAGCCTGGTTTGGCTTCGACAATTTGGTATTTCTGGCATTGATATCCTGCCTAACGCGATTGACGTTGATGCTTATTGCTCCAATGCCTCAAATCGAGATTTTCGTGCCGAATTGGGCGTCGGGACGGATTCTGTTCTTGCCTGTTTTGTTGGAAGGTTGATTCCCGAGAAGGGTATCGACTCCCTTCTTGCGGCTATGAAGCAACTGAATGAAACGCCCGTAAAGTTGGTGGTTGCGGGTGATGGTCCCCTGCGTGAGTTGATGGATTCTACTCCTGAGAATGTCTCCTATGTTGGTCCTTTGCGTCCGGCGGATGTGTCGTCCTTGCTTCAGGCCGCAGACGTGCTGTGTCTTCCTACGAGATCAGAGGGTTTTTGTACGACCCTTCTCGAGTCTTCGGCGTGCGGCACCCCGGCAATCATTCCCTTGGTGGGCGGAGTTGACGAAGTATTTGGTGAGGAAGATTGCGGTTTTTTGTTGGATGGCTGTGCTCCCGACCAAATTGCCGAAGCAATACGAGTGGCGTGCGCATCGAAAGCGGAGACGCGGCGAAAGGGACGGCTGGTCCAGAGTAGAGTTCGAGAGTATTGTACGTGGGGCAATACTGCAGAGAGGCTCGTTGAACTTCTTGGTGCGTAGCAATTACGTTGGTGTTGCTTTTCCGTTGACTGGGGTTTGCCGCGGTTTTGTTTCCTCGTTCGGATATTGTTTTCTTCAGAAGTAGGAGAATGAGAAGGTATAGTGATGCACGATATTCTTATTGTGACCTCAAGGAATGTTGCCACCTCGGGCGGCGAGTTTAGCCTGATTAAAAATAGAGCAGATGCTCTAAAGAATGGGTGGGGCATTGAGTCTGATGTTGCGGCTCTTTGCAATGTTCGCTTGGGTGTTTCTGAGGGTGGTGAAGCTTTTGGACCCGGCGTTTATGTTCGGCGGGATTTTATGAATCCCATGCAGCTGCTGTCGGGATATGAAGAGCTAATTACCACTGCGGAAAAAAAGGTTTTGAGTGGCTCCTACAAGGCGATCATCCTTTCTGGCGTGGGGCTGTTTCGTTATGTCGACCGGATGAAGCGCGCCGCCGAGGCGTCGGGAGCTTTTGTATGTGCTGATGTTCATGGTTATTACGGCGACGGCTCCCTTCTTGCACGCGACGAGCCCCTCTTCCTTGGCTCATTCCACCGTGCCGCCGCTTTTGTTGAGAGATACGAGCAGCGCAAATATTTGCGTAAGTTCGACCGTATCTTTTGTGTTTCTCGAGCGTATCGCAGTTTCCTTTGTCGAGAGTGCGGCTGCAAAGAGGGTCAGTTCTACATTGTTCCGTGTGCGACGGGGGCGAAGCCAAGCTTTGGTCGTGCGGAGGAGCTTAAGTATCGAGAGGATTATAGGAGGAAGTACGGCGTAGAAGATGACGAGTGGCTGCTCGTTTACTCAGGCGGAGCTTCGTCGTGGCAATGCCTTCCGCAAACTGCAGAGTTGTATCGCGAAATACTGAAGAGGCGTGGGGCAAAGCTACTTGTTTTGTCTGGTGACGTTACTTCTGCACGCGCCGCAATCGGTGATTGTGACGACGTTGAATTCGATAGCTTCAAGCCATCTGACCTCCCTAGCGTGTTCTGTGCTGCGGACTTCTTCGTGATGTTGAGAGAGGACGTTCCAACGAACCACTTTGCTTACCCTAACAAGTTCTTGGAATACGTCGCGGCGCACAGGCCGGTAATCACTACTCCTTACGTTTACGACATTGCCGAAGAGATTGATAGACATGGTGTTGGACTTCTGTATAACGGGGATGTGGATGATCTCGTTTTGAAAATGGACAATGCGGTATGCGACAGGGATTCATGTGATCGCCTGGTGCAAAAGGTTTCTTTTGCAAATTCCCTCATCCCGTTTGCCAGGGATTTGGGAAGCGTTGGGTCCAGTTGCTAAAGTGAGCGGGTCGTCTATGCTTATAACGGTTTTTACCCCGACTTATAATCGCGCATATATCCTTCCCAAGCTATTCGAAAGTCTGAAAAGACAATCTTTTCGAGATTTCGAATGGATAATTGTTGATGATGGAAGCACGGATGATACGCGAAAGCTCGTCGAGGCGATGCAGCAAGATTGTCAGGTGAAATTTCCTATCCGCTATTTTTTCCAGGTCAATAGCGGAAAGCACGTTGCATGGAATAAGGGTCTTGATGAGGCGAAGGGAGCCTTGTTTTTCCCGGTAGACAGCGACGATTATCTAACCGATGATGCCTTGGAGCGTATTGGGGAGAACTGTGAAACCGTTATGTCTAACGAGCGCCTGATTGCCTTGTCGGGAGTTCGTATTTTTCCGGGCAACAAGCTTACGGGAGGAATTCTGCAAGACAATGTGGGTTCGTACATCGATTATTCGTCAATTGATCGCCGATCGAAGGGGATTACGGGTGACCTTGCCGAGGCCTTTGTGACGGAACGGTTGAGGAAGTACCGATTCCCGGTTTTTGAAGATGAGCGGTTTGTTCCTGAAGCAGTTGTCTTTAATAGATTCAGCAACGATGGATATCTAATTCGTGGGTACGCCTTTCCTCTCTACGTGTGCGAATACCTTGCCGATGGCTACACGAAGAATACTGATCGGCTGCTCATTACGAACTGGAAGGGATATCGCCTGTACGTTTCAGAGTTGATGCATAGCACAGTCGGAATAAGGGCAAAAGCCATTCCGTTTTGTGGATTTATGTACCGTTCGTTATTGAAAATGTTTGGTTTGTGCAAATAGGCTTGAGTGAAGTATGGAGTGCAGCATGAGCTCTTTGTCGAAGAAGACGGTCCTGTTGGTATTTGGAACAAGGCCCGAAGCAATCAAGATGTGTCCTCTCGTAAAGGAGCTGAAGAACCGATCTGGCCTTAACGCGAAGGTTTGCGTTACCGGCCAGCATCGCCAGATGCTCGACGTGGTCCTTGAGGAGTTTGGGGTTGTGCCCGATTTTGATTTGCACGTCATGAAACAAAGACAGACTTTGTTCGATGTTACCACGGCTGTTCTTAATGGCTTGGACGGCGTGCTGGATCAGCTCAAGCCCGACGTTGTTCTTGTTCACGGTGATACGACGACGTCCTTTGCCGCCGCACTTGCATGCTTCTACAAGGGCATTCCCGTGGGCCATGTCGAGGCGGGTCTGCGTACATACAACATCCACTCACCGTATCCCGAGGAATTTAATAGGCAGGCAACCGGCATACTTGCCGCTTGGCACTTTGCTCCAACTGAAGCAGCTCGCAACAACCTGCTTTCTGAGCATCGGGATTCCAGTCGAATTTTCGTGACGGGAAATACTGGCATTGACGCGCTTCGTACGACGGTGCGCGATCATTATTCGCATCCCGAGCTTGATTGGGTTGGAGATAGGCGCCTGATCTTGATTACGGCTCATCGTCGAGAGAATCTTGGCGAGCCCATGCACCACATGTTCAGGGCTATTCGCAGAATTGTTGAAAAGCATGATGACGTGCGCGCTGTTTATCCTGTACATTTGAATCCTGTCGTTCGCAAGGCGGCTCATGAAGAGTTGGACGGCTGCGACCGCATTCATCTAATTGATCCTCTAGACGTGGTTGATTTTCATAATTTCATGGCCCGCTCCTACTTGATTCTTACCGATTCAGGCGGCATTCAGGAAGAGGCCCCGGGCTTGGGTAAGCCGGTTTTGGTGATGCGTGATACGACCGAGCGCCCTGAGGGCGTTGCGGCGGGCACGCTTAAGCTTGTTGGCACAAGTGAAGATGCTATTTTCTCAACATGTTGCGACCTCTTAGAGAATGAAGAAGCATATTCCCGCATGGCTCATGCCAGCAACCCGTATGGTGACGGTCATGCGAGTGAGCGAATTGCTGATGTTCTGGAGAAGGGGCTGCAAAGTCTCGGGGAAGCATTGGTTCGGTAGATGAGTGAGGTTAAGCAGCTCTCTCTTAAAGAGAATATGCTGTGGAACTCGTTCGGTTCCATCGTTAACCTTGCTTGCCAATGGCTGATTACGATTCTGATCGTTCGCCTTGGTTCAGGTTACGAGGCATCCGGCGTTTTCTCTTTGGCAATGTCCATCTACAACATCTTTGCCCCTATCGCTCAGTATCGCATGTATACGTACCAGGTCTCAGATGTTGAGAATGAGAATACCACGGGTGAATACCTGGCGTTTCGGTTTTTCACTTGCGGAGTCGCGCTCGCTCTGTGCACCGGCTATTCGCTGTTTACATGCGAATCGGGAGCGATTGCAGCTATTCTGCTCTATGCCGTCTACAAGTCTATTTCCTTGGTTGTAGACGTCTTTCACGCGTGCGATCAGCGCCATCATCGAATGGATTACATCGGTAAGTCTCTGTCTTTTCAGGGGATTCTATCTCTTGTTGCCTTTACCGTAGTGTTTGGCTTATGCGAATCGCTCGAGGCGGCGATAGTTGCAATGACCGTTGTCGTGATCCTCGTTGGTGCTGTCTACGATTTGCCAAGGACCCTTCAATTCGGCCCATTGGCCCCAAGCATCTCGTTCAAAAAGTGCCTTCGACTGGCCTTGAGATGTCTCCCCATCGTTCTTGCGTCCATTGCCGCGGCGTCAGCATCTTCGATTCCAAGGCAATACCTTGTTGGTGTTCAAGGGGAGGCTGCTCTTGGCATTTATGCTGCCGCAGCTGCTCCTGTTGCGCTTATTCAGACGGGCGCCTCCTATATCTACAATCCTCTTCTAGGCTATTTTTCGGAGAGTTTTGCTGCTAGGGACAGGAAAGGCTTCAATGCGCTTTTGACAAAGGCGACGGTCGGTATCGTTGTTCTGGGGCTGGTGTGTGCTATTGGAGTAATGGTTTTAGGTGAGCCGGTTCTTGTTCTTGTGTATGGGAAAAAGATGTCTGGCTTTTCATATCTACTTCCTCCGCTTGTGGCGCTTGCGATGCTTACGGGGTATATGTGGTTTGTAAACGATTTGCTAATGGCTATCAGAAACTTCCGGGGTGCCTTTGTTGGGAATGTTGCTGCTCTAATTTCCTCTCTCTGCGCCTTACCTTTAATTGCTCTGTATTCGATGGATGGTGTTACATATGTCTGTCTCATTTCTGCTCTTTGTGGAATAGGCTTCATGGCAACCGTGTTAGTTATTCAGCTAAAAGGCTACTGGAAATAGTATGTGATGCCTGGATTACGTTTCGGAAGATAAAAGGTAAGGTGGATGTATGGATAAGCATCATCGATTGCTGGTTATTATTCCAGCGTATAATGAGGAAGAATCGCTCGAGGCCACGGTTGACGAGCTGGTAGGTGTCGCTCCAAGTGTTGACTATCTCGTAGTAAACGACGGCTCCAAGGATTTAACTGAGCGGATTTGTTGCGATCGTGGGTACAACTACGTAACACTGCCAGTCAATTCTGGCCTCACCGTTGGATTTCAGACGGGCATGAAGTACGCGCTCCGCAACGGCTACGATTATGCCCTTCAGTTTGATGCGGACGGTCAGCATATGCCTGAGTATATCGATGAAATGCTCGAGACCGCTATTAATGAAAACGCTGATATCGTAATTGGCTCACGCTTCCTCCACGTGAAAAAGGAAATCTCCGCTCGAATGATTGGCTCACGCCTTATTACAGTCATGATCAAGCTGACTACGGGAAAGCGCGTAGCTGACCCTACCTCGGGAATGAGAATGTTTAGCAAGGAAATGATTAAGCGCTTCGCGCAGGACGACTCGCTTAACCCTGAGCCCGAGAGCATTTCGCTTCTTATAAAAAAGGGGGCGAAGGTGAGCGAGGTTCAAGTTGAGATGCGTGAACGCCAGGCGGGGGAGAGCTATCTTAATATCTCCAAGTCGATTGCTTACATGGCGCGAGCTTGCATCTCCATTCTTTTCGTTCAGTGGTTCAGGTGATTATATGTCTAGCGTTTTAAGGGTCGTACTCATTCTGGGTGCATTTGCCATCTTGTTCGTGATAGTGAAGAAGCTCCGTAAGGCTCAGATACAGGTTCTCGACTCCGTGTTCTGGTTGTTCTTTGCTTTGAGCTTTGTCGTGTTTGCAGCCGTTCCCCAGATTGCCTTCTGGCTCGCAGGGGCCCTTGGCTTCGAAAGCCCGTCGAACTTCGTATTCCTCTATGCAATTGCGCTGCTTCTTTATCGAGAGTTCTCCAACACGGTAAAGATTGCAGAGCTCAGACGTCGCGTGAACGCACTTGTTGAAGAGCTCGCTCTCAAGTAGCATGACACCAGTCTTTATGCCCTTCGAACCCACCAACATCATCGTCATCGGTGGCTGCGGCTTCATCGGGTCCAGCTTCGTGCACTACGTAGTGAAGAACTACCCCGGGGTGCACGTGACCGTGCTCGACAAGCTCACCCACAGCTTAGCCCTCGCTTCATGCACGACATGTTCACGGCATTCAATGCGCTACGGATGCCGGCAGGTCCCTCCTCGATAGCTACCATCTAAATGCGGCCTTCATTTAAATATCCAAGAGTGACAATTCAACCCCTTGCACTACCAGGTCTGGTCATCAATGAGATTTGCATGTGGATTAGAACCTACTTGGCGAACCTGGACTACAGAATAGTTAAAGATTGCCGCCATAGCCGTTGTTATGATGTAAGAACTACTGGTCTAGAAAGAGGTTTCTCGCCGCAAGTTAAACCCCGCGGAGTCTTTCTCGGCCAGACAGTCTGTTTTCCGAGAATCGCTTCGCAAACACATCAATCAGGTTTCTCCATCCAAGCACCGCGAGCGCAATAAAAAATGGAGAATAGAGAAACATATACCTGGCCCTGCACTCAAACAGCATCAAAAACACGCTGAGCAAGAACACCGAACATAAAACCACATACTCCGTCTTTGATCTAGGGAACTTCAGCCAGTTCAGACACATACCGACCAGGACAAACATCCAGCAAAGCTGGGCAAAAACCTGGAACAGCGTGAAAGAGCCGTCTTCTCCAAAGAACTTTGACAGCGTGTTGTCAGAATGAGGAGTACTCAAAAAAAAGTTTCCTTCAGCAGCCCACGCAAAAGTACCGTCCGAATAGTTCGAAATAGTCTTCTGGACCATCAACTTCAAAACACCCTGGGGACCCAGAGACTCTAACCTCTCAGCCCACTTTTCGAAATTTGCATGTGATCTATCCTGTTGGCTACCAAATGAGGCGGAATAGATAACGTCGTCTTCATAGTAGCACCCATAAGTCTCGTCATTAAATCCCATCATCAAGAAATGAGCCATCGAAAAGGATTTATCGGCGTCAATCACCGGACCCGCCTCCCTTGCGAGTGAGTTGGCGCCAAACGAGAGAACAAGAGCACATGTGATCGCAGCGAATTGGAAAAAGAGCGATTTGATTTGAGAGCAATCCAACTGCCCGTCAACGACAAACCTTCGACGACTTATCGCGCATGCAGCCTCTATAAGCACAATTGAGACAACAACGAAGATGGCCGTAGGCTTAATAAAGTATCCGACCACGCCGAAAAAGAGCATGCCGAATGTGCGTAACGGGCTTCGGCCAGTATTGTTGTACAGAAACAAGACCAGCGCGGGGCAGATAGTTCCATACGTATCTGAATAAGGAACCGCAATCCAAGGAGAGAAGCTCAAGTACAAACAACCGAACGCAAGCGTATAGTACCCAGGACCAAAACCCGCCAGCCTCGCCACAACAAAGGAGGTCAGAACAACAGCCAAAGTAACACACGCTGCTCCCACCACGTCAAGCATGAGGTATACGTTTTGGAATCCAATAAGTTGGCAAAAGTGGCCCACAGTCTTGAAGATAAAAAGCAAAAACAGCTGGTTGGGATAGCGCGAGAAATAATCCAGCGTGGCTCCCTCATCGGACAACCCCGACATCAGCACACCGACATCCCAGCCTGTCTCAAAATATATGCTATTGATTAGGCAGATTTGAAGCACGAAAACTACCACGGCCAATGAAATGCTAACGCGTCTAAACATTTGAAGACCAAGGAAGTCCACGTTCGCCTTTGGCCGTCTCTTAGCCAATGCCACAGAGACAACGAGCCCCACTATCACAACCACAGCCAGACTAGGTAAAGAAAGGGATGCCTCCTCCCCTTTGCAGGCATAAGGCAGGCGCGGGGCAAGGAAAGCAACGGCAAGCAGGGCAAGCGAGAAATACGCCAAAGCGACACATCTGCCAAAACGCAAAAACCACGGAATCTTAACGACTCCACGTGTCGCAGGACAAGATTCGACCACGTTAGCCCCTTAGGTTTCGTCGGTTGCTTTCATACGTTCTCTTTTCGATTAGATAGCGCGGGCGACTCTTTGTCTCAAGATACGCCTTGCCCACATACTCGCCGATAACACCGAGGCTCAGGAGTTGCGTGCCACCCAAAAACAAGATGACACAGATGGTACTCGTCCAGCCCGAAACCGTCGCCCCAGAGAAATAAGAGAGGATCGCCCAAAAGGTCCCCAATAGGCCAACGAGGCCAATTACAGCGCCCGCCGCGCTAATTAGGTGGATAGGCTTAATCGAAAGGCTCGTTATCCCGTCAACAGCGAGAGCGATCATCTTTCGTAGGGGATAGTGACTGTCACCCGCAACGCGAGCTGCGCGCGAGTACTCAACGGTTGAACTGGGAAGCCCAATCAACGGAACCATTCCGCGCAAGAACAGATTTGATTCTCCATATTCCGACAACCCATCCAGAGCGGCAAGGCTCAAGAGCCTATAATCTGCATGATTGAAGACGGTATCTACCCCCATCTCTTTCATCATGCCGTAGAAAGCCTCCGCAGTCATCCTTTTAAAGAACGTATCGGTAGACCTGTCGTTTCTAACGCCATATACGACGTCACTACCGTCCAGGTACTTTTCAATCATTTTAGATACGGCCGAGATATCGTCTTGCCCGTCGCAATCCAAAGAAATGGAGACGTCACAGTACTTACGCGCTTCCATAAGCCCCGCAAGAAGGGCATTCTGATGACCTCGATTTCTTGACAGTGATATTCCCCTGAAATGAGCATCGTCGTTTGAGAGTCTTTCAATGATGTTCCATGTGCTATCACTCGACCCATCGTCTACAAACAGAATGCTACTTTTATCACTTACGATTTCGGCCGAAATCAATCCGCTGAGCTCAGACAAAAACGTCCCAGATGTTTCCGGCAAGACAGCTTCCTCATTGTAACAAGGAATGACCATCCACAGAATCGGCTTCGGGGACGGAGTCTGAGTATCATCGCTTTGCATGCACTTGCCTTTCACGGACAAAACGTTCAACGAAAAGTGATTATACTCCACCTCGCGGCGCAGCCCCGGTGCTAGACTCGTCATCTCCTGACGAATCAACCATGGTAAAAATCCCCAAACTGAAACGCCGCGAGAATTCTCGCGTTGAATAGCTTGCGCTTATGAAGTGATTGGACGATCAAGAAGATACGTAGCGCTGCAGGCGAGTTGGGGAGTGTGTTAGGGATATTAAATATAAAAATCCCGGATATGCTTTCGCATAAACGATGTCACGGCGATTCTGGGATTTTGGGCTGTGCGGAGTATGAGCTCAAAATGAGTAACAACGATAAGAAAGTTTCCGGGAGGCGTTTGGTTAGAATTTCTTTTTGTTCAAGCTGCACATCCGAGGCTCCTCAAAAGATGGAGCTTGGTTTGGCGCAGTAAGTAAGAATCCTGCTTGCACTGCTTGATGCCGCAAATGGGGACGGCGAGATCGTTTCGCTTATGTCAGTGGCATGGGTTTTCCGGGAGCTACTATCGGCTGGGCCTTCTCAGAATGGTACAAGGGAGGCAATGGTGAGATTTCTGCGGATAGCACCATTGCCTCTCTGATTATTTGGTTTTCCGCTTCATGTGTAATTCTCATCTTATTTATTGCGTCTAGGGCATGCTTTGCAAGGCGCCGTTCAAAATTGCGCGGGATGTTGCTAATCTTGGAACAAGAACTTGAGAATGAGCAAATAGCCAAGAGGGCTCACTGTATCATCAGATGATGAGAAATCGATTGAGCCCAGGCATGCTGTATCGATACTAACCAGTGCAGAATAGCAAGTGAGGGGAAAACTCTGAAACTGCCCTTAGCCCCGCTTGAGGTTTGGAGGATAAAGAAAGATGACTATTGGGAAGGCCGATCTGAGTAAGGCGGATATTGGGGTAATTGCCGCGTTGCTCGTCGGCGTTTTATCTGCTGCGTCGCTGGCCTTTATCAAGCTACGTCCTTCCGCGGCTTTTGTCTATGCCCTGGCTGCGTTTGTCGGAGCTGTACTCATTGCTTATTCGTATCATTTCTTTCTTAGGACTCCGAAACAGACCAAATATGGCGTTTCTTCTCCCAAGATGCTCGCTTGTATCATTGGGTTAAGCGCTATAGGTGCCATTCTTCTTGAGGTGTTTACGCTTTGGGGAGCGCCGTTGTCTACCCCGTTAGAGTTATCAGATTGGAGCAAGCGACGTATTCTAATCTTTTTCGTCGCTATTTCGGGCTGCATAATCGTACATGTCTCCAATTCGTACGCCGCGGTTCCCAAGATCGGGCCTTCAGGGCATTCGTATCAAAGGTCTATTGGCAAACTGTTTGTCTACTCTATTCCGGGTGTCACGCTGATGACCCTCTTTGTCGCAATAATTTGCTTGGTGCCTAGTTACTTTGTCTCTAAGATAATCGGTGTAGTTGCGGGTCGTTTAACTTATCTGTTGATTTGCTTGTTCCTTGTCGGCGTTGGTGCGTTCTTTTATTTCTGGAAGAAGGGAAGGGTCGAGCTTTTTTTTCTCAGCTCTTGCCTACTATTGGGATCTTTCTTAGTTTTCATCGCACCTCCGGTAACCGCGATTTCTTGGGATGACGAGATTCATTACGACAGGGCTCTCGGTTTGTCATACCTAGGACATTCGGAGTATTCATACGCGGATCAACTGCTCGTCACCAAGCCCTGGGCTGCGGTGAATTTAGACCATGAATTGCTCCGCGAGTCGGTGGATGAGGTCGCTGAAGCGGGTGCTTCTGCTGAACAGTCGGGCGAATATATGGAGCAGGCAAGTTTTGCATCGCCCATATCGAAAAGCAGCCTCACTACGGTCTCCACATTCGGGTATGTTCCATCGGCAATCGGTCTGTGGGTAGCTCGCGTATTCCATGTTCCAATTTTGGTGAGCTTCATGTTTGGTAAGATGGGCAACCTTATTTCATATGCAGTAGTTGTTGCTTTCGCCATCCGTATTATCCCTACTAAAAAGTTGTCCATGATGCTCATTGGTCTTCTTCCGACGAGTATTTTTCTCGCTTCAAATTATTCGTATGATCCTGTTGTGACGTCATTTCTCATGCTTGCAGCTGCTTTGGTAGTGAGAGAAATTAGCCGTCCGCTCGAGCGACTTACAATCAAAAGCCTGCTAAAAATCGTCACTGCGTTATTCCTAGGGCTTGCTCCAAAGGCAATTTACTTTCCAGTCATTGGTCTGCTACTTCTTATGCCCCGAGCCAAGTTTTCCTCGCGCACCGCTTACAAACGCTATATCGGTTTCGTAGTCGCCTTCGGGCTCGTAATGGTTTTATCATTTGTGTTGCCAATGCTATTTAGCGCTGATGCGCAAGCAGGGGATGCCCGCGGGGGATCTGATGTTAGTGCGTCAGGTCAAATCGCGTATATTCTCTCTCATCCGTTGGATTACGCATACACGCTCATCAACTTCATATTGGGCTATATTTCCCCTGTTAATTCCGATATGTACTCGCTTTCATTCTCTTATATGGGCGTCTCTCTTCCGGTTGTGTTGCAATGGAGCTCAGCCTTGCCCTTTACGGTTCTCGTCGTTGGATCTTTAATTGATAGTCCAAAAACGAAGACTTTTGGATTGAGCCTGTGTGGTAGGTTGTGGGTTCTTACTATAGTCGCATCATCGATTGCTCTTGTTTGCACGGCTTTATATGTGAGCTTTACATCAGTTGGATCGGATACCATTGCAGGTTGTCAAGCACGATACCTTACTCCGCTGTTGCTATACGCTGCCTTGCTTGCCCCTTCTTTTTCTACAGGGGGCATACAGATCAGTAATTCAGGCAAATTGATAAAGGAAGAAAGCACGACAAGAATAACTATGCTGCTTCTTACGTCAATTATGGTCTTTTTCTCCGCAGCATGTTCGTATTATTTCATAGTAATCTGGTAGTTTGGTGGCCAGCCACGCGGCGAGCTGCTGGTTATAGACTAGTGGCTGACCGAGGAGGTCGACGACGCCGGGTCGCCTTGTCGCGGGGCCTGCGGACCCTCGCCGGCATGACCGCCGACCCGTAGTGGGCGGCGAGGTCCTCGTACGCGGCGTTGAGCACGACCTCGCCCTCCTTCGGGTGGGCGGTGACGCCGGTCTTGAGGTTGTCGGGCGCGATGCACGGGGTGGCGCCTCCGAGGAACTCGAACGCGTGGACGTGGCAGCGCAGCCAGGTGTCCTGCTTCATGTCGAGGGCCGGCTCGACGTAGCTGTACCTGCTGAAGGGCAGGCAGGCGACGAACAGGTAGACCTTCGAGACGACGCCGGTCGCCGGGTCGACGAGGGACATGGTCGGACCGGACCAGTCGACCTCCATGTTCCTGCCCGCCTTGCGGCCGACCCAGCTCACGACGTTCCTGCTGACCGTGAACTGCCTGTACCGCTTGCAGAAGCGGTCGTAGGACGTGGCCGCCTCGCCCCGCGCGGCGCACTCCTCGCGGTACTCGCCGTGCAGGAGCCTGAGCGTGACGCCGACCTTCGCGAGCTCGGCGTGGACCGCGTCCCAATCCGGGTCCGGGTACACCGGCCCCGGCTGCTCGCGCTCCGGGAACAGGCGGGCGTACACTTCCCCGGCGCTCATCCGTTCCGCTTCCTCCCAGGCGACGTCGTGCTCGGCCGCGGCCCTGAGCACGACGGAGACGCTGGCTTTCGACGCGTGCAGCGCGGCGGCGATCGCGTTGAGCGATAGGTTCGACGACCTCAGCCTGGGCACCTCCCTCGCCGGTATCCTTCTCGCCATGATCCATTCCTTTCTCTCGACTACCGGTATGGCGTCTCGATCGTATAGGCGGCGGACCGGTGGGGCGCGGGCGCGTATGCGAGCGGTACTGAAGCGCGCCGCGGGCGGTGAGTATTGCGCGCTCTGAGTAGCACCTGTTTCGCGCTTTCCGTATCGCTTCCCATCCAGACGTTTCGCTCCTTCCGTATCGCCCGTTCCGCCATTTCCGTATCGCCCCTCCTCCGCCCGTAGAATCGGCTTGCCATGCAACCGATCCACGGAAGGAGAAACCACATGGCAAGGAAGATAAGGGCGAAGCTCATAATGGAGCTCCGCGACCAGGGCATGTCGAGGAGGTCGATCGCCAAGACCAGGCACATGTCCATGGGCAGCGTCTGCGAGGTGTTCGACATTGTGGACGATCGCGGCATCACCTGGGACCAGGTGAAGGGTATGGGGGACGAGCGGGTCTACGAGCTGTTCTACCCCGACCGCAAACGCGGGCGAGAGCGTCTTCGAGGAGCCCGACTGGTCCTACGTGCACGCCGAGATGGCGAAGGTCGGCGTCAACCTGCGCCTGCTGCACGACGAGTACAAGTCGAAGTGCTCGCGCGAGCACATGGTCGCCATGGGCTACACCAGGTTCTGCGAGCGCTACGGGGACTACACCGTGGCGAACAACCTGACCAAGCGCATCGAGCACAAGGCCGGCGTGTCCTGCGAGGTCGACTGGTCCGGCCCGACGGTCGGCAGGGGGCTGGTGAACCCGGTCACCGGGGAGGTCTCGAAGATCTACCTGTTCGTCGGCGTGCTCCCGTTCAGCCAGAAGGCCTACTTCGAGCCGACGCTGGACATGAGGGAGCGCACCTGGCTGCGCTGCCACGTGCACATGTACGAGTTCTGGGGCGGCGTGGCACAGTGTTCAGTTGACCGTTGACACAAACACGCGTGCGCGGATGCGAGCGGTACTCAAGCGTGCCGCGGGCGGTACCGAAGGGCAATATTCACATTTTTGGATGATACTACCGAAGCGCGTTGCAGGTGGAACGGAGAAAGTCTATTGCTCAAGAATAAACGACGCGCAACCGATCGGATGAATCGAGATATTGCACACCTCTCGTTACGTCTCAACATTTCCATAGAGAACAGCAGAAATCTCAAAACTCGACAAGGCGCTCAGATCCGGCATCTCTATTGCCATGAGCAACAAATGATTATTTACCTTTGCATTATCAAGTAACGGTTAGGCCATATCCAACTTTCTCCCTTTACGGTAAAGGTGAACAAATTCATCAGAGAATTTCTTTACGTAATCTCTATCGATGGCGGTCGCTAGCGTTTCATCATTATGTTCTGCTGTCTTTGTCCAGTTGTATGAGCCATGCATTACGTACTCAAAATCAATGATACAAAACTTATCGTGCATACGGTTCCATTCACGCCAACCAGAACGCGAGATGAGAACGGTATCAAAACCACTAAGCTGGCCATAGTAAGGACGATTGGCATCCTCGTCTGAGACAATCAATCTCACGGAAACGCCTTGCTGCCTTTTTGCTCTGAGCTCATTTATAAAGGCCCGATTGGTCAGCCATGCCACTGCAGCCCAGATGGAATACCGCGCATCCCGGATACCTTGGATAATTTCTTCTTGAATATTGGTAAACACGACATCATGTTCCGTGTATTCAACATCTTCGGATTGAATAATCTTTGGGCGAAGGGTCAATTCTCCTAAAGCATACTCATCGCTTTCTTCGTACACGTAATTGATTATGTCGTACAAATCGTCATATTGATTATTGGCTTCATTCAGAAGGGGTACGGGTATGCGCAGCTCAATATCTTCGTATCGCTGATTAGGGCGCCCATGCCGCACAAACCCCCATTGGGGTTTTCTATTCAGCGTGACTCTTCTGAGTATGGGCAATAAGTCGTCTTTTTCCCTGAATACTTTTTATCGAATTTCAAGACCTCAATCATAGTCCTTACGAATAATTCGTCATCCATTACATCCTCCAACATAAGAAACTAGGCATTTAGCTGCATGGAGCAAGGATGTTTTTGAGTGCCTCAACCATCCAGCTTTCGAGCGCACCACTCAATAAGCCTCCGATAATTCCGAATGCAGCAATTTTGTAATCATGAAGCTTCTGCTACCTTTTCTCCTCTTTGTTCAGGGCAACAACGGTGGCGTAATCATCTACGAAATCAAATCCTCTTTGAGTGACTCCCCCAAAGAGGAATCCACCATCGCTACCATGGCCTTTTATCAAGCCCGCTTCGTGTAGGCCGTTGTAGAGCTCAATATACTTTTCGATGAAACAGTACTTCTCGCCCGTGAGATGAAGGTGATTCTCGGCAACAAAACCGCTACCCTCACTTCCCCCTCAGCCGCAACTAGCAGATTCAACCCCTCAAGCTCACTGCTCTGCAAGTCGACACCATTTACTGAGTACATCGGCACCGCCTGAAATTATCCTTAAAGCTCAACACTAGAGACATCGAATTCACCTGACATAAGTTTAGACAGCAGAGTGTCACGAAGCTCGATGAGAGCGACAATTTCTTTTCTGTTTGAGAGAAGCATATCGTATAGAGGGGCAACTTTTCCAGAGAAAGCTTGCAGGTCATCAACGTCGGAAATCACCTTCTTGCCATAATCTGTTCCTTTCTCTCGACTAATGGTATGGCGTTTCGAGTGTATAGGCGGCGGACCGCTGGGGCGCGGTACTCAAGCGCGCCGCTGGCGGTACTGAAGGGCAATTTTCACGTTTTTGAATGGCGGTACTGAAGCGCGTTATAAGTGGTACGGAGAAAGACGATTACTCAGTCAATGAGATTCCTTTCTCTAAATACAGAAAAAGGAATCAGTAACTCACAATTATGTCGCCGCAATAAGGGGGGCGGGGGAATGGAGGCCCCGTCCCCCTTATCTATATGCAATGATATTGCTTGCACCTATTGTGAGGCTGCATTTAGATCTCACAAGTGGTAATAGCGATTTCCAGGTTCTCCCACGGTGAAATTCGGGTTTATATATGGATCGCCTTCGACATAGTAGTTTGCCCAGCGATAATTCATGTACGCAACCTCTTTGTGGAAGCGAATCTGCTTGTTTGTGTTGTTTTCAACGCCTCTAGAAATTGACTCGTAATGATACAGCTCGACTTCGGGCGTGTATACAATCAGATCGTTAATCTCGCGAAGCTTTAGGCAAAAGTCAACATCATTAAATGCGACTTGAAGCTCTTCGGTGAAACCTCCGACTTTTTCGTATTCGCTTCGTTTGGTCATGATGCAAGCCGCCGTGACGGCGCTGAAATCTTGCTGCGCATCGTTGAGTGCAAAATAGCCCCAGTTGTCTTTTGGCATGCTTTGGCAGAGATGTCCTGCCACGCCGCCCGTGACGCATAGGCCAGCGTGTTGAATGGTGTTGTCGGGATAGTAGAGTTTTGCACCAACTGCGCCAACATCCTCGCGTGCGCAGATGCCAAGCATAGTTTCAATCCAATTGGGCGTAATCACTTCGGTGTCGTTATTCAGCAGCAAGAGATAATTTCCCTTGGCGCGGGCCACTCCAAAGTTCATGAGCTTGGAAAAGTTAAATTCGTGCTCCCAGGTAACAAGGCGAACGATATCAGGGTATTTGGCTTGTAACTTATCGTAATACTCGAACGTCGCATTTTCCGTGCTGTTATTTTCGATTATCACAAGCTCGTAATTGTCGTATGTGGATTTCTCGATAATTGACGTAATGCAGTTATCGAGGATATTAGCGTGATCTTTGGTCGGAATGATGATCGAAACGAGCGGATGGGAATCTGGTACGGCGTAGGTTACTTTATATGTAAAGGGACGACGCGCTTGTTCAACTTTTGCATTGAGCCCAAGTCTGTCGAGGTGATTCTGAACCGCCTTAATACCCGCAATGGTGGCATAAGGTTTGCTGTCGGCATTTGCCGCGGTTGACGTTTCGCTTAGGCGCCAGTGATATAGAACTTTTGCAACATGGTGGACGTTCCTAGCCTTTTCCACGGCCCGGAGAGTCAAATTATGATCCTGGGCCCCATCGAACTCTTTCGTATTCGGTTGCAGCGTGTCAAGAAGGGACTTACGGATGGTAAGCATGTGGCATATATAGTTATTATTTCTGAGTAAATCGATATTGAAATCCGGTTTAAAGAACGGCTGTGCCAGCTTTCCATCGGGCATGAGTTTGTCTTCATCGCAATAAAGAAGATCAACGTTATCATTGTTTTCAATTGCCTCGGCATACGAGAACAACAAATCCGGTTCAAGGATGTCGTCATGGTCAAAGAAGCTAACGAAATCGCCCGAAGCTACGGCAACGCCTGCGTTTGTATTTTCGGAAATACCCTTATTTTCGGTAAGAATAATTGACTTAATTCTGTTGTCGCGGGCTGTCTCCTGCTCAACGCGAGCCTTTAGTTCCTGATTGTCAGGGCTTGCATTAACTAGGAGGAGCTCCCAGTTTGCATAAGACTGGTTTTTTACGGATTCGACCATATCGTTAAAAAACGAAATGGGCGTGTTGTAAAGAGGGACAATGATGCTGAATTTCGGAGCGCTATTGAAGACGATTTTTCTCTGCTTCTCCAGTGCACCAATGGTTGCCTTATGCTCTGTAAACCATTCGGGGTATTCAGGGTCAAACTGCGCATGGGTAAAGAGGAAGTTGGTCTCCTCAAGAAGCAAGCCTAATTTATCAGGCGTTAAGCAGTCAAATGCACTGAATGATGGGTGATTTTGATCGTCAATAATAAAATAGTAACGATCAAACGCCTTTGGCATGCGGATCGAGAGCTGCGTTTCAAGTTGCTTTTTCTCGGATGTAAATCCAACGCTCGTTACATTTGAACCGAAATTGACTATGCTCAGCCCAACCTCATTGAGGAACCGGTCGAGGCAGCGAAGTTTGATTTGCGAGTCATTGCGGTACGGTGTTCTAACCGTGCACCTCAGGATATACTCGTTTGAATCTTCGATGCACTGCCAAAAATCAATCGTCGCCATCTCAAACTCTGAAACGTCATCGTAATTTCGGAGTTTGCTGCACATGTCAGGTTTAATTTTGTAGTTAAGACGCGACTCCCATTTGATGTTCTTGCAATTGAGCGAAAGGGAGTCGCTGCTCAGGTTGCAACCGTCTTTGCCGATTTCGTTAAACTCAATTTTAATGGCTCGGGTATCGGGGTCGGGGATTACAAGAACGTATGAGTTCGATTCGCCGTTATTGTCCTTGAATTTTAGAAGAGACAAAGGTAAGCGGCGGTCGTCATCCGTTGCCGCTTGAGCTTTTATGCTGGAGCCTTCATGGATGCCTTCTATTTTAAGTTGCTGGTAGATTTTCCAGTTTCCTCTGCATACTCCGGTTGTTTCGACTCGCATTGTTTGCCTTTCGTTTGTTGGACACTGCTCATTGTACTTATTCACTTCATGTCTCGCTATAAATGCAGAGAGGAGTTCCGTGATTTCTGGCATTCTTAGATGTGTCGCTATGAGTTCGTCAGACGCTCCGTTCCGCTGTGTTAACATCGAAGAGGACATCTACGTACATCACGCTTTCTGTCGCTGTTGAGGTTCAGGTTATTGTCCTCGCGGCGCTCTGCTTCCTAGTCGTTGCTCATTTCGGGTCCATTGACTTCAAGGGGGTTATTATGAAAGTTGTCTTGTTTGTTGGAGGGGCTGCAAGGGTCCTAGGCGGGGGCTGCGCCCAACGAACGGATTGACGTGACGTGCGAGGTGTGTCCTAGGCCCGGGGGTTCGAATCCCCCGGCCCCCTCCGTAAAGAAAGAACCGCCATTGGGGCGACCCTTATCTCCTGGGGTGGCCGATTCGGCCGCCGCCACTCTTTTCCAGGTCTGCGGACCTGTGTTCGTCCTGGAACGGAAACAGGCTCCTCGCTATCACCCAGAGTATTCCGATGATCTCGGCGGTCGTCGCGCCCATCCAGGAAATTATCACCTCGGTAGGGATTTCGCGCTGCAGCCACATGAGACGGGCGGTGTACGCGACGACGAGGGTGTTGCATGCGACCAGCTGCCACTTGACGCACTTGAGCGCGGCCTTTCCGAGTTCGGACCGAAGGTCGTTCTCCGCCTCCATCCTCTTGACCACGCTCTCGGCCTGGGCCGCCTTGGCTCGCCGTTCCCGCTCCTCGCTCGAGCATTCGACCCTGACCTCGTCTAAATGGGCGCTTTCGATGGGGAAGATGTTTGCTCTCCTTTGTGCCGAACCCATGAGGTCGATTGCCTCTTGTGTCCCTTTTGGTGACCTGCTTCCGCGCTGGTCTGCGCTATCGCAGCCCAAGGTTTTCCACCCTATGGCCCACGGCGGTTACGGATACGTCGAGTATGTCCGTCATCTCACCGATGCTACAATTGCCCGCCCAGAGTTTCGCTACGACCTGTGCTGGCATGAGGAGCGCGGCGGCAAACGAGTTCGCCCATATCTCCTCGGGGTCTGTCCCTCGAGACGAGAGGGCGTCCCTTCGCTCAATGACCCCAGCAACCTCCCCGTCTCCTAGGTTTTGGTACGAGTGGATGTAGAGGCGCTCCGTCACCTCGCACGCCGTTATGTGCCCACCGCCTCATCCAGCTCGTCCGCGACCCTGTAGTGCGTGTTTGTGTCAATGGCTAACTGAACAGCGCATTGGACCAAATATGGTCCAATGGTTGGAGTCTTGTGGTCCGTAAGGACGTGAACCAAAGAGGCTGCATGCTTGGCTCTCTCCGTCCTTCTTTTGTGCAGTTCTGCAACCTAGGTTCGGCCTCGCGTATACTTATATCATCTGTGTACACCCAACTCTGGAGGTCCAACCTATGAAAGGCATCATCCTCGCGGGTGGCTCGGGCACGCGTCTGTACCCGCTCACGCTCGTCACCAGCAAGCAGCTGCTGCCGGTCTACGACAAGCCCATGATCTACTACCCGCTTAGCACCCTCATGCTGGCGGGCATCCGGGATATCCTGGTCATCTCCACCCCGACCGACCTGCCCAACTTCGAGCGCCTGCTCGGGGACGGCTCGCGCTACGGCGTGAACCTGTCCTACGCCGAGCAGCCCTCGCCGGACGGCCTTGCGCAGGCCTTCACCATCGGCGAGGACTTCATCGCCGGCGAGCCGTGCGCGCTGGTGCTCGGCGACAACATCTTCTACGGCAACGGCCTCAGCCGCCACCTGACGCGCGCCGTCCAGAACGCCGAGTCGGGCCGCGCCACGGTCTTCGGCTACCACGTGGACGACCCCGAGCGCTTCGGCGTCGTGGAGTTCGACGGGGAGGGCAGGGCCGTCTCCATCGAGGAGAAGCCCGCCGAACCCAAGAGCTCCTACGCCGTCACCGGCCTGTACTTCTACCCGGGCGACGTGGCAGCCAAGGCGCACGAAGTGAGGCCCTCGGCCCGCGGCGAGCTCGAGATCACCACGCTCAACCAGATGTACCTGGAGGAGGGGACGCTGTCCGTGGTGACCCTCGGCCGCGGCTACGCGTGGCTGGACACCGGCACCATGGAGAGCCTGCACGAGGCCGCGGAGTTCGTCCGCGCCGTGGAGCACTCCCAGGACCTGCCCGTGTCCGTCCCCGAGGAGATCGCCTGGGAGAACGGCTGGATCTCCACCGCCGAGCTTGAGGAGGCCGCCAAGGCCTACGGCAAGTCGGTCTACGGGCGGCACCTGAAGAAGGTCGCCGCCGGCGAGATCGTCAACAGCCCGCGCGAGTACTAGCGCAAGCTTGTTTTCTTTTAGGGGTCACCGTTTATCTGGTGGCCCCTTTCGTTATGATTACGTTGACCATAAAGACAATATGATTGGGAGTGGATGTGTTAAGCGTCTACTTTGGCGATATGCCAGAAGCGATTTACAACACAGCGACATATTTCAAAAACTCTTACCGGTCTTCTTGGATTACGGATCCCTATGCAGTCTCGATAATTAAAGATGTTGATCGATCGGATGTTGTCTCCGAAAACGTCATCGAAAGCCCTGTGCTTGGATCCATCTCCCCACTCCAGCTTTCTGGTGGCGTGAAAACGCTGCTGCTTATGAGATTTGATCGTAAGCAAATTTTTAACGCTTCTACCTGTGGTGACAACTGTGCCAAGTGGATTCTCGACATGGCGAAAGACCGCAAGCTTGTTGTGAATCTCTATCATGTGATGGACTTTGGTCGCGAGGATTTTAAAATTAAAGTCGTGAATAGCGGCCGAATCGTTCACAACATGGCCGAATTGATTCACGAGTCGATTCCGTATCTGTAGGTACTGCTTATGAACGGTTCGCATCTCGTTAAGATTTCCCGCCGCAGGGGAACTAAGTACACATTTACCATCAAGCGGAACATCACTATTGTGCGTGGCGATAGTGGCACGGGTAAGACGACACTGTTTGACATGGTCGCAGACTACATGCGAACGGGCGAGCAGTCGGGCGTTTCCTTGCAATGCGATTGTCCCTGTGTCGCCCTGACCGATTATGATTGGCGAAACCAGCTTTCGTCCGTTCATGACTCGATTGTATTTGTCGATGAGGGCTTAAAAGAGATCCATTCTGATGAGTTTGCCCATCATGTGCTGTATTCCTCGAATTATTTCGTGCTGATCTCAAGGGCTGATTTCCCCAATCTTCCGTATAGCGTGGATGAGATTTACAAGATTAAGACGAGCGGAAAATACCATTCTTTCGTCCCTGTTTATCAAGATCGCGGGAATCATCGTTATGCTATTTCCCGGTCGGCGCCAAAACAGGACTTTTCTATCCTTCTATGCGAGGACAGTAAGTCTGGTTTCCAGTTCTTTGAACGGCATTTCGCTGACAGTGAGCTTACCTGTACTTCGGCCATGACGAACAGCGCGATTTTGGGCTGGTTGGATCAGCATCTCGACGATCGCGTGTTTGTTGTCGCGGACGGGGCGGCATTTGGGTGCTATGCGGACCGCGTCCTTAAGCTGCAAGACATTCACCGCGATACTGTTACGGTTTGTCTTCCCGAATCATTCGAGTGGCTTCTACTGAGCTCCGGCGTAATTTCAGAGCTAGATGTTAAGACGGTTTTGGAAACCCCAGAAGCCTTTGTAAACAGTGAGAAGTTTAAAAGCTGGGAGGATTTCTTCTATAAGTACTTACGTGAAATAACTGGGGATTCGGTTTTTCACTACGACAAAGACTGCATTTCGGAGGCGTTTTGTACAGGAGGTAATTCTGCGAAGGTTATGGCTCTTATCGCATGCCGAAATGTCCGATAGTTTTGTTGAATAGCGTCGCGGCGTCACTTCCTGCGGCATACTAAAGAAGCTGTACATGCTTCAGATTGGATTTTCATGTCTGAGATTTTCGAACCCAAGAATATCATCGTCACTGGCGGCTGCGGCTTCATCGGCAGCAACTTCGTGCACTACGTGGTCAACAACCACCCCGAGGTGCACGTCACCGTCCTGGACAAGCTGACCTACGCCGGCAACCCCGAGAACATCGCCGGGCTGCCGTCGGACCGCGTGGAGCTCGTCGTGGGCGACATCTGCGACGCCGAGCTGCTGGACAGGCTGGTCCCCGGTCACGACGCGATCGTGCACTACGCCGCGGAGTCCCACAACGACAACTCCATCGCCGACCCGGAGCCGTTCCTGCGCACCAACGTGGAGGGCACCTTCCGCCTGCTGGAGGCCGTCCGCAAATACGGCGTCCGCTACCACCACGTCTCCACCGACGAGGTCTACGGCGACCTGGCGCTCGACGACCCGGCGAAGTTCACCGAGGAGACGCCGTACCACCCGTCCTCGCCGTACTCGAGCACCAAGGCCAGCTCCGACATGCTCGTGCGCGCCTGGACCCGCACCTACGGGCTTCGCACCACGATCTCCAACTGCTCCAACAACTACGGCCCCTACCAGCACGTGGAGAAGTTCATCCCCAGGCAGATCACGAACATCGTCGACGGCGTCCGCCCCAAGCTCTACGGGAAGGGCGAGAACGTCCGCGACTGGATCCACACCGAGGACCACTCCTCGGCCGTCTGGGACATCCTCACCAAGGGCCGGATGGGGGAGACCTACCTCATCGGCGCCAATGGGGAGAAGAACAACATCACCGTCCTGCGCATGATCCTCGAGGCCATGGGCCGCGACCCCGAGGACTTCGACTGGGTCGCCGACCGCCCCGGCCACGACCGCCGCTACGCCATCGACAGCACGAAGCTCCAGCGCGAGCTGGGCTGGAGGCCGGCGCACACCGACTTCGCCGAGGGCCTGAAGGCCACCATCGACTGGTACGTCGCCAACGAGTCCTGGTGGCGCCCCGTCAAGGAGGCCACCGAGGCCCGCTACCGCGCGCAGGGGCAGTAAGGAGGGAAGAGTTAGATGGCAGACATCGCATTCGAGAAGGACCTCGCCGTCACCGAGACCGGCATCGAGGGCCTGAAGGTCGTCGACCTCGCCGTCCACGGCGACTCGCGCGGCTGGTTCAAGGAGAACTGGCAGCGCGCCAAGATGTGCGCCCTGGGCATCCCGGACCTCCGCGTCGTCCAGAACAACATCTCCTACAACGACAGCCGCGGCGTCACCCGCGGCATCCACGCGGAGCCCTGGGACAAGTTCATCTCCGTGGCCCGCGGCTCGGTCTTCGGCGCCTGGGTGGACCTGCGCGAGGGCAGCGCCACCTACGGGAAGGTGTTCACCTGCACCCTGGACCCGTCCAAGGCCATCTACGTACCGCGCGGCGTGGGCAACTCCTTCCAGGCCCTGGAGGACGGCACCGCCTACACCTACCTGGTGGACGCCCACTGGTCCCTTGAATTGAAGAGGACCTACACCTTCGTGAACCTCGCCGACCCCGAGCTCGCCATCGAGTGGCCCATCCCGCTGGGGGAGGCCACCGTCTCCGAGGCCGACCTCAACCACCCGATGCTCAGGGACGTCGTCCCGATGGCGCCGAAGCGCACCCTCGTCACCGGCTGCAACGGCCAGCTGGGCCGCGCCGTGCGCGCGCTCGCCGAGGAGCGCGGCGTGGCGAAGGACTTCGACTTCTGCGACATCGACACCTTCGACATGTCCGACCCGGAGGCCTATTCGCAGTACGACTGGTCGCTCTACGGCGCCGTGATCAACTGCGGCGCCTACACGGCCGTCGACAGGGCGGAGACCCCCGAGGGCCGCGTGGCCGCATGGAAGGCCAACGCCACCGGCCCGGCGCTCCTCGCCCGCACCTGCGCCGGGCACGGCATCACCCTCGTCCACGTGTCCAGCGACTACGTCTTCGACGGCACCGCCGAGGTCCATACTGAGGACGAGCCCTTCAGCCCCCTGTCCGTCTACGGCCAGACCAAGGCCGCCGGCGACATCGCCGTGGCCGGGTGCCCGCGCCACTACGTCATGCGCAGCTCCTGGGTCATCGGCGAGGGGCACAACTTCGTCAAGACCATGAAGGGGCTGTCCGACCGCGTCGCCGACCCGGAGGATAAGCTCACGCAGGTCACGGTCGTTGACGACCAGCTGGGCCGCCTGACCTTCACGCGCGACATGGCCGAGGCCATCTTCCACGTGCTGGGGACGCACGCCCCCTACGGCACCTACGACTGCACCGGCTCCGGCACCGTCAAGTCCTGGGCCGATATCGCCCGCGCCGTCTTCGAGGCCGCCAACGGCAACGGGGACAGGGTCGTGCCGGTATCGACCGCCGACTACTACGCGAGCGCCGAGGGCCCCGTCGCCCCGCGCCCGGTCCACTCCGCGCTCGACCTGTCCAGGCTCGAGGCTGCCGGCTTCCACATGCCCGACTGGGAGGAAGAGCTGGGGGAGTACATCAAGACGCTCTAGGCGCTATTAACTTTTCGAGAGTAAAAGCCGCCGTTCTTTAACGGCGGCTTTTCTTGTTGGTGGCTATCTGCGCAGTGGTGCCAATAGTATTTTGCGGAAGATCTACCTCTCGCTTGGCTTGGAAGTAGGGTGGCCGGGCTGGTCGTCGTAGGCGTATTTGCTGTACACGTTGACCTCCCACTGCTTTTTTTCGACCTTTGCTACAGAATCTAGGATGAAGCCGGTCGCAAGGCTCAGGCCGCACAGGAACATAAACGAGGCGGCGAGCATAGCGGTGGGGAAGCGCGGGACGAGGCCGGTCTGGAAATATTCGACAACGATGGGCATGCCCAGGGCGAGGCCGAATACCGCGAACAGAAGCGCTACGAGGCTGAAGAACTTCAGCGGGCGGTAGTCCTTGAACAGCGTGCCGATCATCGCAACGACTTTAATGCCGTCGCTCACTGTGTTGAGTTTGGACTCGGAACCCTCGGGACGGTCGCGGTACTCGATGGGCACATCTTTGATGCGCCAGCGGTGGTCGACGGCGTGGATCGAGAGCTCGGTTTCGATCTGAAAGCCCTCGGAAAGCACTGGGAAGGTTTTAACGAACGGGCGGCTCATGGCGCGGTAGCCGGTCATGACGTCATCGAAGCTGTAGCCATAGATCCACTTGATCATGGCGCGGACCAGATTGTTGCCAAAGCCGTGGAAGGCGCGCTTGTTTTCCTCGGCGTAGGTGCCGTTTGAAAGGCGATCGCCTACGGTCATGTCGGCCGTACCGTTAAGGATGGGCTCGCAGAGGGCCTTGGCCGCCTCGGCGGGGTAGGTGTCGTCGCCGTCGACCATCAGGTAGCAATCGGCGTCGATGTCGCGAAACATCTGGCGGCATACGTTGCCCTTTCCCTGACGGGGCTCAAAGCGGACCGTGGCGCCGTGCTCGGTGGCGATGCGTGAGGTATCGTCCGACGAGTTGTTGTCATAGACATAGACCGTCGCTTGCGGAAGCTCGCGGTGAAAGTCGTCGATGACTTTGCCGATCGTGGGCGCTTCGTTGTAGCAGGGGATGATGACGGCGATGGATTCAGAATTCACTCAATGCTCCTTATACGTTCAATCCTTGAAAGTATAGCCGTTTGGGCTTGGCATCCTAAGATGTGGGTTAGTTCTCCAGTTTTGTTGCGCGAATCGTTTGCATGGCCGTCGGGTCTATACTGTTCGTTTGTCAACGATTACGAGTAAAGGAGTTGCATCCGTGTCGGATCAGACAAAGCAACAAGAAACTCGCAGTCTGCCTGCGACGTTTGCTAAGAACGAATTTGAGAAGGACGCGTTTATCCTTCGTCAGCTGGTTACCAAGGATTTTAAGATCAAGTATCGCCGTAGCGTTCTGGGCGTCGCATGGTCGGTGCTCAACCCGCTGCTGATGATGATCGTCATGGCCATCGTGTTCTCGACGATTTTTGGCCAGGGTCGCAATGGCTCAATGACGCCCGAGATGTACCCGCTGTACTTGATCGTGGGTAACATTACCTTTGCCGTCATGTCCGAGTCTACGAACCAGGCCCTGACGTCGATCGTGGGCGCTGCCCCTCTGCTCAAGAAGGTTAAGGTGCACCGCTGGGTCTTCCCGGTGCAGAAGGTGCTCTTCTCGCTGGTCAACTTTGCCTTCTCGCTGGTCGCCGTCGCCATCGTCATGCTGTGGTTCCGCGTTATGCCTTCTTGGCACCTGATTCTGCTGCCGGTTTGCCTGCTGCTGCTTATGTGCTTCTGCATGGGCCTGGGCATGATGCTCTCTGCCCTTACGGTCTTCTTCCGCGACGTTATGCATCTGTGGAGCGTCGTCATTACGGCGTGGACTTACATTACGCCCATCTTCTGGACGACTGACTATATTGCGCAAATGCCGCATCTCGTGCGTATCTTGATGTATGCGAACCCCATGTTCAACTACCTGCAGTTTATGCGCGATATCTTCCTGTTCCAGACTACGCCCTCGCTTATGACGTTTGGTATGTGCGTTGCCTGGGCGGTTCTTGCGCTTATTATTGGCTATACCGTGTTCCATAAGTCCGAGCGCAAGTTCATCCTCTACATCTAAGGAGTGCTGTGATGACTGAATCTGTTGTTGATTACAGCGAGCAGCCTCTGGCTGTCGAGGTCGACGACGTTACCATGATCTTTAACATGGCGTCCGAGTCGCTGACCAACCTCAAGGAGTACTTCATTAAGCTTGCCAAGCATGAGTTGTTCTTTGAGGAGTTTAGGGCGCTTAAGCATATCTCGTTTGATATTCATCGTGGCGAGGTCGTGGGTCTGGTCGGCACCAATGGCTCCGGCAAGTCTACGATGCTCAAGATTATCGCTGGCGTGCTTGAGCCAAGCGAGGGCAGCGTTAAGGTGCACGGTAACATCGCGCCGCTGATTGAGCTTGGTGCTGGTTTTGACCCCGAGCTGACCGCCCGCGAGAACATCTATCTGAACGGCGCCCTGCTTGGCTATACCAAGGAGTTCATCGATGCCAACTTTGACGGCATTATCGAATTCGCTGAGCTGCAGAACTTTGTCGATATGCCGCTTAAGAACTTCTCCTCGGGCATGGTGGCGCGTATCGCCTTTGCAATCGCGACGATTACCGAGCCCGATATTCTGATCGTTGACGAGACGTTGTCCGTCGGTGATGTGTTCTTCCAGCAGAAGTGCGAGGACCGTATCCAGCACTTTATCCAGAGCGGCGACGTGACGGTTCTGTTCGTTTCGCACTCTATGGAGCAGGTTGAGCGCATCTGCCAGCGTGCCGTTTGGATTGAGAAGGGTGACCTTCGCATGGACGGCCCGGTTGATGAGGTCTGCAAGGCGTATCGCGAGCAGTTCAACTAGGTTATAATTACTTGCGCCTGACAGGCTTGCGCTTGCTTGGGCGTGCGGCTATTTGCTCCATTAGCTCAGTTGGATAGAGCAGGGGACTTCTAATCCCAAGGTCGACGGTTCGAATCCGCCATGGAGCACCATCGTTTATTAAGCCCAGACCGCTTGGTGGTCTGGGCTTTTTCACATGCCGGTGTTCTTTGTTCTTGCCGGGTATACGTTTAGGCCGAAGCCGTGGCGTGAGCTGCTATTGTGCTGCTGATGTGGATTGGTTATACGGCGCGCCAAAGGGGGCTGGAGCCGAGCGTGAGCAAGCCTCTGCTTATGACGCTGCCAGCATCGTGGTTCTTCGCGTCAATCGTACGCTGTGCCTGCGATATTGGATTGGCGTACGTGATCAAGAAGGCGTAACAAAAGCGGGGAGGACCAACTTGGCCCTCCCCGCTGTATCTAGTCTGCCTTCAGGCACTCGGGCAAGACGTTTGCAACTGCATTCATCGCCTGCGGCCTCAGGTACTGCTCATTGAGCTTTACCTTTCTGTAGGCGTAGCGAGTGTCTGCCGAGTATTTGATCAACACATCGGTGAAGAACCGCTCCCAGCTCAGGTAGTCGCGGCTTTCGATATAGCTTGAGGGATCCTCGAGGATTTTTAAGATATCGTTACTGGGAATGAGGCCAGATTGCAGGAGTGTCCACTCGAATGATTCGGGGAGGAACAAGCGTACGTTCTTGTAAACGCGCTGTCCGAGCACCTTTTCGATGTAGGGACCAAATGCTGCTCCGTTTCCAATAGCAAGGATGTTTTGCTCGGGACATTCGTGAATCGTACGTTTTAGATTCGCAACGCCGGTGGCGGTATAGCAGGGGATCCCGAGTCGGTTGCAAAGAGCGTCGTAGAATTGATAGCCAGATTTGCTATCCTCGACAACTACGGCGTCGGGTACCTCGAATCCAACATTTAGATCCTGATACAGCATACTTGCCGTGTGGTCATATAGCGGCTTGGTCACCGAGTAGAAGCGCCTGTCGCTCTTGCGGCCATTGATTGTTTTACTTGTCGTGTTGACTAGCTTCAGGATCTCATCAACGCTGTAGGGGAGCTCGTTGGCATCGCGACGAGATATCAGAACAAAATAGTTGGACGAGCCGTTGACGGCTTTGGCGAAGTCCTTTGAGTAGATAAACTCGTTACCCTCATCTAGAAAGACGATTGAATCTTCGATGATCGATAGCTCGCGCTCCCAGCGTCTGCCGGAAAGCGTTTCGCAAGGCACGTCGCAACTGAGTGCAACGCCGCTTTCCGGTCCTCGGTCGTTGTAGTCGCGAATCATCGAGATGAGCATCGTTTTACCCGTGCCGCTGTTGCCGCGTATAAAGGAAATATTGCGCTTAAACGTGAGTGTGTATTTGACCTTTGCACGCTCTACGACAACGGTATGCGTTCCCTTCATTACTCATCAACATCCAAAAAGTCATTCGTGGCGCCGACAAACTCCTGCATGTTTCTGACGATGCGGCCATCGTTTTCAATGCGGATTTCAAAGCTCTTCCAGGGGAATTTCATGATGTGGTATAAGGTCACCATCACATCCTGCTCTTTGCCGATCTTGAGTAGCCAGCGGGCACAGTTGTCTCCGCAGGTGGATGCGTTGAACACCATATTTGGGAGATTGCGCACCAGCAGCAGCGTCTTAACGCCGCCGGACAGTTCGAGTGGGGTGATCGAGCCCAGCTGTTTGCTTACGATGTTGTGGGGACCGATGAGCTCTGATCCGTCCACGCTTTTAATAATCTGTGCGGCCATAGGGTCTTCGAACCATGAGTCCAAGTATGAGTTCCTAAAATAGGTTTCGGTATCGTAGATGGAACCGGGGTAATCCCCCAGATGGATGCTTAACATGCGCGTCTCCAGACGTTGTGTGACTGCAATGATTATATGCCAGTAATAAAGTGCCGCCAGTAGCGAGGTTGCTGCTGGCGGCACTGGCATTATTAGCGTGTGAATCGCGTTGATGGATTTGCTCGCGAGGCTACTTTTCGAGACGTTCCCTCAGCAGCTCCAGCGCGTGGGCGTAGCCTTGCAGGCCCTCGCCGGTGATGGTGGCGAAGCAGGCTAGGCGGGCGTAGCTCACCTGGCGGAAGTCTTCGCGCGTCTCGACGGCGCTGATGTGTACCTCGACGGCAGGGATGGCGACGGCCTTGAGGGCGTCCAGGATCGCCACGCTCGTGTGCGTGTAAGCCGCCGGGTTGATGACGATGCCGTCGGCCTTGCCGTAGGCCTCCTGGATCTTGTCGACGATGCTGCCCTCGTGGTTGGACTGGAAGACCTCGACTTCGTCGAAGCCCTGTGCGGCGCCCGCATCCTGGCAGATCTGGACCAGGCGGTCGTAGTTGTCGCTGCCGTAGATGCCCGGCTCGCGTATGCCGAGCATGTTGAGGTTGGGGCCGTTGATGACGAGCGCTTTCATGGCTGCTTCCTTTGCGGTTGGGCGGGGTGGTTGACGGGTCTTAGAATTCGGCGTTCGCCCAGATAAAACCTGCCAAAATAAACCTGTCCCTTTTTGGCAGGTTAGAGGGTGTCGAGGAGGGCTTGGGCGGTGTTGGCGGCGCAGTCGCGTGAGTCGATGATGTAGTCGGCCCAGGCGCGGTAGCGCGGCATGCGCTGCTCGGCCAGCTTGTCGATGCCGTCGCGGGCGGTGATGGGGCGTCCCTTGTGGGCGAGTTCGTCGAGCTTGCGGTTAAGCATCACGATCTGGCTGTTCTGGTGCAGCAGCGGATAGTTATCGTCGCGCGTGACCACGCCACCGCCGGTGGAGAGCACCAGGCCACTGCGCTTGGAGATGTCGGACAGCGCCACCGTCTCCTGCTCGCGGAAGGCCGCCTCGCCGCGCTCGACGATAAAGTCGGCGCAGGGCATGCCCAGGCGTTCTTCGAGGGCGCGGTCCAGGTCGATATGCTCGCGTCCCGTGAGCAGGGCAATCTGCTCACCCACGCGGGTCTTGCCCGAGCCCGGCATGCCGATCAGCGCGATGTTCTGTTCGCGGCGCGACAAGCGCTCCGTTACGTCCAGGATGCGCTCACGCGGGGTGACCTGGCCGGTATAGCGCTCAACGGCTTGCGCCGCCTGGGCCACGAGCATGAGCAGGCCGCCGATGCAGGGGATGTCGCGGCGCTCGGCCTCGAGCATCAGGCCCGTACGGGCAGGGTTGTAGACAATGTCGATAACGCCTTCGAGCGCATCGAGCCCTTCGAGCGTGCAGGGGGCGCCGGGGCAGTGGGGGAACATGCCGGCGGGCGTGCAGTTGACGAGCAGGGCGGCGTCGGACTGCTGCGCGATGTTGTCGTAGTTGACTTCGCTCGTGCGGCCGACCGGCACGACGATGGCGCCCAGGTCGCCGAGCACCATGCTGGCAGTGGTGCCGGCGCCACCGGTGGCACCGAGCACGAGGGCCTTCTTGCCGGCTACCTCAACGCCCAGCTCCTCGACTAGGCACTGAAAGCCGAAGTAGTCGGTGTTGTCGCCGCGCAGGCGGCCGTCGGGCAGGCGCGTGATGGTGTTGACGTTTCCCATACGCTCGGCGAGTGGACTCAGCTCGTCCAGGTATTCCATGACGGCGCGCTTGTAGGGGATGGTCACGTTGGTGCCCTCCCATTCGTCACCCGTCATAAAAGCCTGGAGGTCCTCGGGCTCGCGCTCAAATCGTACGTACTCTAGCCCCGCGAGCTCCTTGTAGATGGTCGGGGTGTAGCTGTGGCCCAGCACGCGGCCCAGCACGCCGTAGGGGCGGGTTGCGGCGGTATCGGCCATCTAGAGCACCTCCGTGTAGCTGCCAAAGTAGGTGAAGCTCTCGCACACGTCATCGATGGAGTCGAGCAAGTCGTCGAGGGCCTTGCTACCAAAGGGGCAGTCCAGGTCAAAGTAGAACATAAACTCAAAGTCATGCCCGGGGATGGGACGGCTCTCGAGCTTGATGAGGTTGATATTGAGCGCGTAGAAACGCTCGAGTACGCGATAGAGCGCGCCCGGCTCGTTGGCCGTGGTAATCATAAGCGAGGTGCGGTTGGCACCGGGGTAGACGCGTGGCTCGCGGCTGATGACGACAAAGCGCGTGTAGTTGTTGTCCGAGTCCTGGATGTTGGGCTCCAGCACCTCCAGGCCATAGAGTGCCGCGCAGCTGCGCGATGCGATGGCGGCAACATCGGTGCGCTCGGAGCTGGCGACCATCTCGGCCGAAATGGCCGTGTTGGGGTACTTGTTGGCGTGCAGGTCGTGCGCCTCGATAAAGCCGGCGCATTGGGCAATGGCCTGGCCGTGGCTGTAGACCTCGTGCACGTCCGCAAGCTTGGTGCCGGGCTTGACGAGCAGGTTGTGGTCGATTTTGAGGCGAAGCGAGCGCACGATATGGAAGTCGAACTGGGCGAGCAGGTCGTAGACGGCGTTGACCGAACCGGCGGTGGAGTTCTCGATGGGCAGCACGCCAAACTCGCAGAAGCCGTCGCGCACGGCGCGCATGACGCCCTCGAAGGTCTCGAAAAACGCGATGTCGGGCACGTCGAAGAGCTTGCACGCGGCGATTTGGCTGTAAGCGCCCTCGACGCCCTGGCAGGCGACGGTGGCCGTTTGAGGGAAGGGCGTGTCGGAGGCTGCAGCCGTGGCGTGGGCCTTTTGCGAGACGGTGATGCCCTTGAGCTCGTTGATGTAGCGCTGCTGCTCGGCCTTGCTCATGCTCATGAGGAGACGGAACAGGGTGATGGTCTGCGCCTCGTAGCGCTCGGGCGCGCGGCTGGCGAGGTTGTTGAGCTTGGAGCGCTCACGGGCGGGGTCGAAGACGGCCTTGCCCATCTCGATTTTTGACTTGGCGACCTCGGTGGCAATGTCCATGCGCTCGACAAAGCTGTTGAGGAGCGTGGTGTCGATGCCATCGATGGCCTGGCGGATGTCAGCAAGGTCCATAGAGACCCCTTTCACGTGTCGGGGGATGTTGAGGGGTGGGTAGTTAGCGCTGGCCTGCGTCCTCGAGGAGGGCGTCCCAGATGGCGAGGGCGGCGGCTGCTTCGGCTACGGGGACGGCTCGGGGGACGATGCAGGGATCGTGGCGGCCGTGGACCGAGAGCTCGGCATTTTCCATAGCGTCCATGTCCACCGTCTGTTGCTCGCGGCCAATCGAGGGCGTCGGCTTTACGGCCATGCGCCACATGACGGGCGCGCCGGTCGAAATACCGCCCAGGATGCCGCCGGCGTTGTTGGACTCGATCTCGATCTCGCCGGTCTCGGCATCGATGCGGTACGGATCATTGTTCTCGCTGCCGCGCATAGCGGCCACGGCAAAGCCCATGCCAAACTCCACGCCCTTTACGGCGGGAATGCCAAACGCGATCTGCGCGATGCGGTTCTCGATGCCGTCGAACATGGGGTCGCCGATGCCTGCGGGAAGCTCGTAAATGCCGCACTCCACGATGCCGCCGATGCTGTCGAGTTCGTCGCGCGCGGCTAGGATCTCCTCACGCATGCGGCCGGCTGCGGCGGCGTCAATGCAAGGAAGATCGTTCGTTAGGATCGCCTTGCGGTCGGCCTCGCGATAGACCATATCGTCCATCGGCAGGTCGGAGATGCCGCCGATCTGCGCGACGTGCGCCATCACGTTAATGCCGCGGGCCTCGAGTGCCTGCAGCGCAATGCCGCCGGCGATGCACAGGGGTGCCGTCAGGCGGCCGGAGAAATGCCCGCCACCGGCGACATCGTGCATGTTGTGATACTTCACGCGCGCAGGGAAGTCCGCATGTCCCGGACGGGGCTTGCGGCGCAGCTCGGAGTAGTCCTTGGAGCGCGTGTTAGTGTTCTCGATGATCGCCGCGATGGGCGCGCCGGTGGTGTGTCCATCGACCACGCCGGCGATGATTTGGGCGACGTCGGCCTCGCGGCGCTTGGTCGCGGTCTCGTCGCGACCGGGGGCGCGACGGTTCAAAAAGGCCTGCAGCGCTTCTTGGTCAACGGCGATGCCGGCGGGGACGCCATCGAGCGAGCAGCCGATGGCGGGGGAGTGCGACTGCCCGAAGATGCTTAAGTGCAAGACGTTGCCAAAGGTCGAGGACATGCTATTCCTCCCCGAGCGTGACCTTGCCGCCCAGCAGGCGGTAGTGGTCGAAGAAATCGGGATAGGACTTGTTGACGGCCTCGGCGCCGTGGATCACGACCTCGCCGGTGGCGCGGCTCGCGGCGATAGCGGCCATCATGGCGATGCGATGGTCGTTGTGCGAATCGATCTCGCCGCCGGTGAAGGCATCGACGCCCTTGATGATGAGGTCATCGCCGGCAATGCGCACCTGCGCGCCCAGCGCGGTGAGCTCGCGGGTGGTCGTGACCAGGCGGTCGGACTCCTTGATGCGCAGACGGGCGCAATCGCGGATAAAGGTGCGGCCCTGCGCCAGCGAGGCTACGGCCGAGATGACGGGCACCAGGTCGGGAATGTCGTGGGCGCTCATCTCAAAGCCGGCGAGCTTGTCGGACTGCACGGTTGCGGCGTTGGTGGAGCGTACGATGCGGGCGCCAAAGCGCGAAAGCGCGGCAAGCACGTTGCGGTCGCCCTGTGCGGAGCTCAGGGATACACCCTCGACGGTGATGGGGTCGGTGCCGATGGCGCCGGCACACAGCCAAAAGGCAGCGTTGGACCAGTCACCCTCGACGGCTACGCTGCCGGGCGTGCGGTACGAGCCGCTGCTCACGCGGAAGTTCGTGACCTCGGGCTGGCCGTCCTTGGCCGGAATACGCTCGACGTTGACCTCGACGCCAAAGGCCTTCATGGCCTGGATCGTCAGGTTGATGTAGGGACGGCTCTCAATGAGGCCGGTTACCTGCACGCGGGAGGGCTGGGCCAGCAGCGGGGCTGCCAGCAGAAGGCCGGAGATATATTGCGAGCTCACGTTGCCCGGAAGCACAAAGGTGCCCGGGCGCATGCGTCCGCTCGTCTTGAGCGGAAAACCGCCCAGGCCCTGTAGGTCGCAGCCGGCGGCGATGATCTCGTCCGAGAGCGGGGACAGCGGGCGGGCGCCCAGGCGGCCCTGGCCTACGAAGGTGGCATCCGCACCCAGCGCGCAGGCGACAGGCAGCATAAAGCGCAGCGTGGAGCCACTTTCACCGCAGTCAAGCGTGCCGCCGGCAAGGGCCTTGAGCAGGCCAAACTCAACACTCTTCATAGTGGGATGGACCTGGAAGCCATCCTCGACGGTCTCGATGCGGGCACCCAGCGCCGTGAGGCAGCGCACCGTAGCCTCGATGTCGGCGCAGGTGGTATTGCAGGTGACGTGCGTCTCGCCGTTGGCAAGCGCAGCGCAGATGATCAGGCGATGCGCCATCGACTTGGACGCGATGGCGGGAACGGTGCCCTTAAGCGGGGACGGGGTGATGCGGGCTAGCATGCGGATGCGTCTCCCTTCTGGCCGAGGCCCTCGGCAATGAGTTCGTGGAAAGTGGAAAGTGGCGTGCGGTCGATGCTGCAGCGGCCAATGCCGTGCGGAATCACCAGGTCGATGGTGTCGCCCGCGCGCTTCTTGTCGTGGAGCGCCTCGGCAAAGACGGTATCGGCATCTAGGTCGCAGCGGGTCTTGAGGCCATGGCGGGCGCAGAGTTCCTCAATACGATCGGGCAGTGCAGCATCGCAAATGCCGTGCAGGGCCGCGGCGCGCGTGATGATACCCATGCCGATCGACACGCAGTTGCCGTGTCCCAGCTCAAAGTGCTCGCAGGCCTCGACGGCATGTCCGGCACTGTGTCCAAAGTTGAGGAGCTTGCGCTGGTTGGTTTCGCGCTCGTCGGCGACGACCACGGCGCGCTTGATGTCGATATTGCGGGCAATGATAAGCGCCACGCGAGCCACGTCCTGGTTGAGCAGCTCCAGCGTGAGCGGGGTCTTCTCCAGCTCGGCGAAAAGCTCCGGGTCGGCGATTACGGCGTGCTTGACGACCTCGCCGCAGCCGTCGGCGAACTGCTCGGGCGTGAGGGTGGCCAGGCACCCCACGTCGGCGATAACCACGCTCGGCTGCCAAAAGGCGCCGGCCAAGTTCTTGCCGGCAGCCAGGTCTATGGCGGTCTTGCCTCCCACCGACGAATCCACCATGGCGAGCAGGCTCGTGGGGATCTGCACAAACTTGCAGCCGCGCATGTAGGTGGCGGCCACAAAGCCCGCCACGTCGCCCACGACGCCGCCGCCGAGTGCCACGATCACGTCGGAGCGCGAAAGCTCGTGCTCGGCCACAAACTCCAAAATGGCAACGTAGGTCTCGGCGCGCTTATGGGCCTCGCCGGCCTCGAAGGTGCAGATGCTCACCTCGTAGCCTGACGCCTCCAGGCTCTGCTTAACGGGTATCTGGTAGAGCGGGCCCACGTTGGTGTCTGTCACGATGACGGCGCGGGTGCCGCCGGCGGTGGCGCGCACGAGCGGCCCCGCCTGCTCCAGCAAAAACGTGCCAACATGCACCTGGTAGGGGCGTGCAGTGTCGATATCGATGGTAATCGCCATAAGCTTCGGTCCTTTCGACCTGGCGTGATGGGTTGTCTAGTGGGAGGCCTCGTCGTCGAGTGCGCGCTTAATGCGGTCGCCCTCGGCAAGGAGATTCTCCAGATAGCGCTGGTCGCGGTCCTTGAGCGCGCGGCTGTAGGCGCCAAGCGATTCGATCAGATGGTCGATCTCGAAGGCGAGCGCGTCGGCGTCGTCGATCATGAGCTCGGACCACATTTGCGGGTTGAGGTGCGCCACGCGGGTGAGATCGCGGTAGCTACCGGCCGAAAAGCCGTGGTGGACCTGGGCAGTGGGGCTTTTGACGTAGGCGTTGGATACCACGTGCGCAAGCTGGCTCGTGAAGGCGATGACACGGTCGTGCTCGGCGGCGCTGGTCACGCTGAACTTGCCAAAGCCCAAGGGGCGCACCATCTCGCGCACCTGGCCCAAAAGCTCCAGCTTGAGCGCATCGTCCACCGCGGGCGGTACGAGCACCAGCGGGGCGCCCTGGAACAGGTCGGCGCGGGAGTGTGCATAGCCCGAGTACTGCGTGCCCGCCATGGGGTGCGCGCCCACAAAGTAAAAGCCGTGCTCGCGGGCAAGCTCAAAGGCGCGCTCGCACACGATACCCTTGACGCCCACCGTGTCAATTACCACGGGGCCCATGATGGCCTCGGTATCGGTGGCGTCGGCGAGTGCCTGGGCGTGTGCCTCGAGCCACTCGATGCAGGCTTCGGGGTAGCAAGCCAGGACGATGATGTCGCATTCGCCGAGCGTCTCGTCGTTGAGCTCGCCGGCAACGGTGCCCATGCTGGCAGCCGTCATGACATCGTCATCGGGATCCCAGGCCAGCACGCGGACGCCCGCCTGCGCATAGCCGCGGGCAAAGCTGCCGCCGATGAGGCCAAGGCCGACGATGCCGGCGCACTTGGGGCCGCCCTGGTTAACGCGCGCGTTTCTCACTGTACCCATGGGCTACTCCATGGTCTCTTGGCAGACGACCTCGCGGATGGCTCGGATGCGGCGCATGGTGTCGTCGAACTGATCGGGGGTGAGGGCCTGGGCGCCGTCGGACCAGGCGCGGCTCGGCTCGTCGTGGACCTCGATCTCCAGGCCGTTGGCGCCGCAGGCGGTCGCGGCAAGCGCCATGGGCTCAACGTAGCGGGTGTAGCCGGTGGCGTGGCTGGGGTCGGCGACGACGGGCAGGTGCGACAGGTGGTGCAGCACCGGCACGGCGTTGAGGTCGAAGGTGTTGCGGGTGCGGGTCTCGAAGGTGCGGATGCCGCGCTCGCACAGGATGACGTTGTCGTTGCCCTCGCTCATGATGTACTCGGCGGCCATGAGCAGCTCATCGATCGTGCCGGACATGCCGCGCTTAAGCAAGATTGGAGTCTTGGTCTTGCCGACCTCTTTGAGCAGAGGGAAGTTCTGGGCGTTGCGGGCGCCGATCTGCATGACGTCGATCTTCTTGTCCAGGAAGACCTGCACGTCGCGCGGGTCCATGATCTCGGTGACGATCGGCATATCGAGCTCGGCAGACGCCTCGCACAGCAGGTCCAGGCCGGCGGGGCCCATGCCCTGGTAGGCGTACGGGGAAGTGCGGGGCTTGTAGGCACCGCCGCGCAGCATCGTGGCACCGGCGGCCTTCACGCGGCGGGCGATGCGGATGAGGTTCTCGCCCTCGACGGAGCACGGGCCGGCGATGACCTGGAACTGATCGCCGCCGATCTTGACGCCATGGTCGCAGTCGATGACGGAGTCCTCGGGGTGGAACTTGCGGTTGGCGCGCTTGAACGGCTCGGAGACGCGCTGCACGCGCTCGACGACGTCCATGGACTCGAGCAGGAATGGGTCGATCTTGGTCGTATCGCCCACCAGGCCGATGATCGTCTCGTTCTCGCCGCGCGAGACGTCGGTCTTCAGGCCCTTTTTCTCAATCCAGCTGACGATATGGCTGACGGCCTCGTCGCTGGCGCTCTGCTTTAAAATTGCAATCATGGTGTGCCTCTCACCTCGATGGATAACCCTTGCAAAAACGGCCCGCATCGCGAGCCGTGTATATATGGTGCATGAGAGTTTATACTATCTGATTCGCTTTTGCCTTCTAAAGTGAGCCGTTGCGCCGCGTCTTCCCCGGAATTGCAAAGCTTTTTCTTTTATTTTGATAGCCCGTGGTGCACTTGGGTATAATGCCACCGTTGGCCCTATTAGCTCAGGGGATTAGAGCGTCTGCCTCCGGAGCAGAAGGCCGTTGGTTCGAATCCAACATGGGGCACCATCGAACGTAAGACCGTCCGAACCTCGCATGGTCCGGGCGGTTTTTCTTATACCGACGCGACGTGATGGGACGTGGTATGGCAGCAACGGATATCGAGCGCGGACTCTCGACCGCCGAGGTCGAGGAGCGCATCGCCGCCGGTAAGATCAACCGCAACATGGAGCTCAAGACCAAGTCGGTCAAAGAGCTCATCATCGAGAACCTCTGCACGCTGTTCAATTTGATCAACGTGATCTTGGCGTTCCTGGTCATTTTGACCGGTTCGTTTAAGAATCTGACGTTCCTGTTCGTGGTGTTCCTCAATACCGCTATTGGCGTCATTCAGTCCATGCGTTCCAAGAAGATGGTCGATAAGCTCACGCTGCTGACCTCCAAGAAGGCCATCGCGGTGCGCGACGGCTCCGAGGTTGAGCTCGACCTGGATCAGATCGTGCTCGACGACATCATCCGCCTGGGGCGTGGCGACCAGATTCCCGCTGACGCCGTGGTGGTTTCGGGCGAGGCGCTCGTGAACGAGAGCCTGCTGACGGGCGAGAGCGACCTTATTAAGAAACAGCCCGGTTCCGAGCTCATGAGCGGCAGTTTTATCGACTCGGGCCTGCTGCGCGCCCGCGTGATCCATGTCGGCGCCGACAACTACGTGGCCAAAATTAATAACGAGGCCAAGTACGTCAAAAAGGTCAATTCCGAGATCATGAACGCGCTTAACGCCATCGTGCGCTTTGCGAGCATCATCATGATCCCGCTCGGTTTGGCGTTGTTTGCCTCGAGTGTGAGCGAGCTGTGGGATGCCGCGGGAACCCCAGGCGATAGCGCGCTTTCGTGGTGCTTCTCCGAGCTGTTGGCTGGCCATGTGCCTTCGTCGGCGCTGCTGTCCACAGTGGGCGCCCTGCTGGGCATGATCCCGCAAGGCCTGGTGCTGCTGACCTCGTCGGTGCTCGCCATCGCCACGGTGCGCCTGGCCCGCCGCAAGGTGCTGGCGCAGCAGCTCTACTGCATCGAGACGCTCGCGCGCGTCGACGTGCTGTGCCTGGACAAGACGGGTACCATTACCTCGGGTCGTATGGAGGTCGAGGGCACCTACCCGCTGCCTGTTGAGGGTGTTGGCTTTGGCGTGGACTCGGACGAGGCGGCTGTTCCCGTCGATACCACGGTGCTCGATTTTGCCCTGGCTAACGTGGCGCGTGCGACTTCGGCCGATGCCAACGAGACCTGCCAGGCACTGCTCAACTATTACGCCGATCGCCCGGTCGAGGTGTCCGAGCCGCTGTCGGTCATTCCGTTCTCGTCGTCTAAAAAATGGAGTGGCGCTTCGTTTGCGCAGGGCTCCTACGTAATGGGTGCGGCGCAGTTTGTGCTCTCTGATCGTGCGTTTGCCCAGGTCGAGAACCGTGTCGCCGAGCTTGCCGATACCTGCCGCGTGCTCGTGGTGGCACTCGTGGACGGCTTTACGCCCGATGGCGATATGGTGGGCGAGGCCGAGCCCGTGGGCTTTGTGACCATCCGCGACGAGATTCGTACCTCGGCGGCCGAGACCATCGGCTACTTTAACGAGCAGGGCGTGACCCTCAACGTGATCAGTGGCGACGACCCGCGTACGGTGTCGTCGATCGCGCGCGTTGTGGGCGTGCCGGGGGCGGACGCTTATGTGGACGCCACGACGCTCGATACGCCGGCCAAGCTCGATGCCGCAGTGGACCGCTACCATGTCTTTGGTCGTGTGACCCCGCAGCAGAAGCGCGAGCTCGTGCAGGCGCTCAAGCGCCGCGAGCACACCGTGGCCATGACAGGCGACGGCGTCAACGACGTGCTGGCGCTCAAGGAGGCCGACTGCTCCGTGGCCATGGCGGCCGGCTCCGATGCCGCGCGTAACGTGGCCGAGATCGTGCTCGTCGACAACGACTTTGCCTCGATGCCCGCCGTGGTGGCCGAGGGCCGTCGCTCCATCAACAACCTGCAGCGTTCGGCTTCGCTGTTCTTGACCAAGACACTGTTCTCGATGGGCCTGGCGGCGCTGTGCATCGCGCTGCCGCCGTACCCTTTCGAGCCGATTCAGATGACGCTCATCAACTTCTTCTGCATTGGCGCGCCGGGCTTTGTCTTGGGCCTGGAGCCCAACAATGCTCGCGTGAAGGGGTCGTTCCTGACGAACGTGCTCAAGCGGGCACTGCCGGCGTCGATTGCGGTCATTTTGGCCGCGGCGCTCGATATCTTTGTGGCGCGCGTGTTTGGCTTTAGCCAGCTCACGCTGTCTACGATGTGCCTGCTTACGTCGTGCGCGGCGAGCGTCAGCCTGATCTGGCGCATCTCGCAGCCTCTCACGCCCTTGCGCGTGGTGCTCTTTGTGTTTGTAGTCGCCGGCATCTTGGTGGGCGTTATCGGATTCCCGGAGCTGCTGTCTATTGCCAACCTGTCGATGGGCCAGATGGTTATCTTGGCTGTCATCGTGGTCTTTACCTGCTCGGTGTTCTTTAAGCTCGCCACGATGATGGATTCGCTCAAGCCGCGTCGTCGTCATGCCGCAACTGGATTTGGCCGTGGTGTGCGCGTCCACCTGGGTCGCGGTGGCGGCAAGGTGAGCTCGACGGGTTCGACGGCCGAGCGTTTTGCCAAGCGCGTCGCCGCCGACATGGCGCAGCGCCGCGAAGATCGCACCGCTCGCGAGGCCGAGGCCCGCGCACTCGAGGGCGTGGCCCAGGTCCAGCCCAAGAAAAAGAAGCCCACGGGCGCCAAGCGCTCCCGCGTAACCAAGTCCGCCCAAGGCATCAAAGTTTCGATGCCAAGCAAAAAGAAGAAGTAACTGCGCGTCCTAGCGATGTTGAATTGGTGCCTTGCTCCTGTGGGGCCGTGGCGATGTTATGCTCTAACCTCGATTGTTTGAATTGCTTCGAAAAGAGGATGCCGTGATCTGCCCGCATTGCCTTAAGACTATCGAGGACGGCGCCTCGTTCTGCCCCTACTGCAACGCCTATGTGGGTCCGGGCGATGGTCCCGAGCACACCGAGTTCGTGTTCTGTGAGGGCTGCGGTGCCCGTCTTTCTCCGCATGATCGTACGTGCCCCAAATGCGGACGCCCCGCTCCGGGCATCCTCTCCAAGGACGCGGCAGCATCCGACCTGGCAGCGGGCCGCACGGCGGGCTTTCCGCGCCTAACGCAAGAGCAGATCGATACCGAGGTGCCGCATGCGCCGGCCTCTGCCGCTGCGGTGCTTTCGGACGCCGCCGACCCCAATGAGACCTGCGTGCTGCCGGCTTTCGATAAGGATTTCGGTATCCCCAAGGTCGATATTCCCACGCCCGTTTCCCTGCATGACGATGCTCAAAAACCCAAGCGCAAGGTGCACCCCGACGAGGACGCCTATCACAAGCATAAGCGTCATATCCCCAAGCCGCTCATCGTCATCGCGGTCCTTGCCGTCGTTTGCGGCGGTGCCTATTGGTTCGTGACGACCGATCCCATGGGTGTCATGCCTAGCTTCTACGACCAGTTTGGCCAGGCCGCGCAGACGACCTTCCCCACGCGCCAAAAGGGCGAGGCCACTGAGGACGATACCAAGCAGGACGATTCTGCCGAGGTGGTCCAGGAAGAAACCGTGCTCACCGATGATCAGCTCTATACCAGGCTCGACGGTCTGTATCAGACCATCGTGTCCTACGCTGACGAGGACCAGATCGGCGAGGTCATCGATTCCTTTAACAACGGCTATCTCCGAGCGCCGCTGTCCACCCGTCAGGAGCTGTCGCAGAGTGCCTACGCCCTGCGCGACCAGATCAAAAAGACGCAAGATGAGCTTAACAACCTGAAAGTACAGGACGATACGGTCTATGCGGATGACATTGCCCACTTAAAGCAGCTTGCCGAGTGGATGTATGAGCGCGTCGACGTGATCTGCCAGAGCTGGGATATCTCGCTGGCCATTCCCGATGGCGAGTCGATGAGTTCCCACCAAAGCGAGATCCTGGCGCCCATCGCGCAGGGTGGCAACAGCGCGCTGAACCAGTACGACGCCAATGTGGGTTCCTGGAAGCCGCAGCAGCGTTCCTAAAATTAGTTCGCCATAGTCGGCATAACCTACGTGCGCAATTGATGTAAGCCCGTGCTTATTGCTACAATTCGTACAAATATGCTTTAAACGCACGAGGAAGGAACCACATGTTTGGTTTTAAGAAAGAGCTCTACACGCCCGAGTATCAGCTTGTCGGCGACGAGTGCGCCGTAATCGAGACGTCGAAGGGTACCATCAAGGTCAAGTTTGACGGCGAGGGCGCTCCCATTCATGTCGCGAACTTCTGCGAGCTTTCCACGATGGGCTTCTATGATGGCCTTAAGTTCCATCGCTATGTGCCCGGTTTTGTTATCCAGGGCGGCGACCCCAATACCCGCGACATGTCCGGCGCCGACGTCGCTGCCGGTCTTGAGGGCCCCGACGGCATGCCCGGTACCGGTGGCCCCGGCTACTGCATCAAGGGCGAGTTTGCCACCAATCCGCGCAACAGCCATGTCGATGGCGCCCTTGCCATGGCACGCTCCATGGATCCCGATTCCGCGGGTTCGCAGTTCTACTTCTGCCTGGGTGCCCAGCATAACCTCGATTCTGGTTACACCGTCTTTGGTACCACGGTCGAGGGTCTCGATGTGATTTCGCAGCTGCGTGCCGGCGACGAGATCGTCCATGTCGAGATCGTTCACGAGTAAAGGGGACTTCCTTGAATAGCCAGCTGATCCAACAGGGCCGCGCCGCTTACCGCGCGGGTGATTTTTCCGCTGCAGCCCAGATGCTTGGGGCGGCAAAGACTCCCGATGAGATTATGGGCGAGGCCGATCACCTTCGTGGCAACGCCTTGATGCACCTTGGCATGTATGCCGAGGCCGCCGAGGCCTATGCCGCCGCCCTCAACGACGGTACCTACGGCAAGCGCGGCGCGCTGCTCACCAACCGCGGCAAGGCGCTCGCTGCCGTGGGCGACTACACGACGGCCGCTCAGGCTTTCTCTGCCGCTACGCAGGATGCTTCCTATGCCACGCCGTTCAAGGCCTATCTGGGCCTGGGCAATGCGCTGTTCCAGTCGGGCGACTATGCCAACGCGGGAACCGCCTTCCGTCAGGCTGCCATCGACGGTGCCAATCCGGCTCCTGCCGCCGCACTCGGCGAGCTCGGTCGTTGCTTCATTAAGCTCGGCCGTCCGGCGGACGCCGTGGAGACCTACCGCACGGCTATCGACTTTGCCGGCCCCCGCGACGACACGCGTGCGCTCAACGCCGGCATGGGTCAGGCGCTTTCTGCCGCCGGCCGTCCCTCCGACGCACTCGACGCCTTTAACACCGCTACTGCCGATGGCATCTACCAGCTCACCTCCGAGCAGGCCGATGAGCTTGCCCGCGTGCACGATTCGCTTGCCGCGCTGTCTGCCCAGACGGCTATGGCCACGGCTCCGGCGCCCGCGATGGACGCTCCTGCCGTCGATCCTCTCGATCCTACGGGCGCGACCGGTCAGTTTATGCCCGATCCCTCGGACACCGGCTTCTTTACGCTGTCCGAGTCCGAGATGGTCCAGCAGGACCGTCAGGATCGTAAGCAGGCCAAGGTCCGTCGTCGCCATCGCCATACGGGTCTTAAAGTCTTCATCGTGCTGCTTCTGCTTATTTTGATCGCCGCGGGCGGTCTGGGCTTTGCCTACACGCGCGGCTTTGGCTTCCCGTCTCAGGAGTCTGTCGTTACCGATCTGTTCCAGGCTGCCGGCGACGGTGACGCCGCAAAGGCCGAGTCTTGCCTGGCCTCGAGCCTGTCCGAGGACGCTAAGTCGATGATCATCTCCTCGATTCCGCAGGGTGCCACCGTGTCCGTCGAGGGCATGGATCAGTCCATGACCGAGACGACCGCCAAGGTGAAGGCATCGCTGTCCAAGGGCGGCGAGCAGGAGTACACCGTCAAATTCGTGCGCTCCGACAACCATATCGGCTGGGCCGTTTCTTCGCTCGATATGGATTTCTCGGCTGCTGACAACCAGTAGTGACCTTATGGGATTTAGCTTTGCCCGGCGCTTCACCGCAAGTGAGGTGCCGGGCTTGCGCTAGTATGATGAGCTAGTAGTTTTCCAGCAATCATCCAACACATCAGGAGTTGCGTTGTTTTCTTTGATGGATATGTTCTTCGGTAGCTATGCGGGCGATCTTGCCATCGACCTCGGCACCGCAAATACGCTTGTCTCCGTGCGCGGCAAGGGCATCGTCATTCGCGAGCCCTCCGTTGTCGCCATCGACAAGAACGACGAGCGCATCCTGGCGGTCGGTATCGAGGCAAAGCGCATGCTCGGCCGTACGCCCGGCAACATCGTGGCCGTTCGTCCCCTGAAGGACGGCGTCATCGCCGACTTCGATGTTACCGAGGCCATGCTTCGCTACTTTATCGACAAGGCGTCCGAGAAGCGCTACCCGTGGACTCCGCGTCCGCGTGTTGTCGTCTGCGTTCCCTCCGGTGTCACGTCGGTCGAGAAGCGCGCTGTCTTTGAGGCCACGATCCAGGCCGGTGCCCGCCAGGCCTATCTGATCGAAGAGCCTATGGCAGCTGCTATTGGCGCCGACCTGCCCGTCGAGGAACCCACCGGCTCCATGGTCATCGACATCGGCGGCGGTACCACCGAGGTTGCCGTTATCGCTATGGGCGGCATCGTCGTCTCGCAGTCCATCCGTATTGCCGGCGACGAGTTCGATCAGGCCATCCTCACGCACGTTCGTGATGCCTACAACCTGGCCATCGGCGAGCGTACGGCAGAGGACATCAAGATCAAGGTCGGCTCCGCCGTGCCGCTTAAGGACGAGCTCGACGTCGAGGTCAACGGCCGCGACGTGATCACCGGTCTGCCCAAGACCGTGCGCATCGAGAGCGAGGAGATTCGTCGCGCGCTCAACAAGCCGCTCGACGAGATGGCCAAGGCCGTCAAGGACGCACTCGACGCTACGCCTCCCGATCTTGCCTCGGACCTTATGTACTACGGCATTTTACTGACTGGTGGCGGCGCGCTGCTGCGCGGTCTCGACGTGCGCCTGCGCGATGAGACCGGCGTTTCGGTCAACGTCAGCCCCACGGCGCTCGATAACGTCGTTAACGGCTGTGCCCGCGTGCTCGAGGCCAATGCGTTTGATGGCGGCTTCGTCCAGACCAATGCTTAATTTCCAAAAGGTGGATTCCATTTGGCACGATCTTCGGGTTTCTCCACAAATCTGAATACCAAGCGACAATCAACGGGTATGCGCCCGTTGATTGTTTTCAGCCTGATTTCGGTGTTGCTGCTCACGTTTTATATTCGTGAGGGCGAGACGGGGCCGATTCATGCCGTTCGTTCGGGCGTGACGACGATTACCTCGCCGGTGCGTTTTCTGGGCTCGGCTGTGGCGGCTCCCTTCAATGCGATCGGTAACGTGTTCTCTAACCTTACGGCGTCACAGGACACGCTTGACGAGCTTAAGAAGCAAAACGAGGAACTGACCTCTAAGGTCGCCGAGCTCTCCGAGGCTCAAAAGACCGCCGAGCGACTGGAGGGTCTGGTCGGTCTGCAGTCGACCTACAACCTCAAGTCCACTGCAGCTCGTATCGTCGGCGCTTCGGGCGATGCCTGGACCTCGACCGTCACCATCGATAAGGGTTCTGCCGACGGGCTTACCATCAACATGCCCGTGACGAGTTCTGCCGGTGTCATAGGCCAGATTATCGAGGTCTCGGCCAAGACGTCCACCGTGCGCCTGATTGGCGATGAGAACTCGGGCGTGTCCGCCATGGTGCAGGATACGCGCGCCCAGGGCATGCTGCAGGGTCAGGCTGACGGCACGCTGCGTCTTGAGTACGTGAGCGTCGATTCCGACGTTAAGGTTGGCGACATCATCGTGACCTCGGGCATTGGCGGTGTGTTCCCCAAGGGTCTTCCGCTCGGCACCGTCTCGTCGGTTGAGAAATCGGCAAACGACGTGTACTACACCATTGTGGTACGCGCCCAGACGACGGCCGAGAACAACGAGGAAGTGCTGGTCATTACCTCGCTGACCGACGAACAGTCGGCCTCGGATGAGGACGTGAACATGGCCAACAGCACGCCGCAGGGAACGTCGCGCGATGCTGCGACCAAGACGAAGGACGAGAGCTTGGATGACGGTTCCGACACGTCCGAGACGACCGATTCCGGCTCGAGCGAATAGGGGGCATGTCCATGGATCTACACGAGCAGGGGATGAGCTCCCGCACGTTTGTAATCGCTGCCATCGTGTGCGTGCTGCTGCAGGCAGGCCTGGCACCGCAGATCTCCATTGCGGGCGGTCGCGTCAACTTTATGATTATCCTGGTGTGCCTAAGCGTGTTCTCGGGCGACCCGACCCGTGCCGTCGTGTGCGGTTTTTGCAGCGGCTTGTTCTATGACCTTTCCGCTGCCGTGCCGGTGGGCGTTATGTCGCTCCTGCTGACCGTGGGTTCTTTTGCCCTGGTGCATAGCGCTGCCGGTCAGACGGGCGGTACCCCGAGTGCGCGCGGCATCACTGTGGGCGCCTTCGCTTTCGTCATTAATGTGATCTACAGCATCATCTTGCTGTTTATGGGTTTGGAGACGAGCTTTGTCGTGGCGATCTTCGGCCATGCGCTGCCGTCTTCGATCCTGACGGGTCTGGTTGCCATTCCGTTTTTGATGTCCGGCGTCGTGCCGCAGTCCGGTTATGGATTCTCCGCACGTGGCGGACGCCAGACGGGCATGCGCTTTAAGCCCAAGACCCGTAAGCTCAAATAGGGGAGGCTCGTAGATGTCTTCCCAGATGACGGTTATTATCGCCGGTATCGTGCTGGTTGTGGCCATCGTGGTCGCACTGGTCATCATGCGTCGCGGCGATTCTCGTTTTACCTACGATACGCAGCATGGAACGGCCCCGCGCGCCACCGAGGGCGAGGGCAATACCGCGGCGACCGCCTTTAAGGGCCGCTTCTCCATCCTCACCACGGGTGTGGGCGCGATGTTCGCGGCGCTTGCCGTCAAGCTGTGGGGCATGCAGATGGTCTCGTCGGACTATTACGAAAAGCAGGCTAATAGCAATCAGACGCGCACCGTTACCACACCCGCTGTGCGCGGCCGCATCCTCGACCGCAATGGCGTGGCACTTGTCCAGAACCGTCCCTCACTTGCTGTCGTGGCCTACCGCGACCTTGCCGAGGATGAGGTTCTGGTTCGCCATCTTGCCAACGTGCTCGGTATGCCCTACGTGGCGGTTCTGCGCAATATTCAGGACAATTCCGAGGGCGCCCAGAGCCTGCATACCATCGCGACGGACGTCCGTCGCTCCACGGTTGCCTATATTCAGGAGCACGCCGGCGAGTTCCCGGGCGTCAAGATTGCCGAGCGTACCGAGCGCCAGTATCCATATGGCGAGACGGCATGCCATATCTTGGGCTATACCGGCACCATTACCTCCGAGCAGCTCGAGGCCCAGAATAAGAAAACCTCTGGCGATGATGATGCTTCTGCTGGCCGGATTACGTACCAGTCGGGCGATATCGTGGGCCAGGCGGGTGTTGAGAGCTACTACGAAAACCTGCTGCAGGGTATTCGTGGCGAGCAGACCGTCAAGGTCGATGCCTCGGGCAATGTGACCGGTCAGGCCGGCGCCGTGCCCGCCAAGGCCGGCTCCGACATTAAGCTCACGCTCGATCTTAAGATCCAACAGGCCTGTGAGACGGCGCTGGCGAGCGCCATCGAGCTTGCCAAGACCACTGGCTACAGCAATGCCGGCAACGGCGCTGTGGTGTGTCTCGATCCCAACAATGGCGAGATCCTGGGCATGGCGAGCGAGCCCAAGTTCGATCCGTCCGTCTTTATCGGCGGCGTCTCAAATGACGTGTGGACCGAGCTCAATGATGACAAGGGTTCGCACCCGCTGCTCAACCGCGCCATTAGCGGACAGTACATGTCGGCCTCGACCATCAAGCCGCTCTCGGCACTGGCCGGTCTTGAGTTTGGAACCTACACTTCAACGCAGACAACCAACTGCACGGGCTATTGGACGGGCCTGGGCAAGGCTTGGGGCAAGCGCTGCTGGCTGACGTCTGGCCACGGCACCATGACGCTGCAGTCGGGTATCGCCAACTCGTGCGACCCCGTCTTCTACGACATGGGCAAGGCCTTCTTTTATGACGAGCAACATTCCGAGGGCCTGCAGGAGGTCTTTCGTCGCTGGGGCCTAGGCAAGACCTGCGGTATCGATCTGCCGAGTGAGGGCGCGGGCCGTATTCCCGATGCCGAGTGGAAAGAGTCGTACTTTACCGACGCCTCTGCCGAGGACCGCAAGTGGAATGCCGGCGATATGACCAACATTGCCATCGGCCAAGGCGACATCCTGGTGACGCCCCTGCAGATGGCGTGTGCCTATATGGGTCTTGCCAACGGCGGCAAACAGTACGTGCCTCACGTGTTTTTGTCTGCCGTGTCGCGCGATGGCGACGGCGATGCCTATAAGTACAACGGCAAGGGCAAGAAGAAGCGCCTGGAGGCCAAGATCAACAGCGATTCGGATTTGGCTCTTGTTCGCAACGGCATGCACGACGTGATTTACACGGCATCGACGTCCCTGGCGGCTCACTTTGGCACCCTGACGCCGCAGGTGTACGGCAAGTCGGGCACGGGCGAGAAAAGCGGCGAGGACGAATACGCGTGGTTCTGCGCCTATGCACCGGCCGATGATCCCAAGTATGTCATCGCTACTGTCCTGGAGCAGGGCGGCGGTGGTTCGGATACCGCGATGCATGTCGTGCGCGACGTGCTCGGCGTGATTTATGACGAGCCCGATACCTCTTCGGCCTCGGGCGATTCTTCGGTTCGATAGGAGGTTGCGATGGATTTTTCTCCGGCGGATCTGTTCCGTTCAACCAAGACCGGCTCTCGCAGCAGCCTGGACCGCGTCAACAAGCAACTTTCGGCCTCGCGCGGTACGTTTCGCCAAAAGGTGCATATCGGTGTGCTGCTGGCTACCGTCGCGCTCGTTGCCTATGGCGCCATCATTATTTGGTCGGCGTCACAGTTTAAGGCCGACGCCTCATTCTCGCGCCACCTGCTGGGCATTGGCATTGGCGCGGTGCTTGCGGTGCTCGTCTGGCGTACCGATCTGCGCGGTATTTCCAATTTTTCGACGGCGTTGCTCGTCATCGACCTGATCGTGATCTTCTCGCCCAAGATTCCGGGTCTGTCCTATACGGGCGGTCTGGGCATGACGGGCTGGATCAAGATTCCCGGTATCGGCTTGACATTCCAGCCGGTCGAGCTTGCCAAGCTCATCACCATCTTCTTTATCGCCACGCTTGGCTCGCAGTATAACGGCCGCATCGATACCGTTCGCGACTACGTCAAGCTCTGCGGCATGCTGTCAATCCCGTTTTTGGCCGTCGTTGCCATGGGCGACCTGGGCTCGGGCCTGGTCGTGCTGGTCTCGGGCGCCATCGTCATCTGCATGAGCGGTGCGCGCCGCGAATGGGTGCTGTCGACCCTGGCCCTGCTTGTGGGCCTGGTGGCCCTCGTCCTGGCGCTCGATTCGGTCTTTGATTCGTTGCTCGGCCACGATGTGCTCATCAAGCAGTATCAGATGAACCGCCTGACGGTCTTTATCGACCCCGATAATGCCGATTCGGACGATGCCTACAACCTGCAGCAGTCGCTTATCGCCGTTGGCTCGGGCGGCTTCTTTGGTAAGGGTTTGGGCCATGCGACGCAGTCGGCCGGCGGCTTTCTGCCTGAGTTCCACACCGACTTTGTCTTCGCCTTCCTATCCGAGACCTTTGGCTTTTGCGGTTCCTTTTTGCTCCTGTGCCTCTACGTGCTGCTGATCTTTTCGACGATTCGCGTCGCCTTTAAGTGTGAGTCGCTGTTCTTGCGTCTTTCGTGTGTGGGCATCGTCGGCATGTGGGCGTTCCAGACCTTCGAAAACATCGGCATGTGCATCGGCATGATGCCGATTACCGGTATTCCGCTACCGTTTATTAGCTTCGGTTCGTCTTCGATGATGATTCAGCTGCTGACGGTGGGTATCGTACAATCCATATGGCGGCATCGTTCGGGCGCCGCGTAACCGCTGGAGGGGTTTGCTATGAAAATTCCCGTAGATAAGCTGACCCGCGCTTTTAAGATGGGCGCGTCCGTTAAGAAGGATTCCGATACGCCGGTGCGCGTCTCGGTCTATCTGGATTCGTCCGCCTCGCGCTTTCTGGCCGAGACGGTGCGTGACGCCTTTGTGCCGCAGACGACCTCGGGCATTGTGCGCGTCGAGCGTCTGGGGGAGGAGCGAATTGCTCCAAAGACCGATACCGATGTGGCACTGGTGCTCTCGTGTGGTTCCGACCGCCTGGAGAGTGCCGTGCAGGAGCTCGTGATCGCCGGCGCGCCCGTGTGCGTGCTTGCCGAGTCTGCTGTGGAGGTGCCGTTTATCGAGGAGTCCACGCCCATGCTCGGCGTGGTGGCGGCAACCGATAAGACGTTTCTGCTCGAGACGCTTGCCCGCTGGATTCTCGATCGCACCGACAAGGAAACGGCTTTTGCGGCGAACTTTGCCTTTATGCGCATCGCGGCGGCCAATCGTATCATCACCTCGTGCGCGCTCACCAATATGGCGACCGGTGCGCTGGTGTTTTTGCCGGGCGCCGATTATCCCGTTATGGCGCTGGCGCAGGTGGGCATGCTCTTTGAGCTCGCTGCCGTCTTTGGACGCGGCATTAAGCCTGAGCGCGGCTATGAGGTCGCGGGCGTGCTTGCCGGCGGTCTTGTGATCCGCGCGGTCACCCGCGCACTCGTCAAGCAGACGCCGCATATTGGGTTTGCCGTCAAGGCGCTCACTGCTGCCGCGGGCACCTATGGCATGGGCCGTGCGCTCGTTTCGCTCTACGAGCGCGATGTCGACTACAGCCGTGCCAACGAGGTGGTCACTGCCACGTTCTCCCGCGTTCGCGATCTGGTGACCACGGTCGCGGGTGCTACCCGTCCTATGGCGTCCTACCAAGACGCATCCGATCTCGCTGCTTAGGGGTTTTCCGTTGCGCGTTGCATACCAAGACTGTTTTCATTTAATTGAGCCGCTGCTCGCCAAGGTCGAAAAGCCGAGTCGCTATATCGATCACGAGTGGGGCACGCTTTCCAAGGCCGATGCCGACTACCGTTGCTGCTTGATCTACCCGGATGTGTACGAGGTTGGTCTGCCCAACCAGGGTATCGCCATCCTCTACAACATTCTTAACCAGGCCGAGGGCATCTCCTGCGAGCGCGGCTATGTGCCGTGGCCCGACATGGGTGACGCCATGCGCGAGGCGGGCATTCCGCTGCTGTCGCTCGAAGGTGCTGCCCCCGTCGCTTCGTTTGATATCGTCGGTCTGCATGTGCCGCACGAGATGGCGGTGACGAACTTCCTCGAGGCACTCGATCTCGCTGGCATTCCGCTGTTAGCGGCCGACCGAGGCGAAGACGACCCCATCATCATCGCCGGCGGTCCCTCGGTGTACAACCCTGAGCCGTACGCGGCCTTCTTCGATGCCATCCTCATCGGCGAGGGCGAGGAATCGCTGCTCGAGACCTGCCAGCTGCATCGCCGCCTGCGCGACGAAGGAGTCCCGCGCGCGCAGATTGTCGAGCAGCTTGCATCCATTGCCGGCAACTACGTGCCGTCGCTCTATGAGGTTCGTCACGACGAGCCCTGCTCGCCGCATGGCTACACCGTGCCGCGCGAGGGCAAGGATGCGCCGACCGTGGTCTACAAACGCGTCGTCGAGGATTTCGGCGCCACGAATCCGCTGTCGCAGTCGTGCGTGCCCTATGCGCAGCTGGTTCACGATCGCCTGTCTATCGAGATTCTGCGCGGCTGCGCCCGCGGCTGTCGTTTTTGCCAGGCCGGCATGACGTATCGCCCGGTGCGCGAGCGCTCGGCCGACCAGATCGTCTCGTCGGTGATTCAGGGTCTGGAAAAGACCGGCTATGACGAGGTGTCGCTGACCTCGCTCTCCACGACCGACCACTCCTGCATTCGTGACGTGCTCGGCAGGCTCAACCGTCGCCTGGAGGATACGGGTATTCGCGTGTCTATTCCGTCGCAGCGCCTGGATTCGTTTGGCGTGGATATGGCCGAGTCGGTCGCCGGCGAAAAGAAGGGCGGCCTGACGTTCGCGCCCGAGGCCGGCAGCCAGCGCATGCGCGACATCATTAACAAGAACGTGACCGAGGAGGACTTGGACCGTGCGGCCAAGGCGGCCTTCGAGGCCGGCTGGAACCGCATGAAGCTCTACTTTATGATGGGCCTTCCCGGCGAGCGCGACGAGGACATCGTGGCCATCGCCAATCTGGCCGATCATGTGCTGGAGCTCGGTCGTTCCGTGGTGCCCAAGGCTCGTCGCGGCTCGATCTCGGTGTCTATCTCGGTTTCTGTCTTTATCCCCAAGGCTGCCACGCCGTTCCAGTGGTGCCCGCAGCTCGACTACGACGACGTCAAACGTCGCCAGAAGCTGCTTGTCACGAGTGTGCGCAACCGTGCCGTCCGCGTGCATTACCACGATGCCGAGACCTCGCTCATCGAGGCCGCGCTTTCCCGCGCCGGTCGTGACATGACGCCCGTCATCATCGATGCTTGGCGCGCGGGCTCTCGCTTTGACGCCTGGGTAGAGCATTTCTCGCTCGATAACTGGAAGGAGGCTGCTGCCAAAAACGGCATCGACCTCAATGAGCTCGTGCACCTGCCCTACGAGTTGGACTGGCGCCTGCCGTGGGAGCACGTGAGCCCCGGCTGCACGCGCGGCTTCCTCGAGCGCGAGTACCGTCGCTCGCTCGAGGGTGTCACGACTCCCGACTGCACCCGCACGTCGTGCACCGGCTGCGGAATCTGCCCCACGCTCCACGCCAAGAATGTATTGATGGGTGATCGCGCATGAGTGAGCGCCTGACCGACAACCCCACGCTCTTTAGGCTTCGTGTTCGCTATGGCAAGCGTGATCGCCTTAAGTACCTGGGCCATCTCGAAGTAATCCATACCATTGAGCGCATCGTGCGCCGTGCGGGACTTCCCTATGCCGTCACGCAGGGCTTCTCTCCGCACATGCGCGTGGGCTTCTCTTCGGCGCTACCGGTGGGTACGTCGTCGACCTGCGAGTGGTATGACCTGTTTATGACCGAGTTTGTGGCGCTCGACGAGGCGTTTGGGCGTCTGGCTGCGGCGTCTCCGGCCGATCTGGCACCCATTGAGGCAGCGTACATCGACGTGCGCACGCCGGCGTTGACGGCGCAGCTCACGCGCCTGTCGTATCGCATCGATCTACACTTGGATCCCGAGGCGCCCGTAAGCGCCGACGAGGTGCGTCGTGCGATCGACACGTTGCGCGCGGACCATGGCATCGACTACGCGCGCGGAAAAAAGAGCAAGCGCTTGGATTTGGATCACACGCTCGTGGGCTATGAGCTCACGGCTGGGGAGCGTCCGGACCATTTGGTGCTCATGCTCGACACCCATGCCGATAATGAGGGCTCCATGCGTCCGGAAATTTTGCTTTCTGCAGCTGATGTTTTGTTGCAGGGCTTGACCCCGGGCGTGGATGCACCTATTGTTTCCACCGGTATGCAAGACCTCGTGACCATCTGCTCCTACGATGTCGAGCGTCAGAATCAAGCATGCGAGGACGACGAGGGCCGACTCGTCAGCCCCATACCTGTGCGAACTTGTGGATTTGCTCCACATACTCGTTGACGGGGGTATTTTCGCCTGCTACTATATTCGGCTGTTGCACTAACTGATGCATGAAGGGCAAGTAAACATGTACGCAATCGTTAACACGGGCGGCAAGCAGTACAAGGTCGCCACCGACGATGTCATCACCGTCGAGAAGATCGAGGGCAATGAGGGCGACAAGGTCACCCTGCCGGTCATCTTCCTCAACGATGGTAAGAAGATCGTCACCGATCCCGACAAGCTGGCCAAGGCCAAGGTTACCGCTCAGATCGTTGAGCAGTTCAAGGGCGAGAAGCAGCTGGTCTTCAAGTTCCACAAGCGTAAGCGCTATCGTCGTCTGAAGGGTCACCGTCAGCAGCTCACCAAGCTGAAGATCGTGAAGGTCCAGGCTACCTCCCGCGCCAAGAAGGCTGTCAAGGCAGAGGCCGAGGCTGTTGCCGAGGCTCCCGTCGCCGAGTAGATTACACTCGTAACGAAAGAGTAGGTATACACAATGGCACACAAAAAAGGACTCGGTTCCTCCCGTAATGGCCGTGACTCCCGCGGTCAGCGCCTTGGCACGAAGCGCTATGCCGGCCAGACGGTAACCACGGGCACGATTCTCGTCCGTCAGCACGGCACGCACATCCACCCGGGTGAGAACGTTGGCCGTGGCAAGGACGACACGCTGTTCGCGCTGGTCGACGGTACCGTTGAGTTCCACAAGGGTATCAAGCACAGGGTCAGCGTACGCCCGCTCGCGAACGCGTAATTCACCCTTCATAGAGCACATATGTGGGAGGCACTTGAGTTTTAGGATTCAAGGGTCTCCCTCTTTTTGTAGGAGGCGATTCTGTTGTCACAGTTCACCGATATCAGCCGCATTAACGTGTGCGGCGGCGACGGCGGAGCCGGATGCATGTCGTTTAGGCGCGAGGCATTTGTCCCCAAGGGCGGCCCCGATGGCGGCGACGGCGGTCGTGGCGGCAATGTCGTCATCCAGGCCGATGCTCAGCTGTCTTCGTTGATCGATTACCGCTTTAAGCATCACTTCCGCGCCGAACGCGGCACGCATGGGCAGGGTGCCCGTCGTAACGGTAAGAGCGGCGAGGACCTGATCCTGAAGGTTCCCATGGGCACCGTGGTGCGTGAGCTCGACCCCGAGACGCAGACCCCGATGTTCGAGATTGCCGATCTGGTGCACGATGGCGAGCGCGTTGTCGTGGCGCCCGGCGGTGTCGGTGGCCTGGGCAACACGCACTTTGTGACGTCGGTGCGCCGCGCGCCCGCGTTCGCTCAGCTGGGCGAACCGGCCGAGGAGCACTGGATTGAGCTTGAGATGAAGCTTATGGCCGATGCCGCACTCGTGGGCTTCCCCTCAGTGGGCAAGTCCTCGCTCATCGCGCGCATGAGTGCCGCCCGTCCCAAGATCGCCGACTATCCGTTTACAACGCTCGTGCCGAACCTCGGCATGGTGCGTGCCGGTGAGTATTCTTACGTCGTTGCCGACGTTCCTGGTTTGATCGAGGGCGCGAGCGAGGGCAAGGGCCTGGGCCACCAGTTCCTGCGCCACATCGAGCGTACGGCGCTCATCATGCACGTCGTCGACATGACGGGCGGTTTTGAGGATCGCGACCCGGTCGAGGATTATCGCATCATCAACCGTGAGCTCGAGCAGTATGGCGCCGAGCTTTCGGAGCGTCCGCAGATCGTCGTCGCCAACAAGTGCGATGCGCCGGGCACGGCCGACAAGATTGCCGACCTCAAGCGCGCCGCGCTCGACGATGGACACATGTTCTTTGCCGTGTCCGCCGTGACGGGCGCCGGCCTCAACACGCTGATGCTTGCCGTGGGCGAGCAGGTGGCTAAGCTGCGCGCCGAGCTGGCGGTCTCCGATGAGCCGGTCGATCTGCGCGACGAGGAGTGGGAGCGCCGCCGTCTGCAGCGCGAGAAGCGTTTCCGCATTGTCCAGGAAGAGCCCGGTGCCTTCCGTGTGATTGGTCGCGCGATTGAGCGCATGGTCATCCAGACCGACTGGGAAAACGAGGAAGCTGTCATCTACCTGCAGCATAAGTTTGCGCGTATGGGTGTTGACGACGCGCTCGAGAAGGCCGGTTGCCGTGCGGGCGACGAGGTCCGCATTTGCCAGCGCGCCTTTGACTTTGAGGGCGCCGAGGACTTCTCGGAGTACGAGGAGCTCGAGGATGCTGGCGAGGACGTTGCCGTTGAAGCCATTGACGTGGCCGATGCTGCGGATGAGGGAGTCGAGGTTGTCGATGCGGCGGATGCCGCGGACGATACCGAGACACCGGAGGGCGAGTAAGCCATGTCGCTGCGCGGTGGAATCGGTTTGCCCGAGCTTCCTCTAGAGGACGGGCAGGAGTTTAGGCTCGGTATTATGGGTGGCACCTTTGATCCCATCCATTACGGGCACCTGGTGACCGCCGAGCAGGCGCGCGAGTCGCTCGACTTGGACGCTGTGCTCTTTATGCCGGCGGGCTCTCCTGCCTTTAAGCTTGACAAGCCGGTGACGCCTGCCGAGGACCGTTATGCCATGACGGTCCTCGCCACCGCTGCGAACCCGGCCTTTTTGGCGAGCCGGTTCGAGATCGACCGCCCGGGCGTAACCTATACGGCCGATACGCTTCATGCCCTTCGCGACTTTTACCCGCCGCAGGTAAAGCTCTACTTTATTACGGGCGCCGACGCGATTATCGATATTGTGACCTGGCATGATGCCGAACGAATCGCTGAGCTTGCTACCTTTATTGCGGCGACACGACCGGGCTTTGATATCGATACGGCGCGTGCCCGAATCAAAGAGTCGGGGCTGCCGTTCGACGTGCGCTATATTCAGATTCCGGCGCTGGCGATCAGCTCGACGAACATTCGTAAGCGAGTTGCCCGCGGCATGAGCGTGCGCTATCTTACGAGCGAGTCCGTGCTCGGCTACATTCGCAAACGCAGGCTATATGCCGATTTGGGCCAAGAAGATTTTGAGTGATGGGGGTCTACGTTGTCGGTAGAGGATCAGTTTGAGGGCGATGAGCGCGCGCTGCTCAAGCGCATTCAAGAGCTGCTCGATGTTCGCATGAAGGATAAGCGCAAGCGCTATGTGCATTCGCTGGGTGTTGCCGAGACCGCACTTCATCTGGCCGAGGTCTACGGCGTTGACCGCTTTGATGCCGCTGCCGCCGGACTGATCCATGACTGGGACAAAGTGCTCTCCGACGACGAGCTGGTCACGCGCGCTCTGCATTACGGCATCAAGATTGCCGGCTCTCCTTCCGCCGCGACGCCGCTTTTGCATGGCCCTGTTGCCGCCTATGAACTTCCGCAGCTTTTTCCCGAGCTGTCGCCGGCGGTCTTTCAGGCTGTCGACCGTCACACCGTGGGCGCTTGCGACATGACGCCGCTCGATATGGTGGTCTTTGTGGCTGATGCCATCGAACCCAACCGCCACGGCGATTATGCCCATGCGCTGCGCAAGATGGTGGGGGAGTCGACGCTCGACGAGTTGTTCTTCTCCTGTTTTGCGCAGGGTTTGGTCTATGTGATTCAGTCCGGGCGCTATCTTTATCCCACGGCTATTTCGATTTACAACCATTACGCCCAGCTGCGCTAGCTCGGGCTGTCTAGAAAGAGGTATTCCATGGCCGACGAGACCATGACCGACGAGCAGATTCTTGAAGGTGTGGAGCACAAGAGCTTCGTCGCCACGTCCGACCGCACTGCCGCCTCGCTGTCTGCGAGCGGTGTCGCCGCCGAGGATGTCGCCCGCGCCGCCGCGCAGGCCGCCTACGACAAGAAGGGCGAGGACGTTCAGGTGCTCGACCTGACCGAGCTTTCCGACGTATGCGACTACTTTGTGCTTGCCACCGGTACCAACAACCGCCAGGTCGATTCTATCGTCGACGAGATCGAGGAGAAGGTCGCCGAGGCTTGCGGCGAGCACCCGTTCTCCATCGAGGGTCGCGAGCAGAAGACCTGGATGCTCATGGACTATGGTTCGGTTGTCGTCCACGTCTTCACTCCCGAAGCCCGCGACTTCTACCGCCTCGAGAAACTCTGGGGAGACGCCCCCCAGCTCCCCCTCAACCTCCTCTAGTAGCTCATTTGAGACGGGGTTAGCTACCCTCACGCATATCGCCGGGCAGTTGCGGTTTTCCGCACCTGCCCCGCTTTCTTTTTGCCCAAAGGCGGTTAATCGTTGAAACGGGATTGGCGGCCGAAGGAAAGGGCGGTGTCGCCGAATTTGTCTCGGACGGCGTCGATGGCGACGGAGAGGTCGCGGCGGTCGCTGGATTGGGCTCCGCGGTCATCGATCTCGCAGAACAGGTCAGTCTGGATGCCGCCTTGGTGGTCGAAGTCGCTCATGCCGATGCCGGCTAAGCGAACATGCATGCCTTCTTGCCAGATGTTGTCGAGCAGTTCGAGTGCAACCGCCACGAAGATGTTCTCATCGTCGGTTGGATGAGGCAGCCGGCGCTGTGCCGTACGCCCGCTTCCATACGAATACTTGAGCTTGAGCGTTACCGTGGCACCCGTCAGCCCCTGACGGCGCAGACGGCGTCCCACCGACTCACCCAGCAGCGCAATCGCCGCCTCAATATCCCCACGCTCAGTCAAATCTTTCGCAAAGGTGCGTTCATTACTGACCGACTTGACCTCACGCTCCTCATCGAGACTCGTGACTTCGGAGATTTCGAGTCCCAGCGCACGCTGGCGCATGCGTTCGCCGTTGACGCCAAAAATAGAGGCCAAGGTGGATTCCGGTGCACGTGATAGCTCGCCGAGGGTGTAGATGCGCATGCGGCGCAGTCGCTCCTCGGCCGAGCGCCCGATGCCGCTCATGGCAGATACCGGCAGCGCGGCCAAAAAGCGCTGCTCGGTTCCGGGGCGCACGATGGTCAGCCCAAACGGCTTATCCCGCTCGCTTGCGATCTTTGCGACCGTCTTGTTGCAGCCCACGCCAATGGAGCACGTCACTCCCAGCGCTGCCACGCGGTCGCTTATACGCCGCGCAACCAGCAGCGGGTCTTCGGGCGCAAAGCGACCCGGTGTGATATCGATAAAGGCTTCGTCGATGGATACGCGCTCAACGCGCGGGGTCTCGTCAGCGAGAATTGCCATGACCTGCGCGCTCACCTCGCGGTAGCGATCAAAGTGCCCGTGCGTCCAAATGGCTTGCGGGCACAAGCGCCGCGCCTCGGCCGAGGCCATGGCAGAGTGCACGCCAAAGCGACGCGCCTCATACGAACACGTGGACACGACGCCACGCGAATCGGCATTGCCACCCACGATGAGCGGCTTTCCGCGCCATTCGGGATGGTCGAGCATCTCCACGCTCGCAAAAAACGCATCGAGGTCCATCAGGCCCACCGCCGGACCCGTCCAGGGAGGCGGCGTGACGCCCATGGCATCCTCATAACCGTATGTATGTTCGCGTCTTTCCATGTCATGAGTATACCGCGCAGCTCATGTGGGGTGCGTGTATGTGCTTGCAAATCCCGAATTCTTGTCTAAGATATGGATTTGCCCTCGACTACACCGAAGAAGTTGGTCTCACGGACTTCACCTGCCCGCGTCGATGGCGTATTATGTTCAACTGTTTGTTTGTAGTTGCAGCCTAAAGCTGCTTGGTTGGAGGAGTTTCCTTTGGCAGTCAAGATTCGCCTTGCTCGTCACGGCGCTAAGAAGCGTCCGTACTACCG
>CAVCRP010000002.1:0-124626 GCA_963604655.1 uncultured Ruminococcus sp.
CCGAGCAGTTCGGGTCCGATATCCTGCTCGTTAAACCTAAAACCAAAGGAGTACATAATGATCAAGAAGGTCATGGAGGACTACAAGGTCCTGTTGCGGAGCATTCCCGCGGCAACGGTTTCGCTGTTTTTCGTGAGCGTCATCATGATGAACCTGCTGGCCAACAAAGAGCTCATCAGCCTGCCGTATCTGGCACTCGATTGCGGCTTTGTGGTGAGCTGGGTTTCGTTTTTGTGCCAGGACATGATCTGCAAGCGCTTTGGCGCCAAGGCATCCATCAAAATCTCTATCCTCGCGCTGCTGGTCAACCTGGCCGTGAGCCTGTGCTTTTGGGCATGCTCGCTCACGCCCGGCATGTGGGGCGCCTACTACGACACGGGCATGATCGAGGTCAACACCGCCCTTAACGCCACCATCGGCGGCACCTGGTACGTGGTGCTGGGCTCTTCGCTGGCAATGCTCGTTTCTGCCGTGGTTAATTCCACGCTCAACCAGTCGCTCGGCCGTATGCTCAAAAAGAATAATTTTGCGAGCTTCGCCTTCCGTTCCTATGTGTCCACGGGTGTTGGCCAGTTTATCGACAACCTGGTCTTTGCCATTGTGGTGAGCCACACGTTCTTTGGTTGGACTTGGGTGCAGGTCCTTATGTGCTCGCTGACCGGCGCTGTTGCCGAGCTGCTGTGCGAGGTCTTCCTGAGCCCCGTGGGCTACAAGGTCGTGCGCGGCTGGGAGCGCGAGAATGTGGGCTCCGAGTACCTCGAGCGCCACGCAACCGCCTAAGGAGCAAGTATGCGGGTTTTGATCACGGGCGCTTCGGGCGGTATCGGAGCCGCGTGCGTGCAGCGCTTTTTGGACGAGGGCCACGAGGTCGTGGGCTTTGACCTGCTGCCGGCGGCGGTCGAGCACGAGCGCTACCGCCATTTGATCGTTGATGTCCGCGAGCCTGACTCGTTTCCAGGCGACCTTGAGCCTCAAGTAATCGTGAACGTTGCCGGTACGCAGGATTCGGCCGACGACATTGCCGCCAACCTGTGTGGCACCATCAACGTGACCGAACGCTACGCCTTTGTGGGGGAGGGGCTTGCCGCCAAGCCGACAGCGGCTATCAAATCCGTGGTCAATGTGGGGTCGGCGAGCGGACATACGGGATCGGAGTTTCCCGCCTATGCCGCCAGCAAGGGCGGCGTTATCGCCTACACCAAAAACCTTGCAAACCGCCTGGCGCCGCAGGCCATCGCCAACAGTGTGGACCCGGGCGGCGTTATCACGCCGCTCAACCGTTGCGTGATGGAAGACGAATACCTGTGGAACCAGATTATGGAGCTCACGCCGCTTAAACGCTGGGCCACCGCCCAAGAGATCGCCGAGTGGATCTACTTTGCGGGCGTGACCAACCGGTTTATGACCGGGCAGAGCCTGCTGATCGATGGCGGCGAGGCCGGCCGCACACAATTTATTTGGCCCGAATAGGAAACGCGCCCGATGGAAAGCCGTCGGGCGCGTTTTTGATGTATCGATTTTTAGCCGAGGCAAGTCCAGTTGACGGGGGTCGAGCCGTGCTGTTCGAGTAGCCGATTGGCTGCCGAGAAGGGGCGCGACCCCATAAAAGCGGGGAGTTCTGCCGTGGCACGGTTGGCCGAAAGTGGCGAGGGGTGCGTGGAGGCCAGACAGAACTTGCCGCTTGCCTTGCCCGCGCCGGTCGCGGCGAGCTTGCCCTCAACCATCTGCTGGGCAAAGCGGCCCCATGCCAAAAAGACGACCGGTTGGGGCAGCTGACAGCAGCGTTCGATAACGTAGTCGGTGAGCGTGCTCCAGCCCAGTTTGGCGTGCGAATTCGCGGCATGCTCACGCACGGTGAGCGTAGTGTTGAGGAGCAAGACGCCCTGCTGTGCCCATGGGGTTAGGTCTCCCGTGGCGGGAATGGGGCAGCCCAGGTCGGCATTGAGCTCCTTATAGATGTTGCGCAGGCTCGGCGGTAACTTGGTTTGCGACGCGGGGACCGAGAACGACAGCCCCATGGCCTGGTTGGGTCCGTGATAGGGGTCTTGACCCAAGATGACAACCTTGACCTGGTCGGCCGGCGTGTAGGCGAGGGCATTGAGGATGTCGTCTTGTGCCGGGTAGATAGTCTGCTCGGCACGTAAAAGGGCGATGCGCTCGAGCAGCTGGTTCGTAGTGTCACGTACCGGCTGCGGCGCATCGCCCAACCAAGTTGCTATGTTGCAGTCGCGGGTCGCGGTGTCCATGGGGGCTCCTTTATGGCAGATGCTCTGTTGGCATCTATTGTAAAGGCACACCGGAAACCTTTATGCCGCGGCTGCATAAGGAGTGGGGACTACGAGACGCGCTCGGGCGCTCCTGCCATACGGGCCTGTCCATGTTCACGGAGGCGCGGAAGCTCGACGGTTGCCACCATGACGCCGGTGAGGATGAGGGCGGCGCCAAAGAAGGCGATGGGGCTCAGGACCTCGCCAACCAGGAAGAACGAGAAGACGGCGGAGCAAACCGGTTCGAGCGAGAAGGCAAAGCCGGTGGTCTCGGCGGGCACGTGGGGCTGCACGAGCGTCTGGGTGATAAAGCCGTAGGCAGAGCAGATGAGTGCGAGGGCGACGACGACAACAACCTCGCTCGGGGTGTTGGGGAGCGTAAAGCCGCCAAAAGCGCATGCGGCAATGCCCGAGAACAAACCGGCAAAGCCCAGCTGCCAAACGCCCAGGCCCAGCGGATCGACTTCCTCGACAAAACGCTTGGCGACGATGATATGGCCGGCATAGACAAAGGCGGAAAGCAGCATAATAAGCGCGCCGGGGTTGAGGCTGGTAAAGTCGGCACCCGAGAGCAGCAACATGCCGCAGGTGACGATGGCGGTGCCGACGAGTACCTTGCGCTCCGGGGTGCGACGCAGCAGGGCGGCGTTGGCAAACGGCACGATTACGACCGTCAGGCTCTGCAAAAAGCCGGCGGTGGAGGCGGACGTGAGGCTGGAGCCCAGGCACATGCAGGTGAGCTCGGTTGCCATGATGGCGCCGATAATGGCGGCGCGGACCATCAGGTCGCGGTTGATGCTGAAAGCGCGCTTATGGAAAAGCAGCAAGCAGGCCGCGAAGGCGATGAGGCAGCGCAGCGCGACGATGCTCGTGGCGTTCATGCTGTCCATGCCGATCTTCATGAGGGGATACGAAAAGCCCCATGCGACGGGAACGGAAAATGAGAGCGCGATTGCTTTTTTGCGATCCATGGGACTCCTTTTGTTACAGAACGGTTTCGCAAAAAGGATTCTGCTCCCAGATATGGATGTAGTAAAGCGAATGTATCTTCAGTATGATTAAGTAAAGCTAAAGTAGGTGCGAAAAGCGCTGGCAAAACGTTTTATGGCTGCATCGATGTGGAGGCAGGATGGCATCGCGGTATCAGATTGTGTGTATGGTGGTCGATCGCGGCAGCCTGAAGAGCGCGGCCGACGAGCTGGGCTATACGCAAAGCGCGGTGAGTCAGGCCGTCAAGGCGCTCGAACGCGAGTTGGGCACCACGCTCATCGAGCGCGGCAAGCAGGGTGTTTCGCTTACGCGTGACGGCAAGCAGTATCTGCCGTATCTGCGCCAAATCGTAACGGCCGAGGCCGAGCTCGAGGGCAAGCGCCAAGAGCTGCTGGGCCTGTCCTCGACCGATATTCGCATTGCGACGTTTACCAACGTGAGCCGAACCGTGCTGCCGCGCGTGATTCGCGACTTTGGGACGCTGCATCCAGGCGTGCGTTTTACCCTCAAACAGGGCGATTACACGCGCAACGCCCAATGGGTGCACGACGGCGTGGTGGACTTTTGCTTTACGGCGCGCGGATTTACCGCCGGGCTCCAAAAGCGCGTGGTCTATCACGATGAGCTCGTGGCGCTGCTGCCTGCGACGCATCCGCTGACGTCAAAGGAAAAGGTCACGCTTGCCGACCTGGCGTCTGAACCGTTTGTGCTATTGGATGAGGGCGAGCAGAGTCTGGTGCTCGACGCGTTTGCCGCGCATGGGCTATCGCCGCATGTGACGAGCGAGGTCACCGACGATTACACCATTATGGCGATGGTGGAGGAGGGCCTAGGCGTGAGCATGCTCTACCGTCGTACCGTCGAGGGCATGCGGGCCGATATCCGCGTGCGGCCCATCGTGCATGCCCCCTCGCGTGACGTGGTGGCAGCCTGGCGCAGCTGGGACACCATGCCCATTGCCACCAGGCGCTTTATCGATTACATGAGCTCTCATATTGTTAATTAGCGATTGCGCGGCGCTTGAGGTTTCGTCTAGCGTGCCTCTGCCTTGGCCTGGGCTAGGCGGTAGGTGCGCGCGGGATGACAGAGCAGCACGGCTACGACCATAAAGAACGCTGTGGTTCCCAGGCTGATGGGGTAGACCATCATGATGTTCGCGAAAGTGCGGAAGTGCGGGAAGACGCAGAACACCCAGTAGAAGCGAATGCCGCAGACGCAGATCATGGTGATGAGGGCAGGCATGAGCGAGATGCCAAAGCCGCGCAGGTAGCCGGACATGTTTTCGTAAAACATGCTAAAGGCGTACGCGGGAAAGATGGAGCACACACGGATATAGCCGATCGAGACGATATTGGGGTCGCTGTTAAAGAGCGACAGGATCTCGCGTCCCAGGCCGACGATGAGAACGATGGTAGTGAGCGCGACAATGCCGCCTTCGACCAGGCAGACCTTGAGCGTCTTGGTGCAGCGGTCGATCTGGCGCGCGCCGTGGTTCTGTCCCACAAAGGTGGTGCAGGCCTGGCTAAAGCTGTTGAGCAGGTTGTAGCACACGTACTCCAAGCTCATGGCTGCGCTGGAGGCTGCCATGACCTCGGTGCCCAGGCTGTTGATGGCGGACTGGATAATGATGTTGGCGACGGCAAAGACGGCGCTCTGGACACCGGCGGGCAGGCCGATCTTGACGATGCGCTTAAGGGCGACAGGGTCGATAGCAAGGTCGCGCGGGGTAACGCGGACGACGGAGTCGGTCTTGAGCAGGCGGATAAAGAGCGTGACGGCACTCGTGGTATAGGCGATGGCCGTGGCGATGGCCACGCCGGCCACGCCCCAGTGGAGCACGGGAACAAAGATGAGGTCCAAGCCAATGTTGAGGACGGTGGAGACGGCGAGCGCCTGGAGCGGCATGCGGGTGATGCCGACGGAGCGGAAGATGGCGGCTTCGAAGTTGTAGAGCAGGATCGAGGGCATGCTCAGCAAAAAGACGCGCAGGTAGAGCGACGCGAGCGGCATGGTCTCGGCAGGGACGTTGAGCGCGGCGAGCATGGGCTCGGCGAAGAGCTCGCCCAGTGCGATGACGACAAAGCCCACGAGTGCCATAAGGATCGAGGTGTGGACGGCGCGCTTGACCATGTTTTGGTCGTTGCGGCCGATGGCGTTGGCGATAACCACATTAGAGCCAAGCGACAGGCCGATAAACAGGTTAATCATCAGGCTGGTGAGCGGAACGTTGGAGCCGACGGCGGCCATGGCAAGGGTCCCCTGGTCGCCGGAGAAGTTGCCGATAATAACCGTGGCGATGAGGTTCGACAGTTGCTCGAGGATGCTCGTCGCGGCAACGGGAAAGGCGAACAGGGGAATGTTGCGCCACAGCGAGCCGGTCGTCATGTCAATGTGCTTAGATGCGGTATCAGCCATACGCTCTCAATCTCTTATATGCGCTTCAATGCTAATTTGCGCAGACGATGATACTCCTAATGCGATCAGCCGGTACTTGGGGGGAACGTTTCTTTTCTGTCAGCACATAGACTAGTCATTGGGGACGTTCTTGTTTGACTAGTCGTTTAAGAACGTCCCCAATGACTAGGTGGGGGAGGCGTGAGACAATGGTGGGCGCTGTGTTGTCCGTGCTAAGGAGTTGCCATGTTGTTGTGTCCCGTTTGCCATGAGCCGTTGGTGGACGACGAGCGTGGGGCTGCATGTGCGGGCGGGCATCGGTTCGATCGTGCGCGCGAGGGCTACCTGTACCTGTTGCGCTCGTCCAAGAGCGGCGACTCCATGGGCGATCCCAAGTCGCAGGCGCGCAGCCGTCGCGACTTTCTGAATCGCGACTACTATGCGCCATTGCGCGATGCGATGGTCGAGCTGGTGCGCGATCGAGCGGCTAGGCACGGGGCGTCCACGGACAAGGCACTGACCCTGCTCGACATCTGCTGCGGCGAGGGCTACTACACAAGTGCCATGGGCTCGGTGCCGAACGTTGAAGCCTACGGCTTTGACCTGGGCAAGGAAATGGTGCGCCTGGCTGCCAAGCGGGGCGGCGCGACGTATTTCGTCGCCAACATGAAGGACATCCCCGTGGCGGATGGCTCGTTCGATATGGTGACCGAGCTCTTTGCTCCCTTTAACGAGCGCGAGTTTGACCGCGTGCTGGCACCCGAGGGCTCGCTCTACACCGTGGTGCCGGGCGCCCGCCATCTCTTTGGACTCAAGGAAGTGCTCTACGATACGCCGTACCTCAACGACGAAAAGCTACCGCAGACGACCGAGCTCGAGCTCGTAGGCACACAGCGCGTGACGGCGTCGATCACCCTCCAGACGCAGGCGGACATCGAGGCCGTATTCCAGATGACGCCGTACTACTACCGCACGCGTCCGGCGGACAAAGAGCGCCTGGCAAACCTCGATACCCTCCAAACGGACATCGACTTCATCATCGCCGAGTACCGCCACGGCAAATAACCTGCCAAAAAGGGACAGGTTTATTTTGGCAGGTTTTATCCGGGCAAACGCAAAGGGCCGACCGCGTTGCTACGCGATCGGCCCTTCTTGTTGCTCGTTGCAAGGGGTATGAGATACAGGCGCCTACAGGCGATCCTTGTTCTCGGCCTTGACGGCGTGTGCCTGCTGAATAAAGAACAGGTCGTACACCACGATGACAAAGGCGCCAAAGTTGATGGCGTCGCCGCCAAGCGCGGGGAGCGTGAGCACGGCCTGGAGGAGCGTGGCGACCGCGGCGACGATGCCGAGCTTAAACGCGCCATCCACCTGCGAAGGCTTGTTGGCGCCCTTGATGCCCGCAACGCCCGCGGCAAGGTCGACGAGGCCCTTGGCGATGATCACGACCGCGGCGAGTACGGCGTTCGGTCCGTAGGTGGACTCGAGCTTGCCGGTCGCGATGCCGGCGATTCCAATGACGAGGCTGGCGATGCCCAGAACAAAATAAATCAGGGCAAGGATTTTGAGTGTCTTGCGAGCGGAACTCATGGCTGGTCCTTTCGAAGTGGACATGACGTATTTGATGCGCACGCATGACGCATGTCGCGAAGCATATTGTAATTCAACAAGGTGCTGTGTGCGTTCATCCAATAGTTGAACGCTCCGCTCGTGACAGGGATGGCACTTGCGCTGTGCTAGGTTTTTGTTTAACTGGATTAAACTGTGCATTTTTAAGGGGCGAATGGTGAATATCAAGCAGCTCGGCTATTTTGTCGCCGTATTCGAGACGAAGAGTTTTACTGCTGCGGCGCACCAGCGCAACGTGACCGTTCAGGCCATTTCCAAGTCAATTAGCGAGCTCGAGCAGTTTTTTAACGTTCAATTTTTTGAGCGTGGAGGTAGCGGCGTCAGGCCGACTCAGACCGGTCGCAGTTTTTATGCCAAGGCTCGCCCCGCCGTCGAAGCATATCGCGAGGCTGAAAACTTTGACCCATCTGGATGCGACTTGGCCGTCTCGTCGGCCTCTGGTCCGCAAGCGATGCCGGAGCTCTCGATTGGCCTGTGCGCTCCCGCATTCGATAACGAGGATAAGCTATATAAGGGGCTATCTGCGCTTATCATGCGTGGTGTGTGCGTGCGGGTGAAGTTTTGCACTGTGCATCCCGGAGTTGCCCAGCAGGAGCTCGAGCAGGGCGGCCTCGATGCCTTGCTTACGGTGGGTACATATGACAATACCAATGATGACTGCGAGCAGCTGGGAACCCTGCCCACGGGTATTTTAGTCGCCGCCGACCATCCGCTCGGCAAAAGGCCCTTTGTGACTGTGGCTGATCTGAGCTCCTATCCGGTAGGACAGTCGGCTGCGTTCGATAGCTTTAACAACTCGATTTTTTGGCAGTACAAAAACTGCGGTGTCCTAGGTGAGACGCGCGTTATCGATAGCCCCGCTCAAGTTGGGGCGTTTTTGACGGCCGAGCGTGGCTTTTTCTTAAATGCCATTCTTCCCGTTCCCGGCCAGGTCGCTAGTGGGTTTGAGATTGTTCCCATTGTGGGCGAAGGGGCCCTGACGGTTCCGGTGTGCTTAGTTTCCCTTAAAGATGAAAAGTCCCAAGCTTATCATGTCGTAGAGAACTACTTGATTCGCATGGTGGGCTGTGCCAACGGGCCTGCTGTTCGCTAGCACATTCGTTGACGCGCTTGCCGCTGTCGGCTCGGTTGTCTAGCATTATGCTGTTGATTGTGCCGTGCCGTGGCAATCGAATGAATGCAAAGACTATCCACAGCATGCCGCCCTCCGTTTCTTGTCTGCTCAAGAAACGGAGGGCGGCTTTCATATACGGTGCTCTGTGCAGGCGGGTCAGATACCCTAGCTCAGGCGCTCCTGGCTTTCCTTTTTAACGCGGTTGGCGAAAACGAAGTACACGGCACTTACGACCACGGCGGTGACATCGGTGGCGTTGGTGCCGACTCCGCCCAAGAAGGGCTCGGAAAGCAGCAGGCTCACAACGGCGCATATCAGGCAAATGATAGCCCAGACCCAAACGACACCAATCTTGCTGGGGTTATTCGAGGCGCGGATGCCCAACACGGCAGCGATGATTTCGACGATGCCCATCACGATGACGACAACGCTGTAAACCGAGAGATCGCCGCTGGCGTCGCCCGAAGCCGCAGTGAGTGCCAACGCGCCCGCGGCGATGCTAAAAATACCTCCCAATAGATAGATGATGGACATGACCTTTAGGACTTTACGGTTGTTGCTCATGTTCAGTTCCTTTCCCTTGAGCCTTCATGGCACCGTGCCGGTGTTGCCCGGTGCCATGAATTACTGATTGGTGGGTTCGTTACCCAGGTCTTGCGAGGCGAGTTTCTGTTCTTCGCTAAACTCGTCCGCTTCGGCGAGTTCTTCGGCGGTAGCTTCCCTTGGAGCGGACTCGTCGGCATCGCAATGATCGAAAACGAGTTGATAGGGGGCGATGTCGCGGCGGGAGAGCATGAGCTTTACCTCACGGCGCAAAGAGCGCATGACGCTGCCGCGATCGGTCTCCTTGCAGGTGGCGACAACGCGAATGGTCATAGCGGTGCTGCTAAGGTCGACCACGCCCTTGTAGAAGGGGCCATCGATAATGGCGGGAACGCGGTCATGCACGCTTTTGAGCTCGTCTTTAAGCACCTTTTCGACATAGGGTAGAGATTCTCCCACCGGGATGGTGATATCTATGCTGGCGTAAGAATTAAGTTTTGTCATGTTGGTGACATTCGAAATCGAGCTGTTGCGTAGGAGCAGAACATTGCCGTTGCCGTCATTGATCTTTGTGGTTCGCACACCAATCTCCATAACGGTGCCGGTATTGCCGCCAACCGAGATGACGTCTCCAACGCGGAACTCGCCTTCAAAGATAATAAAGAGCCCGCATAAGATATCCGTGATGAGGTCTTTGGCTCCAAAGGAGACGGCGAGCGTGATGATACCTGCCGAGGCTAAAAGCGTTGCGGTGTCGACACCCAAAACACCGAGGCACCAATAGAGCATAGCGATGAGGGTTCCGTATTTTGTCAGGCTCGAGAGAAGTCGGCATATCGTCTCGCCGTGCGCTCCAAGCACATTGGACAACATGCGAAGAAGCGCCTGCGCGATTGCGCACACTGTGAGAGCCACACAGGCGTACATGATTGAAGCGGTGAGCGCGAATATGTTGAGACCGTGCTGCCAGTCGTTGCCCAGGATATAGGTAAATACCGAACGCGGGCCAAACAGAGCGTCTTTAAGCAAGACGGCCAAAAAGACGATAAACACCGCGATGCCGATAAACCATTTAAGGACTGTGCCGAGTTTTTGCTCGGGGGTTTTGTCCTCCCATTTAAAGGAGATGTTGAGCCATCGGCCAATGGCGCTTTCGCTGTGTTTGACACGGCCATCGGACGTCGTGACGGTGATGTTGTGCCGTCTTGTCGCGAAATCGTCTTCGCGCTTCGAACGCTTTTCTTCGACTTTTATGGTGTCGAGTGTCAGCAATGGGTAGATAAGGGCAAAGCAAATGGCGGCGATAACTCCGGTTGCGATTGTGAGCGGAACGCGCTGGTGCATAAAGGAGTCTTCGGGTGCCGCGACGTAAACGTAATAGTCGCCAGTCTCCAAGCAGGAGGCGTAGAGTTTTTGGTTGTCGATGTTGACGAAGTCGCTAAAGCCGTCTGCAAGCTGCTCGTCAGTCAGTCCTATTTCGGATGCCTTTTTCCCCAAAAGAAGGTCGTTGGGATGATATGCGACGGTACCGTCTTTTTTCTCGATTGCAAAGGCGAAGCCTCCGGCGCCCGCCTTGATGCCATCGAGCACCGCGTCGATCTTGGTGCTCTTGAGCATTTCTTCTAAGCGCATGGGGCGCACGGCAATCTGCACGATTCCGTCTGCAATGCCATCCTGATCGTAGAGTGCGACTCCGATGTACTGATATGTCTCGCCGGTGGTTCTGTTGATAGAGAGGGGCTGTATATATTCATCCTTGCCGCCCAAAAGCGAGCGGAACTCGTAGGAGGAGTCACCGTACTTGGTCGAAAGGCTGTAGGATCGCTGCGACGTGCTCGAGCTCGTCATATTGCCGTCGCCGTCGTAGAGATAAATTGACTCGATGTTGAGTGTTTTTGCCATGCTGTGCAGGTCGGCTCGCGTGGCGAGTTCTGGATTGTGCTCAACGATGTAGGCGATAATGTGGCAGGCAGTGGCATAGTGCTCGCTATATTGCCTCGTAAGTTCATCCTCGCGCAGAGCATTATTTTTGAGCGTTTGATCAATCTGCTCTAAGCGTTCCCGATTGACCGTCGCCTGGCTCGAAAGGGCAAAGAGCGTTTGCATATAGAAGGTTACTGCCAAAAGTAAGACGAGTCCTGCAACGGACAAGGCTGTTGCGCGCCTGCCCACGGAGGGGCTAAACCGAAGGCCGCGACCGATCTTGACGTATTCGTGATGGTCGCGGTCGTCATGTTCGTCATCCGCTAGGACAAACAGGTCATAGAGTGCCACGGCGGCGACGACTGCGATGAAGGCAAAGAGGATGACGCCCACGGTGATGTTGCGCGCGGAAGCGGTATCGCTTTCGGGAATGGCGAGAATGTAATAGGTGTCATCGACCAACTTGACGCGACAATACAGGCTTGTGTTTTTGACGGAAGTGACGAATGTCTTGCCGTCCTCAAGATTGCCCACGTCGATGCCGTTGTCGAGCGCATCGGTACCTATCATGTTCTGATCGGGATGGTAGGTGATCAGGTGTGTTTTTGCCGATACGGCGAGGACATATCCGTGGCTGCCGAGCGAGATGTTCTTGAGCATGCTCTCGGTCGAGCCGGTGTCCTTGACAAGGGCGTGCAGCTCTTGGGGATTTTGCTCTACGATAACCATGGTGTCGTCATCGATTTTGGCGGCATAGTATCGCATGAGCCAGTCTTGATCGGGAAGATCGACCTCAACTGGATCGGAGGGCTCGCCGGTCTCGAAGCACTGACGTAGCTGGTTGAAGCGGGCGCGGCTAAAATCGGCTTTGGTGTCAGCCGCTTTGGCGATAATGGAACCGTCACGTCGGGTAATGAGAACGTTATCGACCTTGAGCAGGTCCTTGAACTCGGCCATTTTGGCATCAGTCGCTTCATAACCGGCATCGTTGGCCGCCATAAATGCGATGCTTGCGGCGCGCGTGCGATACAGGTCATCAAATGTTTGGGTGTTGTCTTTCGTTTCCGACTGGGCCGTTTTAACGAGATCGGGGAGTTCGGCGGCAACGCGATCGAATTCTAAAGCGTATTCCTCTTGCGATAGACGTGTTTGCATCGAGGCGAGTAGGAGTCCCATCGCTAACGTGCAGACGGCTACGGCAATGGCAAGCGCCACGGACTTCTGTTTTAGTCGCTTGGACATGGGTGGACTTCCTTAGTTCCATTTCTCGATGAGCGTATCGATTGTTTTGTCTTTGAGCATTGAGCGTACTTCGGCGGCAACCTTGGGCGAAAGCTCAGAGTCCTTCTGCGTTGCGACGGCGTAGCGCTGTGGGTTGATGCCAAAATCGGGCAGGACGGTGCGCTCGCCATCGAGATAGGTTTTGGCAATTGCGCCATCGGTCGCCATGGCGTCAACGTCGCCGGCTTCCAATGCGCGGGAAAGCTCAGCGTAGCTTGCATATTGGCTCAGATGCCATGTGTCGTAGTCAATGTTGCCGCTTTTGGCATCCTGCTGCTGGGGGATGCCGTCCGAAAGCCCCAGCTCCACAAACTTCGCGGCAAGTTGAGGAGCAGCGTTTGTTCCGGATACCGTGCCAATTGTTCCGTCCTTAAGCTGGGAGAAGGATTGAATGAGCGATGTATTTTCGACAACAAGAATTACCGAGTCGGTGTAATAGGCGGCAGAGAAGTCAAACAGCTTTTTGCGTTCGTCGCTTATCGAGTAACACGCGATTAGGCAATCGATTTTTTCCGACGAGAGCATTTCTTCGCGTGTCTCGGGCGTTACGGATATAAACGAACAGCCTCCATAGCCAAGACGGTTTGCCAATTCGTTGGCGAGGTCGATTTCGAATCCGTAGTACTTGCCGTTGTTGGGATTACGCTCACTAAACCCGACGATATCCGAGCGGACGCCTACGTTCAGCCTGGCCTTGCTGGACATGCCGGAATTACTGTTCGAGCAGGCTGGCAGTACCACAGCTGCCAGTGTGGCTCCGGCTGCCGAGATTGCCAACCGGCAGGCCTTTCGGCGTGTGACTGAATGGTCCATTTGCATTCCTCACGACGAATGTTCAGTCCTTTAATGATACGGACGGGCAAGTATGGAATAGTCGCGAAGCGGCAGGTAAACGGAGAGTTGAGGTGGAGGGCAATACCTGACGGGATTTGATGCTTTACCGCTAAATAGGTGCCCGTATTCTGCGATGGGCGGTTGGCCATGTCGCATGTGGGACAATTAGCGGACGGTTGGGTGCCGATGTGAATGGTGCCCATGTATTCGTTTTATTTGCTAAGGAGTGCCCATGGGCGTCGTCGATCCCTTTTCTGTTGCTCGAGCCGCGGGGCTTGAGCTAATCGGGATGCCCGAGGGCCTCACGCTCACCGATGGCGCGATGGAGCTGCGCGCCGATTTTGCCCGTATGCTCCCACGGCTTAAGCAGGGCCGTCTGCAGCAGGAGCTGTTGGTGAAGGCCGCACGCACGAAAGGCATTGCGCAGCCGTGGGCAATCGATGCCACGGCAGGTTTTGGCGAGGATTCGCTGTTGCTGGCCGCCGCGGGCTTTAGGGTCGATCTGTATGAGCAAGACTGTGTAATCGCGGCACTGCTACAGGACGCCCTAGATCGTGCCGCGGATGAGCTGGTGCTTGCCGATGCGGTGGCGCGCATGCGTTTGCATGCCGGCGAGGATAGCATCGCCGGGCTTCACCAGACCGTCGCTTCGATTGAGCAAGGTGAGCTCACAGCTCCCGACGTGGTGTACCTGGACCCCATGTTTCCCGAGCGCACCAAGAGTGCGGCGGTCAAAAAGAAGTTCCAGCTGCTGCATCATCTGGAACAGCCGTGTGCCGATGAGGAGACGCTGGTCGAGGCGGCGCTTGCCGTGCATCCGCGTAAAGTCGTTATTAAACGACCGGTGAAGGGCCCGTTACTTGCCGGTATGAAGCCGAGCTATCAGCTTGCGGGTAAGGCCGTTCGCTACGATGTCTTGGTACCGCCGCGTCCATAATCTACCGAGCAGAGGCGGATGTGTAGGATTATTTCCAAGGGTGCGACGTCAGGTGCCAGCCGCCGCAGTACTCGCATTTGTAGCAGGCCAGGCCGCGCCGTCCACGATTCTCGCAATCGGCCATAACGGCTTCGGCCTCGGCGCGCGTGTCGTAGCGGTTCTTGCGCTCGCACGACTTGTGGCGCCAGGCCTCGTCGCGCTCGGCATCTAGGGCGTCGCGACGATCGCCTTCGCGCGCAAACAGGTCGCTCATATCGCCGCCGGTAGCAGCGCTCAAAAACTCGCTTTTGGCCTTTGACCAGGCGGCTCGCTTTTTGCTTCCCATCTGCTTCGTGCCCCTCTCCAAACGCTGGTATCATTGCTCAATCAAAGTGATACCAATAAACGTGAGGTCGCCGCGCGATGATCAGAAAAACCCTCGATACTGACATTCCCGCCGTCATGGCAATCTATGACGCAGCCCGCGCTTTTATGCGCGAGCATGGCAATGCTACGCAGTGGCCGGTAGGCACGCCCTCGGCCGAGCAGCTCAAAAGCGATATCGCTGCGGGTGGTAGCTATGTATGCGAGGAGGACGGTCGCGTGGTGGCGACGTTCGCCTTTTTGCCGGGCCCGGACAGTTCTTATGATGTGATCGAGGGCGGTCAATGGCGCAGCGACGTCCCGTATGCCGTGCTGCACCGCGTGGCATCCGACGGCACCACGCATGGCGTTGCGGCCGCGATGTTTGCCTTTGCCAAGGAAAGCGTCGACCATCTGCGCATCGACACGCATCAAAATAACCTGCCCATGCAAGGTGCCATCGCCAAGGCCGGGTTTAAGCGCGCCGGTATCGTGTATGTGTCGGACGGCACGCCGCGCGTTGCCTTTGACTGGCTGCGCGAGGCGTAAGGGCCGAGTCGCGTATCGGCAATTCGCGCGAACGGAAAATGGCCCCAAACGGGGCCATTTCTGTTTGCTTGTGATGTCTTGGCAGGGAAAAGGACCAGCGCCCGTCGCAGGGAAATGCTGGCTACGCCTTAGGCAGCTCGCTTCCGCAGTGGCAGCATTTGGTCGCGCCCTCATTTACCTCCTCCAGGCAATAAGGGCAGACGGGCTTGGGGGCGGCTTCCTCGGCGGGGGCGCCGGCCAACTTGTCGCCAATCTCCTGCGCCTTGTTAAACGCCTTGACGATGGCAAAGACAATGGCGGCCACGATTAAAAAGTTGATGCACGCGCCGATGAACGCGCCAAAGTCGATATTGGTGCCCGGCACCACCAGCCCCGAGATCTCGGTGGCGCTGCCGCCGGCGATGACGGCGATGAGCGGGTTGATGATGTTGTCGGTAAGCGAGGTCACGATGGCAGTGAACGCGCCGCCGATAATGACGCCGACGGCCATGTCCATCACGTTGCCGCGGTTGATGAATTCCTTGAATTCGTTGAGCAGTGCCTTCATGGTGGCTCCTCGTTGTTGTGGGGCTCGCATTGCCGCCGCCCCAGATGAGCCCGGGCAAACAAAAGGGGAGGTGCCGGCTTTCGCAAGGCGCGAACCTACGAAAATCGCCGCGCGGCAACGCAGGGCGATGAGCTCGGTCGGGGGATAGGGCCCGCTTCGCCCGCCGGCTCGTAAATTGTATCATCCGGTATGGAACGAGAATGCTCATCGCGGCGCGTGATGGGCTTGTAATTTGGGGAGAGCCATGTCGAAGCAAGCGGTCGTTGGAATCTTGGCACATGTCGATGCCGGCAAGACCACGCTGGCCGAGGCCATGCTGTTTAATGCCGGCCGCATTCGCAAGCGCGGGCGCGTGGACGATGGCGACTCGCATCTGGACACGAACGAGATCGAGCGCGAGCGCGGTATCACGATCTTCTCGTCGCAGGCTGTGCTCGACCACGGCGACACCCACGTTATGCTCGTGGACGCTCCCGGCCACGTCGATTTTTCTGCTGAGGCCGAGCGCACACTGCGTGCGCTCGACTACGCGATTCTGGTGGTGGGCGCCAACGACGGCGTGCAGGGTCATACCGAAACCCTGTGGCGACTGCTTGCTCGCTACGACATTCCGACGTTCATCTTTATCAACAAGACCGATCTTGAGAACCCTGGTCGCGATGCGCTGTTGGCGCAACTCGGCCAGCGCCTTTCCGAAGGCTGCCTGGATGTCGAGGATTTGCTGGCGGGCGGCGACGTGCAAGAGGATGCTGCGGCGTTGGACGAAGCAGCGCTCGACGAGTTTCTTGAGTCGGGGGAGCTCTCGGCTGCTACGCTTTCGCGGCTGGTGGCCGAGCGCAAATTGTTCCCTTGCTTTGCCGGCTCGGCGCTCAAGGACCAGGGCGTGGCGGAACTGCTCGACGGCATGTGCGCCTTGATGCGCGAGAGGACATGGCCCCGGGAGTTTGCGGCGCATGTTTATCGCGTGAGCCGTGGAGACCGTGGCGAGCGTCTTGCGTGGGTCAAGGTGACGGGCGGTGCGCTGCGCGCGAAGCAGGTGATTGAGGGACGCTCCGGTGTCAAGACTTGGGAGCAAAAGATCGACCAGGTGCGCATCTATAACGGCGAGAAATACGAGCTTGTCCAGGAAGTTGCCGCTGGCGGCATCTGCGCCGTGACGGGCCTCGCGCATGTTCGCCCAGGTGATGCCCTGGGTGCAGAGCCCATGGGCGAGCAGCCGATCATCGCGCCGGTTCTCACCTATACGGTGCTGCCGGGCGAGCACGATGTCCACACGGTGTTTCAGGCGCTGACCGAGCTTGCCGATGAGGATCCCATGCTCGGCGTAAGCTGGAACACGCATCTTGAGCAGATCCATCTGCAGCTCATGGGCGCCGTGCAGCTCGAGGTCGTGCAGCGCGTGCTGGTCGATCGCTTTGGCCTTGCAGTCGAGTTTGAGCCCGGCGGCATCCTCTATAAGGAAACCATCTCACAGCCGGTCGAGGGCGTGGGCCACTTTGAGCCGCTGCGTCACTATGCCGAGGTGCACCTGCGTCTGGAGCCGTTGCCAGCGGGCTCGGGCGTGAACTTTGGCACCGTGACCTCGACCGACGAGCTTGACCTGAACTGGCAGCGCCTGGCGCTCACCAACGCCATGGAGCGCGATCACCTGGGCGTGCTGACCGGCTCGCCCATCGCCGATGTGCGCATTACACTCACGGGTGGCCGCGCGCATGCCAAGCACACCGAGGGCGGCGACTTTCGCCAGGCAACGTATCGCGCGATCCGTCAGGGACTCATGCAGGCACGCGAGGCGGGTGCGGCGGTGTTGTTGGAGCCATGGTATCGCTTTGAGCTCGAGGTGCCGGGGGAGTGCGTGGGCCGTGCGCTGTCGGATGCCACGCGTATGGGTGCCGAGTATGAGCCGCCGGCGATGTTGGGCGATCGTGCCAAGCTCGTAGGGCGCGTGCCGGCATCCGAGGTTCAGGATTATGCCCTGGAGGTGGCTGCCTACACGAGCGGCCGCGGGCATCTGTACCTGGAGTTCGCCGGCTATGCGCCCTGTCATGATGCCGAGCGCGTGATCGAGACGGCCGCCTATGAGCCCGAAGCCGATTTGCCCAATACGCCTGACTCGGTCTTTTGCTCCCACGGTGCCGGTTACACCGTCAAGTGGTACGACGTCCCCGCCTCGGCGCACCTGCACATCGATCCCGCGGCCTTCCGTCCTTGGCGCCCTGCAGATGCTGAATTCTTCGGACGCATGTGACAAAGGGACAGCCCCATTGCTGCATTCAGTTGGTATAACTCGGTACAAGTTGGTATAACTATAGACAGCGTTTGCCAATCCGAGGAGGCCGACATGAATCAAAATCCCTTTAAGCCAACGGCTGGCAAGCGGCCTCCGGTGTTGATTGGCCGCGAGGCGGTCATTGAGGATTTCGAAGAAGGCCTCGACAACGGCGCCGGCGCCCCCGGCAGGCTTATGCTCATTACGGGAAATCGCGGATGCGGCAAAACGGTTCTTCTGCGCGAGCTGCAGCGTTTGGCGGCAGAGCGCGGATGGGCGGTCATTTCCGATTCGGCATCGCTTGGCTTATGCGACCGCCTGGCCGATGCGCTTCGTTCGAACAAGCCGGTTGTGACATCTATGGAATTCGGCCCGTCGTTTGGTCGGATGTCGGTCGAGGCGGCGCGGGCAAAAGGCGAGACGCTGCGAGGGCTGGTTAACGAGCGTCTCAAGAAGCTCGGGCGGGGCAAGGGCATTCTGTTTGCCATCGATGAGGCGCAGTCGGCATCTATTGAGGAGTTGGCCGCCTTGGCTGTTCTCTACCAGCAGGTGCTGGGAGACCAAGATGCCACGGGCCTGCCCGATAGCGAGCAGCGCGGTCTTGCCTTGGTGTTTGCCGGCCTGCCCAGCATGGTGGACGACCTGCTCGAAGAGCCGAGCGTGACGTTTTTACGCCGTGCTCAGCAGCGTACACTGGGGGTGATCTCTTTGCCTAAGGTACGCGATGCGTTTATCCAGACGGTTCAGGATGCCGGCCTTAACGTTGATGCGGAGACGGCGGACCTTGCAGCGCGTAAGAGTATGGGCCATCCCTACATGGTTCAGCTCGTGGGCTATTACATGTGGCGGGCGGCCGTTCGCCGTGGCTCACTGATCATTGAAGAGCGCGATGTCGAGGCCGGTTACGCAGACGCCATTTCCGAGTTCTACGAAGCGGTCGACGCGCCCCTGTATTACGGGCTGCGCAGCCCGCAGCGTCTGTTTATCGAGGCGATGGTGGTTGACGAGGACAAGCCAACGCGCATGGCAGACATCATCGAGCGCTGCGACCGCACCCAGAGCTGGGCGAGTAAGTATCGCGCAAGCCTGATTCGCGAGCGCGTCATCGAGGCGGCCGGATATGGCCTCGTCCGCTTTACTGTGCCCATGCTGGGCGAGTACATTCGCGATCGCGTTCTATGGCACGAATAGGGGGTAAAGATGACGTCACAACAACCAGACGCTATCGAGGTGCGCGGCGCGCGTGTCCATAACCTTAAGGACATCGATATCGATATTCCGCTGGGAAGGCTCGTGGGTATTGCCGGCGTGTCGGGCTCGGGTAAGAGCTCGCTGGCGCTGGGGGTTCTTTATGCCGAGGGCTCGCGCCGTTACCTGGAGGCGCTCAGCACCTATACCCGCCGTCGCCTAACGCAGGCAGATCATGCCCAGGTGGACGAGGTGCTGCACGTGCCGGCGGCGCTCGCACTACACCAGCGTCCGAGCGTTCCGGGCGTACGCTCGACCTTTGGCACCATGACCGAGCTCAACAACAGTCTGCGCCTGCTCTTTAGCCGTTGCGCCCATCACGTGTGTCCGCACTGCGGAGCGCACGTGGAGCCGAGCCTCAATGTGGCGGCGGGCCTGTCGCTTATGTGTCCCGCATGCGGCCGCGAGTTCTACGCACCGAGTGCTGAGGACCTTGCCTTTAACAGTGGCGGCGCGTGTCCCACTTGTGGCGGCACCGGCGTTATGCGCGAGGTGGACGAGGCGAGCCTGGTGCCCGACGAGAGCAAGACCATCAACGAAGGCGCGGTGCTTCCGTGGGGCACGCTCATGTGGGACCTGATGAAGCAGGTTGCCGGTGAGATGGGCGTGCGCACTGACGTGCCGTTTAACCAACTCACGGCGCATGAGCGCGATATCGTGTTCCATGGCCCGGCGGTTAAGAAGCACATTCTCTACGTTCCCAAAAACGGCGAGGGTGCCACACCGCTCGACTTTACCTACTACAACGCCGTCTATGCCGTCGAGAATGCGCTCGCCAAGGTCAAGGACGATAAGGGGCTCAAACGCGTTGCGCGCTTTTTGCGCGAGGGGCCGTGCCGCGACTGCGGCGGCACGCGGCTTTCCGAGGCGGCGCGTCAGCCGCAGGTGCGCGGTATCAATTTGGCGCAGGCTGCAGCTATGACGCAGGGCGAGGCGATCGAATGGGTGCGTGGCGTGCCCGCGTCGTTGCCGGGCGAGATGCAGCCCATGGCAGCGGACATCTGTGATTCGTTCTTGAGCACGGCTCGCCGTCTGGTCGACTTGGGCCTCGATTACCTTTCGCTCGATCGCGCCGGCGCCACGCTTTCCACGGGCGAGCGTCAACGTGTGCAGCTTGCCCGCGTGGTGCGCAATCGCTCGACGGGCGTGCTTTATGTGCTGGACGAGCCCTCAATTGGCCTGCATCCGGCCAACGTTGACGGCCTGGTGGGCGTGATGCGCGACCTGGTGGGCGATGGCAACACGGTGGTCGTCGTCGACCACGATACACGCGTGCTGGCAGAGGCAGACTATCTGGTCGAGATGGGCCCCGTTGCCGGGGCGGGCGGCGGCAACGTGATTGCTGCCGGCACGGTGGATGAGGTCGAGCAATCGCAGAGCAGCCGTATCGCGCCGTTCTTGCGTGCGGACCCCAAGCGTTTGCGCCCGCAGGTGGCCGACGACGAGATGTTCGACCAGGGCCATATCCGCATGACGACCGAAGCCATTCACACCGTTAAGCCACTCGAAGTCGATATCCCTCGCGGCCGTCTCGTGGCGGTGACGGGTGTTTCTGGCTCGGGAAAGACGACGCTCGTGCTCGAGACACTCATTCCCGCGCTTAAGGCGCAAGCGGCAGGCGAGCGCTTGCCGCGCCATGTGCGCTGGATCGATGCCGAGGGCATTGCCCGCGCCAACCTTATCGACGCCACGCCCATCGGTGCCAACGTGCGCTCGACGGTGGCGACCTATGCCGATATCCACGACGAGCTGCGCCGCGCCTTCGCCCGTACACCCGAGGCCAAAGCTGCCGGCTACAAGGCGGGCGCCTTTAGCTACAACACCGGTGCCCTGCGCTGTTCCACGTGTGATGGTACCGGCTCCATATCGCTTGACGTGCAGTTTCTGCCCGATGTCGAGATCGTCTGCCCGGCATGCCGCGGCTCGCGCTACGCCGAGGCCGCCTCGCATATCCATCGCGAGGGCAAGGACGGCAGTCTACTCACGCTACCTCAGCTCATGGACATGAGTGTGGACGAGGCCCTCGATGCCACGGTGGGACTCAAGAAAGTTCAGGCGCGCCTGCAGACCTTGCACGACCTAGGCTTGGGCTACCTCACACTCGGCGAGCCCACGCCGGCGCTCTCGGGCGGCGAGGCACAGCGTCTGAAGCTCGCGAGCGAGATGGGTCGCGTGCAGGACGATGCCGTGTTCGTGTTTGACGAGCCCACAATCGGCCTGCACCCGCTCGATGTGCAGGTGCTGCTGGGCGTGTTCGACGGCCTCGTTGCCAAGGGCGCTACGGTTATCGTGATCGAACATGACCTCGACCTCATACGTAACGCCGACTACGTGATCGACATGGGCCCGGGCGGTGGCGACGCCGGCGGACAAATCGTCTGCGCCGGCACGCCGGACGATATCGCAGCTTGCTCCAAGAGCATCACCGGCCGCTACCTATAAGCGATGTGACAAAGGGACTGTCCCTTTGTCACATCCCCGCGAAGTTCGTCTGGCGTAGGGCCTCGTAGAGGACGATGGCGGCGCTGTTGGAGAGGTTGAGGGCGCTGATGCGGTAGTCGTCCGGGTCGACGAAGTTGCCGCAGATATCCTGCTGAAGGATGGCCTCGTGGCTGCCCTCGGTATGCCCGAGCGATTCCTCGTGGGCTTCCCAGGCCTCGGCGTTATCGAGCGAGTCGCAATCGCGCAGCATGGGAATGCGCTCGCAGCGCTCAGGGGCCGCAGCGAGCAGCTCTTCGGGAATCCCCGAGCTCTCGCTGCCAAAGACCAAAAAGTCGCCATCGCGGTAGGTACTTTGCGCATAGGTGCGGCGCGCCTTTTTGGTCAGCAGATGCAGGCGCTCGTCGGCGGGGGAGAGGCCGTTGCGCGCAAGGAAATCCTTCCAGCCGGCATAGGTGGTCACGTCCAAGTTTTGCCAGTAGCCCAGGCCGGCGCGGCGCACCGTCTTGTCATCGAGCGAAAAGCCCAACGGCTCCACCAGGTGCAGGCGGGCGCCGGTGACCACGCAGGTACGGCCGATGTTGCCCGTATTGGCCGGAATCTCGGGCGCGTACAGCACGATATTGAACATGAATCTCCTTGGCATAGAACGAAAAACCACCACGAAGGGGACAGTCACCTTCGTGGTGGTTTGGCGGTTGCATGGGCGATAATACCCGCTTCGATAACCCTAGGCGCGGTGCCAGTCGGTCAGGCAGGCATCGAGGGCGGCGATGAGCGCGTCCTTGTCCATGTGACGGCCGATGATGCACAGGCTCGTCATGCGGTCGCCCGTCTCGTCGTCCCAAATCTGCATGATCTCGGGGTTCTCGTCGATAATCTTCTGCTTCTCGCCCTCGGGCGCAGAATCGACAAACAGGCCGTTTTCCATCAGGCGCATCTGGTGGCCGGCCTGCTCAAACATGTAGCACATGTCCGGATCGCCGGTCTGCCACAGCGGACCCTTGACGCGAATGACTTCGTCGGGCCACTCCTGCTCAACAAAATCGGTGAACTTCTGCAGGTCAAACGGCTTGCGGCGCGAGTACACAAAGGTCTCGATGTCGTACTCGAGCACCTCGGGGTCGTCGTGCTCCTCGGGATGCTCCATGGCCTCGATCCAAGCGGCGGAGTTGTAGGCGCGCATAAAGTCGAAGCGGCCGGTGTCGAGCAGCTCCTCCATGGGGACCTCGCCGTTTTGGGCCTCGACAATCACGGCGTCCTTCTGCAGGCTACGCACGATGGCCTTGAGCTCGGCAATCTGCTCGGGCGTGACGGTATCGGTCTTGTTGAGGATCAGCGTAGAGCAAAACTCGATCTGCTGAATGAGCAGGCTCTCGATGTCGTCCTCGTCGATATCCTCGGCCAGCAGGTCGCGGCCGCCGTTGAACTCGTCGTACATGCGGGCGCAGTCGACCACGGCCACGATGTTGTCGAGCGCGAGCTTGGGCTCGCCGCCCACCTTGGCCTCGTCGCAGAAGCTCGAGATGGTGTAGGCGATGGGGATAGGCTCGCAAATACCCGAGGCCTCGATGATGATGTAGTCGAACTTGCCCGAATCGGCGATGCCCTGCAGCTGGTTGGCCAGGTCGTCCGAAAGCGTGCAGCAGATGCAGCCGTTGGTGAGCGGGATGAGGTCGTCGGTCTCGGAAAGGCCGCCGTCGGCGATGAGGCTGGCGTCGACGTTGATCTCGCCGATATCGTTGACGATCACGGCAGCACGGATGCCGCCGTCGTTGGCGAGGATGTGGTTGAGCAGCGTGGTCTTGCCGGCACCGAGGTAGCCGGTAAGCATGATGATCTTCACGGGTTTATTGGGCATGTGCCCTCCTTTGTTAGACATGGCTTACAGTTGAATCTTATGCCAAACGCCTGCTCTTATACCCACGCGCCGACAAATAACACAGGCTACTCCCAGGCTCCCCACACATCGGGACAGTAGCCGACGGTGGCTTTCTTGCCGTTGCGTACGATGGGCTCGGCCAAAACCTGCTGGTTCTCGAGCAGCTTGTCGAAGCGCTGGCTGGGGGTAAGGTGCTGGATGAGCGCGAGTGTCTCCTCGTCCTTGGCTTTGGGGTTGAGCAGCTTGTCGATGCCGCCGACCGCCTGCATCACGCTCGTGAGCTCGCCCTTGCTCATCTCTTTTTCCTTAAGGTCAATAAACTGCACCTTAATGCGGCGCTCCTTAAAATAGCGCTGGGCCTTCTTGGTGTCGAAGGACTTTTTGGTGCCGAAAATTTGAATATTCATATTTATGTTCCGCCGTTCTATCTGATGAAGTTGGTCCTAGCGCGATCGGCCAGGGGCGCTTCGATGCCGGCGGCCTTTCCCGCCTCGATGCAACGCAGGAGCCAGGCCATGTTTTTGCCGATGTTTCGCATGGTGGCAAGGCCCTCGGCGTCCTGGGCGGCCTCGCCCGGCATGGCGCCAAAGACGTTGTTCCAGTAGGTGGATGCCACCACGGGCATCTGGTTGATGGTGAAGTACTTGTTGAGCACATCGAAGGTGGTCGACGTGCCGCCGCGACGGGCAACGGCGACAGCGGCGCCCGGCTTGTGCGCAAAGGCCTTGCTGCCAGCATAGAATGCACGGTCGAGGGCAGAGAGGATACGTCCGCTGGGGTGCGCGTAGTAGACGGGTGAACCAAAGACAAAGCCGTCTGCCTGCTCGGCGGCGGCAATCAACTCGTTGACCATGTCGTCGTCAAAGGTGCAGCGGCAATCGAGTTTGCCGCACTGGCCGCAACCGATGCAATCGCGAATGGGCTTAGCGCCTAGCTGAAACACCTCGGTATCGATACCCTCGGCGTTGAGCTGCTCGGCGACCTCGGCGAGTGCGCGGGCGGTGTTGCCGTTTGCCTTGGGGCTGCCATTGACCAAAAGAACCTTCATCACTAACTCCCTCTGCTGTCGGTGACTTCTGCGAAGGATTATCGCACGAGAGGGCAGACGGCGTGGGACACGATGCCGGCCCCGAGGGCCTACGGCAGGCACGCTTACCAGGTACGAGCGAGATACGGTCCAGAGGATGTTGGAGTGCGGGGCCTCGTGCGAGTAGATTGTAAGGGGTCTGGGCGGGTCGCCCTCGATGGCGAGCTTTGAGGCCTTGGAAGGCGGGCTGCTGCGGCGGCTATGGTTTATACTAAGGCGGTTGCTATCGAGTAATTCATACTTGGTTTGATTCGATTGTGAATGCGTAACTAGGATGGAAAGCAAAGGAAACTCTATGGAAACAGAGGATGCTGTTTGCTTGATGACTTCGATTGCCTTGATTGTCCTTTCAATCCAATACCGAAGAGGAAGATGGCTCTGCTCAATTGCTGGATATGATGTCACAAAAAGGGAGAGCGAGATTGATATACGCCCTTACGCAAAGCTGATTTCTTCTGTGACGTTATGGATGGGGCTGCTGTTTTTCTTGTGGGCGGTAGAGGGCTGGGTACGCGATTGGAATACCAGCGTTTTTGAAGTTTTGGTTCTACTTCTGTTCAGCTTGGCCTCTTTGTCGTTCGTGCGGCTCGTTAGGTTTGTGTTTATGAGGCGATAGCCAGCGGAAGTGGCTGGACGACAAAATGGACCAATGCAGCCAATTGTCAATAGAATTTGATAGGCTTGGCTTAACAGATTTACTCGAGGGCATATCCGTGGCGGGGGATAGGTTCTATCTTGTTGAGCACTTATTTGCATCAGGCAAAGTAAACCAAGAGTATCGAAACGGTGCCCCCGGGCCCCGGGAGGGGCTGCGGGGACGTTCGGCTAACTGCGGGTACGACCTATTTGCCCAATGTGTTCGCCTGAGATCGGAAATTAACCATCATGCGCCCCATAACGCTAGTCCAGCTTGGTGCCCGGTACCTGCGGCGCCTCTTTAATCAGCGCATTAAGTTCGTTCAAAATGGAAACGGGCTGTCGGTCGACGGTGTCCAGATGAAGCGTGGCCACGCGAAGGGGCGGCTGATATTCAAATGAGCCCAAGAGCACGGGCGATCCCAAGAACCGCTCGATTTCGTCTGCGACCGTGTCGGTCTCTTCGGGATCAAAGTCGTCAAAGAGCGCCACGAACATCGGTCCGGTCGAGCGGAACAGACGACCCTTGCCGCGCGAGCAATCCATGAGGCAGGCGGCGCTCTCCGCCAAAACGCGGTCGCCTGCATCAAAGCCAAAGCGGGCATTGACCTGAGCGATATCGTCGATTTTAATGGCGACCAAGCCCGCCTTGCGCGCGACGCGACGCATTTCGCCAATGGCGTTGACCAGGGCGTGGATGTCGCCCGTGCCGGTCACGGAATCGGTCGTATCTGCCAAGCTGCGGTTGATAATCATGCCCACGTACATGTTGGGCTCGGTATCGGTGCCGTCCAAGCGGTAGCCCGTGCAGTCGCAAAGCACGTATGCTTCGGTGGCATCCATCACGCGATACTGCATGTAGTGGAAGTGCCACGTACCGTTTATCACCATATCGAGCTCGGCGCGTACGTTGTCGCGGTCCTCGGGGTGAACGCGGGCAAGCCACAAGTCGAGTGAGTTGTAGGGATGCTGGGAGGGCAGGTCAAAATCGCGTACGGCATTAACCGACCATTGCGATTCGCCCGTATCGAGATTGATGATGAACGGATAGCGCGTCTCGGAGCTCATGGAGATCGCTTGGAACACCCGGTCGTTGCACGGAAGCTGCTCGGCAATTGGGTGTTGCGGCGCGCCATTGTCTTTCGGCTGCTGCACACGATGCATAAGCTTATAACGATACATCTTGCGATCGGCATCCATCGTCATCTGGCGACGCGTGTCGCCGGCAAGCGGGTCGACGCGCGAGCAGCCAAAGCTAAAGCTAGCGATCATGGGCGCTTTGCCGCCGGAGGTTGCTTCGATTAGATCGGCACGGGCCTGTTCCATACGCTGCTCGAGCTCAGCTTCGCTTGCCGTGGGGGACACGAGTACAAACTCGTCTCCACCGATACGGAACAGCATCTCATCGTGTTCTATGGTTTCGGAGAGCGTGCGGCAGATGCTCAGAATATAGCGATTGCCTTCGGCGTGGCCAAACTTATCATTGCAATGCTTAAGATGGTCGATGTCAATATAGGCGCAGGTGAAGGGGTCGCCTTTGCGCCAGAGCTGCTCGACGTGACGGTCGAGTCCGCCGCGGTTGCCCAAGTTGGTGAGCGGATCGATATAGGCGTTGCACTCAAGCAGCTGGCGCTCTTGTTGCAGGATGGCATGCGTCTTTTGCAGTTGCTCACCAACGGCGCGTAGCTCAGCAGGCAGCGCGGAAACATCGAGTTCGGCGGTCGAGACACCATTCGCAAGTCGCTGAAGATAGGCAATAATCGATTGCTCGCCCAAGCGGTATGACTCGTTCATGATGAATAACCTCCTTGGGCAGAACAACGGTTTGTATCATATCCCCAATTCGGTTTGAATTGGGGATATAAGTTAGCTAATGGAGACAAATGCCCCCTTCGGCGGTGGCGTTTTGCGCGCGAGCGTATCAGTTGTTATTGCCACCATCGAGCAATGCCTCAAAATCATTCGCCGGCATGGGGAGGTAGTAGAGGAAGCCCTGAGCGTAGCGGGCGCCCATCTGTCGTAGCATGTTCGCCTGCTCATTTGTCTCGACGCCTTCGACCACGACGGGCAGATGGAGCGACTGCGCCATCTCGAGCATTGATGAAATGATTTGCGTGCTACGGCCTTGATCGCGGTCGGTGGGCACAAAGGTGCGGTCGAGCTTGATGACGTCGACGTTGACGTTCTTGAGCATCGCGAGCGTGGACTGGCCGGTGCCAAAATCGTCCATATAGGTCGAGAAGCCGCGGGTGTGCAGGTCGGCTGTCAGTTTGTCCACGGCTTCGGACTCCCCCGTATAAGCCGTCTCGGTGATCTCGATACGCATGAGCTCGGGCGGTAGGTTGTATTGGGCGGCGAGCGCCCCCATATGTTCGGCAACGTCGCAGGCAAGGATATCCACGCGCGACACATTAAGCGAGACCGGAACCACGCGAAGTCCTCGATCGATGCGCTTGCGCAGCCACGAGGCGACACCCTGCTAAATGTACTTGTCGAGCGTCACCACAAAGCCGCTTTCCTCGAGAGCGGGGATAAAGGTGACGGGTGAAATGAGGGAGCCATCTTTGTCAATCCAGCGCGTGAGCGCCTCGGCGCCAATGATCTCGCCGGTTTCCATATCAACCAGTGGCTGCAGGTAGTAGGTGATGCGGTCGTTTGAGAGCGCATACTGGAACTCGGTGAGGGTGCGGTGAAACGCAACCTCGCGCTTGTATTCCTCGGGGCGAAAGACGGCAATGCGATCCTTAAAGTCGTTTTTCGCGCGCCGATTGGTAAACATGGCCTTGGCCTGTGCATCGATGGTGATTTCCTCGTTGGAGTCGATGGGGTAGACACCCATGGACGGCCAGAAACCTACGCCGTTATCATGCTTGGCCACGGCCTCGCGAACGCGGTTATAGATTTTATGGACGGTGTCGTGCTCAAAGGGGATGAGTACGCAAAAGTCATCTTGGCCCCAGTACCCTGCGACGCCCATGTCGGCATTCTCGATGTCCTTGAGGACCGTGCCCACATCGGCGAGCATGCGGTCGCCCTCGGCCTGTCCGTGCCATTCGTTGAACAGCCGCATGTGTCCCATGTCGACGGTGGCGATACACCAAGCGCCGTCGTGCCCTGTCCTCAGAAATGCGTTGGCACGCCGCATAAACTCGCTGGGTCGATAGAGGCCCGTGAGCGTATCGATGCGTTCGGCGACGGCGCTTTTGCGCTCAATCTCAGGTATGGGGAGGCTGTCGTTGGGAACAAGCCCGCCGGCCGCACGAAGACGACGGTCGAGCTCGCCTAAAACGGCGGTCGCTTGATTGATTAAGCGCTCGTAAAAGGCCGGAACGACGAGGCAGACGGGGGTAATGGTATCGCCCGCGATTTGAACAGGAGCGAAAACGGCTTCTTTAAGATGATGGGTCAGTTGCTCGAATGCCTCGTGGCCCAACTCGTTGCTAAGCACGACGAACTGGGCGTTTCGTGAGCGGAAGACGCAACTCCTGCCGCGGGTGATCGACAACATGCGGCCTGCGTATTCGGCGAGCATGTTGTCGACAGCCTCGGCCCCATAGAGCTCGTTGAGCTTTGCCGTGCCGCGAACGCGGACCGCTATAAGCCCCGTCTCGCAACGGTCGCGACGGCAGGCATCGATAGCGTTGATCAGCATACGCTGCGTTCCGAGGCCCGTAGCGGCGTCGACGGTTTCGGCAAGCGAGTGGTTGACGAGCTCGCCGACATAGAGCGAGGGGGTATTTCCGTCGCCGTCGATACGAAACCCGCGAGCGCGGCAAAGGACGTAGTCGCCCGCGGCATTGCGCATACGGTACTGCATGACGCGGCGGTGTTTGGAGCCGTTGTAGATTTGGTCGATATCGCTGGTATAGGCCTCAAGGTCATCGGGATGGACACGCGTTTTCCAGTAATCGTGGCAGTTGTCGATATGCTCGGAAGGAAGACCGAGATCGCGCAAGGCGCCTTGTGACCAAAGGGTGCGATGCTTGTCCAAGTTCTCGATAAAGCAATAACGGCCTTCGTTGAGCATCGAAAAGGCATCGAAAACGCGGTCGCTTATTTCGAAGTCGTCGGCGTGGACTTGCACGATATTGCGTCGATCAAGGTGCATGGCATGGCGCAGCTTGTAGTCGTACATGCGATGGTCGGCATCGAGTGTCATGCGATTGGAGGCTTCGCCCAGGGCGGGGTCGGCGTGTGCCACTCCGTAGCTAAACGAATGAGGCATCTCGGAATCGTTGTTCTTGAGCAGGACCGTTCGGCAGTGTTCCAGACGTTCGGCGAGGTCGTCCTCGGTCGCAATCGTAGATAGGATGGCAAACTCGTCGCCGCCTATGCGAAACGCCGCCTCGTCCACTTTCATATACAGTTTGAGATAAAGGCTTACCTGCAAGATGTAGCGGTTGCCCTCGTCATGCCCAAAGACGTCGTTGCAGTGCTTGAGATTGTCGATATCGATGAACGCCATGGTAACGGGGATGTCCTGCTCCCAGAGCTCCTCGAGGGAACGGGCAAAGCCGCCGCGGTTGCCAAGTCCGGTAAGCTGGTCGGTAAAGGCGGTCCTAATCAGATCATCCTGACGCTCGAGAAGGTCACGGATGGTCTTTTCGAGCGTTTCGGTGTAATTGCTGACAGTATCCATGTTCTAAGCGGCTTTCTGAGGTCGGGGCGGATTGCGTCGGGCGAGCTCGTTGTGTACACGCGTTGCTGCTCAGCGTATTGCGTGTATCCAGGCCTCCGCCTTGCTGCGTTGTTGGGTTACTTTGCCGGCTAATGTTCGCTGTTGATAACTGCTGAGTAGTATAAACAACAGTACAAAATTATATAGGGGTGCCCATACTATGGGTGACAATTATTTGCCAAGCGGTAACACGACGATGCGATGTTCGATGAAAATGCGACTGAGACGATATATGTTGACGGGTATACTTGTCCCGTTTAAAAACGCAGAAACGGGGATGATCGCATGACGCAGCCAGATACGACGCGCACGGTGGGGCTCGCGCTCGAGGGAGGCGGCTACCGCGGTATGTATACGGCGGGTGTGCTCGACGTATGGATGGAGCGCGGCTTAACTTGCGACCATATGGTGGGTGTCTCGGCGGGCGCGGCGTTTGGCTACAACTTTAAATCGCGGCAGATTGGGCGCGCCATTCGCTACAACAAGGCCTATTGCGCCGACAAGCGCTATGCGAGCGTAACGAGCTGGTTGCGAACAGGGGACATGTTTAATGCCGATTTTGCCTATCACGAGGTGCCCGTCGAGCGCGATCCCATTGACCTGGAGACATATCGCGCCTGCCCCATGCGGTTTACGTGCGTGTGTACCGATATCGAGACGGGCGAGGCGGTCTATCACGATTTGCCGTATGGTGACGAGCGCGATATCGAGTGGATCCGGGCGTCGTCTGCTATTCCCGTGGCAACGCGTCCTGTCGCTATTGACGGGCATAAATATCTGGATGGCGGCGTGGCCGATTCCATTCCCAGTGCTTGGCTGTTTGCGCAGGGGTATGACCGCAACGTGGTGGTGCTGACGCAGCCGGCGGGCTTTGTAAAGCAGCCCAACAGCGTGATGCCCATGCTGCGTCGTGTGTTCCGTCACTACCCGGAGTTTGTCGCAGCGCTTGAGCATCGGCATGAGGTCTACAATGCTACGCTCGATGACCTGGCACGTCGCGAGGCTGCCGGCGAGATCTTTGTGGTGCGGCCGAGCGAATCGGTGAAGGTGCCGTCGCTGTGCCGCGAGCCCGATGAGCTCGAGCGCATCTACCAGATCGGCCGCCACGATGCGGAGGCGACGTTGTCCGCGCTGGAGACCTACCTGGCGGGGTAGAGCGGCGATGGAAAGCGCATCCCGGAATGGAGGTCCAAACTGGGATGCGCTTTCCATTGTTGAAGATATGAAGCTGCGAATCGGCTGCACGGCTTATGCTTATGCCTGCTGCCAGGTGTCGACGAGCTCCTTGGCTGCGGCGTGGGGGTCGTCGGCACCGCAGACGGCGCTCACCACAAAGAAGCCGTCGACGCCGGTGGCCTTGAGCTGCGGCAGATCGGCCGTCTTGACGCCGCCGCCCACCACGATGGGTACGGGGCTTGCCGCATGGAGGGCTGCCAGGTCCTCAAAGCTCTTGGTGATGATGGAACCGTCGGCCGCGCGTCCGCAATCGCGCTTGGTCTCGGTCTCGTGGAGCGGGCCTATGCCCAGGTAGTCGACCAGGCTCATGTCGGCGGTCTTGACGTACTCGAGCATCTCCTCGCAACGGGCCGAAAGACCCACGATGGCATCGGGGCCCAGCAGCTTGCGACAGACCTCGACGGGGATGTCGCTCTGACCCACGTGCACGCCGTCGACAGCGATGCCCTGCTCGCGCGCGGCGAGCACGCAGTCAAGGCGGTCGTCGATCAGCAAGGCGACCTGACCGGTCTTGCCGGCCTGAGCGATAGCCTGCGCGGCGTCGTCGGTCAGCGCGATGATCTCGCGGGCACTTGCCACCTTGGAGCGCACCTGGATGCAGGTAAAGCCGGCGTCGAGTGCCTGGGCCACTACATCGCCCACGGGGCGCCCGAGCGTGTTTTCGGGACCGAGTACCAGATAGGCCGAGATATCAAGGTTGTCGCGGATGCTCATCGTGCTTCCTCCTGTTTCTTGATCTGTGCTTCCATGCGCTCGAGTTTGCCGGTCATGGTGTCGGTAAATCCGGGTCGAATATCGGCTTTGAGCACGACTTCGGTGCGGATGCCCTTGCTCGCTAACACAAAGGTTGCGTCGCGCACGACCTGCATGACCTCGTCCCAGTCGCCCTCGATCTCGGTGAACATCGAGGTGGTGCGGTTGGGAAGGCCGCTCTCGCGAATGACGCGCACGACCTCAGCGACCTCGGCGGACAGTTCATCGCCGGTGCCACACGGGGCGATGGCCACGGCGACGAGCGTGTTCATGCCGGCGTTGGTTGCGGGCTCGGACATGGCTTATGCCTCCTCGAGCTCGAGTCGGTTATCGGCGATGTCCTGGGCGGTTGCGCGGTAGAGCTCGTCGATAAAGGCGACCTTAAAGCTTGCCGGGGCATCGGCGACAGCGGCGGCACGCGTGCCGGCTACGTTGTAGACGGCGGTGCCGCAGACGGCTGCCGTAAACGGATCGGCAGCGCAGGCGTACACGGCTAGCACGCCGCCCTGCGAGCAACCGCAGCCGGTAATCTTTGACATGAGCGGGCTGCCGCCGTGGGATTTGGCTACGGTCGTGCCGTCGGTAATCAGGTCGACTTCGCCCGAGACCACCACAGCGCCGCCGGTGTAGCGGGCGAGCGCTACGGCGGCATCGCGGGCGGCATCGACCGTGTCGGTGGTATCGACACCGCGCACGCGGCTCAGATCGGCTGCCTCGCCCTCAAGACCCCACAGGCCGGCGAGCGCGATGATCTCGGAGGCGTTGCCGCGTACGATGGCGGGCTTGTACTGCTTGAGCTCGTTTACCAGCTGGGTGCGCAGGCTACCGATGCCCAGACCCACCGGGTCGAGCACCCAGGGCTTGCCGGCGTCGTGTGCCGCCTTGGCCGCGCGGGGAATCGTCTGCTCGTAGATGGGGAAGAGCGTGCCCATGTTGAGATAGATGGCACCGCCGCCGGCAACGAGTGCCTCGCCCTCGTCTGGCAGATAGACCATGGCGGCCGAACCGCCCACGGCGAGCTGTGCGTTGGCGACAAAGTCGATCGTCACCGTGTTGGTGATGGAGCCAGCCATCGGATTGGTGGCTCGAATCTCCTCTACGGCCTTGACCACATTTTGCTTAAGCTGTTCCGAATCAATCACTGCACATGCCTCCTTGGCATAGAAAAGGGGCGCTGTGCATAGACAGCGCCCCTGTAAAGGCGGCATGCTCCCTACGCCAGCATTAACTGACAGGTTCAAAGGATTGGGCCCTATGCCCTCTCAGCCTTGTGGTTTGCACCGCCGGCACTCCCGCATCGAATCTGTTGTTCCCTATACTAACGCACCTGCCAAAAAGGGGCAGATTTATTTTGGCAGGTGGCAACAGGGGCGCTGCATTTTCCCAGATAAAACCTGCCAAAATAAACCTGTCCCTTATTGGCAGGTCGTTACAATGGTTACGGTGAAAATGACTGGGGGACTCTATGATCAAACTTGTGCTGACCGATATGGACGATACGCTGATTCCGGCTGGGCATGACGGCGCCAGCGACTACGCCATCGAGGGCATTCATGCCATGCAGGCGGCGGGTCTGCACTTTGGCCCGGTTTCGGGTCGGCAGCCGTCCGCGATGGGCTGGATGTTCAAAAATCGTTCCGAGTGCTTTTCGACCGGTGCGTTCTGCAACGGCCAGGTCATGTTTGTCGACGGTCAGGCGGTCGCTTCGCGCGCGACCGACAACGATGCCCTGATGCGTCTGGCCGATTACCTCGAGCAAGAGACCGACGATACCTATCTAAAGGTCTACAGCCTGGGTGACGACTTTTGGGATAACGATGCCTATTGCGTGACGAGCGACCCCGAGCGCGTGCGTCGCGCCATGGAGTCGGGCGGCAATGCATGGCTCAAAGGCGAAGAGGCTCCGTGCCGTCCCGTTGTCGATGATGCCCCGGTATACAAGGCGAATATCTGGAGCGCCCGCTCGCGTGAGGAGCTCGCGGAGCTACGTGAGCGCGTTGCCGCTGAGGTGCCGGAACTCTCGCTCGTGTTTCCCAACAATCGTGTGCGCCTGTTCGACATTCTTCCAGCAGGTTGGGACAAGGGTTGCGCCGCGCTGGAGCTGGCGCGCGCTTTGGACCTGACGCTCGACGAGGTGGCCGTATTCGGTGATTCCGATAACGATCTACCCATGATCGATGCCGTTCCCAACTCCGTTGCAGTCGCCAATGCCAACGAGGCTGTCACGGCTGCCGCGCGCTGGCATATCGGCGCTGCGGTAGACGATGCGGTTGCCGAGGCTCTGCATCAGATTGCCGCCTGCGCCGCGACGGGGGAGATGCCGCCGTTTATGCGTCAGATGGATGCGACGGGTTTCGACGTCACGAACGTCTAGGGAGGGCGCTATGAAGCTTCAGCAGCTCAGATATGTCGTCAAAGTTGCCGAATGCGGCAGCATCACCGAGGCCTCGCGCCGACTCTTTGTGTCGCAGCCTTCGATTACCGCGTCGATCCGCGATCTCGAAAACGAGATGGGTGTGCATATCTTTGAGCGCACCAACAAGGGTGTCATTGTGTCCGAGGAGGGCGAGACCTTCTTGGGCTACGCGCGCCAGGTGCTCGACCAGGCCGACCTGCTCGAGGGCAAGTACAAGGGCGCGTCCGAGCAGGTGCCGCACTTTAGTGTGAGCTGCCAGCATTATTCCTTTGCCGTTAATGCATTTGTCGATGTGATCCGCGAGTTCGATGCCGCGCGCTACGACTTTACCCTGCGCGAGGAACAGACCCACGAGATTATCGAGGACGTCGCGCATATGAAAAGCGAGCTCGGCATCCTGTATCTGTCGGAGCACAATCGCGAGGTCATCGAGCGCATGCTGGCGGCCAACGAGCTCGTATTCGAAGGACTCTTCTGCGCTACGCCGCATGTCTTTGTGTGCTCCGACCATCCGCTGGCGGGTCGCTCGAGTGTGACGCTCGAGGACTTGGAAGACTACCCGTTCCTGTCCTATGAGCAGGGCAGCTACAACTCGTTTTACTATTCCGAGGAGCTGACCTCGACCTTTGAGCGCCGCAAGAATATCCGCGTGCGCGACCGTGCGACGCTGTTCAACCTAGCTATGGGCCTTAACGGTTACACGGTGTGTTCGGGCGTGATCAGCCATGAACTTAACGGCCCCGGTATTATCTCGATTCCGCTCGATGTAGACGAGTACATGGAGATTGGCATCATCACGCGCAAGAACACGACACTTACGCGCTACGGGCAGGCCTATATCGAAGCGATTCGTCAGCACATCTAGACTGCTGCGTTCTGCGCGGGTCAAATCTCTTTATGGCAGTCCAAACTGATATAGGAAGCATCTATATCAAACTGTTATAAACATATATTTTACGATGTCCATATGAGCGCTCATACTCTGTCCCAGTAAAGCAACCAATGCAAAGGGAGATATCTATGAGCACTTCGATTCAACCGAACGCGCCGTTTCGTGCCGATATCGTCGGCAGTTTTCTTCGTCCGCAGGCTGTAAAGGACGCCCGTGCCGCCTATGTCGCGGGTAAACTCGACGCTTCCGGCCTTAAGGCCGTCGAGGACGAGGCCATCCGCGACTTAGTGGCCAAGCAGAAGGCTGCCGGCCTGCAGGTGATTACCGATGGCGAGTTCCGCCGCAGCTACTGGCACCTCGATTTTATGTGGGGCCTCAACGGCATTGAGCGCCGCGCCTCGCGCACGGGCTACATGTTCCACGATGAGGAGACTACCGCCGACACCGCCGTGGTAACCGGTCCCATTAGCGGCGAGAATCATCCGTTCGTCGAGCACTTCAAATTTATCAAGTCGCTCGAGGGAGAGGGCCAGGTCGCGCGCCAGACCATTCCGGCGCCGATCCAGACGTTCTCCGAAGTCACACTCGACCGCTGCGATGGCCAGCAGGAGAGTCTGCACGCCGTCTACAAGACCGACGAAGAGCTCGTCGATGCCATTGCCGCAGCATACCGCACCGTGATTGCTGACCTGTATGCCGCGGGCTGCCGCAACATCCAGTTTGATGACTGCACCTGGGGCATCTACTGCGATACCGATTTTGTTGCCAAAACCGGCATGAGCCCGGTCGACCTGCAAAAGGTAAGCGAGCTGGGCGTGGCGCTCAACAATGCCGCCATCGAGGGCAAGCCCGACGATCTGGCTATCAACACGCATGTATGCCGCGGCAACTACCACTCCACCTACGCTTTTGAGGGCGGCTACGACCCCATCGCGCCGTACCTGTTTGCGCATGAGGACGTTGACGCGTTCTATCTGGAGTTCGACACGCCCCGCGCCGGTGGTTTTGAGCCGCTCAAGTACGTTGCTCCCGGCAAGAAGGTCGTGCTGGGCTTGGTGACCACCAAGGCGGCAGAGCTCGAGAACGAGGATGTTATCGTCGAGCGCATCCGCGAGGCGGCAAAGTACGTGCCGCTCGAGAACCTGTATCTGTCTCCGCAGTGTGGCTTTGCCAGCTGCGAGATTGGCAATAAGCTGACCGAGGACGAGCAGTGGGCAAAGATTGCGCTGGTCAGGCGTATTGCCGAGCGCGTTTGGAAATAGCGCTAGCGTTTGCAGGTGGCGGCGCGTGCGAGGTACTGCATATCGCGTACAATGGTTCGGATCGTATCGTTCGGGCAGGTTATCCGATATGCCTGATCGCCCTTCCATTCGAAAGGACTTCCATGTCCCAGTCTTCGATGCCCGCCGTCACCGATGCCATCTACGATGCATCGTCGCTCGGCCGCCCGCGCATGTTTGTGTTGGGTTTGCAACACATGTTTGCGATGTTCGGAGCCACGGTGCTCGTGCCCGTGCTCACCGGCCTTTCCGTTTCGGCGACGCTTCTGTTCGCCGGCATCGGCACGCTGCTGTTTCATTTTCTATCGCGCGGTAAGGTGCCCGCGTTCCTGGGCTCCTCGTTTGCCTTTATCGCGGGTTATGCCGCCATTGCGCCCAACGGCGAGGCTGAGCTTTTGCCCTACGCTTGCCTGGGCGTAGCTTGTGCCGGCCTGCTCTATCCGGTGCTTGCGGCCCTGTTCCGCGCCTTTGGCGCCAAGCGTGTCATGCGTTTCTTCCCGCCGGTGGTGACTGGCCCCATCGTCATTTCCATCGGCTTGATCCTGGCAAGCTCTGCCATTGCTAACTGCCAGACCAACTGGTTTGTTGCTGCTATTGCCGTTGCCGTGATCATCATCTGCAACATTTGGGGCCGCGGCATGGTCAAGATCGTGCCGATTCTGCTGGGCGTTGTGGTGAGCTATGCCGTTGCGGCGGTGCTGGGCGAGGTTGATTTTTCGGGGGTTGCCGCCGCGCCGTGGGTCGGTCTACCTGTCGTGTGGGACAACACCGTGTTTGCGCTCTTTGGACCGCAGTTCGATAGCAGTCTTGCCACGACGGCCATTATCACCATCATGCCACTGGCCTTTGCGACCATGATTGAGCACATTGGAGATATTTCCGCCATTGGCTCTACCTGCGAACGCAATTACATTGCCGATCCCGGTCTGCACCGTACCCTGCTCGGCGATGGCCTGGCGACTATCTTGGCATCGCTCTTTGGCGCCCCTGCCAATACGACGTATGGTGAGAACACCGGTGTGCTTGCCCTGACGCGCGTGTTCGACCCGCGCGTGATTCGCATTGCCGCCTGCTGTGCCATTGTGCTTTCGTTCTGCCCCAAGTTTGCTGCGGTGATTGCCGCCATGCCGGCGTGCGTTATCGGCGGTGTGTCGCTCGTGCTCTACGGCATGATCAGCGCCGTTGGTGTACGTAACCTCATCGAGAACCAGGTTGATTTCCAGAACAACCGCAACGTGCTGGTGGCGGCTCTGGTGCTCGTGCTTTCGCTCGGCATTGCCTACAGTACCACCGGTGCCATTGTGCTGGAGCTGGGCGGCGTGACGATTTCGCTTTCGGGCCTTGCCGTGGGCTCGCTGGTGGGCATTGTGCTCAACGCCATCCTGCCCGGTAACGACTTTGAGTTCGATACTTCCGAGCTTGAGGAGACTGCTGAATAGCAGCTGCGTTCAGCCAAATTAAAAATGGCGTCCATGCGTATGTACGCGTGGGCGCCATTTTTAATGCGTCAGTATCCAGTGGATGCCGCGCGCCATGCGCAGGTCAGTTTGGGCAAAGTGATTGCCGGGGTTGAGCTCCAGCGTTGTTGGAATGTCACGCTCGATAAACAGCTCTTCCATCGCGCGCGTATCGTCGAGTACGTGCCGCATCATGCGGTTGGGCGTCTTGGTTTCCTTTTTGCCGAGTGACAGATAGACGGCGTCGGGCGTAGCTGTCATCGTGCGCTCGCGCGCGTAGTCGATAAAGCCGGGGAACCACAGCGACCCCGATGCACTCGCCGCGCGCTCAAAGACATCTGTTTGCCAAAGTGCCCACAGTGCAAAAAGACCCGCCAACGAGTAGCCGGCAACGCCGCGCCAGGTGGGCGGTTGCGGGAGCGATGATTCGGCTTCTGGGATTATCTGCTTCAACAACTCGTCAAGAAAACCAGCGGCCTGTCCACCAAAGGGCTCGGCATCGCGCACGGTTCCGTCGCATCCCCAGGGGCTCAGCTCGCGATTCCAGTTGAGGCTGCCAATGCCGACAAGCGTGAAGGGCGGGCAGTTGAGCTCTCGGCAGCGTTCATAAACCTCCGTGCCGTCGCCCATGACCACGGGAAGATAGATGACTGGTGCGCTTTCGGCATGCTGTGCATGAACGGTTATCTGCTTTTGATGCGCTTCCATGACGGGCTTCTCTCGGCGTTGTGATATCGACGGCCCCCATTGTCGCACGCCGGCTCATGCAGGTTGGGCTAGACCAAAGACAATCTCGTGCATACCCTGGGGACGCATATGGAAAACGCCACCGCCGGAGGGGAGCTCGGCGGTGGCGTTGTTAAACGGTGCTGGGACTCGGGGCCTTCGCGGGAGCTGCCATGTGCGCAGAGGCGTCTAAGAGCGCTTGCGGCTCGCCATGGTGCCTGCGGCGATAGCGGCTGTTCCCGCAAGGACGGTTGCCACGATGGCCGCACCCGAGGTGTCGCCGGTTGCCGCGAGCACGCCGGTAGTCTTGGCTTTCGTGATTGAAGCCGCAACGGCCTTGGTCGGCTTTGAGCCCTCAGGCTTGGGGTTCTGCTTGGACTCCGCGGGCTTGCTTTCTGCGGGCTTGGTCTCGTCGGGCTTGGGGTCTTCCGGCTTGGCTACCTCGGGAGGTGCGATGACCATGCTCTTGGCGACAGCTTCGTTATAGGGGGAGTCGATCACAGCGTCGCCCGTGCCGATGGCTTGGCCTGCCTCGTAGATGCCGTCACGGAGCTTGCGATAGACAATGACCTTGCCGCCTTCGGGCGTCTGGATGGCGGCGTTCTCAATCTTGATGGTGCCGATTGTCTTGCCGTCAGCGCTCATGGCACGGGCAAAGATTGCCGCTGTATCTCCTTCGGCCGTTACCTTGCTGCGGATGATCGAGATGACTGCGGGTGTGACGCCCTCGCTGGTCTGGGCGATGATGCCGATGTTCTCGCCTTGGGGCTCGGGGCTCGTCTCACCATCTTGGTTTTCGCTGTAGGGGATGGGGCCGTCGCCGTTCTCGACATAGCGGGCTATGGCCTTGACAACGGAGTCGCTGATGTAGATGTGGCCACCCTCCTCGTTGGGTCGATCGTTTCTGGTGGAGAATGCAGCCGAAACCTCGCCTTCCGCAAACGCGTCCACGGTGGAGCCGTTCTTGACGACGATATCGTCTTGGTAGGTGAAGAGGGCAATGGCGTCACCGTATCTGCCTTTACTTGCGCGGACTGTCACGTTTGCATGATCGAGTGTGATGCCCTTGTGGGCATAGACGCCATATTCAACACCGTTTGCGTTGAGGGAGGCGTTTGTGGCTGCGAGGCTGCCCTTGGCCTCGACGGCGGCGTCTTTCTCGGAGCTCGCCTTGACCTGGCTGCCGTCCGAGATATTGATGTTGCCGCCGCTCCAAATGGCCTCACCATCGGCTGAGCTTGCCTCGACTCTGCCGCCACCCTTGATGGTGAGGTTCTTGTCGGTTCCGATACCCTTGTCCTTGGTAGCCCTGGCGGTGACGGCCCCGCTGTCGTCAATCGTGATATTGCCGTTTGCCCTGATGCCATCCGATACGCCCGTGGCCTTGACGTTGCCCGAACCTTTGATAGCGAGATCGCCCTCGGCGTCGATGGCATCAAACCCAGCGCTCGTGGCGTTGACGGATCCGGCTCCGTCGATGTTGATATTACCCGTGGAGAGGATAGCGTCCTCAGTAGATGTCACGCTGAGCGTGCTGCCCGCGTCGCCTTGGATATTGAGCTCGGCGTTCTCATTCTTGCCATGAGAAGCCTTGATGCCTTCGATCCAGTCGGCAGTGACGATGTTGTTTCCCGAGTAATTCACGTTGAGCTTGCCTGCGGCCTGGATCTCGCCGCCGTTATAGTTGTTGAGCTTCAAGTCGTCGGCGCCGTCCCACGACCAGGTGCCGGTCTCGTCGCCCGCCGCAGTGCCGGCGTTGTATTTGGTTTCGCCGACCTTGACCCATTCCGCCGCGAGCGAGACGCTCGGCATGAGCAGCGAGCTCACCGTGAGCGCGCACACGGCGCCTACGACGATGCGGCGCGTCACGCGGCGCCAGCTGCCGTGCGCGAGTCCTATGCGACGGCGAACGTCGGGTTCGGCAACATGGGTTCCGGCGGTAGTGTCATTGCGTTTGGGGGTCGTGAACAAGGCTGCCATGGTTGCTCCCGTTCTCATAGGGCCTATACGGCTAGGTTCAGCGTATCTGCTGGATGTTGCCGGCGGTAGTGCCGTTTGGAGGGCAAAATGGCCAAAATGGGGGAGAAATAGGCCGCACGCCGGCGCAGGGACCGACGCTAAAAGAAAAGCGCGGGGCCGCATGGCGACTCCGCGCTTTATTGTTCAGCTTTTGCAGCCTTGCCCTTACGCTGCGAAGAAGTAGACGGGGAAGGCAAGGGCTGCGATCCACCCGTCCTGTGCGAAAAAGTGTTTACGAACGTTTGCGACTCGCCAGGGCGCCTGCGGCGATGGCGGCTGTTCCCGCAAGGGCGGCTGCCACGATGGCTGCGTTCGAGGTGTCGCCGGTTGCCGCGAGCTTGCCGACGGTCTTGGCTCCCTTGGCTGCAACTGCAACGGTCTTGGTTGTCTTCGTGCCCTCGGACTTGGAACCCTCGGGCTTGGTCTTGCCGTGCTTTTCCTCGGGCTTGGTCTCCTCGGGAGGCACGATGACCGTGCTCTTGGCGACAGCGGCGTCATAGGGGGAGTCAATCGTGGCATCGCCCGTGCCGATGGTCTGCCCCGCCTCGTAGACGATGCCGTCGCTGAGCTCTTCCTTGTTGCGATAGTCAATGACTTTGCCGCCTGCAGGCGTCTGGATGATGGCGTCCTTGATTTCGATGGTGCCGATCGCCTTGCCGTCCGCGCTCATGGCAAGGGCGAAGATAGCCGCCGTGTCTCCCTCGGCCGTGACCTTGCTGCGGACGATCGAGATGGTCGCGGGCGTGATGCCCTTCTCGGTCTGCGCGAAGATGCCGATGTTCAGGCCCTCGGACTCAGGGATGATTTCGTCGTTTTGGTCTCCACTGTAGTGGTCGGGGCCGTCGCCGCCGGTCTCGGCATAGCGGGCTATGGCCTTGACAACGGAGTCGCTGATGTAGATATGGCCACCCGCTTCGTCGGAGTAGAAATTACTGGTGGAGATTGCAACCGAGAACCTGCCTTCTGCGAGCGCATCCACAGTCGAGCCGTTCTTGATGACGATGTCGTCCTCATCGGTGAAGAGTGCGCTGGCTTCCCCGCCATCTGAGCTTGCGCGGACCGTCACGGTCGCGCCATCGAGCGTGATGCCCTTGTAGACATAGATGCCATACCCAACGCCACTTGCGTTGAGGGAAGCGTTCGTGACCGTGAGGCTGTTTTTACCGTCGATGGCGGCGTCTTCCTCGGAGCTTGCCTTGACCTGGCTGCCACCCGAGATCTCGATGTTGCCGTCGGCCCAAATCGCATTGTCTTTGATAGAGCTTGCCTCTACCTTGCCGCCGCCCTTTATGATGAGGTTCTCGTTAGCATCGATACCCTGATCCTCGGTGGCCTTGGCGGTGACGGTTCCGCTGTTGTCGATCGTGATGTTGCCGTCGGCCCTGATGCCATCCGAATCGCCCGTGGCGTTAACGTTTCCCGAGCCCTTGATGGTGACATCGCCCCCGGCATCGATGGCATCGTGCTCGGTGCTCGTGGCGTTGACAGTGCCAGCGCCGTCGATGTTGATGTTGCCGACGGAAGTGATGGCGTCACGAGAAGATGTCACGTTGAGCGTGCTGGACGCGTCGCCCTGAATATTAAGCTCGGCGTTCTCGTTCGAGCCATCCTTAACCTTGATGCCGCGGCCGTTGTCGTTAGTGACGGTGTTGTTGCCCTCGTAGCTCACGTTGAGCTTGCCCGCTGCCTCGATTGCGCCGCCGTTATAGCCGTTGAGCTTCATATCGTCGGCGCCGTCCCAGCTCCAGGTGCCGGCGGCGTCGCCCGCCGCGGTGCCGGCGTTGTATTGGGTGCCGCCGACGTCCACCCACTCGGCCGCGAGCGAGACGCTCGGCATGAGCAGCGAACTTACCGTGAGCGCGCATACGGCGCCTACAACGATGCGGCGTGTCACGCGGCGCCAGCTGCCGTGTGCGAGCAGCGTGCGACGGCGCACGTCGGGCTCGACAAAATGGGCTCCAGAGGTTTTGTCATTGCGCTTGGGGGTCGTGAACAAGGCGGCCATGGTTACTCCCATCCTCATAGGGCCTATGCGATTACGCCCAGCATATCTGCAGGATGTAGCCGGCGGTAGTGCCGTTTGGAGAGCAAAACGTCCAAAACTTGCGAAGCAATACATCGCGCGTCCGTGTGGCGCCTGGCTTTAAAAGCAAAGCGCGGAGCCGCTCGATGCGACTCCGCGCTTTGCTGTTTGGTATTGCGAATCTTGCGCCTACGCCACGAAGAAGTAGACGAGGAAGGCGAGGGCTGCAATCCACATGAGCGGCTTGATCTTGGAGGCCTCGCCCTTAAAGAGCGCGACGATCACGTAGGCGATAAAGCCCAGGCCAATGCCGGAGGAGATGGAGTAGGTGAAGGGCACGCCGGCGACAATCATGAACGCCGGGAAGCCCTGCGACACGTCGGACCAGTCGATCTCGGAGGCCTCGCTCATCATGAGGTAGCCGACGTAGACCAGAGCACCGCAGGTGGCGGCACTGGAAACGATGGTGACGATGGGGGAGAAGAACGCGGCGAGAATGAACAGCACGCCGGTGGTGACGGAGGTGAGGCCCGTGCGACCACCGTCGGCAGCGCCAGAGGTGGACTCGACGAAGGTAGTGATGGAGGAGACGCCCATAAAGCCACCGGCAGCAGCGGCCACGGAGTCGACGACCAGGATGGGACGGATGTCCTCGACATTGCCGTCCTCGGTCAAGAACTCGCCCTGCTTGGCGACGGCCATCGCGGTGCCCATGGTGTCGAAGAAGTCGCTCATGAGCAGCGAGAAGGCAACGACGAGCAGCATCGGGTCGGTCAGGACCTTCACGATGGCAAGGTTGCCGTCGGCAGTGCTGGCAAACGGGGCGCCGAAGGTCGAGAAGTCGAGCGGTGCGATGAGGCCCTCGGGCGCATGGGTGACGCCCAGCGGGATTCCGGCGATAACGGCGACGATGATGCCGATGAGCAGCGAGCCCGGCACGTTGCGGGAAGCCAGGGCAACCGTCACGACGATGGAGATGATGCCGACGATAAAGGTGGGGGAGGCGATGTCGCCCAGGCCGACGAGCGTACCGGCGCCAGCGGTGATGATGCCGGCGTCGCACAGGCCGATCATGGCGATAAACAGGCCCAGACCCACCGAGATGGCGTGGCGCAGGACCACGGGGATGGCGTCCATGATGGCCTCGCGCAGGCCGCACAGGACGAGCAGCAAGATGACGATACCCTCGAGGAAGATAACGCTCATGGCCACGTGCCAGTCGCCGCCGCACATGGTGGTGGCGATGCCCGCGATCATGGCGTTGATGCCCAGACCCGACGCGCAGGCGAGCGGGCGGTTGGCGAAGATGCCCATGCAGATGGTCATGATGCCGGCGCCCAGGCAGGTGGCGCAGGCGAGCGCTCCCGCATCGATGCCAGCGCCCGAGAGCACTGCGGGGTTGACGGCGATGATGTAGGCCATCGCCAGGAATGTTGTCAGTCCAGCGCGAAGTTCGGTCCCGATTGTGGACTTGCGCTCACTGACGTGAAAAAGTTCGTCCATGCATACCCTTTCCTTGTTCGGCCCCGAGTTTAGGCCGATTGACACGAACTCACCCACTATATCGCCTTTGCGACAATGGTGCTCCTCACATGTTGATGTTCGGCGGTTTGTAACGGACGGACGGTATCTTTCGCATGAAATTGTGTAGGTACCGTATACTTAAGCGGTTACAACGACCCCTATGGAGGAACGTATGATTAAAGAGCTCTGCCACGACGAGGCTATTCTGTCCCAGCGTTGCGAGGTTGCGACCGTCGAGGACGAGTCGGTGGCCCAGGACCTGATCGATACCATCAAGTCGCTCGACGATGCCGGCTGCCTTGCCGCCAACCAGATCGGCGTCACCAAGAAGGTCTGTGTCTACCTGGACGATGCCGGCGAGCCCCATGTGCTCTACAACCCCCGTCTGGTGTTTGGCCTGGGTGCCAGCAAGATGGAGGAGAGCTGCCTGACGCACGAGGAGATCACTAAGTCCACGCGCTACATCAAGTGCAAGGTTGCCTTTGACGTGATCGTCGACGGCAAGATGCGCGAGCGCAAGCAGGACTTTGTGGGCTTCGAGGCGCAGATGATCCAGCATATGATCGATCACTGTCTTGGCAAGCTTGTCTAGGGCGACCACAGCACCGCACTTCGTCGTTTTTGGTCCGGGCGTGACATTGTTGTCATGTCCGGGCTTTTGTGTTTAGCGCCTTTTTGTTTGGTGACAATAACCTTAGCAAGAACGTAAAGCTAGGAGGCGCTATGTGTACGAGCATTCGATTTACCGATAATTCCGGCAACATGTATCTGGGCCGCAACCTCGACTGGAGCTTTGACTACGGCCAACAGGTTCGCGTGATGCCGCGTGGGTTTCACATTCCGTATTCGTTTATCGACGACACGACAGCGGCACACGCGGTGATTGGCATGTGCATCGATTACAAGAACTACCCCATGTATTTTGACTGTGGCAACGATGCGGGCCTCGCCGTGGCGGGCCTTAACTTTCCCGGTTATGCCGAGTATGCCGAGGGTCCCGTCGAGGGCAAGACCAACATTGCGGCCTACGAGTTTCCCCTGTGGGTGGCGTCGACGTTTTCGACAGTCGATGAGGTCGAGGCCGCACTGCACGATGTGACAATCGTTGGCAAGTCTGCCGGCGAGGGTCTGGGGGTGTCGCTGCTCCATTGGATTATCGGCGACGCCCAGCGCAGTATTGTGGTCGAGATGATGGCCGACGGCCTGCATGTGTACGATGACCCGGTCGACACGCTTGCCAACCAGCCGACCTTCCCGTGGCACATGGAAAACCTGCGCACCTACATCACCGCCACGAACGATTTTCCGCAGACGGCAATGTGGCGCGGCGCCGAGCTCAAACCCTATGGCGCAGGCGCTGGTATGCGCGGCATTCCGGGCGATTGCTATTCGCCGAGCCGTTTTGTAAAGGCGGCGTACCTTAACGCCAATTACCCGCAAAAAGACAGCGAGGCCGAGAATGTTATCCGCATGTTCCGCTCGCTCGAGGGTGTGGCGATGATCGAGGGCGCGTCCAAGATGGGCGACGGGAAGTTTGAGAAGACCATCTACACTGGATGCTTTAGCGCGCGCACGGGCAATTACTATTACGCAACGTATGAGGACCCGTCGATTCGCTACGTGAGCTTGATGGATGCCGAGGGCGCTGGCCCCGATAAGCTCGTGACTCCCGAGCCGCGCCGCTCGTAGCTCACCGGCCCGCCGTAACACAAAACGGCCCTGCATCTCGTTGCGAGATGCAGGGCCGTTATCGTCGATAACTGACGGTGTTTTAGAAGTTGGCGTCGTTGAGCTGGGCGCTCTCGAGTCCGTCGAGTTGCTGCTGCTCGGGCGTGTCGGCGACGCTTTCGAGCTGCTCGGTGGGGTCGACATTCATGCTCTTGCCGGCCTCGTTGCCGTTGACCAGGTCGTCCGAGAAGATGTCGACTTCCATTTCCTCGGCCTCCTCGACCTGAACCTCGAGCGGCACCTGGGTGCGCACCAGCTTGACGGCCGGACGCATGCGGGCAAACAGCGGCACGTACTCGATGATGATGGCCGAGTTCTCGAGACCATACCAACGTGCTGGGCTTCCGCAGGCGCGGCGGACGGCGTACTTGATGGCCATGACGCGGTGGTCGTTGCGGTTGATGTCCGTCTCGGGGGCGAGCATCTTGCGCAGCATGCAAAAACGGAAGTCGCCCACGTTGCCGCGCGTCTCGTAGATAGAGTAGGTGTGGTGCTGCGGCGGCAGCTCGCCCGAAGCCATCAGGTCGCCGACGATCTGGCGCAGATAGGCGTTGACGCGCTGGTTGACCTTAAAGCCCAGGTCCAGGCGCACGCGGAACAGGAAGTCCGTGCCAAAGGTCTCGACGGAATACTCGTGCGTATAAGGCTCGTCGGTAACGTGCACGTTGATGAACCAATATGCCTTGGCGCGCTTGGGGTGCTTGTCCAGGATGGAATAGAGCACGTCGCGGTCGAGCGTGAGCGGGTCGGGGCTGTTGGTAAGGAACACCAGGTTGTCGGCGAGTACGGGATAGGTCTCGTCGTTGCGCAGGCGGTTGAGCTGGTCGATATACTTGGAGACGGGCAGCAGAATTGTCTGCGTACGCTCGATGGCGGTACCGCGGCGCCACACGTACATAAGGCCGAACAGCAGCGCGGCCAGGAAGATCATGACGTAGCCGCCGTCAAAGAACATGGTGAGGCACGAAGCGAAGAAGCAGAGCTCAATGGCGCCAAAGAGCAGGGCGAAGACGCAAGCGCCCAGTTTGTGCTTGAGGATGCCGGCGATGTAGCTCGTCAAAAGCGTCGTGGTCATGAGCATGGTCACGGTAATGGCGAGGCCATAGGCGCTCTCCATGCGCTCGGAGTTTTGGAACAGCAGCACAATAAAGATGCAACCGACCCACATGATGTTATTGACGAGCGGAATATAGAGCTGGCCCTTGGTGTCGCTGGGGTAGTGAATGCGCAGGTGCGGCATGAGGTTGAGGCGGGTTGCCTCGGATACCAGCGAGAACGAGCCGGTGATAAGTGCCTGCGAGGCGATGATGGCTGCGACGGCCGAAAGCACGATGGCAAAGGGGCGCAGGGGCTCGGGAAGCATCATGTAGAACGGGTTGACGATATCCATCGCGAGCATCTGGGGATTGGAGTTATTGGCGAGCAGCCAAGCTCCCTGGCCCAGATAGTTGAGGATGAGTGCCGCCTTTACGAACGGCCAGGATGCGTAGATATTTGCCTTGCCCACGTGGCCCATGTCCGAATAGAGCGCCTCGGCGCCGGTCGTCGACAGAAAGACGAAGCCGAGCACCATGATGCCCGAATGGTTGATGGGCGAGAACAGGAACATGATGCCGCGGATGGGGTTGAGCGCGCGCAGGATGGACAGGTTGCCGAGCATGTTGAACAGGCCGGCGCCCGCCAGGAACAGGAACCACAGCGTCATGAGCGGGCCGAACAGCTTGCCGATCGACGAGGTGCCGGCGCGCTGCATGGCAAACAGGCCGCAGATAATGACGATGGTGATGATAATCACATTGGTCTGGCCGTCGCCCAGCAGGGCGTGGCCCCACTCAATGGTGCGCAGGCCCTCGATGGCCGTGGTGACCGTGACGGCGGGGGTGAGGATGCCGTCGGCGAGCAGCGCCGCGCCACCGATCATGGCGGGCAGAATCAGCCACGGCGCTACCTTGCGCACAAGGCTGAACAGGGCGAAGATACCGCCTTCGTTGTGGTTGTCGGCCTTCATGGCGATCAGCACGTACTTGACCGTGGTCACGAGCGTCATGGTCCAGATGACGAGCGAAAGCGCGCCCAGGATCATGTCCTCACTGACGGTGCCGATGCCGCCGTTGTTGGCGACGATGGATTTCATGGTGTACATGGGGCTCGTGCCGATGTCGCCGTAGACGACGCCGAGCGTAACGAGCAGCATACCAGCGGAGAGCGGGATAGCTCCGTGCCCGCCCTGACTGTGCTGGTCTTGGAGGCTTGCCTCCAGTTTGTTGTGTGCCACGTGGACTCCCTTAGACATCTAATTTCTGTCGAGACAGAAATCTTTTATGCCGTCTTTATATATAAGAGCAGTTTGGCACATCGGGGTGCTTTAGACAATAATCCCCAGCTGGGGAGTAGCTGCCTGCGCGGGCGACATTTCAAAACAGGGACACACTCGCTGTGTGGTTTGCTGCAAGGTAGCAACCGCGGGCGCGCCCCTGTTTTGAAACATGAAGAGGGACTGTTAGGCGCGTGCTGCCTGGGCAATACCGGCTTTGGCACTTGCGCGTTTGCCGGCGAGCTCGCAGAAGATCGCGCCGCCGATGATCAGCGCGGCTCCCATTAGGCGGATGGGCGTCATGGCCTCGCCCAAAAGGACGACGGAGAAGACGACGGCCGAAAGCGGCTCGAGGTAGCCGACGACGGCGACGGTCTGCACGGGCAGTTTGGCGACAGCGCTAAAGTACAGCAGGCAGCCGAGCCCGGTGTTGACGACGCCGAGCATGGCGACGGCGCGCCAGTCGATGCCGGTGGCAATACTGGAGGAGAAAAACGAGGGGGCGCCTTGCGTGATGAGCGTGAGGATCAGTGCGGTCGCAAAGGCGGCGCTCACCTGGAGCGTGGAGTTCTCGAGGCCCTCGATGTGCGGCGCCCCCTTGCTGGCGATGACCATCAGCGCGTAGCAGAAGGCCGAGGCGATGCCGCAGACGACGCCCGAGATGGGCATGTTGCCGCCCAGGCCTTGTGCTGCGATGAGGAAAGCGCCGCAGGCAACGGCGACAAAGCCGGTGATTTTACCGCCGGTCAGCTTTTCACCAAAAATGAGCGGGGAGAGCGCCATAACGATGATGGGGCCGCAGTAATACAGCAGCGAGGAGATGCCGACGCCAATGGTCTGGTAGGCGCGAAACAGGAATATCCAGCTGGCACCCAGCGCAGCGCCCGAGAGAATAAGGGCAGCGGCTTCGCGGGGACGAGACGGTGCCTGCAACTTATGGCGTTGCGTAGTGACGAGGATGATGATGAGCGAGAGCGCACCCAAAAACGTGCGTAGGAGCACGATGTCGGAGCTTGGCAGCGCGATGGCTGCGGCGATGATACCGTTAGAGCCAAACAACAGTAATGCTGCTAAGTATGTAACCAATCCATTGTTGTTCATGCACTGCCGTCCCCTCTATATTCGTGCATGTTTACTATGGGGTAGCGGGCTATAGAAGAAAAGCGAATATAATGCATGGGTGACATGACAAATACTCATGCAAAGGCAGGGACGTGCCGTGGAGACCAATATCCAAAAGATGCAGGTGCTGCTCGAGACGGTGCGCGCTGGCAGCTTTACACGCGCCGCCGAGCGGCTGAACTATTCGCAGTCGGGCGTGAGCCGTATGGTGGGCGACCTTGAGGCCGACTGGGGCTTTAAAGTGCTCGACCGCAGCCGCGAGGGCGTGGTGCTTTCTGCCGACGGGCGGCAGATCATGCCGGCGGTCGAGGCGTTATGCGAGGAGTTTGGCCGCCTGCAGCGATGCGTGGACGAGATGCGGGGGCTCATGCGCGGCAAGATCTGCATCGGTACGTTTTCGAGCGTGGCGACCCATGTGCTGCCGCCGGTCATCGCGCGGTTTCGCGCCGATCACCCGGATGTCGATTACGAGCTGCTGATGGGTGATTACTCCGAGATTGAGCAATGGGTGGCGGAAGGCCGCTGCGACCTGGGCTTTATCCCGCGCGAGCCCTGCGGCGCCGGTATGGCATCGCGGCCGTTGGTGCAAGATGAGCTGATGGCCGTAGTGCCGGCAAGCTCTCCACTTGCTACTGCGGAGGCCGTTTCTCTTGCCGATTTAGTCAACGAGCAATTCATTCTGTTGGAGCGCGGGAGCGACGACGAGATTACGCCGCTGTTCCGCCGTGCGGGGCTAACGGTGCGCTCCAAGCTGTCGACTTGGGACGACTATGCGATTATGGCCATGGTCGAGGACGGATTGGGCGTGAGTGTTCTTCCGGCACTCATCTTGCGCCGCTGTCAGTTTGATGTCGCTATCCGGCCGCTGGAGGGGCATCCTCATCGGCAAATCAATGCCATATACCGCACGGCCGACGTTTCGCTTGCGGCGACTCGATTTCTCGAATATCTCTAATGGTGCACACTGTTATCTGCTCTGGAGCAAATCTTGGAACTTGGCGCATTTCTTTGTGAAATTGAACTTTCGTACTATGTGCCGCGCTATACTGCTGCCTAAATTGAACTAAGGTTCAATTCGTGTTCTATAAATTGAACTTTGCCAGCAAGGAGGTTCTAGTGGCCCAAGAGACGTTTAGCGATCGCCTGCGACAGGTTATGTCCGATCGCGACGTTCGCCAGTCGGACGTGATTCGTGCATCGGAGATGCTCGGCAAAAAACTCGGCAAGAGTCAGATGAGCCAATATGTGAGCGGCAAGACGATCCCGCGGCGCGATGTGGCAGAGCTGCTCGCCCGCATTTTGGAGGTCGATGTTACCTGGCTGCTCGCCAGCGACGCCGACCAAGGCGAGACGCCCTCGCCCCGTAACGTTGCCAAATCCGAACCTAGCCCCACGGCTCAAATTGCAAGGAGCGCCACCATGCGTACTTTCTCTAAATCCACCAAGCTCGATAACGTCCTGTATGACGTGCGCGGCCCCGTCGTCGATGAGGCTGCCCGTATGGAGGACGAGGGCGAGCGCATCCTCAAGCTCAATATCGGCAACCCGGCACCCTTCGGTTTCCGCACGCCCGATGAGGTCATCAAGGACATGCGTCAGCAGCTGCCCGACTGCGAGGGCTATTCCAACTCGCGCGGCCTGTTCTCCGCGCGCAAGGCGATCATGCAGTATTCGCAGATCAAGGGCCTGCCCAATGTTCAGATGGAGCATATCTACACGGGCAATGGCGTGTCCGAGCTCATTCAGCTTTCGATGAACGCGCTGCTCGACAATGGCGACGAGATCCTGATCCCCAGCCCCGACTATCCGCTGTGGACGGCGTGCGCAACCCTTGCCGGCGGTCATCCCGTGCATTATCTGTGCGACGAACAGGCCGATTGGTATCCCGACCTGGAGGATATGGAGTCCAAGATCACGAGCGCGACCAAGGCCCTCGTCATCATCAACCCCAACAACCCCACGGGCTCGGTCTATCCGCGCGAGGTGCTCGAGGGTATCGTCGAGATCGCGCGCAGGCATCAGCTGATGATCTTTGCCGACGAGATCTACGACCGTCTGTGCATGGATGGCTACGAGCATGTCTCGATTGCTTCGCTCGCTCCCGACCTGCCCTGCGTCACCTTTAGCGGCCTTTCCAAGTCGCACATGATCGCGGGCTACCGTATTGGCTGGATGGTGCTTTCGGGCAACCAACGCTGCATGAGCGACTTTATTATGGGCATCAACATGCTTTCGAACATGCGCCTGTGCTCTAACGTCCCGGCTCAGTCCATCGTTCAGACGGCGCTCGGCGGTCATCAGTCGGTTAACGACTACATTCGCCCCGGCGGCCGTGTCTACGAGCAGCGCAACTATGTGTACGAAGCGCTCAGCAAGATCGACGGCATCTCGGTGGTCAAGCCGCGTGCGGCGTTCTACATCTTCCCCAAGATGGATGTGAAGAAGTTCAACATCACCGATGACGAGCAGTTCGCTCTCGACCTGCTGCACGAGAAGAAGATCCTGATCACGCGCGGCGGCGGCTTTAACTGGGCCGAGCCCGACCACTTCCGCATCGTCTACCTGCCGCGCATGGAAGTGCTCAAAGAGTCCCTCGAAGACCTCGCCGACTTCTTCGATCATTATCGTCAGTCGTAGGGGAAGAAAACCGTACTATGAGAAGCGCCCTGCAGTTATTTGGCTGCAGGGCGCTTTCTTGATTGGCGGAACTAAATAACAATCCCGTTGCAGTGGTCGATTTCGTGTTGAATGATCTCGGCGGTGTAGCCCGAGAAGTTCTTGATGCGGTGGACGAAGTTCTCGTCCAGATACTCCACCTTAATACGGCGATAGCGGGTGCAAGGGCGCTCGCCGACGAGTGAAAGACATTCTTCGGTCGTCTGGTAGGCATTGACCTGCTCAAGAATCTGGGGGTTGTACATAAGGAGCGCCCGGCTGCCATCCTTTACGCAGATGATGCGTTTGCGCACGCCAATCATATTGGCGGCGAGGCCTACGCACTCGTGCTCATGTTCGTGCAGCGTGTCCAGAAGATCCTGCCCGGTCGCGGCATCTTCGGGGCCGGCGTCTTCGGAGGGCAGGCGTAAAAAGAACTCGGACTTCATGATGGGTTTGATCATGGCGGGCTCCTTATGATGGGCGTTTGATTTAAGTCATGATACCGCGACATGTCGCATTAATGTGTGCACATAGATTCTGCAGTTAGATTGACGGACGAGACCATAAACTAATGGACGTTTTGCCGAGAGGCATGATTTATAAGCGCAAAAAAGTGCGCGACGGGCCCCGCGAATGGGGCGATGATGCCCGAGAGGGCCAAGAAGGAGTCTCATGTCTGAGAACGAAGAGATCATGAACGAGACCGAGAACGAGACCATGGCTGCCGAGGTCGAGGCAGTCGAGACCGTGGAGACCGAAGCTGCCGAGGTTGAGGCTGCTGACGAGGTTTCCGCCGAGGAGGAGGCCGAGGTTGTCGAGGCCGCCGCTGATTACGATGACGAAGAGCTGATGGACAAGATGCAGAAGGCCGCCCGCCTGCTGCGCAGCCGTCGCTTTGCTATTTCCAAGGAGGAGGAGGCCAAGGCCGAGCGCATGGCGAACATCGAGCGCGCCATTAAGCTCCTTGACCTCAAGCCCAGGATGGAGCAGAAGGAGATGTCCGACCTGCTGGGTATGCGCCTTCGTGAACTCGATGGCCTGATGGCCGAGGCCGAGGCTGCCGACCTGGTCGGCCGTATCGACGATGCTGAGGGCGACATGCGCAAGATCGTCGTCTTCGCTGCTGAGGATGCTGCCGAGGGCCTGACCGAGCTTGCCAACAAGAAGGAGAAGCTCCTGCCCGAGCTTTCTTACGAGGAGGCCACCGAGCTGATGGCTGCCCTCGATAAGGTTATCGCTCCGCTCGTCGCCATGGGCCTGGACGAGGACCGCGGTCCTCGCGGCGGTCGTGACGATCGCGGTGGCCGCGGCGGCGACCGTGGCGGTCGTGGCGGCTTTGGCGATCGCGGTGGCCGTGGTGGCGACCGTGGCGGTCGCGGTGGCGACCGTGGTGGCCGTGGCGGCTTTGGTGACCGTGGCGGCGATCGTGGTGGTCGCGGCGGCTTCGGCGGCAACCGTGGCGGCTATGGCGACCGCGGTGGCAACCGTGGCGGCTTCGGCGGCAACCGCGGTAACGACCGCGGCGGTCGCGGTGGCGATCGTGGCGGCCGCAACGGCGGCGGCTTCCGCGGCAACCGTTTCTAGGGGTTACGCGGTTTTACCAAACCGCGTAACTAGTTGACGCTGCAAACCCGCCAGAGCGGCAATCTGCCTTTCAACTTCGGCGGCATGACCAGAAGGTCCATGCCGCCTCGTTTCAAGGCACCTTGCTCGCTCTGGCGGGTTTTCGCTGCCGGTACCAAGACATCGGCGTTGCCTTGATCCAAACCTACCAAAAGGGGACAGGTTTATTTTGGTCGGTTTTATCTGGGCAAACGTGGTCGTCTATCGCAATATGGTCGTTGGGGACGTTCTTGTTTGACTAGTCGTTTAAGAACGTCCCCAACGACTACATAGCATGAGAGTGGATAATCTCCCGGTTTGAGTCTGCATTCAAGCTCAAAGTGGGAGATTATCCACTCTCGTTTTTGTTCTACCTACATTTGTAGGAACAGTTCGTGGAGGCGGGTGTCTTCATCGAGTTCGGGGTGGAAGGTTACGCCGAGCTGGTTGCCCTGGCGGGCGGCGACGATGCGGCCATCGACCTCTGCCAAGGCCTTGGCGTCGCCGTGGACCTCGACGATGCGGGGCGCGCGGATAAATGTCAGCGGCACTTCACCGTCGATACCGCCTACCTGCCCCTTGGTGCGAAAGCTGCCGAGCTGTCTGCCGTAAGCATTGCGCTCAACGAGCACATCCATGGTTGCCAAGCGCGGCGTCCCCTTATCGTCGTGGGAGGCAAGATCGCGCGCCAACAGAATCAAGCCGGCGCAGGTGCCCAGGACGGGCATGCCCTCAACAATGCGGGTGCGAAGCTCATCGAGCATACCAAGCTCGGCAAGTAACTTGCCCTGAACGGTGGACTCGCCGCCGGGAAGTACCAGGCGGTCAAAGTTCTGCTGCAAATCGGCCGCCTGCCTCATCTCGATACAACGTGCGCCCAGCTCGGACAGTCTTGCCTCGTGCTCGGCAAAAGCGCCCTGGACCGCCAGCACGGCGACCGTTTGGTCTGCATAATCGCTCATGTGCGATCCTTTCTGCTGGACTAGCGCCCGCGCTCCTCCATGATGATCTCGATTTCGTCGGCGTTGATGCCCACCATGGCCTCGCCCAGGTCCTCCGAAAGCTCGGCGATGAGCTTGGCGTCGGTGAAGTTTGCCACGGCCTTGACGATGGCGGCGGCGCGCTTGGCGGGGTCGCCGCTCTTAAAGATGCCCGAGCCAACAAAGACGCCCTCGGCGCCCAGCTGCATCATCAGCGCGGCGTCGGCGGGGGTCGCGACTCCGCCGGCCGCAAAGTTTACGACGGGGAGCTTGCCCGTGGCATGGACCTCGCGCACCAGCTCGACCGGAACCTGCAGCTGCTTGGCTGCCTCAAAGAGCTCGTCGTCGCGCAGGGCAACAACGTCGCGGATCTGCTTTTGGATCTTGCGCATGTGACGCACGGCCTGAACGACGTCGCCCGTGCCCGGCTCGCCCTTGGTACGAATCATCGTGGCGCCCTCAGCAACACGGCGCAACGCCTCGCCCAGATCGCGGGCGCCGCAGACAAACGGCACGTCAAACTGGGTCTTGTCGATGTGATAGACATCATCGGCGGGGGAGAGGACCTCGGATTCGTCGATGTAGTCGATTTCGATGGCCTGCAGGATCTGCGCCTCGACAATGTGGCCGATGCGGCACTTGGCCATAACGGGGATGGAGACAGCTTTTTGGATGCCCTTGATCATCTTGGGATCACTCATGCGCGAGACGCCGCCTGCGGCGCGGATGTCGGCCGGGATGCGCTCGAGCGCCATGACGGCGCAGGCGCCCGCCTCTTCGGCGATGCGTGCCTGCTCGGGCGTGGTGACGTCCATGATGACGCCGCCCTTGAGCATCTGCGCGAGCTCGCGGTTGAGTTTAACGCGATCGGCCTTGCTGGTCTGTTCTGCCATGGTTGCTCCCTTGGTTGGCATGTGCATTGCTTGACGGAACATCCTATCGGGGAGCTGGGTATGGCGAAATACTCAGTTTTCGAGATAATAACAAGGTCAGAGTAATACCAGATTGAATGACTCGATAAGGTCAGGTGACAAACTCATGCTTGACTATAATTTGGAAAACCGCGGCGAAGCATCGCTCTATGAGTATGTTTACCAGCAAATTCGAGATGATATCGTTGCTGGACGCATTGCGGCGGGGGAGCATCTTCCGTCTAAGCGCGCCTTTGCGAGTCATCTGGGTATCAGTGTCATTACTATCGAGAATGCATATAGCCAGTTGCTTGCCGAGGGCTATATTTGCTCAATGCCGCGTCGTGGCTACTACGCTTGCGAGCTTCCTGAGGCCCCGGTTCTGGCTTCGGCCGAGACAGAGCTCGATCGAGATTACGCTACCGCGGGCCTTAACGCGCATGATATTGGTGAGCAACCTGAGCAATTCGCCGCGCTTTCTCCTTCCGCCTTGGAAGCCGCGCGTCTCTGGCAAAGCGCTCTGCGGGCGACGTTGACGTCCGAAGATGAGCGCGAAATTTTCTCGCCCGCGCCTGCGCAGGGTACCGCGCGGCTGCGGTGCGCAATTGCACATCATCTTCGCGGGACGAGGGGCATGAATGTCAATCCCGACAACATCGTCATCGGTGCGGGCGCTCAGCTGCTTGACACGATGCTGGTTCAGCTGCTTGGCGCGGACAAGACATACGCCGTCGAGGACCCGGGCTACTTGCGTCTGACGCGCATCTATCAGGCCATGGGCTGCGAAGTGCGGCATGTCCCGTTGGATGGTGAGGGAGTTAACTTGGGCGAGCTGCTCGATGCCGGGGCGGACGTCCTTCACCTTATGCCGTCTCATCAATATCCGACTGGCTTGGTGACGAGCATCGCACGTCGCTACGCACTCCTGAGCTGGGCTGCCGAGCGGCCGGGTCGATATCTCATTGAGGACGATTTCGATTGCGAGTTTCGCCTTGCCGGCAAACCGATCCCCGCACTCGCGTCGATTGATGCTGCCCAATCGGTCATCTACACCAATACCTTTTCGAAAAGCCTGTCGTCGGCCCTGCGTTTGGCGTATATGGTCCTGCCCGATGAGCTCATGGAACGATTCAGGCGTGAATTGGGTTTTTATGCCTCATCGGTCAGCTCCGTAGATCAGGTGGCGTTGGCGCGCTTGCTCGAATCGGGTGATTACGAGCGACATGTGAACCGCGTGCGCGTTCGTGCTCGTGAGGCGCGCGATGGTTTGGCGACGCTTGTGCGGAAGGCGTTTCCGGCGGGGGAGGTCTCGATCGAGCATGCAGACGCGGGCCTTTACTGTGTTTTGGCGCCGGCAAGCGACAAGGCGGGGGATGGCCTTATTCGTGTTATCGCCGATGTCGGCATCCCTTACGTCAACATTGATGATTGTCTATGGGCAAACGATCGGACGACGAACCAGCCGACCACGCGCCGCATCCTTATTCAATACGACGACCTAAGCCCTCAAGTGCTCGGTGCGCTGCACAAGCAGCTGCAATAAGGGCATGAAAAAAGCCCGGACCATGCGGTCCGGGCCTTATCGAGCTAAAGATTATCTCTCAGGCGGTTGGCTTAGCCAAAGTAGCGCTTGAGCAGGCCGGCGAAAGCCTTGCCGTGGCGAGCCTCGTCGCGAGCCATCTCGTGCACGGTGTCGTGGATGGCATCGAGACCAGCGGCCTTGGCGCGCTTGGCAAGATCGGTCTTGCCGGCGGTTGCGCCGTTTTCGGCCTCAACACGCATCTCGAGGTTCTTCTTGGTGGAGTCGGTCACGACCTCGCCCAGGAGCTCTGCGAACTTGGCGGCATGCTCGGCCTCCTCGTAGGCAGCCTTCTCCCAGTACAGGCCGATCTCGGGATAGCCCTCGCGATGAGCGACGCGAGCCATGGCCAGGTACATACCGACCTCGGAGCACTCGCCCTCAAAGTTGGCGCGCAGGTCGGCAACGATATCCTCGGAGACGCCCTCCATCTTGGCGACGCCCACGACGTGCTCGGCAGCCCACTCGAGCTGGCCCTCCTCCTGCTTCAGGAAACGAGAACCGGGGACGCCGCACTGGGGGCACTTGAAGTCCTCGGGCAGCTGGTCGCCGTCGAACTCTTCCACATAACCGCAAACGGGGCAAACAAACTTCATGATTCGATCCTTTCGATCGATGGCGATGGGGCGCTTATCCGGTCCCGTAAGGGCCCTCTCCGGACGCGCGTCTTGACGAGTTCTATTATCCATAAATGAGACTGAATGTGAAGCCTATTAGGAATGATTTTTAATAAAACAATTTAGGACATGTGAAGATGTTGATTGATTAACGATTACCGGGCCACCTGCGACCATCGATGAGTACAATCGGTCGAGCAAATGTTGACCCATCAACAAATGAAGGAGTTTCCTTTATGCATCTAGCCCGTCGTGCCTGGTGCCGAACATATCAGACGGTTTTTCGCATTGCTTTGCCGATCCTGCCCTATACCGAGCCGCGTATTTTGGAGCATGCCGAGGATGTGCCCGCGGTACTTAAAAAGCGTTCGATTCAGCGTGTGCTCATCGTGACAGACCCCGGTATTGCCCGTTTGGGGCTCACGGCGCCGCTCGAGCGCGCGCTCGCGTCCAAGGGGATTGGCGTTACGGTCTACGCCGAAACGCGTGCGAACCCCACGGTCTCGAATGTGGAGGAAGCGGCGGCATTGTATCGTGAGAACGACTGCCGGGCCATTATCGGCTTTGGTGGCGGTTCGGCCATGGACTGCGCCAAGGGCGTGGGCGCGCGCATTGCGCAGCCAAACAAGCCCATCAACAAGATGCGCGGCCTGTTGCGCGTTCACCGTCTCCTGCCGCTGCTTATCGCGGTTCCCACTACCGCCGGTACGGGAAGCGAAGTCACGCTCGCGGCGGTGATTACCGACGACGAGACGCACTATAAGTATCCCATTAACGACTTTGTGCTCATTCCGCGCTTTGCGGTGCACGACCCCGAGTTTACGCGTGGGTTGCCAGCGTCCATTACGGGGCAGACGGGTATGGATGCCCTGACGCATGCCGTCGAGGCCTTTATTGGTCGCAGCACCACGCCCTACACGCGCAAGATGGCACGCCAAGCGGTTCAGCTCATCCACGACAATTTGCTCGAGGCTTATGAGCATGGCGACAACATGCGTGCGCGCCGCAATATGCTTTCGGCGGCGTATAAGGCGGGTGTCGCATTTACGCGCTCCTATGTCGGATACGTGCATGCCATCGCGCACAGCCTGGGCGGCCGATACGGCGTTCCGCACGGTCTGGCCAACGCCATCATCCTGCCGCACATGCTTCGCGCTTATGGTGAAACTGCAGCTCCCAAGCTTGCCGATCTTGCTCGCATGGCGGGCATTGCGCCGGCTAACGCACAGGACGGCTTGGCTGCCGAGGCCTTTATCGATTGGGTCGATCGCATGAACGAGGCCCTGGGTATCCCCAAATATGTCTCGGGTATTCGCCGCTCTGATATTCCGCAAATGGCGGCCCATGCCGATGCCGAGGCGAATCCGCTGTACCCTGTCCCGCTTTTGATGGACCGTTTGGAGCTCGAGCATATGTACGAGGTCGTCGCGGGCGGTATGTTTGAGGACGAGAACTAGGAGGGCCATGAACACCGAGGAGATCGCGCGCATCGTTAGCGATCAGCGCGCCTATTTTAAGACGCATGCCACGTTTGATGTCGACGCTCGTTGCCGCGCGCTCGTGCGCCTGCGCGATGCGGTTCGGGCGCACGAGGACGATATCGCCCATGCGCTCAAGACCGATTTGGGCAAGTCGCATGACGAGGCGTATATGTGCGAGATTGGCACATCGCTTTCCGAGATTCGCCATCAGATCGCGCATGTGGCCCGATGGAGTCGCGCCCGCCTGCGCCCGTGCGACCTTGCCAATGCCATTAGCGTGTGCAAAACGCAGCCGGTTCCCTATGGCGTGACGCTGATCATGGCGCCTTGGAACTACCCGTTTTTGCTGACGCTGGAGCCGCTTGCTGGTGCGCTCGCCGCGGGCAATACCGTAGTGATCAAGCCGAGCGCTTATGCGCCGGCCTCGAGTGCGGTGCTCAGGCAGATTTGCGAGGAAGCGTTTGATCCGCGCCTGGTGACGGTCGTCGAGGGCGGACGTGCCGAGAACGAGGCGCTGCTCGATGAGTGCTGGGACAGGATCTTCTTTACCGGTAGTGTTCCGGTCGGCAAACTTGTCATGGAACACGCGAGCAAAAATCTCACACCCGTGACGCTTGAGCTGGGTGGCAAGAGTCCCTGCATCGTGGATGCCTCCGCAAACTTGAAGGTGGCGGCACGCCGCATCGCCTTTGGCAAGTGGCTCAACGTGGGCCAAACCTGCGTGGCGCCCGACTACCTGTTGGTTGATGCGCGCGTGCACGACGAGCTGCTAGAGCTCATCAAGGAGGAGGTCCGTCGCATGTTTGGCGAGCACCCGCTTGACAACGAGGACTACGGACATATCGTCAACGCCAAGCATTTCGCGCGCGTACGCGGGCTGATTGACCCCGACAAGGTGGTGCTGGGAGGCACGGCACGCGAAGCCTCGCTCAAGATCGAGCCAACGATTTTGGATGGTGTGACCTCCGATGACGCTGTGATGCAGGAGGAGATTTTCGGCCCCATCTTGCCGGTGCTGACGTTTGATGACCTGGATGAGGTCGAGACGTTCATCACGGATCGCCCGACGCCGCTGGCCCTGTATATCTTTAGCCAGGACCGTGCGGTTCAGCAGCGCTTTGTGCGCTACGTGCCCTTTGGCGGCGGCTGCGTCAACGACACCATCATGCACTTGGCCACGAGCCATATGGGCTTTGGCGGTATGGGCGCGAGCGGCATGGGGCAGTACCATGGCCGCGAGAGCTTCGATACGTTTAGCCACAAGAAGAGCGTCGTGAACAAGGCAACGTGGCTGGATGTGCCGTTCCGCTACGCGCCCTACGCAAGCTGGAAGCACAAGTTCGTGCGCATGTTTGTGCACTAGAAAAAGGCGCGGGTAATACGAACAAGTGTTCCTATTACCCGCAATTTGCGTTAGACTACTGCTATGGGGTACGGATGGGCCAACTCCCTTTAGAAGGGAATTGGTATGAGCGTAAGCGATGTTATTTCGTTATTGGCGTTGTTGATCGCGGCTATCGAACTCGGCCTGTTTATCGGCCGAACGAAATAGCCGCCCCCGCGTAAGCGAAGACGGCCACTTCTCACGATGAAAACGTGCACTGGAGTTGGCAAGACCCGCTGCCACGGGTGCCATCCGTGCTCCTATCTTATCTGCAAGCGCTCTGGCATGCAAGCGTTGCGGCAAACGGTCGAAAAGACCCGGGTTGGTCTATTTGTGTCCGCACGAGTTTGTAGACTTCTCAATAAGGTTAAGTGCCGGTTATTCCGGCCGTTAGAGGAGCTGCCATGTACGAGCCTTCACGTGTTCTTTTATCGTTTCACATCGCTGGATTTCAGTATGCCGACGGCGCATTGGTTCTGGGCGATCTGAAAGCGGGCGATAAACTGACGCTGGGTGCCGAGCGCGATAACCCCCATGATCCCGAGGCGGTCGCGATCTATTACGGCAAGACTAAGCTCGGCTATGTTCCGGGAAACGAGGTCGGCCCGCTGTCCGTGATGATGTATTACGGGCACGAAGATGTGTTTGAAGCCCGCGTGCAGCAGGTTGCGCCCGAACGCAGCCCCTGGCATCAGGTGCGCGTTGGCCTTTATGTGGCGGATGCTCGCTAGCCGCTAGGGGAGGCTGTCATGTTTGATGACGATGACCTGTTTGATCTGACGGATGATCCGTTTGAGTGGGATCTGCTGCTCGATGACGATGAGCTGGAGCAGGATCGTAAAAAGCGGAAGGATAAGAACGCCCAAGGCGACGCATCGAAAAAGAATGACAAGCGCCGCCGTGGACTGTTTGGCGGGCTCTTTGGGTAACCGCTGCGCCAAAGCGTCTGTATACTAGGCACGTGTTAGACGCGTTGCGAAATGAGGACACAGACGATGATGTGGTTTACCGCCGACTTGCACTTGGGCGATACGAATATCCTGCACGATATGGATCGGCCGTTCGCCTCGGTCGAGGAGATGAACCGCAAGGTTATTGACGCCATTAACGAGTGTGTTGCTGCGGACGACCGCCTCTATATCCTGGGAGACTTTACGTATCGCCTGCCCATGGCGGAGGCCGTGTGCCTGCGTGAGCGTATTGCCTGCCAAAACGTCACGCTCATCCGTGGTAACCATGACGGCGATTGGGAAGATCCGGACGCGCCTCAAATTTGGGATGACGTGCGCGATTACCTGGAGATTGCCCCCGGCTACGCCAAGGGACATCGTCTGGTGATGAGCCATTACCCTATGCTCAGCTGGAATGGCAAGGCCCGTGGCGCCATCATGCTGCACGGGCACATCCACAGCAGGGGAGACCGTACCAATACGCGCAACCGCGACCGAGAGCGCCCCATCTACCGCTACGATGTGGGCCTCGACGCCAATGACTACAAGCCCGTAAGCCGAGATCAGATCTTAAGCTTCTTTGGGTTGTAGCCCTCAAGCCACCACAAAGGGACAGACACCTTTGTGGTGGTTTTGGCGCCGTAGCCATTCTGGCGGCGGCGCCTTTTTTGTCCGTGCGGCGCGGTAGAGTGTAGGCGGTTGAAATTTGCGTCCATCGAGGAGCTGCTATGAACGAGATCAAGTGCCCGCATTGCGGCGAAGTCTTTAAGGTCGATGCGTCCGGCTATGCGGACATCGTCAAACAGGTGCGCGATGCCGAGTTCTCGCGCGACCTGGATGAGCGTGTGAAGGCCGTCCAGCGCGAGGGCGAGCAGGCTCTGGAGCTTGAGCGCTCGCGCTCGGCTGCTGCCTTGCAGGAAGCGGAGTCGGAGCGTGACGCTCGACTCGTTGAGCAGAGAAACGCCGCGGCACAGGAGATGGCGAAAGAGGTTGCCAGGCGCGACGCCGAGCTTGCCGAGCTGCGTGCCAAGCTCGAGGGTGCTGCCGCAGAGCGTGAGAGCGCAAGTCAGCGTGCAGCTGTTGAGGCTCGTGCCGATGCCCAAAAGGAGAACGCCGAGCTCCAGCGCGAGATTGACAGCTTGCGTGCACAGCTGGGACGCAAGGACGACGAAGCCAGGCTTGCCGAGGCCGCGGTGCGCAATGCCGCTCAAAACGACCTGTCCGCGCGCGATGCTCAGATTGCCGAGCTGCAGGCGAAGCTCTCCGCTGCGGACAAGGCCCAAGAGATGGCGCTTGCTGCCGCTGCCGCCGAGTCCCAGCGTGAGCTTGATGCCGCTCGCAGCGAAGCCGAGCGTACGCTTGCCGACTATCAGGCGAAAGTGAAGGAGCAGTTCTCTGCTGCGAAGTCTCAGTCTGAGCAAGAGGCGGAGGGCCTGCGCGCCCAGCTGCGCGAACAGGAACTGACGGCAAAAATGAACCTGTCGGAGGCGGTTGCCGCGGCGGAGCGTGAGCGCGACGAGGCGCGTGCGAAGCTTACGAGCGAGCTGGCAGTGCGCGATTCTCGAGAGGAGCAGGCCAAGGCAGCCCACGAGCTCGAGCTTGCGCAGGCCAAGCGCGCGAGTGACGAGCTCATTCGCTACAAGGACGAAGAGATTGAGCGCCTGAAGGACATGAAGGTGCGCCTGTCCACCAAGATGGTGGGCGAGTCGCTCGAGCAGCACTGCGAGACCGAGTTCAACCGCCTGCGCATGACGGCGTTTCCCAACGCGTATTTTGAGAAAGACAACGATGCATCCGAGGGCACCAAGGGTGACTTCATCTTCCGTGAGTGCGACGCGAGCGGCAACGAGATCATCTCGATTATGTTCGAGATGAAAAACGAGAACGATGAGACGGCGACTAAGCATAAGAACGAGGACTTTTTTAAGAAGCTCGATCACGATCGTCGCCAGAAAGGCTGCGAGTATGCGGTGCTTTGCACGCTGCTCGAGCCCGAGAGCGAGCTCTATAACGCCGGCATCGTGGACGTGAGCTATCGCTACGAGAAGATGTACGTGATCCGCCCGCAGTTCTTCATTCCCATGATCACGCTGCTGCGCAACGCCGCCATGGGTTCGCTGCGCTATAAGCAGGAGCTGGCGGAGTACAAGCAGCAGAATATCGACGTCACGAACTTCGAAGCGAAGATGGAAAAGTTCAAGGATGGTTTCTCGCGCAACTACAACTTGGCGAGCAAGCAGTTCGAGTCGGCGATCAAGGAGATCGATGCTGCCATCAAGCAGCTTGAGAAGACCAAGGACGACCTACGTCGCAGTACCGAGAATCTGCGTCTGGCCCACAACAAGGCTGATGAGCTTACGATTCGCAAGCTCACCTGGGGCAACAAGACCATGAAGGCGGCGTTTGACGAGGCGCGCGAGACGGCAGCGGGTGCGGGCGATGAGCCCGCCGAGGCCGATTCGTATGAGGTCGAGGATGCCGAGTAGAGGATAGCGTATCGCGCAAAAAGCGGGGCCGCTGGCGATGTTGCCAGCGGCCCCGCTTTGTTTCGCTCCATTGCGTCCGGCTAATCCTCGAGCAAATCCTCGATAAAGCCGACGCGGTAGTGGGTGAAGATGACCTCGCCGCCGTCTTGCGTGGCGTCCAGGTCGACATCGCCCATGATGCCAAAGTCGTGGTCGCCATCCTCGTCGGCAAAGATCTGGTGCACGTGCCACACGTGATCGGTCTTCTCGTCGCTCTCGTCGATGGTAAACATCGCGGCGCTGCGGGCGTCGCCGTCGGTGAGGATTTCCTCGTGTTGCTCGTGATAGGCGTCGAGCGCCTTTTGCCAGCGGACCTCGCTCATGCCCCAGTCCTCGTCAAGCTCGCCCAAGTCGCGGACGTGTCCGCGGGCCGCAAGGGTCACGCGGCGGAAGAGCGCGTTGCGCACCAGCAGCGTGCAGCCGCGGCGGTCTGCCACGACCTCGTCGATGTCCTGGGGCGGTGCGGCGTCGAGTGCGGCCGGGTTGCCGGCGTTCTCCCACTCGTCTACCAGACTCGAGTCGACCGAGCGCACCACAAAGCCCAGCCACGAAATGATGTCGCGCAAGCGCTCGTCGCGCTTCTCAATGGGCACGGTGCGGTCGAGCGAGCGGTAGGCCTCGGCCAAGTAGCGCAGCAAAATGCCCTCGGAGCGGGCGATGCCGAGCTTTTGGATATAGCCCTTAAAGTCGCTCGCGCTCTCCAGCATGTCGCGCAGGACGCTCTTGGGCGAGAGCTGGTAGTCGTTGGCCCAAGGTACTTCCTGGCAGTACTTGTCGAAGGCGGCATCGAGCAAGTCCTCGAGCGGCTTTTCGTAGGTCACATCCTGGATACGCTCCAAGCGCTCCTCGTACTCGACGCCGTCGGCCTTCATCTCGGCCATGGCGCGGTCGCGCGCGGCGCGTTCCTGTGCGCGCAACACCTGCTTGGGGTCCTCGAGCGTGGCCTCGACCATCGAGATGAGGTCCATGGTATAGGTCTCGCTCTCGGGGTCGAGCAGCTCCAGCGCGGCGAGAAGGAACGGCGAAAGTGGCTGATCGAGCGCAAAGTCCTCGGGCAGGTCGACCGTCAGCGCGTAGTCGATGTCCGGCGCGGCGTCAGCCGGAGCATCGGGTGCGGGCGGCACCTCGGTGCGCACGACGACGCCGGAGTCGATGAGCGTGGCAAAGATCTCATCGGCGCGAACCTCGAGCTTTGCCTTTTCCTCGGGCGTTTGCAGGCTTGTCTCGATGAGGTCGTGCACGCGGGCACGAGCGTCGCCGCCCTGCTCGACCACGCTAATCACCATGGAGTGCGTGATGCGCAGGCGCGGCTTGAGCGTTTCGGGCTGCGTCTCGATCAGGCGCTCAAAGGTCTGCTTGTTCCAGGTGACAAAGCCCTCGGGAGCTTTCTTCTTTTTAATCTTGCGGAGCTTTTTGGGGTCGTCGCCCGCCTTGGCCATGAGCTTGGCGTTCTCGATCTCGTGCTCCGGGGCCTCGGCGATGACCATACCCTCGGTGTCGAAGCCCGAGCGGCCGGCGCGACCGGCGATCTGATGGAACTCGCGGGCACGCAGGCGACGCATCTTGTAGCCGTCGAACTTGGTGAGCGCAGTGAGCACCACGGTGTGGATGGGCACGTTGATGCCGACGCCGAGCGTGTCGGTGCCGCAGATGACGGGCAGCAACCCCTGCTGCGCCAGGCGCTCGACCAGCAGACGATAGCGCGGAAGCATGCCGGCGTGGTGCACGCCGACGCCGCAGCCGAGTAGGCGCTTGAGGATCTTGCCAAAAGCCGTCGAGAAGCTCGTGCCTTTTGCCGCCTCCTTGATGGCCTCGCGCTGTTCCTTGCTGGCAATGCCAAAGTTGGCGAGGGATTGCGCCGTTGCGAGTGCGGCATCCTGGCTAAAGTGCACAATGTAGAGCGGGGCCTCACCGCGGCGCATCGCGAGCTCAACGGTGCCCTCGAGCGAGGTCGTCACGTAGTCGTAGCTCAGCGGCACGGGACGCGGGGCGTCGACGACGAGGTCGCAGGCGGCGCCGGTGTGCTCCTCGAGCGAGGCGGCAATCGCGGTGACATCGCCAAGCGTGGCGCTCATGAGCATAAACTGCGTATGGGGCAGGGTGAGCAGCGGCACTTGCCATGCCCAGCCGCGGTCGGGGTCGGCGAAGTAGTGGAACTCGTCCATGGCGACGCAGCCCACATCGGCATCCTCGCCTTCGCGCAGTGCGTCGTTGGCAAGGATCTCGGCTGTGCAGCAGATGACGGGCGCCTTGGTGTTGATATGCGTATCACCGGTGATCATGCCGACGTTATCGCGGCCGAGCACCTGCACCAGGTCGAAAAATTTCTCGCTGACCAGGGCTTTGATAGGAGCCGTGTAATAGCAGCGCTTGCCTTGCGCCATGCCCATAAAGAGCATGCCCAGCGCGACAAGCGACTTACCCGAGCCGGTCGGCGTGCCCAAAATGACATGATCGCCGGCGGCTAGGTCCATCAGGGCTTCTTCCTGGTGATCCCACAGCTCAATGCCGCGGTCGCTCGTCCATTCAAAGAAGCGCTCGAAGGCTTGGTCGGGCGTGAGCCACGGCTCGGGCTCGCTGCCGTCCTCGGGCTCCCACCAGGTGGGAGAGAGCGCGCCGAGCGAGCCGAACTCGGCCTCGGTGCCCGTGCCGCCCGAGAATGAGCTGGCGGCGCCGGCGCCGGAGACGGTGCTGGCGGAAGTATCTGTCGTGGTCTGTGCCATGTGGTTTGCTTTCTCTCGCGTTTGTCCGCCATCCATTATGGCGTAGCGGCGGCGCGGGGCGCCAGCACGCGAGAAAATGCAGGAAATGGGCGTGTGATGCTGGCGGTCGTTAGTGGTCTTGCGGCAGGCGCTTCTTGCCCTTGCGGGCGCGGTTCTTAAAGTTCTCGACGGCTTCTTCCATGCCGAGGGGCACGTAGGTGAGCTCATCGAGATCGTCGGGCAGGTAACAGGCGAGGCTCTGCTCCTGCGCCCGGCCCGCCGCGAGCTGCTCTTCGGTAGGCTCCGCGCCGGGTGTGGTGCAGATGCCGTAGACGACGGCGCCCATCTCGCGTGTGCGGCACTCGTATTCGGTCTCGGGATGCTCGGGATGGTCGCGGCGCACGTCGTCGCTCACCCAAAGCGTATCGTAGCCGGCCGCGGCAAACTGTCCCAGGGCGTAGTCGCGTAACGGCTTGCTATCGGTGCGCAGCGTGACAGTGGCGCCGGCAGCAAAGAGCGGACGGTAGAGCATCAGATGGTCGACATGGACAAGTCGCTTTTTGGCGTACTTGGCCTTGGGCTGCGGCGTGGGAAAGTTGATGGTAATGGCATCGAGCTCGCCTGCGGCGAACAGCTGCGGCAGCGATGCGGCGCCTCGGGGTAGCACGAGCGCATTGGGCAGCTCCTGTTCGCAGATCTTTTGGGCGGCATAGGCAATGCAGATGGGCTCCTGGTCCATGCCGATAAAAAGGGTATCGGGCTCGCGGTGGGCGCGCTCAACCAGGTAGGTTCCTTTGCCGCAGCCCAGGTCGAGATGAAGGCGGGCGAAGGACTTGCCGCCGGCCGGCGTGCATGCCTCACGCCAGTGCCCGGCATAGTTCTCGGGGCTCGTCTCGATGGCGTCGGCGTAGCGCTCCAGGCGCTCCTCGAGCACAAAGTTCTTAGGCGTGCGAACGTGGACGGCTCCCATAAGGCTCCTTGGTCATAAGTGCAGAACGCATGACCATGCGTTCCGGCAATGGGTTGGAAGGGGTGGGCACAATGTGCCCGAAAGTTGCGGTGCGGCTCGGGGCGAGTCGCTTGGTCCTATAGGCGCTTGAGAATCACGTAGCGGTTGAGCTCGCCGCTGCGACCGTCGGCGTGGAAACGCTCAAGCTCGCGCACGGGGACCTCGCCGCTCTTGTAGAACGTACGGACGCCGCGCACCAGGTCGGTGATCTGCTGATCGTCAAAGTGATGGCAATAGCGGTAGGCGTGGCGGTCGTTTTGCCAGCCAATGAGGTGGTCGCCGGCTTCAAACTGTGTGGAATCGTAACCCTCAAACGGCGGGGTGAGCTCGGCGCGGGCTTCGGCGCGAACGGCCTTGCGCGCCATGCGCTCGTCGTTCATAAACTCCCAAAAGCTGATGGCGATGATGCCGCCCGGGCGCGTCTGGCGCACCAGGGCGTCGAGCACGCGTACGCGGTACTCGCATGACGGCACGTGGTGCATAAAGCCAAAACAGACCGAGATGTCGGCGAGCGGGGCGTCGAAAAGCACGTCGGGTGTTTCGGCGGGGTTGAGCTTCATGAGGGCGTCGAGCACATCGAGCTCCTGGAAGTGCAGGTTGGGAATGCGCAGGGCGTGACCATGTGCATCGATAGCCAAATCTTGGCACGAGTCGACACCATAGAACTCAAACGGGCAGCTGGCATCTGCCGAGGGGTTTGCGCCGTCGACGCCCTTGGCGGCAAGTGCGCCGCCGGCGGCAAAGTTCTCGAATCGCATATTGCCGCAGGCAAGATCGAAGACGCGGACGGGATGCTCGATCGTGGCGACGTCGAGCTGCTCGAGCGCAATGTCCATGGTGCGCACCCAGCCGGGCCATGGGGCCTGGCGCGTATCGGAAAAGGAGGCGGAGTGCTCGCGATAGAACGTATTGTTGAGCTGGATGAGCGATGAGGCGAAATCGCGGTTCACGGCGCGGAACTCCCTTCGTTGGCGGTGCGGAATAAACAGTACGACCATACTACCGTTAACGTTGCGGCAGGAACAACCGAGCGGACATCATTGCTTTGTTTAGACACATTTCCGCAGCTCACATGCACCCGCAACCGTCGGTTGTCAAAAATCTCACTAGAATAGGTGGCGTGCTTTTGGCGGTGGCGAATACATTTTTAACTGTGCAAGGCGCCTTAAAGAACAGACGGTCCGGCGGCACGGCTGGCAAAAGCATAGGAGGAACCATGAATGTAGAAACTGCGCAGCGGCTCGCCAATCTTCGCCGCAGTAAGGGCTTTAGCCAGGAGGGGTTGGCGCGAAAGCTGGGTCTCTCGCGTCAGGCGGTCAGTAAATGGGAGCGCGCGGAGAGCTCTCCTGATACCGAGAATCTGATTTCGCTCGCCAAGCTCTATGGCGTGAGCCTGGACGAGCTGCTCAATCCGAGTGACGAGATCGAGGACGATATCGAGTTTGAGAACGAGGACCGCGCTCGTCAGCGCGAGGCCGAGGCGGCGGAACGTGCCCGCACCCACGAGGCGGCAGCGCGGGCTACCGAGGCGGCAACACAGGCAAGTGACGCGGCAGCAAAGGCGGCGCAGGCGGCAAGCTGGAGTGCGCAGGCCGCCAATGCCGCAACAGCGCAGGTAACGGGCGGCGGTGCGGCCGGTTCGACTCCGGTGAAAGGCCCGTTCCAGTCGTTCCCGTATTGGGCCGTGTGCTGGCTGCTGTTCTTTTTGCTGATGTTCTCGTTTGGTGCCGGCCCCTTTGCCGCCGCGCTGATCTTCTTTACTATCCCTATTTACCACTGGGTGGCCCGTGCGCTCGATGGCGATTGGGCACGTGGGGATATCCGAGTGGGGCCAACGCCGGTGGCTAAGGCTCAGGAGAAGGACGCTTCCGCGGAGGCTGATGCTGACGCAGCTGCTGCTCCGGTTCCCGTCGATCCGAATACCGAAGAAGGTGATGAGCGATGAAGCTTTCGCATGAGTCCAAGGTGCGCTTGGGCGTCGGCATCGGAGCGTTTTTGCTCATCATCGGGCTTGTTTTCGGCATTTCACGGACTTTGATTTACTTTGATGGGCCGTGGGAGCTTAGCGATATTGTCTCCGGCTTGTCTGGTCTGGATGACACAGTTGACGATGATGATATTTCGGATGGCGGTAACTATTCCGCTCAGCCTCAGCAGCTTTCGAGCGAAACGTTTGATGCCGACGCGTTCACATCGCTTGACCTGGATGTAACGTCGGGCACGGTCGAGGTCAAACACGTCTCCGGCGGGCAGGTGCGCGTCATCGAAAACGGTCGTGTGGCAAAGGGAACATTTGCTTTCGACGCCGCCACTCAGAATCTGGCTGAGATCAAGGGCTCTACGCTCAAGATCAGCCAGTTCGACTGCGATGACGAGCGAGCGATTGACCGCACGGTCACCATTGAACTGCCGCGAGATGTTGCGGATAACCTGGTGGGCATTACGGCGAATGTAGGGTCGGGCGACCTGACGGTCGCGGGCATTGCGTGTCATGATCTGGATGTAACGCTGGACTCGGGAGACGTTAAGTTTACGGGCACCGTGACCGACAGCCTGAATGCCGAGGTTGGCTCGGGCGATGCGGCGTTTGAACTGTATCAAGCCCCCGCGAAGTCGATGGACGTGAGCGTGGGCTCGGGCGATGTTGAGATAACGGTTCCGAATTCTACGGGCTTTAAGGCGAGCCTTGCTCTGGGCAGCGGCGACTTTGAGAGCGATTTCCTTCCGCTTGACTACGATGGCGAGACCATTTTGAATCATGAGTTCGACAACGGTGATAAGTCTGCCACGTATCGTTTTGAGGTCGGTTCGGGCGATATGTCGTTCGATCCGGAGTGACGACGGTGGGCTGAGTCCGCAAACATAGATGCTTGAGAATGCTCTTTGATGAAGGCGTCGGGGCCGTGGTCGGCTCCGGCGCCTTTGCCTTTACAATGGGGGCATGGAACAGATTATCTTGAACATACTCGACGCCCTGCGCCACGGTGAGACCGTGGATGACAAGGCGCTCGTCAAACTGATACATGCCGAGGCGCGCCGCGAGGGTGCCGACAAACGCGATTTGGCCAAGCGCCGTCTGCTGCCGTTCTACCAGCGGGTTAAACGTGAGGAGCCGGCTCGTTGGGCTGGGTGGAATGTCGATGCCGAGCTGGAGCGTCAACTGCTTCAGGTGCTGCGCATGAAGCCGCGCCGCACAGCTTCGGGCGTGGCGACCATTACCGTTATTACCAAGCCGTGGCCGTGCTCGGGCGATTGCCTGTTTTGTCCCAATGACCTGCGCATGCCCAAAAGCTATCTGCACGCCGAGCCGGCGTGCGCCCGTGCAGAGCAAAACTGCTTCGATCCGTATCTGCAGGTGAGTGCCCGTTTGACGGCGCTTTCGCAGATGGGGCATGCGACCGATAAGATTGAGCTCATCGTGCTCGGCGGCACCTGGAGCGACTATCCGCAAGGCTATCAGACCTGGTTTATGTCGGAGCTCTTCCGCGCGCTCAATGACGACGCCGTGGCCGGCGTGGCGGCCAATCCCATGCTGGCGCGTCCGGGCATCAGCCGTGCCGAGGCGGGGCGTCTGCTCGATGACGCGCCCGCCGATGCGTTGCCGCCGGTGGTGGCGGAGCGTCGCGAGCGCTATCGGGCGGCAGGCATTGCGACCGACGAGTGTGAACTTGCGGCGGGCGTTGCCGGCGAACAGGAGCGCGTGGATGCTGCCGTGGGCGGCTACAACCGTGCGGTGCGTCGCCTGTACGGTCCCGGTACGCCGTGGGGCGAGGTCGCCGAGTGGCAGACAGCCACGATGGAAGAGCTCGAACGTCAGCAGCGCATTAACGAGACGGCGAAGCATCGCGTGGTGGGGCTCGTTATCGAGACCCGCCCGGATGCCGTGACGCCGCAGGCGCTTACGCTTATTCGCCGCCTGGGTTGCACCAAGATCCAGATGGGTATTCAGAGCCTTGATCAGCGCCTGCTCGATATCAACGATCGCCGCATTACGGTGCCTCAGATTGAGCGTGCGTTTTCGCTTGCAAGGCTGTTTGGCTTTAAGATTCACGCGCACTTTATGCTCAACTTGCTGGGCGCCACACCCGAGGGGGACAAGCTCGACTACGAGCGCTTTATGACCGAGGGCGCCTTTATGCCCGACGAGGTCAAGGTTTACCCGTGCGCACTCATTGAGGGTTCGCGTCTGGTGGGCTGCTATGAGCGTGGCGAGTGGCGCCCCTATACCGAGGAAGAGCTGCTCGACGTGCTGGCCGATGACATCGTGGTGACGCCGGCGTTTTGCCGTATCAGCCGTATGATTCGCGACTTTAGCTCCGACGACATCATGGTGGGCAATAAGAAGCCCAACCTGCGTCAGCTCGTCGAGAATCGCTTGGCGGCCCGCGGCGAGGACGCAAAGGTGCGTGAGATTCGCTATCGCGAGATCAGTACCGCGGGCGCCGATTTGGATGAGCTCTCTCTTGATGAGGTTGTTTACGAGACGCCAGTGACGAGCGAACGCTTTTTGCAGCGGGTGACGCCCGAGGGCAAAATCGCCGGCTTTTTGCGCCTGTCGCTGCCCTATCGCGCGTTTGTTGCCGCGCATGCGAACGAGCTGCCGACGACGCCTGAGGAGGCAATGATTCGCGAGGTGCACGTGTATGGTATGGCGGCACGTGTGGGCGATCAGGGCCAGGCGGCTCAGCATCACGGTCTGGGGCGTTCGCTCGTGGAGCGTGCGTGCCAGATTGCTCGGGATGCGGGCTATACGCGCATCAACGTGATTAGCGCGATTGGCACGCGCGAGTACTACCGTAACCTGGGTTTTTACGACCATGGCCTCTATCTGCAAAAGGAGCTCTAGATGAACAAGCCGAGTGTTTCCGCTGGCGTTGTTGCTGGCGTTGCCCTGGGAGCTGCAGCGCTGGGTGCGGCTGCCGTTGCTGTTCGTGCTGCCTGTCTGCAGGTCGCGCGAACCCGCAACGGGCTGGCGCGTGTGAAGCGCGTGCACGACGAGAATGGTGACGAGGTCCGTGTTCTGGTGCAGGGCGGCGTCTACCAAAGCGCGAGCTACGTTGGCGAGCGTTGGGCGGAACCCGTCTTTGCGTACTATCGCGCATTTGACGATGTGTTTGAGACTGAGGACGCAATGCGTGATGCTTGCGGGCATGGTATCGACCGTATGCTTATGCTGGGCGGGGGCGGGTTTGCCTATCCCAAGTATGCGCTGATGTCGCATGAGAGCTTGCGCATGGACGTCATTGAGTACGATGCCGAGATTACGCGTCTGGCGCGTCGTTGGTTCTACTTGGACGAGCTGGAACGTACGGTTGGCGATCGCCTTCGGGTGATTACCGCCGAGGCGCGCTCGTACCTGGGTGTGACGAGCGTGGGGCATCGTCGCTACGACGTGGTTGTGAGCGATTGCTTTGGCGGTGCCGAGCCCGTGCGCGAGCTGGCAACCGTTGAGGCACTCCGTTTGGTACGGGGCAGCTTGAACCCGGGCGGCATCTACGCGGCCAACATTGTGAGTGCGAACGAGGGGAGCGATGTAACGTTCCTGCGCGATTGCGTCGCCACGGCGCTCGAGGTGTTCGACCGCGCTTGGGTAATTCCCTGCGGTGACACGGAGTTCGGCGGCGAGGAAAACTACCTGCTCATCGCCAGCGACGGTGACTACACCTTCATCGAAGCCGTGCCTTTCGACATCGACTTCCTCGGCATTCCGCTCCACGACTAGCTCATTGAGCCCCGTCCTAAAAAGACAGGTCTTATGCGTGGCTGCGCCAGCCGAGGACGCGCTGCTTCATGCCTTCGATGTCGAGGACGCCTTCGGCGAAGCCTTTGCGCACGAGTTCCTCGGGAACGTACTCGTCGTAACGATCGAAGTAGGGCACCTCGCCGGGGTAGACGAGCTCGATGGGGTCGAAGTCCTTATCGGCCTCGGCAGCGAGCACCTCAAAGAACGTCTCCTCGTCGGCCTTCATCTTGAACTGCATAAAGTATGGACGCGACGGATCGAGCCCTCTAAGGCCCAGCTCTGCGGCGCATTTAATCTTGAGCATGCGTTCGAGCGCCAAGAAGGCATAACTGCCAAGCCACGGGAAGAGCACCCAGGTGTCACCGCCTAGGTTAACGAGCGGCTTAGTTCCCGCGCCCGAAATCTCGGCGGTATGACGAGCCTGCGTAAGGCGTGCTCGTGCGTTGCCCATAAGGTACGGATATGCCGCGTGCTCGTTGAGCGCCTGGCGCATGCGCTCGAGCACATGCGTATTGATGTCTCCGGGACAGTCGCCAAAGTAGGCCGGCACACGGCCCTTGACCTGCGTGGCAAAGACGGTGTGACGCTTCCAGTCCACTTCCTCGACGATCCAGCAATGCCCTGCGATGGCGATGCGCTCACCAGGTGGTGGTGGATTGACGATCGTGCCCAGCTCGGCCGATTCGCTGCGAACGGTAAACTCCTCGTTCTCCTGGAACACGGCGTAGAACTTGAAGTTGTTGATGACGCGCTCGCCCGCGAGGCCCACGATGAGCCCGCCGCCCTCGGTGACCTGGATATGGTCGATTTTGATGAGGTGGCGTAGCAGCACACGGTAGTCGTCGGCCGAGACACGGTGGAAATAGCTGAGCGTGAGCACGCGCTGGGCAAGCTCGGCCGGTGTGAGCTCGCCGGTGCTGGCGAGCGTCGACATGGTCTGGTGATAGAGCAAGCTGTAGGGGAGTCGATCGAGCTCGGGCGGCTCGACCCACTTTTCCTCGCGATAGAGTTGTACGAGCGCGATGCCCTGTAGAAGCTTCCATGGAATGGTCTCGGGCATCATCGTGCGCGGCTCGGGCTCCTCCTCGCGCATGACGAACCACATCTCGGGTGGAAGATCGCGGCGGCCCGTACGCCCCATGCGCTGCAAAAAGGAGCTGACGGTAAACGGCGCGTCGATCTGGAACGCGCGCTCCAGGCGGCCGATATCAATGCCGAGCTCCAACGTGGAGGTGGTGACGGTTGTCTGCGCCTGCTCCTCGTCGCGCATCAGCTCCTCGGCCGTCTCACGCAGCGATGCCGAGAGGTTCCCGTGGTGGATGAGGAAGCGGTCGGGCTCGTGCTGGTTCTCGCAGTAGCTGCGCAGCATGGAGCACACGGCCTCGGCCTCCTCGCGCGAGTTCGCAAAGACCAGGCACTTGCGGCCGCGGGTATGTTCAAAGATATAGCCCATGCCGGGATCGGCGTTGTCGGGCGCGGTATCGGTGGGGTTGAGCAGCGCCTGCTCGGTCGCTCGCGGGATGTCGACTTCGCCCTCGGGGGCCGAGGAAGTGCGACGGTCCTTAGGAGCGGCCTTGCCCCGCGTCTGCTCGCGACGTTGGCGGCGTTCCTCCTGTGTGAGCTGTCCGCTATGGCGCATGTCTTGGGCGCCGGCAGGCAGTGCCGCGGGTGCCGCTGCTTCAATGCGCTCGCATGCGAGCACCTCAGCTTCCTGCGGACCTGCGCTCATAAATCCTCGTTGCTGCGCCTGGGGGCCCGAGTTGTAGAAGTGCTCCATGGAGATGCGCCACACGCGGCGCGGTTCTTCAAAACGGGGGATAACGCAGTCGCGCCCCGTTCCCTGTGAGAGAAAAGTGCCCGTGCGTTCGGGGTCTCCGATGGTGGCCGAAAGGCCGATGCGTCGGGGCTGCACGCCGGCCATGCGCGAAAGGCGCTCGATAAGACAGAGCGTCTGACCGCCACGGTCGCCGCGCATGAGCGAGTGGACCTCGTCGATAACGACATAGCGCAGGTCGCAAAACATGCGCGGGATGGCCATGTGCTTATGGATCAGAAGCGCCTCGAGTGATTCGGGCGTAATCTGCAAGATACCACTCGGCTTTTTGATGAGTTTTGCCTTGTGCGACTGCGAGACGTCGCCGTGCCAGTGCCAGACGGGGATATCGGCCTCTTCGCACAGATCGTTGAGGCGTACAAACTGATCGTTGATGAGCGCTTTGAGAGGGCCAATGTAGAGGGCGCCCACGCTCGCGGGCGGGTTCTCCCAAAACTCGGTCAGGATGGGAAAGAAGGCCGCCTCGGTTTTGCCGGATGCCGTGGATGCCGTCAGGAGTACATTGTCTTGCGTGTTGAAGATGGCATCTGCTGCCGCAACCTGAATAGAGCGCAGGCTCTCCCAATCGTGGGAGTAGATAAAGTCTTGGATAAACGGAGCATATCGGTCAAAAGCGTTCACGGGGCCTCCTCTCAAAATGAGCGTTCAGAAGCGACGGGATATGCGCTGTCGCTTTGCAACATCGACGTTTGCCTAGATAAAACCTACCAAAATAAACCTGTCCCTTTTTGGCAGGTTAGATGGTGAACTCGGCGAAGTTGCGGTTGTCGCCTGCGATGCCAGTGTCGTTTGTTGCGGCTGCCGGTGCCAGTGCGTCGCCACCGACGCTTTGCAGCAACTCTGCCACGTCGGCGTCGGGGTTTTGACACAGGATATCGAGCAGCTCGATAAAGTCGCGAATGACCTCACGGGGCGTCAGGTGCGTGTCGGCCCCTACGCGACCAAACTCAATCTTGAGGAAGTCCACCAAGTCGTTCTCGGTAAGCGTAGGCGTCCAGCCAAAGTAGCCGGCATGGATCTGCATGAGCTTTTCGATCAGTACCAGCAGCTCCTCATAGGTGAGCGGCTGCAGGCGGATGATGGGCGCGAGCATGTCTTTGAGGTCCTCGCGCGCAAAACGGCCCTGAGCGAGACGGCTGCGCAGAGCCTCGTAGGAAAAGACGCCGCGGCGTCGGTCTTCGATAGAGGTTGGCGTGCCGCCCATGATCATGCCCAGGTACTGCGCCTTGCCTTGCAACGTGTCGTTGTACATGGTCAGGATCTTCTCGTAGTTGTACTGGCGCGTGATGGCGTTGGGGATCTTGTACAGGTTTACGAGTTCGTCGATGAGCACCAGCATGCCCTTATAGCCGCTGCAGACCAAAAAGCGCGCGATGAGTTTGATGTAGTCGTACCAGTCGTCGTCGCTGATGATGGTCGAGGAGCCTAGCTCGGCGCGTGCCTCGCTCTTAGTGCGGTACTCACCGCGAATCCATTTGGTCACGCGGCTCATGGTCTCTTCGTCACCCTCCGAGACGGCCATGCGATAACGGCGGAGCATGCGGGTGAAGTCGAAGCCGTGGACCATCTCCTCGAGCGGGGCCAGTTGGGCATTGACGACCGACTCGTCGACGTCGGCACACGAGGCGACCCAGCGATCCAGAATTAGGTTGAGCGCACCGCCCTCGGGGCGCGTCTTGGTCGATATATTGCGGATGAGCTCGCGGTAGGTGGCAAGGCCCTGTCCCTGACCGCCCTGCAGGCGGCGCTCGGGCGACAGGTCGGCATCAGCGACGACGAATCCCTCGCCCATGGCGTGCGTGCGGATAGTCTGGAGCAAAAAGCTCTTGCCGGCGCCGTAACGACCGACCAGAAAGCGGAAGCTCGCGCCACCGTCGGCGATGAGACTCAGGTCGGTGAGCAGGGCGCGGATCTCGACCTCGCGCCCTACGGTGATGTAAGGAAGGCCGATGCGCGGGACCACACCGCCCTTGAGCGAGTTGAGAATGACGGCAGCGACGCGCTTGGGCACGCGAGGTGCTGCGGATGCGGTATCACTCATGGTCTAGGTATCCTCTCACGTCTGCTTCGTAGTCCTCGATAATCTGCGGCCCTGCCGCGCTAAATTCAATTACGGTGTCGCCCACCAGGTCAAAGAGCGCCTCGTTGATGGTATCGACGAGCATGTCCTCGCTCTGCTCCGATTGCACTACCGCCGATTCCGCCTGTATTGCGTTGTGCTCGAGCAGCGCGCGGAGATAGGCGTCTGCGGCGGGCGCGAGTTCGTTTGTGGCGTCAGCGGGCGTAGCAGCTGCGAACGCGGGCGTAGCAGCTGCGAACGCGGGCGTCGGCGCGAGAAGCGGTGCCACGACACCAAACTGTTCGGTGGATATGGTCGGCTCGTCGGACTCGTCCTGCCCTGCAGCCGCCGCGACCGCCTCGACCGTCGCGTCGGCTACGGGCTCGGCTTCCGGTTGCCCTGAGTCCGCTGCCTCGGCTTCTGCGGACGCGCCGTCCTCGCGTTCCTCGTCGATCAAAAGCGCTTCGCGCGTTTGTGCGGCAGCGCTCCGAATGTGCCCCAGCTGGCTCAAATCGATATCGATCTTGACGGGCTGGTGTGCGGCGTCCCACGAAAGCCATGCCACAATCTCGTCATCGATAATCTTGGCCAGATATTTGGGGACCTTTTCTTCCTTAAGGGGATGGGCAGGGTCCAGGGCTAGGCGCAGGCGTTGGTCGCAGGCGCGCATCATCTCGCCAAGTTTGCTGCTCTTTTGTCTGCTGCCGTGAATCCGCATGCATTCCCAAAAACCGTTTTGGCAACGGTAGATATGGATGGGGTCCAGACGGTATTCGCAGTCCTCGTGGCGCTCGGGCGCAAAGAATACGGCCGAGGCAAACATGGTGTAGGGCATTGCCGTCTCCTCCCCAAATAAACTTGCCACGATGCCGGTCTTTCGGTGCGTGTCGTAGTAGCGCGCCATGCGGACATACACGGCGCACGCCACGTGGCGCAGATCGCGGTGATGGCTGCGGTCGAGCCGCGAGCTACTTAGGTTGTACGTGGAGAGGGCGTTGATGGCGGCCATGAGTCGCTCCTCGCGCACCTCATCGGGCGGAAGGGGGAGCGTGGGCTCGGAGGTTTTGCGACGCTTAGGGGTCTGGCCGGACGGTGCCGGTACAAGGTCTCGTGCCGCGCGCCGCAGTTCGATAAGGGCGTTATCGAACATGACGGTTTTAGAGTCGCGAAGCAGCTTGGGGTCGAGCCCGTGGAACACGGCGTAATCTTGCAGCCACACGCGCGCAAACCGGTCGATGCTGGGCTCGAAGGCGCGATAGACATCCCAAAAAGCCTTGATCTTGTTAAAACCATCGAGTGGATTATCTACGCCAATGCCGCAGATCAGCTCATAGAGATACAGAAAGGCAAAGGACGTAGACGTTTCCTCGACGGTTCCGCGGCGCACTTGGGCACGCCAGGTAAAGTAGCCGCGCAGTTGCCGGTCGCTCATGGCGTTGTAGGTGGGAAAGTACGACTTAAAGGTGCCGTTGTAGGGACAGTCGTCCTCAAAGTCGGCCATCAGCAGGCCCTGGCGGTAAAAAAGCTCGGCTTCCGAAAGCCAGCGGCCCGCACCGCCCTTGGGGTCATCCTGCCAGCGCGATATCTCGCGCATTTTACGGTACTGGTCGGGGAGGAAATTCTGCATCTGTCGGCCGGTTTTGAGAATCGGCTCGTCTGCGTAGGTTTCGTTTGAGAAGCGGGCGGACTGATGGGTCCGGGCCTCGGCCATAATGCGCTCGATGAGCATCTTGATGTCCTGGTCGGCCACCGCTCCTCCTCTCGAACGCAGCTACGGTGACCTCATATCATAGCACAGCATCAAACAGATGTTCGAGATACCGCTGCGTTGATAGATTTAGAACAGGAGGGCGTAGATGACGGCGATGACGACGGAGGGAAGCATATTGGCCGTGCGGAAGGTCTGAGGACGGATGAGGTTGACGCCGACGCAGAAGATGAGCATGGAGCCTACGAGCGAAAGGCTGTTGAGGGCTGCTGTGGTCATGATGGGGGAGAGCGCGCCGGCAAACAACGTGATCGTCCCCTGGAACACGGCGACGGGCAGGGCGGAGAAGATGCAGCCGCGGCCAAGCGAGGCCGTCATGGTGCAGACGATGATGCAGTCCAGTGCGCCCTTGAGGGCAAGCGTTGACCAGTCGCCGAGCAGGCCGTCCTGGATCGATCCCACAATGGCCATGGCGCCGATGCACACGGTGAGTGAAGTCGAGACAAAAGCGTTGGTGAACTCGTTATCGCCCTCACTGCCAGTCTTGCGCTTGAGCCATTCGCCAAGGTTCTCGATGGCGGCCTCCAAGTTGATGGCCTCGCCGATGAGCGAACCGAGCGCAAATGAGACGATGAGCATGGTGGTACCGGTGGTCGCTAGCGCCTTTCCATCGATGATGAGCATCTTTTGCATGGTGCCGCCCAGGCCGATAAACAGAACGCACAGCCCCGATGCTTTCATGAGCGTGTCTTGGATGCGCGGTGTAATGAAGCGGCCGCCCGCTAATCCCAAAAGACCGCCCGCAACTAAAAGCGCAACGTTGATGATTGTTCCCAAGCCCGGCATGAGCCCTCCTGTATTGATGCCAACGTGGCAATCGTAGCAGAACGAAATGCGAGGCACATCGCGACTCATCTAATACGTTATATAAGTGGTATTAGGAATGATGCGCAGCATTTAAGCCTCAGGTGGTTGTCGGGACATAGGGGTAGTAGTCAAAGCGCAGTGTCATAAGCCGCTGCGGGGATTCAATAGCCGCGGCGATGATATTGGCATCGCGGGCACGATCAAACCCTTCGAGTTCGATCTGATACGAGACGTCTTGCATAATGTCCAGACGTCGCCAGGCTAGAAGTGTGTCGCCATCGAATTCCAAGGTCTTGCCTCCGTCTGGGGCAACGGCGTATAGACGCAGTTTAGCGGTGGTTGCAGGGTCGACAACCGTGACCTTTTTAATTTCGTTTCGAGTATTCTTGGCGCCCAACAAGGTGAGCAGTGTTGGGGCCACGACCTCGCCCGATGGCAAAAAGACGACTTCGATGGATTCGGGAAATGCGATGATGGCCGACTTGCGGACGGGCTGATTGGCGGCGGCAACTTCGATGTTTGCAGCATCGATGACCTCTGTGTGGTCGAGGGCGGCAAGCACGCAGCAGTTACCTTCATCGATCTCCTGAGGATCAGCAAGTCCCAGACTGTCCGCGAGCTCGGGATCGTTTGGACCGGTAGCGGGCTCATTCGGTGCTTCGAAAGAAGCTGGGACGCTGTTTGTCGGCGACGGCGTGTCGCCCGCACCTGCTTCTTTGTCCGTGCTCTCTTCTTGTATGGTTGCGTTGATGGGTTCGTCGTTTGAGGGGAGCGTCTTGGCGTCAAGCGCGGAGGGGACAATCCCGACGGCTCCGGATCCGTTCCACTCCATCTCGAGAAGCGCCGGGTCGGCAAGAATGCGTTGCCTGCCTAGCGTGTGGGTATCGATCGCAATAGGGCCTGCCTCCGTCCCGCGCGTAAGGCTGAGCGATCCGGCCGGCTTCTCGAAATGAATGTCTGTGTCTTCGGTACTGGCGGCGTAGAACAGCAGGGACGCTTCTCCCGCCGCGATGGCATCGGTGTCCGCCTTGGTCAGTCGCAGCGATGCCGTGAATGAGAGGGTGGGCTGCACATCGTCTGCATTCGCGGCGGCGCAGCCCAGACATATACCGCCTCCTTTCTCGAAAAACGCACCGTCGAAGGCGACCTTCGCTCCGTTCGCCGAGTCATCGACCGAAGCGATATCGATGCGCAACCCCAAATCGCACGGATCGCCATCTGCATCGAGCACAATCGAGCGCCACGTGCAGACGGCGCACCCCGCCTGGGAGCCGTTTGCCTTGTTCGAACGATTGATATCCACGACTATCGAGCCGTCCGTATTACGACGAAGGCATCCCGAGGTTGAGATTGCGGCCTGTGCGATCGAAAAACGCTTGCACGCAATGGCGCTCGACGGATTTGGTGCGGAGCTTAGGGCTGCTGGTAAGGAGCCTGCCATGACGGGGGTCGCCCAAGCGGCGACAGGCGTTCCGGTTGCGAGCGCGCCGCAGAGTGCGACGACGGGCAAAAGGTTCTTCGATGCCATGGGGTCTCCTTAGCTAATTTAGTGCGGCCTGTCTGTATTTCGTTTCTGGTTGCGTTTGATGTGCAGACCGAGGCCGGCGGTTCCCGCGCCTGCTGCCGTGGCGCCTGCTGTCAAGAGCCACCGTCTGTCGTCTGTCTGTGCCAACGGTTCCTCGCGGTTGCCGCGGTCGAGCTCCGAGAGGTCGACCGTCACTTGCGTGGCGGCCTGCGCCTGTTCTTGCTGGGCAAAGGCCATGGCTGGCCCAAACGCTAGGATACTGACGGCGGCGGCCAGGGCGACGGCCTTATGCCGTGTGCGCACCGGGCTCGACCGTCCAGGTGATCGTTGCAACCTGATCGCCTTCGCCGGCTACGCGGAAGATGTCGCGCGTGACGCGGGCGACGTTTCCGCTTGTCTTGAGCTTTATTTTGTCCGTGCCGCCGGCAATGCCCTGGTAGCCCATGTCGAAGGCTGCATTCTTGGAAAGATCGAGGCCCGTCCCCTGCATTGCGGCGCTGGCGTTCTGGAGTGCGCCGTCGGGGCCGACCTTAAAGTCGATGGAGTTCTGCGCGGTTCCGGCCTTGGCGTCGGCGGCAATGGTCCAGGTGTTCATGGCGTCGATCTTCATGTTGGTGACATGGATGCCGTAGGCCGAATGATTGTCGATGGTGGTCGCGTCTTCTGAGGGGCCCTGAAGCGTGCCGTCGGCCTTGGCGACGAAGGGAATAACCGTCGGAACTTTGAACTCTACGTTGTCGATCTCGGTCCTGACCATTACTTTCGTGGTTCCAACGCGCCCGGCTGCCAGAGCTGGCGTCGGGGCGGCGCCCATTGCGAGCGCGAGCGCGAGCCCTGCGCCCACGACGAGCGCTCTGGCTCCGTTCATGTTCCTGGTGATGTCCATGGTCGTTCCTTTCTATTCGCCGCGGGCCGTCCCCGCGATGATTGGACGAATGCTGGTGAATTGCGTGCGGTGCCGCGTCGGCCGAAAAAGCTAGTTCTCGGCTTGCTCAACCCGTACCTTGACACGTGTCGGATTGCCGTGGCTGTCGAGGGTCTTGGCATCGAGTGCCTGGATCTCGATGTATGCCTCGCCTTCTTTGATGTCGCCGGCGGGGCACGTCTCGATTGTCTTGCCGGTCTCGACCACACCGGATTCGTACATGGTCTCGTCGTTTTGGATGACGCGGAATCGCTGGGGAAATTTATTGTCTTGGACGTTTTGCACGTTGACGCGCAGCTTGCCGTCCTCCTGTAGCTGAGCGACCGGTGCGACCGAAATCGTCATCATGTTGTCGCGGACGATGGCATCGAGCTCATCTTGGATTTCTTGTCGCGATTTACCCTCTGCCGTCGTGACTGAGGCGCCCGCTTCGGGCACGGGCTGCGACTGCCAGGCGTATAGCCCTACGGCGATGAGGGCGCAGACGATAGCCAGGCAGACAACGACGAGTTTCTTGCGACGCCCCAGTCCTGCGAGGCGGGGCGGCTTCTTCGCACTCATGCGGCGTCCTTGGTGGTGTAGACACGTGCGAACGTGGACGGGTCCGCTCCAAAGAGCATGTGAAGCATCAGGCGGCGCGAGTAGATGAGCTCGTCAAAGTCGTGAGGGAGCTCGATGTCGTGGATACGCGCGATGTGGTGGGCGAGCGCCGAGAACGACTCGGGGTCGCAGATAACATCGGTGGTGACGTGGTAGACCGCCGTATCGGGGAACGCCTCTTCGTCGAAAGGCAGGAGATAGGGATCGTCGTCGACCTCGATGGCGACGCCGTACTGGGGCCAGTAATATGCCATGGGAACCTCCCTGCTTCTGGGACCAAAACTTCTATCGGTTTTGGCTGTCGACGCCGACCGTATCAGCCGCTACTTGACCAATTTCTGACCAAATGCTTGACGGATTGACATCTCCGCAGGTAAAAGGCAGTAAAAATTACTTCAACTTTTTTCGAGTGACATTTACGCGATCGGCGACGGCGGGGCGATATGTGTCAAAAGCATCGTCTGCCGAGGAAATCTTGCCGCTCGCCGAATTGCACGAACGTAAAAATCGCCAATTATGGAGACGGTCTCGAACACGTCGACGAAACGATGCTGTAACATCTCCCTGCAAACACTGTAGTTAGCTAAAGGGGGAGTTCGCGTGTCTGCAACCATCAAACCCTTCACCGACGAGTTCGAAGAGTATGGCCGCGATGAATCTCGCGCATCGGGCGAAGCATCGAGCATCTCGTTTCCGACAACGGAAGACGAGGTCCGTGCCATTTTGGAAACGCTCCATGCCGAGCGTGTCCCGGTAACGGTTCAGGGCGCCCGAACCGGCCTTGCCGCCGGTGCCGTGCCCCACGGTGGGCATATCCTCAATACTTCCCGTATGAATCGCTACTTGGGCCTTCGCCGCGATGAACAAGACCAATTTCTGCTGCGCGTGGAGCCGGGCGTTGTGCTCTCGGAGCTGCGTAAGCAGCTGAGCAAGAAGGTACTGCCGACCGCTGGTTGGGACCAGGCATCGCTTGAGGCCTACGAGGAGTTCCAAGAGTCCCCCGAGCAGTTCTTTCCCACCGATCCCACCGAGGCATCTGCCTGTCTGGGCGGCATGGCGGCATGCAACGCCTCCGGCGCCCGCAGCTACGCTTACGGTCCCATGCGCCCGCATATCACGGGACTCCACGTCGCGCTGGCTGATGGCGATTTGCTTGAGCTTCAGCGCGGCGAGGCTTTTGCCCAGGACCGCCACCTGTCGCTCGTGACGGCAGCGGGCCGTACGCTCGAACTCGATCTTCCCGGCTATACCATGCCCGAGACAAAAAATGCCTCAGGCTATTTCGTTGCGGACGATATGGACGCCATCGACCTCTTTATCGGCGCGTGCGGCACGCTCGGCGTTGTCACCGAGCTCGAGATCGCCCTGCAGGCGGCACCTTCGGTCGTATGGGGTGTGAGTTGCTTTTTCGATAGCGAGGACAAGGCGGTGTCCTTTACCGATTCCGTGCGCCCTGTCCTGTCCCATGCGGCTGCCATCGAGTACTTCGATGCTGGCGCCCTGGATATTCTACGTCGCCAGCGCGAGCAGTCGACGGCGTTTGCCTCGCTGCCGGCGCTCGACGACGAGGCAAAGGTCTGTGTCTACGTGGAGCTTGACTGCGACGACGAGGCGCAGGCGACCGAGGAGCTGTACCACCTGGGATGGGTTTTGGAGCTTGCGGGCGGCCGCGACGATGCGACATGGGTCGCGCGCACCGAAGTCGATCGCGAATGCCAGCGGTTTTTCCGCCACGCGGTCCCCGAGAGTGTCAACATGCTCGTTGACGAGCGTCGCCGCACCGACCCCACCATTACCAAGCTGGGATCGGATATGTCGGTGCCCAATGCACGCCTTGCCGATGTCGTGGTCCTCTATCGCCGCACGCTGGCCGAAAGCGGGCTTGAGTCTGCTGCCTGGGGACACATCGGGAACAACCATCTGCATGTGAACATCCTGCCGCGCGATGCGCAAGACTACCGTCGTGGTGGAGAACTCTTTGCCCAGTGGGCTTCCGAGGTCACGGCCATGGGCGGTGCCGTTTCTGCTGAGCACGGCGTCGGCAAGATCAAGGCGGGCTTCTTGGAGACGATGTACGGCCACGAGGCCATGGTCGAGTCGGCGCGTCTCAAACTCCAGCTCGATCCTGCCGGCCAGCTGGGTCGCGGCAACCTGTTTACGGAGAAGCTCTTGGATGAGCTCGTCCAGAAAGGGGGCGCGTGAAGATGAGTGATTTTCATATGGTGGTGTGCGTCAAGGCGGTGCCCGGAAGCACCGAGGTCAAGATGGACCCCAAGACCAATACTATCGTGCGTGATGGCAAGCAGGCGGTCGTTAATCCCTTCGATGCAAGTGCTCTCGAATGTGCGCTAGCGCTGAAGGACGACTTTATCGGCTTTGGCATGGACGTGCGTGTGACGGTGGTGTCGATGGGCATCCCCGCGACCGAATCGCTGCTGCGCGACTGCATCGCCCGCGGTGCCGACGACGCGCTGCTGCTGACCGACCGAGCCTTTGCGGGCGCCGATACCCTAGCCACCACCTATGCCCTCAAATGCGGCATCGAGGCACTCGATGAGGACTTTGACCTGCTCATCTGCGGCAAGATGGCAGTGGACGGCGATACGGCCCAGATCGGCCCCGAGCTGGCCGGCGCCTTTGGGGTCCCCTGCGTGACCGACGTGAGCTGTGTGCAGAGCGCGGGATTTACGACGTGTGGCTCGCTGGCGCTCGTTCACGGCTGCGATGCCGGCGAGGAGACGGTGTACCTGGAGATGCCGTGTGCGATGACGACCGCCAAGGAGATTGGCCAGCTGCGCATGCCGAGTATTGCCGGTATTCGCGCGGCCGAGGATGCAGACGTGCGTGTGGCCAGCGCTGCCGACGTAAACGCCGATCCCTCGCGTTGCGGCCTTGCCGGATCACCGACGCAGGTCGTGCGCTCGTTTGTGCCCGACCGTGACCAAACGTGCGAGGCCGTTGAGGGAACGGCGTCCGAGCAGGCGGTAAAACTTGCCAAGATTATCGAGGGGATGGCATAGATGAGCGGGCTGATTATCGATGGCGAAGCCTGTATCGGCTGCGGTCGCTGCGTTCGCGCCTGCGCCTCGGGCGGCATTGTGGTGGAGGGTGAGCGCCCCAATCGCTGTGCCCGCGTAACCGACGGCTGTATCCTGTGCGGTGGGTGCGTCGACGCCTGCCCCGTCAACGCCATCTCGATTGAGCGCGACGAGGCCGCCGGCGCGGCAGACCTTGACGCATATCGAGACATCTGGATCTTCGTGCAGACTGACGAGCACGATGCCGTTGCATCCGTGGCCTTCGAGCTCATGGGCAAGGGGCGCGAGCTTGCCGATGCCCGCGGCTGCCGTCTGGTGGCACTGGTCGGCATGGGCCCCGAGGGCTCACTCGGGGACCTGGAGCATCTGATTTGCGCCGGTGCGGACGAAGTTCTGGTCTGTCGTGACGAGCGCCTGCGTCAGAACGACGCGGAGGTCTACGCCCGCTTGATCTGCGATTTGGTAGCCGAGCGCAAGCCCGAGGCCATTCTGTACGGCGCGACCGCCTTTGGTCGCGAGCTGGCGCCCGGTGTGGCCGTGCGCTTGCAGACGGGCCTTACGGCCGATTGCACGGTGCTTTCGATGGATACGGAGACGGGTCTGCTGCAGCAGACGCGCCCGGCGTTTGGCGGCAACCTGATGGCCACCATTATCTGCCCCAACCACCGTCCTCAGATGGCAACGGTGCGCCCCGGCATCTTTAAGGCGCCCGAGTTTGACTATAGCCGCTCCGGCACGATTGCCCAGGTATTCCTTGCGGAAGACGCCAAGGCTCGTGTCGAGATTTCGATTCCCGCTGAGGAATGGGGGCAGCAGGCTTCGATTGCCGATGCCGAGCGTCTAGTTGTTGTAGGTCGCGGTATCGGCTCCAAGAAAAATCTGCCCTTGATGCGAAAGCTCGCCGAGGCCCTGGGTGCCGAGCTCGGCTGCACGCGACCCGTCGTGGAGGCGGGCTGGCTGGAGTATCGCCACCAGATTGGCCAGACGGGCGTGTCGGTCTCACCCAAGCTCCTCGTGAGCATTGGCGTCTCGGGTGCCATCCAGCATCTTGCCGGCATCGGTGGGGCGGAGTGCATTGTCGCCATCAATGAGGACCCGGATGCCCCCATCTTTGCCGCCGCCCAGTACAAGGTCGTCGGCGACGCCGTCGAGGTCGTTGAGGAGCTGCTGGCCCAACTTGGGCACTAGGCGCTTGCCAGCCAGCTGCGCAGCTCGTCCTTAAGGCGACTCCAGGTTGCCTGTGTGGCGGGGTCGGTAAAGGGGCGCGTGATACCAAAGGGCGCGTCGAGCAGGCGGTAGATATCGCCCTGCTCGCGCGCCAGCGCGCGGCTTGCGGGATAGACGAGCTCAAACATAAAGCAGATGAGCCCCACCAAGTAGTCTGCCGGCTCATCGCGTTCGTCGCGTGCAACGCAGCGGCGCTCGTCAAAGGCGGTGAGCGCCGGTGTCGAGAACCGGCTGGCGAGAAATGTGTCCTCATCAACCTTGAGGATGGTGTCGACGGTGCTGTCGGCGATGGTGCGCATGATGTCGATCTTGTCGCCATCGCGCACGATATCGCAGAAGTTCCGCGTGCGGGTGTCGAGCTGCGCGGGTAGACGAAAATCGCTGTGATAGGCAATGCTCGCTCGGATGAGCTCATCTTCTGCCGGGTCATCGATAAAGTCGCGGATGCTCGTTACGGCGGGTGCATCGGCGGGATTCTCGCCAAAGAGGACCTCGATGCCCAGCGCTGCATGGCTCATGCTCTCGGCGTCCTTAAAGGTGTCCCAGCGCCGCAACTGCTCAAAGCGGCCCATATCGTGCAGCAGGCCGCAAAGCCACGCTAGGTCAATGTCCTGAGGTGACCAGCCCTGTTCGCGCGCCACGGCATCGCATGCCTCGGCCACGTGGTACGTATGCTCGATTTTAAGCGCGATACGCGGATTGACGGCATCGTAGGCATCGGTGTAGGCCTTGAAGGCCGCGGCAGCCCGCGTTCGATCGATAGCTGTCATAATGACTTCCTAAAAAGTTGTGTCTTTCTGTGTCTTTCGATCCGGGGGCAATTGTAGGTGAACTCGGTTGCCATCGGGCGATGATTCTGCCGCGTCGTTGAATGTGGCTCGGAAATCTTGTCGGGACGAGGAACGCTATGGTGCTCAAAATCGTTAAAACCGTCTGGCCGGTGATGCTTACCTATGTTGCGATAGGCGCGCCGTGCGGAATGATTATGGCGCAGACGGGGATGGAACCCTGGATGGTCTTTGCCCTGAGCAGCACGTTTGTGACGGGTTGCGGCCAATTTATGGTCTGCAGCCTGTGGCTGGCGGGTGTACCGGCGCCATCGATTGTCGCAAGTGTGGCCGCAATCTCCTCGCGGTTTGCGCTTTATTCGGCATCAATCGCACCGCATCTGAGGGGCGCCTCGAAGCGTCAGGCGCTGGCTGTCGCCGCGACGCTCACCGAGGAAGCATATGGCATCTCACTTGCCAAGTTGGTTAAAGGGGAGGATTGGGGTCCGCGCGAGTCCTTTGTGCTCAACGCGATCCTCATCGCGACATGGGGCGCTTCGTGCACGATGGGTGCCATCGTCGGCGCCGTTGTCGATGTTCCTACCGCTATTGCGGGTTTTGTCTGCACATCGCTCTTTATCTGCCTACTCTTTTCGCAGCGACTGTCGCGCGGCAATGTCGTAGCTGCCGGTTTGGCCGCGGTGTCCGTCGCCATATGCAAGTTCTTGGGGTGGACGAATATCGCCGTGCCGGCAAGCGTGCTCGTCGGCGTTGTCGCGGCGCTTGCGTGCGATGCTCTCGCTGAAGGAAGGGGTGATTGCGATGCCCGTTAATGAGTTTTTGGTCCTGTGGCTGTCGTCGTGGGCGGCCATCGCATTTTTCCGTATTGCCCCAGCGTTTGCCTTGCGCGGGAGAACGCTGTCGTCCCGCGTTACCGAGGCCTTGGGTTATATTCCGCCCGCCGCCTTTGCGGCGCTGGTCGCCAACGACTTGGTGAGCCCCGGCGCGTTCGACGCGGGACCCTGGCCTGCCTTGGTTCCCTGGATTGCGGCTGCCGGCGTCGTGGCCGTGGCGGTCAAGACAAAATCGATGCTGTGGTGCTGTGTTTCGGGCATCGTGTTCTATATCGTTTTGAGCCTCATATAAGAGCGGGGCACGTTTAGCGCCCCTGTCCAACGAATCGAATTTCTCACCGAGCTGGTCTATTTCTTCTGGTACCATGGTCAAACTTTACTGTAGCAAAGTGTGACGTGGGCTTTTGTACCCCGTCAGCGGAAATGGGGGTTTCATGGCACAGGAAGCGACCGCCAACGAGCAAAAGAAATTCAAGGTCCCGCGCATCCCGGGCGACATCATGATCTATCCGATGATCGTCGGTCTTTTGCTCAACACCTTCTGCCCGCAGGTTTTTGAGATCGGCGGCTTCTTTACGGCTGCCTGCCGCGGTGGCTCCAATACCATCGTCGCCGCGATCCTGCTGTTTGTGGGCGCCGGCATCAGCTTTAAGTCCACGCCGGGTGCCATCAAGACCGGTATCGTTGTGCTGATCCCCAAGCTGGTCGTCGCAGCGGCTCTCGGCCTGGGCGTGGCATATTTCTTTAACGACAACTTCCTGGGTCTGAGCTCCGTGTCTATCATCGGCGGCATCACGTTTTGCAACATGGCGCTCTATACGGGCATCATGGGCGAGTTCGGCGATGAGTCCGAGCAGGGCGCCGTCGGTATCCTGTTCTTTACGGCTGGCCCCGCCGTCACGATGATCATCCTCGGTGTTTCCGGCCTCGCCAACATTCCCATTGGCACCATTATCGGCTCCATCTTGCCACTCGTTATTGGCATGGTTCTGGGCAACCTGTTCCCGTTTATCAAGAACCTGCTGGTCCCCGGTGCCAATCCCGCGATTGCCGTCATCGGATTTCAGCTCGGTGCGTCCATGAGCCTTTCGAGCTTCATCACCGGCGGCATCTCGGGCATCCTTCTGGGCCTCATCACCCTCTTTATCGTTGGCTCCATCACCTTTGCCTTCGAGCGCTTGTGCGGCGGCAACGGCAAGGCCGCCGTTGCTTGCTCCACCATCGCCGGCACGGCTATGACCACGCCGGTTGCTCTTGCTGAGGTCGCGCCGCGCTATGCCGAGCTTGCGCCCACCGCGTATGCGCAGATCGCCACCGCCGTTATCATCACGGCGATTATGGCTCCGATTCTGACTGGCTGGGTCGACAAGAAGTTCTGCCAAGGCAAGGAGGATCTGTCGCCTGTCGGTGTCGAGGCCATAGAGGAGGCCGTCGCGACTGACATCGATGGCGAGTAGCAATCGATACCCATCAATGATGCCGGCGTGTGCAATTCGCGCCGTATGGGCGCCCGAACAGAAACTGTTTTGCAGTGATGTTCGGGCGCTCTGCTATTATCCCCTTTACCCCTGCGGAGTAAAGGGGTGTTTATTGCCCTGATTCGAATTGGGCGATTCTGACCACTTGGATATTGAAGGGATGGCGCTAGTGGTTAAGGCACTCAAGATTGAGATATTCGTGCTATGCATGATTGTTCTTATCGGGCTTGCCGTGCGAAGTCGTCGCTCCTTGTTCTCGAGCACCCAGCAGCTATTGTTTAGCATGCTTGGCTACACCTCTGCCGCGTACATATTATTCGATATGATCTGGACGCTTTCGGACGGTGTGGACGGCACGTTGGGCATTGCTGCCAACTGGATTTCCAACGCGGTTTCGTTTTCGCTCTTTGCTATCGCGTGTCTCATTTGGTTTATCTATTCCGAGACGGTGCAGGGTTCTCGCCTTTTGACCTCGCGCTATAGGGTGGTGCTTGTAGCGTTGCCTACGGCTCTGGTGGTCGTGCTGGCGTTTACCAGTTACTGGACGCACGCCCTGTTCTATATCGATTCGCAGGGCGTGTATCGTCGCGGCTTTGCCTATATGATCCAGCCCATCGTCAGCTACTGTTACGTTATACATACGTCCCTGCATGCATTTGTGCAATCTCGCAGGGTCGAGAGCCTGCAGACGAAGGCCATCTATCGAACCTTGGCATTTTTCGCCATTCCGGCCCTGGTGGGCGGTACCTTTCAGGTCGTATACTCGGTGCCCGGCCTTTGTGTCGGCATAATGATTAGCATGTTGCTGCTCTACATCATCTACCAGGAGCAGCTCATCTCGACCGACCCGTTGACTGGACTTAACAATCGCAACCGTTTTGAGACCTATATGCTGTCGCTCTTCTCAAATGTGGATCAGGCCGAAGATGTATATCTGCTTATGATGGACGCCGACGGCTTTAAGCAGATTAACGATCGCTATGGGCATGTGGAGGGCGACCACGCTCTTCAGGTCATATCCGCTGCGCTCAAAGAAGTCTGCTCGGCGTCTGGCGGCTTTATCGCACGTTATGGTGGCGATGAGTTCGTGGTGCTCCAAAAGGCAGTGGCGGAACAGGATATCATGCATCTGTGCGCGACAATCAACGATGAGCTCGCGCGCGCCGAGGTTTCGTATCTGTTGCGGATGTCCATCGGCTACGCACGGGTTGGTGATGGCGTCGATACCTGGCAAGACTTGCTTCGTGCTGCCGACGCGGAGCTCTACCGCGTAAAGCGCGAGAAGAAGAAAGCCGGCGTTCAGATACGCTAGGAAAAGGGGCGCACGCTGGCGTGCATGGCGGCCCTCGGCTCTCCGATGTACTCCATTAAACTAAAGTATGTGAATCCGCTCTGCTAAATAAGGGCAGTTCATTAGGCTTTTTTGGGTTTGTTGACGATGATGATGCCGCCACAGACCAACAGCAGGGCAACGATGACGGTAACGGGGCTCGTGCCAGCGCCCTCGCCGAGCAACAGCGCGCTCAGCAGCACGCCAAAGACCGGGTTCATAAACCCAAAGACCGAGACGCGGCTGACGGGGTTGACGGCAAGCAGGCGCGACCACAGCGAGTAGGCGACCGCGGAGATAAGGGCCATGTAGACAATGAGCGCGATGGCGGGAGCGATTGCCGTGGGGGAGAGTGCGCCGCCCATCAGAAAGCCGATAGCGGTGAGGACGAGGCCGCCGACCAAGAACTGCCAGCCGGCAAGCAACACGCCGTCGTGCTCGCGCGAGAAGACGCCGATCAAGCAGGTCGAAAGGGCGCCCGCGACGGTGGAGGCCAGGATAAAGCCCTCGCCGTCGAGCGTAAAGCCAAAGGTGCCGTCGGCGCTCGAAAGGTTGACGAGTGCGACACCGGCAAAGCCCAACACACAGCCGAGCACCTTGGCCGCATCGAGCTTTTCGGTGCGAAACGCCAGGGCGGCAAAGAGGATCGCCAAGAAGTTGGCGCTGGCCTCGATGATGGAGCTCGACATGGCACTGGCGCGCGAGAGGCCCAGGTAGAAAAAGAAGTACTGGCCGATGGTCTGGAAGAGCGACAGCGTGAGGATAGGCTTGATGTCGCGCACCTGCGGAACGAGCGGACGGCGCTGGGCCGCGCTCATGCCAACAATGACGAGCGCGCCGGCAAGGGTGAAACGCAGGCCCGCGAAGAGCAGCTGCGAGGCGCTGTCGTGCGTGGGAATGCCAAAGAGCGCGTAGCCGATTTTGATGCAGGGAAAAGCCGATCCCCAGAGCGCGCAGCAAACGAGGCAGCCCAAGATGAGTCCGGGCAGGGTGGCGAGATACGGCTTGCGGCTTTCCATAATGTCCTCCCGTTGCGTTTGAAGCAAAAAAGAACCCGCCACCGGGAGTGCCGGTGGCGGGTGTTGTTACCCGATGGGATTGTACCCGATGGGAAAGGTTTAGGCGAAGTAGGCTACGCCGCTCTCAAAGATCGGCATGAACTTATCGCCGGGGACATGCTCGGGCACGTTACGGTACAGGTTATCGCCGCGACGCTCGGCGTGGCCCATCTTGCCCAAGACGCGGCCGTCGGGACTCGTGATGCCCTCGATGGCGAGTGCGGAGCCGTTGGGGTTGACGGAAAGATCCATACTCGGCTTGCCGTCCTCGCCCACGTACTGCGTGGCGACCTGGCCGTTGGCGATGAGCTGGGCGAGCACCTCGTCGTTGGCGACAAAGCGGCCCTCGCCGTGGCTGATGGCGACGGTGTAGGGGTCGTCGAGGCTGCACTGCGACAGCCACGGGGACAGATTGGACGAGATGCGGGTGCGCACCAGACGGCTCTGGTGGCGGCCGATGGTGTTGAACGTCAGCGTGGGCGCATCGGGCGTGGCGTCGACGATGTCACCGTAGGGCACCAGACCGAGCTTGATCAGGGCCTGGAAGCCGTTGCAGATGCCCAGCATCAGGCCATCGCGGGCCTTGAGCAGGTCGCGGACGGCCTCGGTGACCTCGGGGGCGCGGAAGAACGCCGTGATGAACTTGGCGGAGCCGTCGGGCTCGTCGCCGCCCGAGAAGCCGCCGGGGATCATGACGATCTGGCTTGCACGGATGCGGCGGGCGAGCTCGTGGGTGCTCTCGGCGACGGCCTCGGGCGTGAGGTTGTTGATCACGAAGGTGTCGGCCTCGGCACCGGCGGCGCGGAACGCACGGGCGCTGTCGTACTCGCAGTTGTTGCCGGGGAACACGGGGATGACCACGCGCGGGCGGGCGATCTTGGCGCCACCGTACACATGGATATCCTTGGCGCGGAAGTCGATGGTCTCGACCTCGGCAGTCTCGCCGGCGCTGCGGTAGGCGAAGACGCCCTCGATGCCGCTCTCCCAAGCCTCCTGGAGCTCGGCGAGCTCGATGACCTCGGAGCCGGTGTCGATGACATAGCCCTCGACGGTGGTACCCAGGGGCTCGACGACAACGCCGTCGGCGACCTCGGGCAGCTCGGCGTCCTCGGCGAGCTCGACGATAAAGCTGCCGTAGAGCGGGGTGAAGAGGCTCTCCGCGTCCACATCTTCGGCAAGCTCGATACCGATCTGGTTACCGACGCACATCTTAAAGAGGCTCTCGGCGCCGCAGCCGTAGCCGGGCGTGGAGATGGCCAGGGCGTTGCCGGTAGCAGTGAGCGCCTCGACGGCGTCAAACGCGGCGAGCAGCTGCTGAGCATCGGGGCGGTAGTCCTCGCCATAGGTGGCGGGGGCGATGCGGACGACGCGGTGCGTGAGGCCCTTGAACTCGGGCGAGACGGCGCGGGCGGCCTTGCCCACGGCGACGGCGAAGCTGATCAGGGTCGGCGGAACGTTGAGCTCGCCGGCCTCGTCCTCAAACGAACCGCTCATGGAGTCCTTGCCGCCGATGGCGCCGGCACCCAGGTCGACCTGGGCCATAAGGGCACCCAGGACGGCAGCCATGGGCTTGCCCCAGCGCTCTGCTTCGGTGCGCAGGCGCTCGAAGTACTCCTGGAAGGAGAGGTAGGCGCGCTTGTGCTCAAAGCCGGCGGCAACGAGCTTGGCGATGGACTCGACCACGGACAGGTAGGCGCCCGCAAACTGGTCGGCCTCCATCAAATAGGGGTTGAAGCCCCATGCCATGGCACTCGCCGTGGTGGTCTCGCCGTCCACGGGGAACTTGGCGACCATGGCCGAGCTCGGGGTGAGCTGCGTCTTGCCGCCAAAAGGCATAAGCACGGTCGCGGCGCCGATGGTGGAGTCGAAGCGCTCGGACAGGCCCTTGTTGGAGGCGACGTTGAGGTCAGTGACAAGCGAGGTCATGCGCTCGGCAAGCGTGGTGCCGGCCCAGCTGGGCTGCCACACGCTGCGGGCACAGACGTGGGCGACCTGGTGCTTGGGCGCGCCGTTGGAGTTGAGGAACTCGCGGGACAGATCGACGATGGCGACACCGTTCCAGGCCATGCGCATGCGCGGCTCGGCGGTAACCTCGGCGATAACGGTCGCCTCGAGGTTCTCCTCGGCGGCGTAGCCCATGAACTCCTCGACGTCACCGTCGGCGACGGCGCAGGCCATGCGCTCCTGGGACTCGGAAATGGCGAGCTCGGTGCCGTCCAGGCCGTCGTACTTCTTGGTCACGGTGTCCAGGTCGACATACAGGCCGTCGGCAAGCTCGCCCACGGCGACCGAGACGCCGCCGGCGCCAAAGTCGTTGCAGCGCTTGATCAGGCGGCAGGCGTCGCCGCGGCGGAACAGACGCTGCAGCTTGCGCTCGACCGGGGCGTTGCCCTTCTGGACCTCGGCGCCCGAGGTCTCGATGGACTCGGTGTTCTGGGTCTTGGAGGAGCCGGTGGCGCCGCCGATGCCGTCACGGCCGGTGCGGCCGCCCAGCAGGATGATCTTGTCAGTGGGGGCGGGGCACTCGCGACGCACGTGGTTTGCCGGGGTAGCGCCCACGACGGCGCCGACCTCCATGCGCTTGGCAACGTAGCCGGGGTGATAGAGCTCGTTGACCTGGCCGGTGGCAAGGCCGATCTGGTTGCCGTAGCTGGAGTAGCCGGCGGCAGCGGTGGTTACGAGCTTGCGCTGCGGCAGCTTGCCCTCGAGCGTCTCGGACACGGGGACGGTGGGGTCGCCGGCGCCGGTGACACGCATGGCCTGGTACACGTAGCTGCGGCCCGACAGCGGGTCGCGGATGGCACCGCCCACGCAGGTGGCGGCACCGCCGAAGGGCTCGATCTCGGTCGGGTGGTTGTGGGTCTCGTTCTTAAAGAGGAACAGCCAGTCCTGGTCCTCGCCGTCGACATCGACCTTCACCTTGACGGTGCAGGCGTTAATCTCCTCGGACTCGTCGACATCGGTCATGACGCCGGTCTTCTTGAGGTACTTGGCGCCGATGGTGCCCATGTCCATGAGGCAGACGGGCTTGGTGTCGCGACCGAGTTCGTGGCGCATCTCCATGTAGCGGTCGAAGGCCTGCTGCACCACGGCGTCGTCGATCGTCACGTTGTCCAGGACGGTGCCGAAGGTGGTGTGGCGGCAGTGATCGGACCAGTAGGTGTCGATCACGCGGATCTCGGTGATGGTGGGGTCGCGATCCTCATCGCGGAAGTACTGCTGGCAGAAGGCGATGTCCGCCTCGTCCATGGCAAGGCCGCGCTCGGAAATAAAGGCGGCAAGGCCGGCTTCGTCGAGCTCGCGGAAACCGTCGAGCACCTCGACGGGCTGGGGCTCGGGGGTCTCCATGTACAGCGTCTCGGGCAGGTCGAGCGAGGCGATGCGCGCCTCGACGGGGTTCACCACGTAGTGCTTGATGGCATCAATGGCGGCCTCGTCCAGAGCGCCCGAGATCATATAGACCTTGGCGGAGCGCACGGCGGGGCGCTCGCCCTGGCTGATGAGCTGCACGCACTCGCTGGCGGAGTCGGCGCGCTGGTCAAACTGGCCAGGCAGGAATTCGACGGCAAAGACGGCGCCATCGCTTGCGGGGAGCTCGTCGTAGGTCACATCGACCTGGGGCTCGCTAAAGACGGTCGGCACGCAGGACCGGAAAAGCTCCTTGTCGATGCCCTCGACGTCGTAGCGGTTGATAATCCTCAGGGCCTCGATGCCCTTGATGCCGAGAATTTCGGTCAGCTCGCCCTTGAGCTGCTGAGCCTCGACGTCGAACCCGGGTTTCTTCTCCACGTAGATACGAGAGACCATTGGTTCCTGCCTTCCTGATCGGTTGGGCGTACGGTACGGTATGCGGCAGCGGTCGGTTTGCGGGGTCTGCCCTGCGGTCGCCTTGAGCCACATGTTTGTAAACCTCACTATGATACGACAGCTCGCGGCGCGTTGAGGACGGCGAGGGTGCTACAGTGAAGCGCAAACAAGAGAAAGGCATCACATGGCATTCGTTTCGCTCGCCATCATCGCACTCGTGGCCTTTGCGAGTCCTTTTATCGCCTCGGCGATTCCCGGAAAACCCGTTCCCGAGACGGTCTTTTTGCTCGTGCTCGGCGCGGTACTGGGACCCCATATGCTCGGCGTCATCCATGTAGATGCTGAGGTCTCGCTTGTGTCCGAGCTGGGCCTGGCCTTTTTGTTCCTGCTTGCCGGCTTTGAGATCGACCCCAAGAGCATCACGGGCGTCGAGGGGCGCTACGGCTTGGCGACGTGGGTCGTCACGTTTGGTATCGCCTGGCTTGCCGTGCGCTTTACCCCGTGGTTCTCAGTCAGTCATTTCGACGGTATCGCTGTGACGCTTGCTCTTACCTCCACGGCGCTCGGCACGCTCGTGCCCATCATGCGTGAGCGCTCGCTTACCGGCACGCGCGTGGGCGACTCGATTCTCGCGTATGGCACTTGGGGCGAGCTCGGTCCCGTGCTCGCCATGTCGGTGCTGTTGTCTGCCCGCACTGGCATCCAAACGCTCGTTATCCTTGGCTTGTTTGCGGTGGTTTGCGTGTTGCTGGCCGTGGTCCCGAGCCGCTCCAAGCGCGTCGGCAGCCGCTTCTTTGCATTTGTTGAGGAGCGCGCCGATACCACGTCGCAGACCTTCGTGCGCCTGACGGTGCTCATCCTGGTCACGCTCGTGGCGTTCTCGGCTGTCTTTGATCTCGACATCGTGTTGGGTTCTTTTGCCGCCGGCTTTGTCCTGCGCTATATCATCCCCGAGGGCAACCATACGCTCGAGACCAAGCTCGACGGTCTGGCCTACGGTTTTTTGATTCCGGTGTTCTTTACCGTATCGGGCGCAAAGATCGATCTGACGGCCGTGGCGTCGCGCCCGGGTCTGCTCGTGGGCTTTATCGTGGCGTTGTTGATTATTCGCGCCGTGCCTATTCTTATTTCCATGAGCATTTGTCCTGCGACGCGCGATGTGTCGGCGTATGGTCGCATTACCGTGGCCCTGTACTGCACCACGGCGCTGCCGATCATCGTTGCCGTTACGAGCGTTGCCGTCAACGCGGGCGCGCTGTCGCAAGATATTGCGTCGGTCATGGTTGCCGCCGGTGCCATCACGGTGTTCTTGATGCCGCTGCTCGCCCAGCTCTTCTATCGCGTGGTCGACGCCGCGCCGGTTGCCGCCGTGGCAGAAGTTGCCGAGCATCCTTCCGATGCGTTCGATATTCTGCGCGCCCATCACGACCTGGCGAGCCTGCTCGCACGCGAGCACGAGCTGCTGACCTCGCATGGCCATGGTCGCACACTCGACGGCATACCTACCCTTGATTCCATTGCCGACAGCCTCTCGGCCGAGGCGGCAAGCGGGCATATCGATGCCCGTATCGTGGACGCCGCCCATTTGCTGGCCGAGAAGACCTATGGCGACGAGATCGACCCGTCCAAGCTCACCCCGCGCGAGCGCCGTCGCCTTGAGCGCGCCAAGCTCGCCGTGCACGAATACCGCCGCCGCATGCTGGAGCTCTATGCGCGCGATGAAGCCCAGGACGATGACGGCAAGTAGCCGATGCCGGGTCGGAAAGTGCGTTCCAGTATGAAGGCTCAAAACGGGATGAATTTTCCGCGGAAGGCTCAACCGGAAACCATGTCCCATTATTCGGCTAGATTCCGGGACACGCTTTCCCAAACAGGCCCCTTTGGGAAAATGCATCCCGGAATCGGTGTCCAAAGCGGGACGCGCTTTCCCAAAGAGGGCTCCGGGGGAAACTGCGTCCCACTCTGAGGTGGAATACCGGGACACAGTTTCCCGTTCAAACAGAAGAAGGCGCGCTGCCTGCGGTTGATGCAGACAGCGCGCCTTTTGCGTAAGGCTCTGTTGAGGTTCGAAGCCGAAGCTTGCTCTGAAATAGGGAACATTAATTTCAAAAAATCAAAAACTGAAATTAGATAACATATTCTTTGGGTCTTAATTGCAAATAGTCGACTTATTCGAAATAATGAAAGACGATTTAGCTTTTTGATTTCAAAGGAGCGATGGGACAATGGCATACAAGACGCTCGAAAAACTCTTTTATGCAGATTCAAGCTCCGATTGTTATGCTCGCCATGACAAGCTGTTGCGCGAGCGCCTTGCTGCCGACGGTACGGTGCGGACTGGAATTCACCTTGAGCACGGCGAACTGTTCGCTTGTGTTCCCTTGGATTTGTCCGTTGCTAGCGAGCGGATCCTCAGAAAAGAGCGAAAGATTTCCAACCTGTGGAACAGCTTGCCTTATGTAGCTTTGGGGGCCTCGATTCGCTCGCTGGTGCTTGAAGAGGTCGTTTTTAGCAACGAGATGGAGGGCGTGCACAGCACGCGGCGCCAGATTGAAGCAGCGCTGGAGTCTGCGGAGGATGCTACGGCCGAACTTTGCGGTGCCGCCGAAAAGGAACACACTCCTTTTATTGAATTCGCTCGTCTCTATCTTCAGCTGGTGGATGGTTCAAGTCGTCCCGGCAAACCCGAGGATATCCGCGAGATTTTCGATGCCGTCACTAAGGGCGTGCTTGACCCGAAGGACCGTCCGGATGGCAAGATGTTCCGTTTGGGTCCCGTTGTGATTGAGAACAGCCGGGGCAAGATTCTCCATCAGGGTGTTTCCTCGGAGCCCGAAATCATCGACCTCCTTGGCAAGATGATAGAGCTTGGCAATCGCGAAGATGCCCCAAGCCTCTATGTAGCCTCGCTCTGCCATTTTCTCTTTGAGTATATCCACCCCTTCTATGACGGCAACGGGAGGACGGGGAGATACCTACTCGCGTTGAGCTTGAACGAGACGCTGTCGCAGCCGACCGTTCTGTCGCTCTCCAGGACGATTGCCGAGAATAAAACCGCATATTACAAGGCGTTCGATGTGGTGGAGAGGCCTCTTAACGGCAGTGAGGCCACTCCGTTTGTCGCAATGATGCTTGATTTGGTCGAGCAGGCGCAAGATGCTGTTCTGAGTGATTTGGTCGAAAAGCGTACGCAGCTCGAGGATCTTAAGATGGCGATCGATAAGCTCGACGGCTCATTTAACGAAAGGGCAAAAGATATTCTGTTCTATGCGGCTCAGATGCATATTTTCGGAGCTTTTGGCGAATCGACGCTTGATGGCGTGTCGGGCTATCTCGATGTGACAAAGCCGACAGCAAGTAGGTCATTGTCGAGCCTAATCGCCGCCGGCTATTTAGAAAAGGTGTCCGCAAGGCCGCTCGTGTGCAGGATGACGGAGACGGGACTTAATCTGCTTGGACTAGAGTGAGCATCGGTTGTTAGACGAACAGCCGCTCAAAGTGGGATGCAGTTTCCGCTTTGAGCCTCTACGGGAAAGAGCATCCCAGTTTGAAGGCTCAAAACGGGACGCGCTTTCCGTGGAAGCTCAACCGGAAACTGTGTACCATTATTTGGCTTGATTCTGGGATGCAGTTTCCCAAACAGGCCCTTTGGGAAACTGCATTCCAGAATCGGCGTCCAAAACGGGATATGCTTTCCCAAAGAGGGCTCTGGGGGGAAACGGCGTCCCACTCTGGGGCGGAATACTGGGACGCAGTTTCCCGTTCAATTAGAAGAAGGCGCGCTGCCTGCGGTTGATGCAGGCAGCGCGCCTTTTGCGTTGAGCTTTGTTGAGGTCAGAAGCCGTGGCTTGCGACCTTTAGGAGCGGGCGGCTCCGTCGACGGGGAGTACGGCGCCCGTGACATAGGAGGACATGTCGCTTGCCAGGAAGACGAAGGCGTTGGCGACGTCCTCGGGCTCGCCCATGCGGCCGAGTGGGATGGTGGCGACGAGCGGCTTGATGACCTCTTCGGGCAGGTTGGCGACCATGTCGGTCTTAGTCACGCCGGGGGCGACGGCGTTGACGCGGATGCCCATGGGAGCGAGCTCGCGCGAGAGCGACTGGACCATACCGTTGACGGCAAACTTGGACGTGGGGTAACCGACGCCGGAGGGCTGGCCGTACTTGGCGACCATCGAGCTTGTGGTAGTGATGGTGCCGCCGTGGCCGGCCTCGGTCATGATCTTGGCGGCAGCCTGGTGGCCATTAAAGACGGCGACGACGTTAAGGTCCATGACCTTTGCGAACTCCTCGGCCGTGTAGTCCAAGAGGGGTGAACGCTGGGAGATACCGGCATTGTTGACGACCGTGTCCAAGCCGCCCATGTCGGCTGCGGTCTGCGTAAAGGCCTCAGTCACGGCCTCGAGCGAGGTGAGATCGCAGGAGCGACCCCAGACCTTGGCGTCGGGATAGGCGGCTGTCAGCTTCTCAACGGCCGTGTCGGCAGTCTCCTGGCGCGAGCCAAAGACGGTGACGGCAGCGCCTTCCTCGATAAAACGGCAGGCGATGGCATAGCCGATACCGCGTGTGCCTCCGGTGATGATTGCTTTCTTGCCCTCGAGCAACATGGTGCTTCCTCTCATCGCGGGCGGACATTCGCAGCACAGCGTAGCGGTAGTCGGAATCGGCCGCGTTTGCATATCGGTGAACGGTAGCCCGCGTTACCGATGAGCGGCTCGCGCAAATATGCTCTGCCGTTGTGCTTAGGGCAGGTGACAAAAGGGCTCCCGTCCCACATCGGACGGGAGCCCTCAAGGCGCGTATTGCTAGGCGAGCGTTGGGCTAGTTCGCCATAACGCCTTCGGTCCAGGCCTCGACGTCCTCGATGCGCAGGACGTTGGCGACCTCGGCCACGCAGTCGACGCCGGCAAGCTCGGCGGCGGCAGCTTGGACGTCCTTCTCGAGCGCGCGGTGCGTCAGGAAGATGACCGAGCAGGCATCACTGACGCCCGACTTGCCGTCCTCGACCTGGTTGATGAGCGAGATCGAGATGTTGTGCTTGGCAAAGATGTCGACTGTCTCGGACAGGGCGCCCACGCGGTCGGCGACCTTCAGGCGCACATAGTACTTGGTCTGGAGCTCGTCCATGGGCTTAAAGGTGAGGTTGTGGCCATAGGGCTCAATCTCGGGCAGCGGAGCCACGCCGCGGCTGATCTGCTCGGAGAGCGACAGGATATCGCCCACGACGGCGCTCGCGGTGGGGAAGGAGCCTGCGCCCGCGCCGTAGAACATGGTCTCGCCCACGGCGTCGCCTACCACGTAGACGGCGTTCATGGCGCCGTTGACCTTGGCAAGCATATGGTCTGCGGGGATCAGCGTGGGATGCACGCGAACGTCGACGCCAGCGTCGGTGTTGCGGGCGATGCCGAGCAGCTTGATGGTGTAGCCGAGCTCGCGGGCCTGGGCGATGTCCTCGGCGCCGATGGTGCGGATACCCTGCTGGTACACATCATCGGTGGTAACGCGGGTGCCAAAGCCGATGGAGGCGAGGATGGCCGTCTTGCTGGCGGCATCGAAGCCGTCGACGTCGGCGGACGGGTCGGCCTCGGCATAGCCCTTGGCCTGTGCGTCGGCAAGTACGTCGGCGTAATCGGCGCCCTCGGCGTCCATGCGCGACAGGATATAGTTGGTGGTACCGTTGAGAATGCCGGCGATGGTCAGGATCTTGTTGCCCACCAGGTCGTGCTCGAGCGTGCTCACGATGGGGATGCCGCCGCCGCAGCTGGCCTCGCACTTAATCTGCACGCCGCACGCGCGCGCCTTCTCGGCGAGCGTCTCGACATGGCGGCCCAGCAGGGCCTTGTTGGCAGAGACGACGTGCTTGCCGTGCTCAAAGGCGGTGGTGAAGATCTCGGTCGCGGGGTGCTCGCCGCCAATCAGCTCGACGACGATGTCGACGGCGGGGTCGGTGACGACGTCATGCCAGTCACTCGTAAAGGCCTCGTGCTCAATACCGGCTGCCTCGGCCTGCTCCCAGGCAAGCGCGCAGGCGCGGGTCAGCTTAAGGTCGATGCCGTAGGCTGCCAGGTACTCATCGTGGTGGCTCTTGATCAGACGGGCCACGCCGCCGCCGACGGTTCCCAGACCGATCAGACCGACGTTCACGGTGCGCAGGGATTCGCTCATAGATAGCTCCTTCGTGCATCTTATGGATGGATTAACCGCTTAAAGGTTGAGTGCATTCTAGCGTGAACCGAGGGCGCGTGCTCGCCAGGCAACAGGAGTCGCACAAAACGACACCCCCGAAACGCTGCGGAAACATTGGAAACATGCTCGCTACAAACGGAACTCCGTAACAAACTGTCAACGTTTGCGCCATAAGGTTTGCCCCGTACCGCAAGACGACCGCACTGCGGCCAGCGAAAAAGGGGGACACCATGTTCAACATCAACAGCACGCTCAGCCGAAGGAACTTTCTCGCCGGCGCCGCGGCGCTCGGCAGCACCGCGGCACTCGCTGGTTGTTCGTCGGGTGGCTCGGACGGCGGCTCCGCCGATGACGGCAAGACCTTCAAGATCGGTGTCATCGGCCCTCTGACCGGCGCCGCGGCAACCTATGGCGTTTCGGCCGAGAAGGGTGCCAAGCTTGCCGCCAAGGATTTCTCGACCAAGGACCTCAAACTCTCGCTTAAGTCCGAGGACGATGTCGCCGACGGCGAGAAGGCCATCAACGCCTTCAATACGTTGTGCGACTGGGGCATGCAGGCGCTCGTCGGCCCCGTCACCACCGGTGCTGCCGTCGCCGTCTCGGGCGAGATTGCCGACGATATGCTCATGGTCACGCCTTCGGCCTCGTCGCTCGACGTGACCAAGGATAAGACAACGGTCTTTCAGGTTTGCTTCACCGATCCCACCATGGGTGCCAGCGCCGCGAAGTTCTTGGCCGAGAAGTATGCAGACGCCAAGATCGCCCTGTTCTACAACTCCGGCGATACGTACAGCTCGGGTGTTGCCGATGCCTTTGCCGAGCAGGCCAAGGAGTCCAAACTTGATGTCGTCGATACCGAGACCTTTAAGGACGACTCCTCCACGAGCTTTACCAACCAGCTCACCAAGGCCAAGGAGGCCGGCGCCACGCTCATCTTTGCGCCGATCTACTACACGCCGGCGTCCGTTTTGCTCAAGAACGCCAAGGACATGGGATACGACATGACCCTCATGGGTACCGACGGCATGGACGGCCTGCTCTCCGTCGAGGGCTTCGACACCTCTCTTGCCGAGGGCGTGCTGCTCATGACCCCGTTCTCTGCCGACGATGAGAAGAACGCCGACTTCGTCAAGGCATATAAGGACGCCTACGACGAGACGCCCAACCAGTTTGCCGCCGATGCCTATGACTGCGTCCATGCGATTGTCGAGGCTATCGATAAGGCAAACATCGACATTACGGCCGACGGCGCCGACATTGCCGGCGATCTTGCCAAGGCCATGCGCAAGATCAAGATCGAGGGTCTGACGGGCGAGCTCACGTGGAACGACGAGGGCCAAGTCGAGAAGCCCGCTACAGCCTATGTGATCCAGGACGGCAAGTACATCGCCGCCTAAGTGCGCATAAAGCGCTACCGGTGAGGCCGTTTTAATCAGGGCGGGGACGCTTGTAACAGAATGGAAACATTACTTTTACACAATAAAGTGGCTAAACTGCATAAACCAATAGAAATACGCATAACTATGGATAAACGGACAAAACAAAAGAAAAGTTGAAATAATCGCCACTTTTCTCAACTAAAGCGTCTACTATTTTGCGAACGCCGAACACGGCGAAGGATGGCCTGTCGGGTAACCAAAACCCGACGAGATTTGAGAGGAGAGCCGCATGTCGAGCCTCACCGGTAAGTCATTGAACCCTGTTATGAATCGCAGGAGCGTTATCGCGAGCGCAGCAGGTCTGGGGGCGATGTCCATTCTAGCTGGCTGCTCCTCCAACGGCGGCGACAGCGGTTCCGCTTCGGGCGACGCTTCGTTTAAGATCGGCACCATCGGCCCGCTGACCGGTGCCGCCGCGTCCTACGGCAAGTCCGTTACCCAGGGCGTCGAGCTTGGCTGCAAGGACTTCTCCACCAAGGAGCTGCCGCTTGCCAGCAAGGCCGAGGACGACCAGGCCGACGGCGAGAAGGCCGTCAACGCCTTTAATACCCTGCTCGACTGGGGCATGCAGGCCCTTGTCGGCCCGACCACCACGGGTGCGTCGGTTGCCGTTGCCGCAGAGTGCGGCAACGACCCCAAGACGTTCATGATCACCCCGTCCGCGTCCTCCGAGGACGTCACCGACGGCAAGGATTGCGTCTTCCAGGTTTGCTTCACCGACCCCAACCAGGGCGTCAACGCTGCCAAGTTCCTGGCGCAGAAGTATGCGGACGAGAAGTTCGTGCTGTTCTATAACTCCGGCGACGCCTATTCTTCGGGTATCGCAGATTCCTTTAAGGCCCAGGCCGCTGAGTCTAAGCTCGAGATTGTTGACGAGGAGACATTTAAGGACGACTCTGCCACGAGCTTTACCAACCAGCTGACCAAGGCCAAGCAGGCCGGCGCCACCATGATCTTTGCGCCGATCTACTACACGCCGGCGTCCGTCCTGCTCAAGAATGCCAAGGACATGGGCTACGACGTCAAGATGATGGGCTGCGACGGCATGGACGGCATCCTGGGCGTTGAGGGCTTCGACACCTCTCTTGCCGAGGGTCTGCTGCTCATGACCCCGTTCTCCGCCGACGATGAGAAGAACGCCGACTTCGTCAACGCTTACAAGGATAAGTACGGCGATACCCCCGACCAGTTTGCCGCCGACGCCTACGATGGCGTGCACGCGGTGGCCGAGGCCCTCAAGGAGGCCGGTCTTGGTGTCGACGCCGACCCGACCGAGGTCGCCGAGAAGCTGCCCAAGGCTATGCTCAAGATTACCGTTGACGGTCTGACCGGCAAGCTCACCTGGAACGATAAGGGCCAGGTCCAGAAGGACCCCACGGCGTACGTTATCACCGACGGCAAGTACGTACAGGCCTAATAGACCGCCTTACATTGAGCGGTTTTGATCCCAAGCAGGGGAGGTTTTGGCCTTCCCTGCTTGCTTGGTATCTAGGGACAGTGTAACGTCCCTGTTTCATACATTAACTGGAAACCTATTCGAAAGGGGGATGTGGAACATGACGGTCTTTATCCAATACCTGGTCAACGGCCTGTCCATGGGCAGCGTCTACGCCATCATCGCGTTGGGCTACACCATGGTCTACGGTATCGCCAAGATGCTGAACTTCGCTCACGGCGACGTCATCATGGTCGGTGCCTATGTCTCGTTCTGTGCCACGTCGTATCTCGGCCTCCCGGGCTGGGCATCTGTAATTCTCTCTTGTGTGGTCTGTACCGTTCTCGGTGTTCTCATCGAGGGCCTGGCATACAAGCCGCTGCGTCAGGCGGGCCCGCTGGCCGTTCTGATCACGGCCATCGGCGTGTCCTACTTCCTGCAGAACGCCGCGCAGCTTCTGTGGGGCGCCACGCCCAAGAACTTCACTTCGCTCGTCACCCTCCCGGTGCCGGAGTTCTTGGCCAAGTTCAATGTAAGCGCCGTTTCGCTCGTCACCATCGTCGCCTGCCTGGTTATCATGGCCGGTCTGATGTTCTTTACAGGTAAGACCAAGATGGGCAAGGCCATGCGCGCCGTGTCCGAGGACAAGGCCGCCGCTCAGCTCATGGGCATCAACGTCAACCGCACCATTTCGATGACGTTTGCCATCGGCTCCGCCCTTGCCGCCATCGCCGGTGTGCTCCTGTGCTCCTACTCGCCGGTCCTGCAGCCCACCACGGGCGCCATGCCTGGCATCAAGGCCTTCGACGCCGCCGTCTTCGGCGGTATCGGCTCCATCCCCGGTGCCTTTGTCGGTGGCATTCTCATCGGCATCATCGAGGCGATGGCACAGGCTTACATTTCCACGAGCCTTGCCAACTCCATCGTCTTTGGTGTTTTGATCATCGTCCTGCTCGTCAAGCCTGCCGGCCTCTTGGGCAAGTACGTCCCCGAGAAGGTGTAGGTGAGCGTTATGAAGTTTCTTAAAGACAAGCAGACGCGTCACGACTTTGTTACGTACGCCATGTGCCTTGTGGCGTTCGCCATCGTGTTCTTTATGCAGTCCAACCACATGATTCCGCGCATGATCGCCGGTCAGCTGGTTCCCATTACGGCCTACATCGTCATGGCCATTTCCCTCAACCTCGTCGTCGGCATCGCGGGCGACCTGTCGCTGGGCCATGCGGGCTTTATGAGTGTCGGTGCCTACACGGGCATCGTCACCGCGGTCGCCCTCGAGAGCGCCGTTCCCTCCGATCCGGTGCGCCTGATCATCAGCATTGTGGTCGGCGCTATCGCCGCTGCCATCTTGGGCTTCTTGATCGGTATCCCGGTCCTGCGCCTGAGCGGCGACTATCTGGCCATCGTGACCCTGGCTTTTGGCGAGATCATCAAAGAGATCGTTACCTGCCTCATTGTGGGCGTCGACTCCCGCGGCCTGCATGTGATCTTTAACATCACGGGCAACTCCACGATCGACGACCTGCACCTGCTCGAGGACGGCACCGCCATTATCAAGGGCGCGCAGGGTGCCTCGGGCGTGTCGACCTATTCGACCTTCCTCGCCGGTGCCATCCTGGTCATGGTCGCACTCGTGATCGTGCTCAACCTGGTTCGCAGCCGTACCGGCCGTGCCATCATGGCCGTGCGCGATAACAAGATTGCAGCCGAGTCCGTGGGCATCTCCGTCACCCAGTACCGCATGATCGCCTTCGTGGTTTCCGCTGCCCTCGCCGGTGCTGCCGGAGCCCTCTTCGGCGGTAACTTCTCGCAGCTCTCCGCCACCAAGTTCGACTTCAACACGTCCATCCTCATTCTGGTGTTCGTGGTCCTGGGCGGGCTGGGCAACATGCGCGGCTCCGTCATCGCCGCGGCACTGCTCACGGTGCTCCCCGAGCTGCTCCGTCAGTTCTCGGACTACCGCATGCTCATCTACGCCATCGTGCTGATTCTGGTTATGATCTTTACCAACAACCCGCAGCTCAAGGCGTTCTTCGGTCGCGTCAAGGACCGCTTTGCTCCCAAGAAGGAGGTGGCAGCCGATGCCCAGTAAATTTGAGTTCAACAAGGGCAAGATGGTCCCGTATCCTTCTGGCGCCATCGTTCCCGACCGCGACCTGGGCGAGCGCCCGGCACTCGAGTGCATCCACCTGGGAATTGAGTTCGGTGGCCTTAAGGCAGTCGACGACTTTAGCCTGACTATCGGCAAGACCGAGATCGCCGGTCTCATCGGTCCCAACGGTGCCGGTAAGACCACGGTCTTCAACCTGCTCACCAAGGTGTATCAGCCCACGCACGGCACCATCCTACTTGACGGCGAGGACACCTCGGGCAAGTCGGTCTATCAGGTCAACCGTATGGGCATCGCCCGTACCTTCCAGAACATCCGCCTGTTCAACACCATGACGGTGGAGGACAACGTCAAGGTCGGTTTGCACAATCAGGAGCGCTACTCCGGTTTTGAGGGCGTGCTGCGCCTGCCGACGTATTGGAAGCACGAGAAGGCCGCCCACGAGCGCGCCATGGAGCTGCTGTCCATTTTTGACATGGAGCACCTGGCAAATGAGCAGGCCGGCTCGCTGCCTTACGGCGCTCAACGTCGTCTGGAGATCGTCCGCGCGCTTGCCACCAACCCCAAGCTGCTGTTGCTCGACGAGCCTGCCGCCGGCATGAACCCGTCCGAGACCGCGGAGCTCATGGAGAACATCGTCAAGATCCGCGACACCTTCGGCATCGCCATCATGCTTATCGAGCATGATATGTCGCTCGTTATGAACATCTGCGAGGGCATCTGCGTGCTTAACTTTGGCAAGGTTATCGCCAAGGGTACGGCCGAGGAGATCCAGAACAACGATGCCGTTATCGAGGCATATCTGGGCAAGCAGGATAAGGGGGAGAACTAAATGGCAGAGCCGATGCTTTCCGTCTACAACATCAACGTCTGGTACGGCGCCATCCACGCCATCAAGGACATCTCCTTTAACGTTAACGAGGGCGAGATCGTGGCTCTGATCGGCGCGAACGGCGCTGGCAAGTCCACAACGCTCAAGACCGTCTCGGGCCTGCTGCGCTCCAAGACCGGCTCCATCAAGTTTATGGGCGAGGACATTACCCATACGCCTGCCGATAAACTGGTGGGCAAGGGCCTGGCCCAGGTTCCCGAGGGCCGTCGCGCCTTTTTGCAGATGACGGTCGAGGAGAACCTGGAGATGGGCGCCTACACGCAGCCCAAGTCCACGGTGGCTCCGGGCCTTGAGCGCGTCTACGAGCAGTTCCCGCGCCTTAAGGAGCGCCGTCGCCAGGTCGCCGGCACCCTTTCGGGCGGCGAACAGCAGATGCTCGTTATGGGGCGCGCCCTTATGAGCAACCCCAAGCTGCTCATGCTCGATGAGCCTTCCATGGGTCTGGCGCCGATTCTGATTGAGCAGATCTTCCAGATTGTCGAGGACCTGCACAAGGCCGGTACCACGGTGCTTCTGGTCGAGCAGAACGCCCAGATGGCGCTTTCAATCGCCACGCGCGGCTACGTGCTCGAGACCGGCAAGATCACCATGACCGGCACCGGCCAAGAGCTCCTGCACGACGACAACGTCCGCAAGGCTTACCTGGGCGGCTAGGGACTTCCGCCGTTCTGCCGAACGGCGGACCGGCCGACGCTGCGCGGGCGCCCTGATCGACGTGCCGAAGCTCCTCACCCTTGGGGCTATGCCGCGGTACGAGGCCAGGTGGTCATGGTCCGGGAACCTCGCGATGTCGAATGACACCGCGAGGTTCGCCGCCGTCCTCGGCGGCCTCGACCCCCGAGTGGGCGATCCCCACGCGCTAACGCCTGCAAACAAGGGGATTGCCAAGACGCCGCCGGGCACCTCCGTCATAGACGTGGAAGTGCGGCCGCGCTGAAGCACTGCGCGGTGTCTGCTCGCTTATGTGCGCATCACGAAGGAAGACCAGATCGGTGAGCGGGATTGGCCCGAAGTCGAGAGATTCCCATCAGCCTCTCGTCGGTCGATGACCGGTTCACCACGCAGGAAGAGCGTGACGGAAGGTCTCGCAAAAAGGCTCCGAGCGCGGCGTGCTCATGCCCGTCGTGGTGCGCCCGAAGGGGGGGACGGCTGCTACGAGCTCGATCATTTGCGAGGAGAAGACGAACCAGTCGTTGCAGATCCAATATGGATCTCGCCGACCTCGGCAAGCTGCTCGATGAGTGGAAGCCCTGTCGGGTCGTCTATTTCAACACCACCCAGAATGATGGTGTCATCGCGCAGGTCGATCTGCGTGTTGAGCACAGCGAGGTTAAAGCCGGAGGCCACAAATCCGATAGCAGCCAGGACGAGCCCCGTGGCAACAAGCCCACCCGCTACGGCAAGGTAAATCCTTTTTACGCTGGACATGTTTGCACTCCTTCCTATGCCGTGAGCGGCGCCGCTTCGGCGCCCATGCGGCTCTTATTGCCTCGATCTTTCCAGAAGGGCGAAACGGCTTTCTTCGCCCAAAGGGCAGAGAGGCGCGCGATTTGCTTGGACGCCGTCCAGGCGCCGGCTCCCGTGAGGAGCGCCACACCGATGGAAGCGAATCCCATTCCCATCGAGGCCAAAACGTACGGAACATGCCCGATAATGATGCCGTCCACGGCGAACAGGAGCCCTACCAGGCCCGCGCCCCCGAATGCCGCGGCCACGATCCACACGCAGAGCGCAAGAACCCAAATACAGATGTAGACTGCAGCGGCAACGGCGACGAACGCGAGCAGCAGCGGAATCCATACCGGAGAGCCCACGATGGCGAGCGCCCATAGAAGTGCCGTGCTCTTGCGCTTGGTCCTCGCGATCGCGCGCGGCACGGCGGGCAGTTCGTCGAGCGTTGCCTCGGCGACCTCACCGGGCGTGCCCATGGCGGCCACAGCCTCGGCCTCCGTCATGCCGTCCTCCATACGGTCGGCGATGGCCTCCGCGTAGAACTCCTGCGTTTCCTTTACCTGATCTGCCGGCAGGCAGGCCAGAAGCTCGCCCAGCCGGTTCAAGAACTCATCGCGCGTCATGGTGCGCCCCCTCCACGTAACGGTAGATCTCCTGCACGGATGGCCATTCGGCGAGGAACTCGGCGATACGCTCGCGCCCGGCGTCCGTGATGCGGTAGTACCTCCGCAGCCGCCCGTTGTGCTCGGCGGAGCGCGCGGTGATGCAGCCCGCCTTCTCCAGGCGCTTGAGCAACGGATAGAGCGTGGATTCCGTGAGCCCCATACTCGCGGGCACGTCCTTCACGATCTGATAGCCGTAGGATTCCTCGCCCGAGACGGCCGCGAGCACGCAGGCCTCGAGGAAGCCGCGCTTCATCTGTGCCTCCATCCGCACACCTCCTTTCGTAGTATACTGTGTAACACCTACTATATGACACATAGTATATGATGTCAACAGTTGTCGTATAGGGAGTCCGGTCTGTCTGTCCCCTGCGGGTACTCATTGGGGACGTACTTAAATGAGTACCCATCGCTCAAGGTGGCACCTGGGGACGTTCCTTATGTGCCGGCACTTTGGGACACTCCTTGTCAAGGTTTTGTTCCATCGTGCGGGTTGCTATTTAACGTGCGACAATGCCGTGTGGAAATCGAAATGTCTCCTGGGGGCTATCTATGCTGTACGAGTTTTGTGCCGAGAACTTTGAGCGTGTGCCGGCGGCTATCGATGCCGGTGCTAAGCGCATCGAGTTGTGCGACAACCTTGCCGTCGGTGGTACCACGCCCTCGGCCGGCGTTATCAGCACTACGGTCAGCTATGCTCACGAGCATGACGCGCGAGTGATGTGCATGATTCGCCCGCGTGGCGGTGACTTTCACTACAACCAGGACGAGCTGCGCATGATGGAGATGGACTTGGGTCTTGCCGTGAGCGCCGGCGTTGACGGCCTGGTCTTTGGCTGCTGCAAGCCCTGTGCCGGCGGCTGGGCGCTCGACGAGCTCACCCTCGGCGCCCTCGTGATGGCTACGGGCTGCGCGACCGAGGAGTGCAAGCGCGGGGCCATCGATATCACCTTTCACATGGCCTTTGACCAGCTCTCGCTCGAGGCTCAGCTCGATGCCATTGACACACTCGCCGACTGCGGCATCACGCGCATCCTGACGCATGGTGGTGCCGCCGGAACGCCGATCGAGGACAACCTGGAGCACCTGTCGCGTCTTGTCGAGTATGCGGGCGACCGCCTGACCATTCTTCCCGGTGGCGGCATTTCCACGGCCAATCGCGATACCGTGGCGGCGGCACTGGGCGTCTCCGAACTCCATGGCACCAAGATCGTGCCGCTGGAGGTATAACCCGTGGCGCTGGTATTTGACGTTCAGCAGGCGAACGGTAAGCCCGACGACAACCGTCGTCCCGGCACCGCGTGCCCCTTTTGCGATACCGAGGAACTCGCCAATATCATCCGGCGCGACGGTGGCTGCATCTGGCTCGAGAATAAGTTTAAGACCTTGCGGGCCACTCGCCAGACCGTATTGATTGAGTCGTCCGACCACGACGCCGACCTGGTGACCTATGCGCCGGACGAGCTGCATCATGTTATGCGGTTTGCCCTGGATTGCTGACAGCGGATGATTGACTCCCGACAGTATCGCAGCGTTCTCATGTACAAGAACAAGGGCCCACTTTCGGGCGGCAGTCTGGTCCATCCGCACATGCAGATTGTGGGTTTGGAGCAGGAAGACGGCTATGCTTCGCTGGCTTCCGCCAATTTCGAAGGCATCAATGTCTGGCAACAGGGGAGAATCTCGGTCAATATCTCAGCCGAACCGATCATGGGGTTCTTTGAGATCAACGTTTCAGCCCCGCAGGGAATCGCCGCCAGCGATGACGCACGAGACCAAGCCGAGGCGGATCTCTTTGCCGATGCGATCCAGGTAGCTCTGCGCTATATCCTAAACGAGCACCACGGTGGTCGCGCAGAGTCGTACAACTTGTTCTTCTATCACCTGGGCGGTCGGACCATTGCCAAGGCGCTGCCGCGTTGGGTGGTTTCGCCCTACTTTGTCGGCTATCGTTTGGCCCAAGTCAATGCCGAGACGACGCTCGATATCGATGCTGAGCGTCTGCGTGCGCATCTGGAAACGCTCGTATAGCAAGACTAACACCCGCGTAATGCGCACAGCCTAGCGCGCCATGGCGTCGCGGCCGGCTTCGACCCGCTTGCGCTGTTTGGTGCGCTCCTCGCAGGTTAGGCACTCAAAGAGATGCCCGATAATCGAGGCCAGCACCTGCTGAAACAGCGTGCCGCACATGACGGGGAACACGACCTCGCCCGGAAAGTACTGCGTGGCGATGACGGCACCCGAAGAGATGTTGCGCATGCCGCAGGTAAAGCACATGGTAGTCGTCTCGCTATATGGCAGATGCAGCGCACGTGCGACCAGAAAACCGACGACAAAGCCGCTGATGGCGAAGACCAAAATAAAGAGGGCGACTTCCAGGCGCACCGCGTTTATGTGCAGCACGTACTCGCTCATAGCGGTGGAGTTGGACGCGATGACGCCCATCATCATGAACTTGCAGGCGGGCGAGAGCACGGGAGAGAGTTTCTCGTGGCCCCAGCCGCGCGTGAGTTCATTGATGGCAATACCGAGCACAGCGGGGATGGCGATCATAAAGGCCATGTTCTGCATCATGCTCGGCACGTCGATCGAGACGGTGGCGCCCAGCAGGAGCTTGAGCGTAAGCGGAATCGTCACAGGTGAGATGACCGAGGACGTCAGGATGATGGTGAGCGCGAGCGGGCCGTTGCCGCCGAACATGCTGATCCACATAAAAGCGGTGACGGCCACGGGCACGCTGTATTCGAGCACAATGCCGCAGACAAGGTTGGGGTTGGAGCCAAAGAAGAGTGACCCCATGGCATACGCCGCGATGGGAATAAGCACCGCCGAGACGAGCAGCGCCAAGACTAGGTGCAACGGACGGCGGAACACCTCGGTTACCTGGTGAAAGGTGTTGCTGAGCGCACCCTGAAACGTCATAAAGGCAAACAAGGTGGGAACGATGGGCTTGAGTACGCCAATCTGTTGGGGAAAGAGCACGCCGAGTGCCACGCAAATCGGAACGATGACCTGCATGTGCCCCGCGAGAAACTTGCCCAGTCCAACCCATTGCTTCATATGCGCTTGTGACTCCCTTTGCCCGTGAACCCGTTTTGAATGGATATGCTAGACGCTCGCATGCGTCCGTGCGTCAGAAACGCTCGAATATTTCGGGGCTATTACCGGCATCGTTTACCGAAACCGCGGCGTGCTGCGGCGATTTGCGTCTGCTCTGCACGGTATAATAAATCCGTTCAACAGATCTGCCTGCCGAAGCGGGCATACACAGAGGACTCATCGCTATGAACCGTGAGAGGTATCGCGGCGACCTGCCCCTATCGGGGGTGGGCGCCTATGTCATCGCTTAAGACGACGCATCGCTGGGCGGTCGCTCAGCAAAACCCCGAGCTCGAAAAGGAGCTTTCGGCTGGCCTGGGCATTCCCGGGCTGGTGGCGCGTATTATGGTCGCGCACGGCATTACATCCATCGAAGAAGGTCAGCTGTTTTTGACGCCTTCGCTCGATCGCGACTGGGCCGACCCACTCATTATCCCGGGCATGTCGGTCGTTGCCGACCGCGTCGAGCGTGCTATTTGCAACCACGAGCACATTGCGGTCTTTGGCGATTTTGACGTTGACGGTATTACGTCGACCTGCCTGTTGACCGAGGCACTGCGCACGTTTGGCGCCGATGTCACGCCGTTTATTCCGCATCGCTTTGACGAGGGCTACGGTCTTTCGCGCGCGGCGCTCGACCGCGTTAACGAGCTCGCTCGCCCTCAGCTGATCGTGACCGTCGATAACGGTATTGCCGCCAAGGAAGAAGTCTCCTATCTGGAGAGCCTGGGGATCGATTTGGTGGTCACGGACCATCACGAGCCCTCCGACCAGGTGCCGCAGGGCGTGCCCCTGACCGACCCCAAGCTCGAGGACGAGGGCCCCTCGCGCGAGCTTGCCGGTGCCGGCGTGGCACTCAAGCTGGTGCAGGTCCTGGGCGAGCGTTTGGGCAAGCCGTCGTATTGGCGTTCGCTGATCGAGGTCGCGGCGCTGGGCACCGTGTCCGACATGATGCCGCTCACGCCCGAGAATCGCGCACTGGTCGCCGAGGGCATCCAGCAGATGCGCGTGACGGCCCGTCCCGGCTATATCGCGCTTGCCGCACTTGCCAAGGCCGACCTTTCTACCATTACGGCCGACGGCCTGTCGTTTTCGCTCATCCCTCGTCTGAATGCTGCCGGCCGCATGGCTGATCCCAAGCTGGCGCTCGACCTGCTGCTTGCCCGTGATCCTATCGAAGCAAGTGCACTGGCAGCCGAGCTCGAGGAAATCAATCGCCAACGCCGTGAGATCGAGGCGGAGCTCACGCGCGATGCCATGGCGAAGGTCGAGGAGACTTATGACGGCGGGCGCGCAATCGTCGTGGGCGGCGAGGGCTGGCACGAGGGCGTCAAAGGCATCGTGGCGAGCCGCTTGACCAATCGCTATCACGTGCCGGCGCTGCTGTTCTCGATCGAGGACGGTATCGCGCGCGGCTCTGGTCGCTCGGTGGGCAAAGTTAACCTGTTTGACGCCGTCGAGCGTTGTTCCGACCTGCTGATTCGTCGCGGCGGACATGCCGGTGCGGTGGGTGTGACCATCGAGGCATCCAAGCTCGATGAGTTCCGCCGCCGCCTTTCCGCCGTGCTATCGGAGCTTTCCGCCGAGGACTTTGAAGACACCGACGAGGTCGCCGCCACCGTCGACCTTTCCGAGCTGAATATCGAGACCATCGAGCAGATCTCCCGTCTTGAGCCGTTTGGCCAGGGCAACAAGGTGCCGCTGCTGGCTGCCGAGGGCGTGACGATGTGCGACCGCGCCGTGGTGGGCAAAACCGGCGAGCACATGCGCTTTGTGGCGACCGATGGCGCCGCGAGTGTGCCGGCCATTATGTTCCGCGTGCCGCAAATCGATAAGCTCATCAACTGCGATAGCGCTGTCGACTTGGTGTTCGAGGCCGTTGCCGAGCATTGGCAGGGGCGTGTGAAGCCCAAGCTCATGATCAAGGATGTTCTGGTTCGCGATACCACGCTGCCCAGCGTCGATGATCCGGCATGCGAGCTTCGTCGTGGCGTGCAGCCGGCGGATTCCGGCCTGCGCCTGGAGTCGCGTAAGCGCGAGACGCTCGCCCAGCTTTCCTATACCGAGCTCACGCGCTCGCTTATCCATAGCTTTATCGGATCGAACCAGCCGCACCGCGCGCAGGTTGAGGCGCTCGATGCCTTGGCCGACCACCAGAGCGTCTTGGCCGTTATGGGAACGGGCCGCGGCAAGTCTCTCATCTTCCATGTACATGCTGCGCGCGAGGCTGTCCTTCGCGGACGTGCGAGCATCTTTGTCTATCCGCTGCGCGCGCTTGTTGCCGACCAGGCCTATCACCTCTCGTCGACGATGGCAGCGCTTGGCATTGGCGTTGGCGTGCTGACCGGCGAGACCGTGGAGGCCGCACGCGATGATGTGTTCGCCGGCCTAGCTTCGGGCCGCACCGGTATCGTGCTCACGACGCCCGAGTTCCTATCTATCCACCGTGACCGCTTCGCGCGTTCGGGCCGCATCGGCTTTGTCGTTATCGATGAGGCGCACCACGCCGGCCTTGCCAAGGGCGGCGACCGCAGCGCCTATCTCGACATGCCCGATATCCTCAAAGCCCTGGGCGACCCGGTTGTTATGGCTGCGACGGCCACCGCGACGGCTCCGGTCGTGGCCGAGCTTGCCCGCATGCTGCCGATTACTCGCACGGTGGTCGACGAGACGGTGCGCGAGAACCTGCAGCTCGAGGACGACCGCGACCTTGCGAGCCGCGAGAACCGTTTGGTGTCGATCGTGGCGACGGGGGAGAAGACCGTCATTTACGTCAATTCGCGCGACCAATCCGTGGCGCTCGCCAAGACGTTGCGCAAGCGTGTGCCCGATTGCGCAACCCATATCGCGTTCTATAACGCGGGGCTTGCGCGCTCCGATCGCCGCCGCGTGGAGGAAGCATTCCGAGACGGAAGCCTCAGCTGCATCGTCTCGACCTCTGCCTTTGGCGAGGGTGTCAATCTGCCCGATATCCGCCATGTCGTGCTGTACCACATGCCGTTTGGCGCCATTGAGTTCAACCAGATGAGCGGGCGTGCCGGTCGTGACGGACAGCCCGCCGTGATCCACCTGCTCTATTCGTCGCGCGACGCCCGCATCAACGAGCGCCTGCTCGACTGCTACGCACCCGAGCGCGACGAACTCGTCACACTCTATCGTGCGTTGCAGACCATGTGGCGCTCCAACCGCGGTAAGACCGGGGATGATTCATTCTGCGCAAGCGATATCGACATCGCGCAGATGTGCCTTGCCATCGATGCTCGCACGCCGGTCGACGAGCGCTCGGTGGAAAGTGGCCTGGGAATCTTCGAAGAGCTTGGTTTCTGTCGCGTTTCGGGGTTTGACGACACCCGTCGCATCGCGATGGCCGAAAACCCCGGCCGTGTGCAATTGAGCAGGTCAATTCGCTATTTGGAGGGCTTGCGCTCGCGCATGGAGTTCTCGGCTTTCCGGAGTTGGGCGCTCGATTCGTGCGCTTCTGATATGCTAGCCAAAGTTAACCGCCCGATCGTACCGCGGGCCTAGGGGAAGGGGACCTCGATGGATGCCGCAGCCCGTACCGCCCATGATTCCACCCTCCAGCCGTTCTCGGAGATGGAGCACTATAAGCATGCCGATGAGCTGCCGCCCGAGATTATGGCGGACAGCTACGACAAACTGGAGCGCCTGTGCCTCAAATATATGAATGAGGACGACTTTTCTAAGGTGGAGCAGGCCTATTGCTTTGCTGCCGAGAAGCACTGCAACCAAAAGCGCCGCTCGGGTGAGATGTACATCAACCATCCCGTCGAGGTGGCCATCATTTTGGCCGATCTCAAGATGGACTGCGATGTAGTGTGCGCCGCGCTGCTGCACGATACCGTCGAGGATACCGAGACCTCGCTTGCCGATGTTTCCGGCCTGTTTGGCGATACGGTGGCCGAGCTCGTCGATGGCGTGACCAAGCTCACCAACATCGAAGTCGACAGTATGGACGAGAAACAGGCGCTCACGCTGCGAAAGATGTTCCTCGCCATGTCCAAGGACATCCGCGTCATCATCGTTAAGCTTGCCGACCGTCTGCACAACATGCGCACCCTTGCAGCCCTGCGTGAGGACCGTCGCCTGTTTAAGGCTCGCGAGACCATGGACGTGTATGCGCCCCTGGCCGACCGTCTGGGCATGAGCTCCATTAAATGGGAGCTCGAGGACCTGTCCTTCTTCTACCTGGAGCCCGATGCCTACCAGCGCATCGCACGCATGGTGGCGGAGTCGCGCGAGGTCCGTGAGCGCTATCTGGCCGAGACCATCAAGACGCTCACCGACGAGCTCAACCGCATTGGCCTGGAAGACTTCCAGATCAACGGCCGTTCCAAGCACTATTGGTCCATCTACCAAAAGATGAAGCGCAAGGGCAAGGAATTCTCCGAGATCTACGACCTGGTGGCACTGCGCGTCATCACGCATTCGGTGCGCGATTGCTACTCCACGCTCGGCGCGGTGCACACGCTGTGGCACCCCATGCCCGGCCGCTTTAAAGACTATATCGCCATGCCCAAGGTCAATAACTACCAGTCGCTCCACACGACGGTCATCGGCCCCACGGCTCGCCCGCTCGAGATTCAGATTCGAACCTATGAGATGCATGAGCAGGCCGAGTACGGCATTGCCGCCCACTGGCTATATAAGAAGTCGGGCGGATCGTCTGCTTCCAAGACCAATGACGCTCAACGTTTGGACGACCAGATCAACTGGCTCAAGCATTCGCTCGATTGGGCGGCTTCCGACGAGATCACCGATGCCAAGGAATACCTGCATTCGCTGAAGGTCGACCTCTTCGATCAGGAGATCTTTGTCTTTACGCCCAAGGGCGAGGTCATGGCGCTTCGTGCCGGCTCCACGCCGCTCGACTTTGCCTACGCCGTTCACACCGAGGTGGGAAACCATTGCGTCGGCGCCAAAATCAACGGTGCGGTGGCTCCGCTCACGCACGAGATTAAGACGGGTGACCGTGTCGAGATTCTGACTAACAAGAGTTCCAAGCCGTCGCGTGATTGGCTCAAGATCGTTAAGACACCTTCCGCCAAGTCAAAGATCCGCCGCTATTTTGCCGCTGCGACCAAGGACGACGACGCTGCTGCTGGTCGCGATATGCTGGCTAAGGACCTGCGTAAGCGTGGCTATGGCATTTCTACGCCGCGTTCGACGCGTGCGCTCAACGCCGTGGCGGAGCAGTTTAACTTCAAGCAGCTCGAGGACCTGTTTGCCGCCGTCGGCGCCGGCAAGGTTGCCCCGCGCGCTGTGGGCAATAAGGTCGAGCAAATCTTGGACCCCAAGCCCGAGGAACAGCTCACCAAGGCCGAGGCTATCGCCGAGGTCGTGAAGCAGCCTGCTCGCGGCTCCAACCGCAAGCCGCAAAAGCGCGGCAAGAGCGCCAGTAACGGCATTATCGTCAAGGGCGAGAGCAACAGCGGCCTACTGGTCCGTCTGGCTCATTGCTGCAACCCCGTGACGGGCGACGACATCGTCGGCTTCATCACGCGCGGTCGTGGCGTTTCGGTGCATCGCGCCAACTGTCCCAACGTCAAGGGTCTTATGGAGCATCCCGAGCGCATGATCGAAGTGGAGTGGGACGGCGCTGCCGACACCCTCTTCCAGGTCGAGATCGTGGTCGAGTGCCTGGACCGCATGGGCCTGCTCAAGGATGTCACCATTGCCATTGGCGATGCGGGCGGCAATATCCTTTCTGCCGCCACGTCGACCAACCGCGAGGGTATTGCAACCCTGCGCTTTATGGTCGAGATCTCGGACGCGAGTGGTCTGGATCCGCTGCTGGCCTCCATCAGCAGCGTTGACTCGGTCTACGACGCGCGCCGCCTGATGCCCGGTGAGGGTGGAGCCCAGCTTAAGCGCCGCGTTTAGTCGCGACGAACGTGTCACATTATCGATATTCGCTACACTCGAGGCATCGTTTGATGCCTCGAGTTCTATAGAGAGGAGAGGGACATGAGTGCTGTGTCCTTGGATTTAACTCCCAAGGGATCGGTCGAGATCGAGACGCTCGTAAACGGTCCCATTCAGACCAATAGCTATGCTGTTATTTCGGACAATGAGTGCGTGATTATCGATCCCGCATGGGAAGGCGAACGCCTGGTGGAGCATATTCGAGCCGAGCATCCCGGCGTACGCGTGTTTGGCGCCGTATGCACTCATGGCCATGCCGATCATGTTGGTGGTGTTGCAGGCGTGCGAACCACCGTTGGCGAGGGCTGCCAGTATGAGCTGTGTGCTAAGGATGTGGCGGTGCCGCATGCGAACATCGAGGAACAGCGAGCTATGTGGGGCATTGAGACGCCTGACCCCGGGGAGCCGACGCACCTGCTCGCCGAGGGAGATGCTATCAAGGTGGGCGATATCTACCTGCAGGTGATCGAGACGCCAGGGCATACGCCGGGCGGGATCGTCTTGTTTGCTGCCACCGAGCAGGGGAACATTGCCTTTGTGGGCGACACCCTGTTTCCGGGTGGGCACGGCCGCACCGATCTTTCTGGAGGAGACGAGGCGGCGATTCTGCGCTCGCTCTCCAAGCTCGCCCGGCTTCTCCCGCCCGATACCGTTTGCCTAACCGGTCATGGCGATTCGACCACCATGGCACGCGAGCTCATGCAGAACCCTTTCATGCAGATTTAGCTTAATAGTCGGCTTTTGAAGCACGAGAAGCGTCCAAACGTCAAGCTATTTTTCCCCAACGGGTCGATTTCGTAGGGCAAACGGTCAAAAAAGTCTGTTTGGACGATATTCGTGAACAAACGAACGTTTATGCTCGGGTGCGCCGTGGTAAAATCTCAGGCGTTATCGGAGCAACCTTACAGGAGGTTTCTTTTATGCTCGTCAACGCAGCAGACATGCTCAAGAAGGCCGAGGCCGGCAAGTACGGTCTTGGTGCCTTCAACACCAACAACCTCGAGTGGACCCTGGCTATTCTCCAGGCCGCCGAGGAGGCCAAGTCTCCGCTGATCCTTCAGTGCACCGCTGGTGCCGCTAAGTGGATGGGCGGTTTCAAGGTCTGCGCCGACATGGTCAAGGCTGCCGTCGAGGCCACGGGCGTTACCGTTCCCGTCGCCCTTCACCTCGATCACGGTTCTTACGAGGACTGCTTCAAGTGCATCGAGGCCGGCTTCACGTCCATCATGTATGACGGCTCTCACGAGGAGACCTTCCAGCTTAACCTCGACCGCACCAAGGAGCTCGTTGAGCTTGCTCACTCCAAGGGCATGTCCATCGAGGCCGAGGTCGGCGGCATCGGCGGCACCGAGGACGGCGTGACCTCCCGCGGCGAGCTCGCTGATCCTGCTGAGTGCAAGCAGATCGCTGACCTGGGTGTCGACTTCCTCGCCTGCGGCATCGGCAACATCCACGGCGTGTACCCCGCCGACTGGGCTGGTCTTTCCTTCGAGCGTCTGGGCGAGATTAAGGCCCAGACCGGTGACCTGCCCCTCGTTCTGCACGGTGGCACCGGCATCCCCGAGGATCAGATCAAGAAGGCCATCTCCCTGGGCATCTCCAAGATCAACGTCAACACCGACCTGCAGCTCGTCTTCGCCAAGGGCGTCCGCGAGTACATCGAGGCTGGCAAGGATCAGCAGGGCAAGGGCTTTGACCCCCGCAAGCTCCTCAAGCCTGGTCGCGACAACATCGTTGCCCGCACCAAGGAGCTCATGGAGGAGTTTGGCTCCGTCAACAAGGCGTAAGCGTCGCTAAACTTCCCGCCGGAAGCCCCGTCCCCCTACACTGTTTCCTTTGCGCTCACCTGGCTTTGCCAGAAGTCGCGCCAAGAAAACAGCTCCGGGGGACGGGGCTTCCTTCGTTTAACGCCGCAGGGTTACGAGTCTGAATTAAGATGGCTACTGGCTTTGCCAGAAGTCGCGCGACGGAATCAGCTCCGGGGAAACGGGGCCTCCTTTGTTAACTTGCTACAGGGTTACTGGTCTGATTTTAGTTATATGGTTACCGTTCAGCGGTGTTGATGGCTCCCTTGTTGGGGCTTTCTTTTTATCTCGCTACAATGGGCTTCAAGCGTTATAGTGACTTGGAGTTTTGGTATGGCTGTTATTAATGTACTGCCTTCGGATGGGAAGGTTATTGACGAGGGTCCTGTTGGCTGCTCTGTTGATGTTTGCAGTGATGATTTTCGTCATCTCGATATTGGACTACCGCCTGAGATTCTTCGTCTTAAGGATGCCGGGTATTTGACGCAGGCTGTTGCTGCCTGCGATCGCCTTTTGGAGCAGAACCCCGAGCCTTCGCTGGCTGCTTGTGTTCGTGCCGAGCGGTATCGCATGCTCGAGACGCCGCTTCATTTTTCGGTGTCGCGCGATCAGGCTATTGCGATGATTCGCGAGGAGTGGCCAGAGTTTACCGAAGAGCAGTTTGATGACCTGATTAATCGTAAGCGTATTGACTGGCGCTTTATCGATGGCGAACTGTTCGTTCTCGACAACTTCCTCGATTCGCTTCGCGTATATCCCAAAGAGGTTCCCGGCATGCGGCCCGATTCTACGGACGGAGTAGCACTGCGCAACGAGATGCTCAAGGAGATGGAGTCGCAAAACGGATTGGCTCGCGTCATTACGCTTAAAGCGTCCGTGTCTGTCCCCGGCGCTCTGGAAGGGGAGACCGTTTGCGCTTGGCTTCCCGTCGCGGCTGCCTGCCGTCAGCAGTCTCGGGTCGAGATTCTCGACATGACGCCGGAGGGCGCTGTTGCTCCCGCGAATGCTTCGGCGCGTACCGCCTCGTGGTCTTCCTCGAGCGAGCACTTATTTTCGGTGACCTATCGTTATCACATCGATGCTGCTTATTGTGATGTCTACGGTGGCACACTTCCGGTTCACCCGCGTATGGACGCGCCTCTGCCCGAGGATATTTCCGAGGACCGTCCGCACATTGCATTTACGCCGTATCTGCAGCAGCTGACGGCCAGTGTTGTTGACGGACTCGAGGATCCGCTCGATCGCGCCCGTGCCATCTATGATTACCTGACGCAGCATATCGACTATCGCTATCAGCCGCCGTACTTGCTTTTGGGATCTATTGCCGATGACTGCGCGCATTCGCTCCGCGGCGATTGCGGCGTTATGGCGCTCACGTTTATCACCATGTGCCGTATCGCGGGCGTGCCCGCCCGTTGGCAGAGCGGCCTGTATGTTGCACCCGATTCGGTCGGGCCGCACGATTGGGCAGAGTTCTATACGCCGCAGACCGGTTGGCTCAACGCCGACGTATCGTTTGGCTCTTCGGCGCGCAGGATGGGGGAGGAGTGGCGCCGCCGTCACTACTTTGGCAACCTCGACCCGTGGCGTATGGTGGCAAACAATCGGTTCCAGGCTGAGTTTGAGCCTGTCTTCGATGGTATGCGCGAGGATCCCTATGATAATCAGATGGGCGAGGCCTCAGTCGACAGTCGCGGATGCCGTCAGCGCGAGATGCTCCGTTCGGTCGAACTCATCGAAATGCTCGAAGTTCCATTTTCGGACTAATCGATAGCAAGCTGTGATAAACTAACTCACGCATTACGTGCCCGAGTGGCGGAATTGGCAGACGCAGTGGACTCAAAATCCACCGTTGGCAACAACGTGCGAGTTCGAGTCTCGCCTCGGGCACCATACATGCAAGTGAGCGTTCAAGGGGGTTTAGGCCCCCTTTTTCGTGCCGAACTCGCGTGAGCGCGCGGAGCGTTAAGCAAACAGGCCTGTGGCCTGTTTATAGCGGAGCGTGGCGAGGGCGCCATGCGCCCGAAGCCCGGGTCTTCGCGAAGCGAAGGCCCTTCGAGTCTCGCCTCGGGCACCATACATGCAAGTGAGCGTTCAAGGGGTCAAGGCCCCTTTTTCGTGTACGTAATGTGATAACGCGTCGAACGTGTTATTATCGCCAAGGCGTTGTTCCCGCAATGCCCTAAAGAGGAACCCGAGGGTTCCCACCTTTTGGCGCCAATGAGCAGCTGACTGGTCATACAACCTAGATTCTCTTCCTCATATCGAGGATGTCTATGTGTACGACCTGGTTGCTGAGAAGCGCCGGGTTATTTTTTTATGAATGGAGGTAGGGAAAATAGCTAAGTCTGATGACACCCGCATCAACGACGAGATCACTGCATCTTCGTGTCGTTTGATTGGCGTCGATGGCTCTCAGCTCGGCCTGTTCGCCATCCGCGATGCCCAGCGCGTCGCCGACGATCAGGGTCTCGACCTGGTCGAGATCGCTCCCAACGCGGAGCCGCCGGTCTGCAAGGTCATGGACTACGGTAAGTTCAAGTACCAGCAGGCCATGAAGGCCAAGGCTGCTCGTAAGAACCAGTCCAAGGTCGAGGTCAAGGAAATGAAGTTCCGACCCAAGATCGACGTTGGCGACTACGAGACCAAGAAGGGCCACGTTCTGCGTTTCCTCAAGAAGGGCGCACGCGTTAAGATCACCATCATGTTCCGCGGCCGTGAGATGGCTCACCCGGAGCAGGGTCTTAACGTTCTCGAGCGTCTCGCCGAGGATCTCAAGCCTTACGCTACGGTCGAGTCCAAGCCTAAGATGGAAGGCCGTAACATGCTTATGCTGCTCGCCCCGATTAAGGGCGCCTTCGATGAGGATAAAGCGGCAAGCGATAGCAAGTAACTAGTGTTCTGTAACCGATTAAGGAGTATTTCATGCCTAAGATGAAGTCCCACAGCGGCACCAAGAAGCGTTTCCGCAAGACTGGTACCGGCAAGCTTATGCGCGCCAAGGCTTTCAAGAGCCACATCCTGAGCAAGAAGTCCACCAAGCGTAAGCGTGGCTTCCGTCAGGAGACCGAGATCGCCGCTGCCGACCGCAAGGTCATCAAGTCGCGTCTCGCCTAAGTTCGCGTTCCCGTTTTTCGTTTTACCGTCTAGGAGTTGATAGAACATGGCACGTATTAAGCGCGCTGTTGCCGCCAAGAAGAAGCGCCGTACCGTTATGCACCGTGCGAAGGGTTACTACGGTGCCGCTTCGCGTACTTACAAGCATGCTAAAGAGCAGGTCCAGCACTCCCTGCAGTATCAGTATCG
>CAVCRP010000003.1:0-112305 GCA_963604655.1 uncultured Ruminococcus sp.
TGAATATGGACTCATAATCCCTGGGTTCTGGGTTCGAATCCCGGAGGGCCCACCAGGTTTTTCAACAGGCCAGGCAATATGTCTGGTCTGTTTTCTTTTTCATAGCAGTGGTTTTCACTTACAAATAGCCTGCTTACTCACTTCCAGGCGCCCTCGGTCGGCTGCGCGCGACGCTGCCGCCACGGAACCGGCCCATCTACTACGTTTAACCCCGACCCCTCGACCATACCCCGTATTTCGCGAAAACCGCAGGCCGTTTACCTGCGGTTTTATTTTTGCCCGAGACGTCATGGTCGGGGAATGTAGGCCAAACGTAGTAGATGGCCCGGTTCCGTGGCGGGAGGTCCCCGGGGGCGGCCGGGCGGGTGCCGGGAAGGAGTGCGGCGGCCACGCCGCCGCCCGCGGGGCGCGCCCCGCGGGCCCCGCGTTCTTGGGCCCGTCCCGCATCCGCGCTCGCGCCGCCGAAAGTTTTTCCAAAATTGTCCTTGCATCGGCGGGGGAGTTCCCGTATAGTACTTTTTCGCACGGGGGCGTAGCTCAGCTGGGAGAGCGCTTGACTGGCAGTCAAGAGGTCAGGGGTTCGATCCCCCTCGTCTCCACCCGAGTATTGAATGAGGCTCCAACGCAAGTTGGGGCCTTTTTTCATATAGGCACACAAGGTCAAAGGCGGCACCATGATCCTCCTGGTCGACAAGATCGAAAAAAGCTTCGGCGCGCGCGTCCTCTTTAGCGGCGCGTCCTTCCAGATCAACCCCGGCGAGCGCTTTGCGCTCGTGGGACCTAACGGCGCCGGCAAAACCACCATGCTTAAAATCATCATGGGCATCGACAGCCCCGATGCCGGCCAGGTCCAGTACGCCAAGGACTGCCAGGTGGGCTACCTAGAGCAGGAAACCAACCTAGAGCAAAAGGACACCACCATCCTCGCCGAGGTCATGGCCGCCGCCAAGGAAATCCGCCGCATGGGCGAGCGCGCCAACGAGCTGCAGGCCCAGATCACCGAGCTCTCCGAGCAGGGCAAGGACGTCGACGCGCTCCTAAACGAGTACGGTCAGGTCCAAGACCGCTTTGAGCACCTGGGCGGCTACGAACTCGAGAGCAACGCCCGCAAGATCCTGTCCGGCCTGGGCTTTAAAGTCACCGACTTTGAGCGTCCGTGCTCCGAGTTCTCGGGCGGCTGGCAGATGCGCATCGCGCTGGCTAAGCTCTTCCTGCGCCACCCCGACCTGCTCCTTCTGGACGAGCCCACCAACCACTTGGACCTCGAAAGCGTCCAGTGGCTGCGCGGCTTTATCGCGAACTACGACGGCGCCGTCCTCATCGTCAGCCACGACCGCGCCTTCATGGACGCGTGCGTCGACCACGTCGCCGCTCTTGAAAACCGCCGCGTAACCACCTACACCGGCAACTACAGCAGCTACCTTAAGCAGCGCGAGGACAACCTGGAGCAGATGCGCGCCAAGCGCGCTGCCCAGGAGCGAGACATCGCCCATATGCAGGTCTTCGTCGACAAGTTCCGCTACAAGCCCACCAAAGCCGCGCAGGCCCAGGAGCGCATCCGCAAGATCGAGCAGATCAAAAAGGAGCTCGTCATCCTGCCCGAGGGCCACAAGCACATCGACTTTAAGTTCCCCGACCCGCCGCGCTCGGGCGACATGGTCGTGGGCCTGGAGGGCGTCTCCAAGTCCTACGGCGAAAAGCACATCTACAGCGATATCGACCTCAAGCTCTACCGCGGCGAGCACGTGGCGCTCGTCGGCCCCAACGGTGCCGGCAAGTCCACCCTCATGAAGATCATCGCCGGCCTGGAGCCGCCCACCACCGGCACGCGCGACCTGGGTACCAACGTGGGCGTGGCCTACTATGCCCAGCACGCGCTCGAGGGCATGACCGAGTCCAACACCGTCCTGCAAGAGATCGACACCGTTACGCCCAAGTGGACCGTACCCCAGCAGCGCAGCCTGCTGGGCGCCTTCCTATTTAGCGACAACGATTCCATCGAAAAGCAGGTTCGCGTCCTCTCCGGCGGCGAAAAGGCTCGTCTGGCCCTGGCCAAGATGCTTGTGGCCCCCGAGGCGCTCCTGTGCCTGGACGAGCCCACCAACCACCTGGACATCGACTCGGTGGACATGCTCGAGAACGCCCTGCAAAACTTCCCCGGCACCATCGTGCTGATCAGCCACGACGAGCACCTGGTGCGCGCCGTGGCCAACCGCGTCATCGACATCCGCGACGGCCAAGTCACGGTCTACGACGGCGACTACGACTACTACCTCTATAAGCGCGAGGACCTCGCAGCCCGCGCCGCCGCGGAGGCGCCCAAGGAGAACGCGCCTGTGGCGGCCAAGTCCACCAAGGCCAGCGCCGCCCAGGCTGACACCCCCGTCGCCGCCCCCAAGCCTGCCGAGGGCAAAAAGACCAAGGAGCAAAAGCGCGCCGAGGCCCAAGCCCGCGCTGCGCTCAACAAAAAGCTCAAGGGCGTGCGTAACCAGCTCAAGAAGATCGAGACGGAGCTCGACAAAAAGCGCGCCCGCTATGACGAGCTTATGGAATTGATGGCGAGCGAAGAGCTTTATGCCGATCAGGATAAGTTCAACGCCGCGCTGGGGGAATATAACGGCCTTAAGCAAGAGCTGCCCAAGCTCGAGGACGAATGGCTGGAGCTTTCCACCCAGATCGAAGAGGAGACCGCGCGTGAACTCTCGTAAGGCCGCTGCCGTGGCGATGAGCATCATCGCCATCGCCTGTCGCATCTGCGGCATTTTTATGAGCGCGATGACCGTGCTGCTGTGTTTTAGCGGCCTCACCGCCAAGCTGCAGATCGTGGGCTTTGTCGTCGAGCTTTCGCGCGCCCTGCCGAGCGCCATCGCCGGCTACGGCGTCATCACGTCGCCCTTTGGCGGTGTGTTCCGCTTGGATTACGCCATCGTCGCCGTGATCCTGTTTGTGATCGACTACCTGCTCACGCGCGCCTCGCGTCGCGTCCGCTAGAGGAGCGCCATGTCCAGCAGCTACATCATGAACCTGCTCGCCAGCGCCGTCGCCGTCATCGTGGGCATCGTGATCCACGAGAGCGCACACGCCGCCGCGGCCTGGGCGCTCGGCGACAAGACGGCCCGTTCGCGCGGCCGCGTGTCGCTCAACCCGCTTAACCATATCGACCCGTTTGGCACCGTCCTCCTGCCGCTGCTCATGCTCGCGGCCGGCGGCCCGGTGTTCGCCTTCGCCAAGCCCGTGCCCGTCTACCTTAACAACCTCAAGCACCCCAAGCGTGACGAGGTCCTGGTGAGCGCAGCCGGCCCCGCATCGAACATCGCGCTCGCGTGCCTCGCTGCCGCCATCATGCACGCGGCATATGGCAGCCTCTATACCGGCATGTCCTTTGCCATGGCGTCACAGATCATGAACTTCGGCGCCACGTTTATCGTGGTCAACCTGTCACTCGCGTTTTTTAACCTCATCCCGATCCCGCCGCTCGACGGCTCGTCGATCATCGTGCCGTTCCTCAAAGGCAAGGCGCTCGCCAACTACTACCGCCTGCAGCAATACGCCATGCCCATCCTCATCATCGTGCTGTATCTGCTTCCCATGTGGACTGGCATTGATGTGATCGGCCGCTATTTCGACGTTACCGTGTATCCGCTGGCCGAGTGGCTGCTCAACTTCGCAATCGCCGGCATCTAAGGTAAACTTACAGGTCGACCGTGCAAAACGGTCGTAACATGCACCCAAACCGCGCCGCGAAGGCGCCGTCAAAGGAGGTCGAAGATGTCGTATCGCGTGTCGACGCAGGTCTACAGCGGACCGTTCGACCTGCTGCTGCAGCTGGTAACCCGCCAAAAAGTAGATATCGGCGCCATCTCCATCAGCGAGGTGGCCGAGCAATACCTTGCCGAGGCTGAGCGCATCGAGGCGCTGGACCTGGACGTGGCGAGCGACTTTCTGCTGGTCGCGGCAACCCTTCTGGACATCAAGGCCGCCTCTCTGGTGCCGCAAGAGGCCCCGCGTAAAAATGATGACGACGATGACGAGGACGACGAGGACCTGGAGGAACTAAGCGCGCTCGACGGCGACGCCCTGCGCGAGGTCCTGATCCAGCGCCTGATTGCCTACAAGCAGTTTAAGGGAGCAGCTGCGGCCCTTGGCGCGCGCATGCAGGCCGAAAGCCGCATGCATCCGCGCGTGGCCGGCCCCGATCCCGAGTTCCTGGGGCTTATGCCCGACTACCTGGCCGGCATCACCCTGCGCGGCCTCGCCGTCATCTGCGCCGACCTGGACGGCAAGCGCCAGACCTTCTTACTGGAGGCCGAGCATGTGGCGCCGCATCGCGTGCCGCTCGACCTGACCGTGGCCTCAGTCGACCGCTTTACCATGGCGCACCAAACCTGCACCTTCCGCGAGCTGTTGGACGGCGACGCCACCACCGAGCAGCTCGTCGTCACCTTCCTGGCCATGCTCGAGCTCGCCAAGCGCGGCTCGCTCACGCTGAGCCAGGACGAGATCTTTGGAACCATCTGCATCAACCGAGTCGAGGGCGCCGAGGCATACGTGCCCGGCGAGGGCCCCGAGCTCACCGAATAGGAGCCGCAACCATGTCAACCCTTTCCACGCTGGAGGCAAACAGCCTCAAAGGCGCCCTCGAGGCGCTGCTGCTGGTGTCGAGCGACCCGGTGAGTGCGCCCGCGCTCGCCGGCGCACTGGATATCGCCCCCGGCGAGTGCGCATCGCTGCTCGCCGAGCTCAAGGTTGAGTACGAGGAGGCCAACCGTGGCTTTCAGCTGCGCGAGGTCGCCGGCGGCTGGCGCCTGTTTACGCATCCCGCCTACCACGACGTGGTCGAGGCCTATGTGCTGAGCTGGGACACGCAAAAGCTGTCGCAGGCGGCGCTCGAAACACTGGCCGTCATCGCATACCACCAGCCCGTGACGCGCGAGGTGGTCAAAGGCATCCGCGGCGTCAATTCTGACGGCGTCATCGCGTCGCTCGTGGACAAAGGTCTGGTGCGCGAGCTCGGACGCGACCCCCAGCGCGGTCAGGCCATCATTTACGGCACGACCAACGCCTTCTTGGAAAAGTTCGGTCTGCGCTCCACCCGTGACCTGCCCGACCTGGAGCAGTTTGCCCCCGACGAGCAGTCGCGTCAGTTTATCCGCGAGCGCCTGAGCGGCCGCAGCATTCAGTCCACGCTCGAGGAGCAGGCCGATGACCTGGACGAAGAGCGCGAACTGCTCGATACCGATGTTGAAGATGTTGAGGCAGTCGAGGACCTGGAAACCCTGGTCGTCGACGAGACCTCGGAGGATTTACATGACGAGGACTAACGAAGTAGGGGAGACGCGCGCCACGGGCGAAGTACCCGCAACCGACGCCCAGCCCGTCTATCCGCACACCATGCGCCTGCAGCGCTTTTTGGCGCGCGCGGGCGTGGCGAGCCGCCGCGGGTCGGAGGACCTGATGACCGCCGGCCGCGTGACCGTCAACGGCCAGATCGCAACCGAGCTGGGCACCAAGGTCGACGTCGACCGCGACCATATCGAGGTCGACGGCATGCCCGTCAAGCTCAACCAAGGCGCCGTGTACCTGATGCTCTACAAGCCAACCGGCTACCTCACCACCATGAGCGATCCGCAGGAGCGTCCCTGTGTGGCGGACCTGGTTCCCCGCGACCGCTTTCCGGGGCTCTTCCCGGTAGGTCGCCTGGACCGCGACACAACGGGCCTTTTGCTCTTTACCACCGACGGCGACCTGTCGCAGGACCTGCTGCACCCCAGCAAGCACGTCTACAAGACCTATCAGGCGCTCGTGGACGGCCACCTGACCGATCGCGACTTGGAACCACTCCGTCGCGGCATCGAGCTCGATGACGGCCTTTGTCAGCCGGCAATCTGCCGCGTCATCAACGCACGCGAGGCCGAGGCCGTAGCTCCCCAAGGCGTCAAGCCCGGCACCACCGCCGTGGAGGTCATCATCCGCGAGGGCCGTAAAAACCAGGTCAAGCGCATGCTGGGCAAGATCCACCACCCGGTGATTCGCCTGCATCGCTGCAACTTTGCCGGTCTGGAACTCAAGGACGTGGCCAAGGGGTCGTGGCGCGAGCTCACCGACCGCGAGGTACAGATCCTCAAGGCCGGTGGCATCCCGCCCAAGCAGGCGAGCGCCAAGCGCAACGGCGGCAAGCCCCAAGATACGCCCGCCAGCCGCACGCGTCACCACGGCAGCCACGGCTCCGCACCCAAGCGCAACACCTACCGCGAGCGCTACACGGGCTAGGCAACCCGCCGCGCCCCAGCGCCCGCAAACCATACCAGCACGTCAACCATCGAAAGGAAGCATTGCATGATCGTCGCCATCGACGGCCCCGCCGGTTCCGGCAAGTCTACCATCGCCAAGGAGATCGCCCGCCAGCTGGGCTTTAACAAGCTCGACACGGGCGCCATGTATCGCGCCGTCACCTTCGCCGCGCTCGACCGCGGCATCGATCTGGACGACGAGGCGGCCATCGACGCCCTCGCCGAGCAGATCGAGATCCGCTTTACCAACGGCACCGGCGAGGACACGCGCCTGACCATCGACGGCCAGGACGCCTCGGCCGCCATCCGCACCCCGCAGGTGGACGCCAACGTTTCCAAGGTCTCGGCCTATCCGGGCGTGCGCGCCGCCATGCTCATCCACCAGCGCCGTGCCGCCGAGGACCGCGACATTGTGGCCGAGGGCCGCGACATCGGCACCGTCGTGTTCCCCAACGCGCAGGTCAAGGTCTTCCTGACCGCCGACCCGCGTGAGCGCGCCCGCCGCCGCGTGCTGCAGCGCCACCAAAACGACGCCAAGCCGCTTACCGACGAGCAGCTCGAGGCCGAGGTCGACGAGACTCTCGACGCCCTTAAGCAGCGCGACAAGCTTGACAGCAGCCGCGAGGTCGCCCCGCTCGTCCCCGCCGAGGACGCCGTACACGTCGACTCCACCGCCCATACCATCGACGAGGTCGTCTGCATTATCGAGGGCCTCATCAACCAAAGGAGGTAGCCCATGCGCCTGTTTAAGCAGACGCCCGAGGACTATTACAACGCCCCCTATGACGAGTTTCCGGCGCTCATCCGCGGCACCGTCGTCGTAGCCATGGCCATCCTTTGGGCCTTCTCCAAGCTCATGTGGCGTTGGAAGGTCGAGGACGCTGACCTGCTGTTTGAGCGCCAGGAAGGCCGCGGCAGCGTGGTCATCTGCAACCACACCTCGATGGCTGAGCTCTTGGCCGTGGAGACGGCGCTGTTCTTTGGCGGCCGTCGCATTCGCCCCATCTTTAAGTCCGAGTTCGCCAAGAACAAGATTGTGCGCTGGGCTTTTAGCCGCGTTGGCGGCATCCCCGTGGAGCGCGGTACTGCCGATATGAAGTGCCTGCGCGCCGCCCAGCATGCGCTGCGGCGCGGCGAGGACGTCCTGATCTTCCCCGAGGGCACGCGCATCCGCTCGCGCGAGATCAAGCCAGAGGTCCACGGCGGCTTTGCGCTCATCGCTCAGATGGGCAAGGCGCCCGTCAACCCGCTCGCCATCTGCGGCTGGTCCGACATCACGCCCGCGGGCAAAAAGCTCATGCGTCCCAAGAAGTGCTGGATTCGTGCCGGCAAGGCCGTCTCGCTTTCGGACGCGCCGGCCGGGCTTAAGCGTACGGAGCGCCTGGCCTGGTTTGAGTCCGAGGCCATGAACCGCGTCTACGCCATGCGAGACGAGCTGTGCGCCGAGCATCCGGGCAGGTTCTAGCCATGAGCGAGAACGTGACGAACACTGCCGTGACCGCGTCCGACCAGGCAACCGCGCCTACCATCGAGATCGCCGCCCACGCCGGCACTTGCTACGGCGTACAGCGTGCGCTCGATATGGCGCTGGCCGCTGCGCCGCAGGCAGGGGAGTGCAATCAGGTCCATACCTTGGGTCCGCTCATCCATAACCCCATCGTGGTGCGCGAGCTTGCTGAGGCAGGCGTCGGTCTGGCAGAGACCCTGGACGACGCCGCATCGGGCACCGTGATCATCCGCGCCCACGGCGTGGTGCCGCAGGTGATCGATGCCGCTCGCGAGCGTGGCCTTAACGTCGTCGACGCCACCTGCCCTTACGTCAAGAAGGTCCACGTGGCCGCCGAGCGCCTGGTACGCGAAGGCTACCGCGTGATCGTCGTGGGCGAGCCGGGCCACCCCGAGGTCGAGGGCATCCTGGGCCACGCCGGTAATGACGCGCAGGTCGTGAGCTGTGCCTCCGACGCCGATGCCCTGCCGCTCAAGGGCAAGGTGGGTCTGGTTGTGCAGACCACCCAGACCGCGCAGAACCTCGCCGAGGTCGTGGCCGCTATCACCCCGCGCGTGCAGGAGCTGCGTGTGATCAACACCATCTGCGCCGCCACGAGCGAGCGTCAACAGGCAGCAGCCACACTTGCCAACCGCTGCGACTGCATGGTCGTCGTGGGCGGCAAGAACTCGGGCAACACCCGCCGCCTGGCGCAGATTTGCGCAGACGCCTGCGAGCACACGCATCACATCGAGGAAGCTTCTGAGCTCCAGGCCGCGTGGTTTACCGACGCTCACCACATCGGCATCACCGCCGGAGCCTCCACCCCGCAAGAACACATCGAGCGCGCCGTCACGCGCATCAAGGAGCTTTGTCGCTAATCATGGACCAGACCGTACCCGCATACGCCGCCGAGGTGGCCGATTACGGGCGCAGCCGCGACCCCGAGCCGGGTGAGGGCGCGCTCGTAAAGAACGTGCGTCCCGAATCGCCCGCGTGGGATGTGGGTATCGAGCCGGGCATGCGCGTGCTCACGGTTAACGGTGAGCAGCTTACCGACATGATTGTGTGGCTCTGGGAGGCCGACGATGATACCGTCGACCTCGAGGTTTTCGACCCGCGCGACGGCACCGTCACCCCCGTCGAGCTCGACCGCTTTCCCGGCGAGGATTGGGGTTTGGAGTTCGATGGCCCCATCTTCGACGGCATGCGTACCTGCGTCAACGCCTGCGTGTTCTGCTTTATGACCATGCTCCCCAAGGGCGGCCGCTCCACGCTCTATATTCGCGACGACGACTATCGCCTAAGCTTTTTGCAAGGCAACTTTGTCACGCTTACGAACCTCACCGACGAGGACGTGCAAAACGTCATCCAGCGCAACATGAGTCCCATGAACGTGTCGGTCCACGCTGTGAGCCCCGACGTCCGCCGTCGTATGATGGGCCGTAACGCTCAGCGAGGCATGGACGTACTCGAGACCATCATGGCCGCCGGCATCGAGATTCACGCGCAGATCGTGTTGTGCCCCGGCATGAACGACGGCGAGGAGCTGGAAAAGACCCTGCACTTTTGCGAGGAGCACGAGCAAATCACAAGCCTGGGCATTGTGCCGCTCGGTTTTACCAAGCATCAGAACCGTTTTAGCTGGTCCTACAGCGACAAGCCCGAGCTAGCGCGCGAGACCATTGCCATGATCCGTCCCTACCAGGACCGCGCCTATGAGCGCTTTGGCCGCCACACCTTCCAGATGAGCGACGAGTTCTATCTGGACGCCGGCATCGATCCTCCCGAGGCAGACTTTTACGACGGTTACCCGCAGTACTACGACGGCATCGGCATGATCCGCTCGTATCTGGACGAGACCGACGACGTGCTTGCCGCCGATGCCGAGCGACTGGCCCGCGTCCGCGAGGCCATCGCCGCCCGCAGCCAGCATCTGCTGTGCCTCTCGGGCGCCAGCGCACGCGACACGGTGGCCCGCTTTGTGGAGTCGCCCCAGGGACTCGCCGGCACCGTCACGGCTATCAAAAACCGCTACTTTGGCGGCAACGTGGACGTGACCGGCCTCATTGTCGCGAGCGATATCTTGGAGCAGCTGCCGCGAGACCTGTCGGGGGTTATGCTCTTTGTGCCTAAGCTCATGTTCAACGCTGACGGCATGACGCTTGACGAGTATCATCGTGACGATTTACTCGCAAGCCTTACCAGTCGCGGCGCCGAGGTTCATGTGGTGTCGACCATGCCGCATGAGCTGCTCGATACCCTGGAGCACATCCTTGGCATTGTGCCTGCCGACTCTACTAATTCCGCTGACCCTACCCATTAAAGGAGAGCAGATGAAACCTATCGTCGCCGTCGTCGGACGCCCCAACGTGGGCAAGTCCACGCTCGTTAACCGCCTGGCCCAAACCTCGGACGCCATCGTCCATGAGTCCCGCGGCGTCACGCGCGATCGCTCATACCACACGGCCGATTGGAACGGCCGCGAGTTCACCATTGTCGACACGGGCGGCATCGAGCCGCTCAAGAGCGATGACGTCTTTGCCACGTCCATCCGCGACCAGGCCCTCGCCGCCGCCGAGGAAGCCGCCGTCATCCTGTTTGTGGTCGACGGCCGCACCGGCGTCACCGAGGAGGACGAGTCGGTCGCCCGCATGCTCAAGCGCTGCGACAAGCCGGTCTTTCTACTGGTGAACAAGCTCGACAACCCCGATCGCGAAAACGACAGCATCTGGGAGTTCTATTCGCTCGGCGTCGGTGAGCCCACGCCCCTCTCGGCCCTGCATGGCCACGGCACGGGCGACCTGCTCGACGATATCGTGGCCCTGCTTCCGGAGGAAGAGGACGAGGTCGCCGATGAGTTCCCCGACGCCCTGAACGTCGCCATCATCGGCCGCCCCAATGCCGGCAAGTCGTCGCTGTTCAACCGCATCCTGGGCGCCGACCGCTCCATCGTCTCGAACATCGCCGGCACCACGCGCGACGCCATCGACACGGTCGTCGAGCGCAACGGCAAGCACTACCGCATGGTTGACACCGCTGGTATTCGCAAGAAGAGCACCGTGTACGAGAATATCGAGTACTACTCCATGGTCCGCGGCCTGCGCGCCATCGATCGCGCCGACGTGGCGCTGCTCGTCGTCGACGCCTCCGTGGGCGTTACCGAGCAGGACCAGAAGGTCATGGGCTTGGCCATCGAGCGCGGCTGCGCCATCGTCGTGCTGCTCAACAAGTGGGACCTGCTCGACGACGACCGCAAGCGCGAGGCCTGCATGGAGACCGTCGACCGCCGTCTGGGCGTTATGGCTCCCTGGGCCCAGTACCTGCGCATCTCTGCCCTCACTGGCCGCAGCGTCGAGAAGATCTGGGCGATGGTCGACGCCGCCGAAAAGACGCGCTCGCAGAAGATCAGCACCTCGCGCCTCAACACGTTCCTCACCGACCTGCGCGAGTTCGGTCATACCGTGGTGGACGGCAAGCGCCGCCTGCGCATGCACTACGTGACCCAGACGGGCGTCAACCCGCCGACGTTCACGTTCTTCGTCAACCATAGCGACCTGGTCAACGACACCTACCAGCGCTACGTGGAGAACCGCATGCGCTCGACCTTCGATTTTGCCGGCACGCCCATTCGACTCTTCTTTAGGAAGAAGGAACAAAAGGATGCATAATCCGATCCTGCTGACCGCCATCTGCGCCGTGGTCTCGTTCTTTATCGGAGCGATTCCGTTTGGCTTGATCCTGGGCCGCGTGTTCAACCACACCGACATTCGCAAGGCGGGCTCCGGCAACATCGGCACCACCAACGCCCTGCGCGTGGCCGGCCCCAAGGTGGCCGCGCTCACCCTGCTGCTCGACTGCCTGAAGGGCGCCATCTGCGTCCTTATCGCGCGTCCGCTCATCGCGAGCGTGGGCTATGGCTTCCCCGTAAGCATCATGGCGCCCGGAGCCCCCGGCGATTGGATGCTCGGCGTCATTTGCCTAGCAGCGGTGTGGGGCCATATCTTCTCGCCCTACCTTAACTTCCACGGCGGCAAGGGTATCGCGGTTGGCCTGGGCGTCATTCTCGCCTGGTACTGGCCTATTGGCCTGTCGCTGCTCGGCATGTTTATCGTAGCCGTCGCCATCACCAAGTATGTGTCGGTGGGCTCGCTTGCCGCTGCCATCGGTCTTCCCATCGCTGCTTGCGCGGTCTTTCCGTACAGCAGCCTGGGACTTAAGTTTTGCATGGCGATGATCGGCATCACCGTGGTGTGGGCCCATCGCGCGAATATCAAAAAGCTCATGACGGGTAAGGAGTCCAAGCTCTCGTTTACCAAGCGCGTCACCGAGCCCGACGATAAGTAGGAGAGAGTCATGAATGTTGCGCTGATTGGCTCCGGCTCCTGGGGAACCGCCGTCGCCGGCCTTGCCGCCGCGCGAGCCGAGCGCGTGACCATGTGGGCCCACAGCGAGCAGACGGCCGCCGGCATTAACGGCGAGCACCGCAACCCGCGCTATCTGGTGGGATACGAGCTGCCGGACAACGTGGTGGCAACGACCGAGCTCGCCCAGGCGCTCGACGGTGCCGATGCGATCATCTTTGCCGTGCCCTCCACGCACTTGCGCGACGCGTGCCATCAGGCGGCGCCGTTCATCGCGGACGACGCCCCAGTGCTCTGCCTCACTAAGGGCATCGAGCCCGAGTCTGGCCTGCTCATGAGCGAGGTCATCGCCAGCGAGATCGGCAACGAGACGCGTGTGGCGGCGCTTTCGGGCCCCAACCATGCCGAGGAAATCTGCCGTGGCGGGCTTTCGGCCGCCGTCATCGCCAGCGAGGACCAGCAGGTGGGGGAGACCTTTAAGGAGCTGCTGCTGTCCACGGCCTTCCGCATCTACCTGTCGCAGGATATGACCGGTGTCGAAGTTTGCGGCGCTATGAAAAACGTCATCGCCATCGTGTGCGGCATTTCCGCCGGTTCTGGTGCGGGCGACAACACGCTCGCCCTCATCATGACGCGCGGCCTGGCCGAGATCAGCCGTCTGGTGCACGCCCGCGGCGGCCAGGCCATGACCTGCATGGGACTTGCCGGCATGGGCGACCTCATTGCCACCTGTACCTCGGAGCATTCGCGCAACCGCACCTTTGGCTACGAGTTTGCCCACGGCGTGTCGCTCGACGAGTACCAGACGCGTACGCATATGGTGGTCGAGGGCGCCGTCGCAGCCCGCAGCGTCAGCGAACTTGCCCGTTCACTGGGCGTAGACATTCCGCTCACCTTTGCCGTAGAGCAAACGCTCTACAACGGTGTTACTTTGGATAGGGCGCTCGAGATTCTCACCGACCGCGTCCCTTCTCAAGAGTTCTACGGACTCACCGACTAGCGCAGAAAGGCTACTACCATGGGTTCCATTAAAATCGCTCCGTCCGTCCTCTCGGCCGACATGGCCAACCTCAAGGGCGAACTCGACAAGATCGCCGGAGCCGACTACGTGCACTTCGACGTCATGGACGGCCACTTTACCGGCAACCTCACCTTTGGCGTTGACATCCTCAAGGCCGTCAAGCGCTCCACCAATGTACCGGTCGACGCGCACCTCATGGTGTCGAACCCCGACGAGACGGTCGATTGGTACGCAGACGCCGGCGCCGATATGATCACCGTACACTACGAGGCCTCCACGCACATGCACCGCACGCTCACCCATCTGCAGCAGCGCGGCGTTAAGGCCGGCGTGGTGCTCAACCCCGCCACCCCCGTGTGCGTGCTCGAGAGCATCATCGACGTCGTCGATATGGTACTGCTCATGAGCGTGAACCCGGGCTTTGGCGGTCAGAGCTTTATCCCGGGCACCATCGCTAAGCTCCACGAGCTCAGGGCCATGTGCGAGCGTCACGGCGTTTCGCCCCTCATCGAGGTCGACGGTGGCATTTCTTCCAAGAACATTGTCGAGGTCGTCAAGGCCGGCGCCAACGTGCTCGTGGCCGGTTCTGCCGTATTTAAGTCCGAAGATCCCGCTGCCGAGGTTGCGCTGCTGCAGAAGCTGGGCAACGAGGCCGCACAGGAGGCATAAACCCTTATGACCGCAGGTCAAAACCGCATACCCGTGAATCTTGACTATGCCGCCTCGACGCCCATGCGCGCCGAGGCGCTCCTTGCGCAGCGCGAGTACGACGACAGCGAGCTTGCCGGCGTCAACCCCAACTCGCTGCATTCGCTCGGCCGCAAGGCTGCCGCGCGTCTGGAGGTCGCACGTCGCGAGATCGCCCGCAGCTTTGGCGCGCGCGTCCGCCCGTCCGAGATTGTACTGACCAACGGCGGCACCGAAGCCAACCAGCTGGCGCTGCTCGGTCTTGCCGAGGGCGCTCGTCAGCGCGATCGCAAGCGCGATCGTGTAATCGTTTCGGCCATCGAGCACGATTCGATTCTGGACAACCTGCCGTTGCTGCGTGCCGCCGGCTTTACCGTCGACCTGGTGCAGCCCTGCCGCATGGGCTACATTGAGCCTGCCACGCTTGTCGAGCTGCTAGGCGACGACGTGGCGCTCGTGAGCATCATGGTTGCCAACAACGAGACCGGCGTGGTGCAGCCCATCCGCGAGCTTGCCGCGGCCACGCATACCGTTGGCGCCCTGTTCCACACCGATGCCATCCAGGGGTATCTGCATATTCCGCTCGATGTCACCGAGCTGGGCGTCGACGCCATGTCCGTCGCAGCCCACAAGATTGGCGGTCCCGTGGCATCTGGCGCACTCTACCTTAAGAGCCGCACGCCGCTGCGCCCGCGCATCTTTGGCGGCGGACAGGAGGCCGGTCGTCGCGCCGGCACGCAAGACCTGCGAACGCAGCTCGCCTTTGCCGCTGCCGCCTCGTCTCTGACGCCCCATGTGGCTCAGGAGCGCACGAAGCTGCAAGCCCTTTCCGACAAGCTCTACGCCACGCTTACGGCTCATCCGCGTATTCATGCCACCATGGGCGACTACGCACAGGCCGATCGCCTGCCGGGCATGGTGTCGATCTACGCTGATGGCATGGACTCCGAGGAGCTCATCGTCAAGCTCGATGCCGCCGGCTTTGAGGTTTCGGCCGGCTCGGCGTGCTCGAGCGGCAGCATGGACCCGAGCCATGTGCTCAGCGCCATGGGCATTGGTCGCGAGCAGGCACTAGGTGCACTGCGCATTTCCTTTGACGACCGCGTGAATCCGGACGATCTGGACGAGTTTGCCCAGACGCTGCTCTCGATCGCAGGTGCCGCATGATCGTCGCCGAGCTCGAGCGCGCGCTACTGGCACGCTATCCCAAGACGGACACCGAGCCCTGGGACCACGTAGGACTCTCCGTTGGCGATCCGGCCGCGGAGATCACCGGCGTTGCCTGCGCACTCGATGCGACTGAGGCTAATGTTCGCCGCGCCCAAGAAGCAAGCGCCAACGTGCTGCTGACGCATCATCCCATATACATCAAGACACCCGAGGCCTTTTGTCCGGCGGATGCCACACGACCCCAGTGCAGTGCGGCCCTCTACGAGGCTGCCCGCTGCGGGGTGAGCATTATCTCGCTCCACACCAACCTGGACCGCTCGCACGAAGCCCGTGCCTGCCTGAGCAAGCTGCTGGGTGCCGCACCCGTGAGCTCACTGGAGCACGTGGACGACCCCGAGGCCACCGGCCTGGGCGCACTTGCAACGCTCAACGACCCGTGCACGCTGCGCGATCTTGCCACCCGTGCTGCCACGGCCTTTGGCAGCGACCCGCGTGTGTGGGGCAAAGCTGATCGCCCGTGCCGCACCGTCGCCATTTTGGGCGGCTCCCTGGGCGACTTCGGAGAGCTCGCCATCGCCGCGGGCGCAGATGTTGTCGTGACGGGCGAGGCGGGCTACCACGTGGCGCAAGACCTTGCCTTGCGCGGGCTGCCGGTGATCTTGCTCGGCCACGACCGCTCCGAGGAGCCGTTCGTTGATATATTGATGAACTCTGCAGTTGACGCCGGGGCCGACCCCCGTCATGCGATTAAAATACTGAACCCTTGCCAATGGTGGACTGTGACAAAAGGAGAGAACTTATGAGCGCCGGCGCTACGCTACTCAAGCTGCAACAGATCGATTTGGAGCTCGCCCGCAACAAGAGCGAACTTGCCAATATGCCGGAGCTCAAGGAGCTCGCTTCCAAGCGCAAGACCTACGTTAAGCTCAAGGCCGAAATGACCAAGCTCTACGCCCAACGCAAGGACCTGGATATTGAGCTCGACGATCTCAACACCACCGAGATCCAGACCAATAACGCCATCGAGGCCGCTAAGAAGCGCCACGTTGACGGCTCCGACTACCGCGAGGTACAGGACCTGGAAAACGAGCTCGCCACCCTGGCCAAGCGCCTGGACAAGATTGAGCACACCCGCAAGGATGTCGTTGTCGCCCACAAAGAGGCGCTCGACCGCGAGACCCGCGCGCAGGCCATCATCGCCAAGTTCGAGGAGGGCGTGAAGGCCGATACCAAGGCCGCCCGCGCCAAGGCTGCCGACCTGCAGGCTCAGATCGAAGCCGCCACTAAGGAGCGCACCGCTCTTGCCGCCACGCTGCCGGCCGACGTGCTCACCGACTACGAGCGTCTGCTCAAGCAGTTCCGCGGCTTGGCCGTCGAGACCATCCAGGGCAACATCCCCACGGTCTGCCACACCGCGCTGCAGGCATCGTCCATGAGCGACCTCAACCACGACGGTAGCGAGATTACACACTGTCCGTACTGCCACCGCCTCCTGGTGCTCCCGAGCAAGGAAGCCTAGCGATGACGGCGGCATCCAACAATTCAATGCAACTTGAGGGAAAAACGATCCTGCTGGGCATTACCGGCGGGATCGCCGCCTATAAGTCGTGCAATATCGTGCGCCTGCTGCAAAAGCGCGGCGCACGTGTCAAAGTCGTTATGAGCGAGCATGCTACCGAGTTTGTGGGCCCGCTCACCTTCCGCGCGCTCACCAATGAGCCGGTCGCGGTTGGGCTATTCGACGACCCGTCTGACCCCATCCACCATATCTCGCTTGCGCAGGAGCCCGATCTGGTGGTCGTGGCGCCCGCGACGGCCAATATCATCGCCAAGATGGCCAACGGCATCGCCGACGACCTCATCTCCACCACGCTGCTTGCGACGCCGCGGCCCGTCGTGATCGCGCCGGCCATGAACAATGGCATGTGGAAGGCGCCGGCGACGCAGGCCAACATGGCCACGTTGCGCGACCGCGGCGTTCACGTGGTGGGACCCGGCAGCGGCTACCTTGCGTGCGGCGACGTGGACACGGGCCGCATGAGCGAGCCCGAGGACATCGTCGAGGCTGTCTGTGAGGTGCTCAACCCCGTGCCGCAAGACCTGACGGGCAAGCGCATCGTCATCACCGCCGGCCCCACGCACGAGCCGATCGACCCGGTGCGATTCATTGGCAACCGTTCTTCGGGCAAGATGGGTATCGCCCTGGCGGGGGAGGCCGCACGTCGCGGTGCCGCCGTCACGCTCGTGCTGGGACCGGCATCGCTCGACGTTCCCCGCGGTGTGGAGTGCGTGCACGTACAGACCGCCTCAGAAATGCTCAAGGCAGCGCTGAGCGCCTTCCAGACGGCCGACGCGGCCATTTGCGCCGCCGCCGTCGCCGACTACACGCCGGCGGCCCCGGCGGACCATAAGCTCAAAAAGGCAAACGAGCGCCTGGATCGAATCGAGCTCGTCGAGACCGTTGACATCTTGGCCGAACTTTCACGCCAAAAGGGCGATCGCCTCGTAATCGGCTTTGCAGCCGAGACTGATAACGTCGTCGAGTACGCCGAGCGCAAATTGACCCGCAAAGGCTGCGATGCCATTATCGCCAACGATGTCTCACGCGCCGATTCGGGCTTTGGAACCGACACCAACAAGGCTTGGATCGTGAGCATAGCGGGTACGCAAGAACTACCCGTACTAACAAAACCCCAGCTCGCAGATACAATTTTGGACTTACTTCAAAATTTGTAAAAAAGTTCTTGCACAAGGACAAAGTTTCGGGTTAATATACTCCCTGTTGCGAGCGAGAGCAGAGCAACAAACAAAAGCTTCGGGACGTGGCGCAGCTTGGTAGCGCACTTGACTGGGGGTCAAGGGGTCGCTGGTTCGAATCCAGTCGTCCCGACCAGAAGTTTGCAGGTCAGGCACCTTGTGCCTGACCTTTTTTGTTTTATGCAATTGCTTAATTTTGTTTAAGCAACAGGGTGCCAAAAATCTACCTGCGCGATAATCGCCTTTTGCGGCTACTTGCGCGTTTTGCACACGCTTGAGCCGATTTATTAACGCAATATGAATCTACATACGCGTAGCTGGTATGCAGCCGAGTACAGGCTGTATTTATCGCGGCGATTAACACAGATATAGCGACTATAACGGACAAGCGTGTCGCTGTATTTATTCCAGTAGTTCACTTGATCGGTGGACAAGTGGGCTGTTGCAACGAAACGCCAAGCAGGATGGGCTCTATACGAGGACGACGCAGGTTAATGGCGGGGGAGTGCGGCGGGCGCTCTGAGAGCCGCTGTGTGACCCCATGTCTCCTCAAACCGACTACCAGTGCTAAGAACCTCAAATTATTCGAGCAATCGCCAAAAGAAAAGCCCATGCAGGATTGCACGGGCCTTACATCAGATCAAATTTGAGCTAGAAGCACCAAGCGGGGCAGACGCAACACCATCTCGTCGCGGACTCGGCGAGCGACATATCGCAGTCGAGGTAGACATCGAGGAAATCATCAGATCCCGCACAGGGGGACCGCGATGGTGGCCACCGCGCCGCCCGAGGGACTGTTGGCGAGCGAGACGGAGCCCCCGTGGGCGCTCGCAGCCTCGGAGGCGGCGTGGAGGCCGAGCCCGTAGTGGCGGCCCCCGTCGCGCAAGGAGCGGGAGGAGTCGTCTGTGAAGAGGCGCTCACAGCCGCGTTCGAGGGCAGCGGGAGAGAAGCCCGGTCCGTCATCGGCCACCTCGATGACGAGGTGGCCGCCCGCGACGTCGCAGGAGACAGCCACGCGCGAGCGCGCGTGCTCGGCGGCGTTGACCACAAGGTTCGCGGCGGCTCGCGCCAGGGCGGTTCGGTCGAGTGGGGCCTCGGGCGCGCCCGCGACAGCAGGGCCCGTGGCCGCGTCGAGCGTCACGGCTCGCGCCCGGGCGATCTGGGCGGCCTCGGCGAGGACCTGTTCGCAGAGCTCGGCCGGCCGCATGGGGGCCCTCTCCGCCCCGCCGGACCCGCGCGAGGCCTCGATGAGGAGGCACACGTAGCCGTCGAGCCTTTCGACACTGCCGGCTATGTCGCGCGCGGCGGCCGCGAGGTCGGCGTCTTTCTCGTCTTCCAGCTCCTCCGCCACGAAGTCGGCGTTGGCGCGCAGCACGGTGAGCGGCGTCTTGAGGTCGTGGGCGAGCGACGCCATCTGCTCGCGCTGCCCCCGCTCCGCGGCCCAGCGGGCCTCGAGCGACTCGGCGAGGGAGGCCCGCATGGCGTCCATCGCGGCGAGGACGTCGTTCACCTCACGCACGTTGGTGCTGCCGACCGCGAAGTCGAGCTCCCCCGCGCCGACGCGCCCCGCCGCCTCCGCGAGCGGCGCCATCTTGCGCGAGATCACGCGGCTCGCACGGCGCGCCACGAGCGCGAGCGCGAGCGCGCTTCCCACAGCGGCGCCGACGAGCATGAGGTTCTGCGGGTTGGGAAGCAGGCTGGCGAGATCGCGCGAGACCCACTGCGGCAGATACTCGCTGACGAGCGCGCAGGCCCCGCCGCCTTTGAGCGGGAACGCGGCGTAGGTAACGCCCGAACCCCCGCCCTCGATCTCCACTGTGCCCGGATCCGCGGCGAGTGCCGTACGAGCCATTTCCTTCGCGTCCTCGAGCCGCGTGCTCTCGAGGTCTGTCATCAGCACGTTTCCGTCCTTGTTCAGGATGAGGTAGCGGTACGCCGTCGGCACGTCCTGCTGCCCGCAGACGCCGTCGCGTGCCAGGCCCTCCGCGACCTCGCGCGCATTGGCCGGCCCCCAGCTTGCCTCGTAGACGAAGCCCGCGCTGATCAACACGGAGAGCACCATGAACGAGGCGAGCCACGCCGTGGCGACCGCCGCGAACGCGTAGGCGAAGTAGCGCGCGATGACGAAGGAGAGCGGCATGCCCCCGCGACCTCGCGCCCCGGTCCTCAGAGCTGCCACTTGTACCCCATCCCCCAGACGGTCGCGATCGGATCGGCGCCGGCCTCGGAGAGTTTCCTCCGGGCGCGGCTGACCTGCATGGATATGGCCGCGTCGTCGGCGTCGCTCTCCCAGCCGAGCACCGCTTCGCGTATCTGCGCGCGGCTCATGACCTGCCCGGGGTGGCGGGCGAGGTGTTCGCAGATGGCGTACTCGGTGGGCGTGAGCGGCACGGCCTCGCCGTCCACGGCGAGCTCGCGCGCCCCGAGGTCGAGCCGCACCTTCCCGAAGGAGAGGGCGTGCGAGCGCGGCCTGCGCTCCCGGCGCAGGTGGGCCGCGACCTTGGCGCGCAGCTCCGCGGCCCCGAAGGGCTTGCGGACGTAGTCGTCGGCGCCCAGGCCGTAGCCGGCCACGGCGTCGTCCTCGGCCACGCGCGCGGTCAGGAAGATGATGGGGCCGTCGAAGTCCGGGCGGATCTGCCGCACAAGCTCGAAGCCGTCGAGCCCCGGCATCATGACGTCACAGAGCACGAGGTCGAAGCGCGAGAGGTCCATCCCCGGGACCGCCGTCGGGTCCGGGGCTTTAACGACCTCGTGGCCGTCGCGGCCGAGCACGCGCGCGAGCGCGTCGAGGATCGCCCGTTCATCATCCACTGCCAGTATCCTCGCCATGTTCGACCTCCTGAAACTTCCGTCGGAATTGTACTAGCGCCGCGCCTAGCGGTCCAGAGCCCCGCGCGCGGCCGCGGGCGCCTCGTCCGCGTCGCACGCGCGGTAGCGCACGCCCGAGCCACCGCGCGCCTCGATCTCGAGCCAGCCCTCGCCGTCCGACTCCCGCCCGAAGAAGATGAGCTGGAGCTCGCGGACGTTGCCCTCGGCGTCCGCCGCCTCCACCAGGTAGACGTAGTTCGCCCCCGCTCCGGTGGCGTCGGCGTAGGAGCTCGCGTGGCTGCCGGGATCGGGCGCGGGCGCCCACATGGCGACCTCCGGGTTGGGCAGCACGCGGTCGGTGACCGAGCGCAGGACGGAACCCCAGCCGGCGTCGAGCAGGGCGTTCCCGCCCAGGACGAGCGCTACGGCAAGAAAGGCGAGCATGGCGGCGACAAGCGGCTTCCTACGCATCCACTCTCCCGTCCTCGAAGCGGTGGAACCAGGCGAGAAGGACGGCTGCGGCCGCCAGGGCGAGCACGAGGCCAGCGAGCACGGCCTCGAGGAGCGGGCTTGCCGCGCGCGCGACGTCGATGAAGACCTCTACCCCGAGCGACCCTAGGCGCGCGGGCCAGGCGAGCGGCACCCAGCTCAGGGGCGTCGCCAGGGCACCGGTGAGCTCGCCGGTCATGAGGCCGTGCGCAAGGCCGCCCACCGAGAAGAACGCGAGGAGCGTCCCCGCCGCGCCGACGCCGATGGCGGCGTTGCGGCCGAGGCGCAGGGCCACGCCGAGCCAAAGCGCGTAGAGGGGCAGGCTGCCCAGCGCGATGCCCGCCCAGGCGGCCGCGAGCGGGGCGGGCCCGAGCGGCAGGCGTCCGGTGGCGGCGAGCACGGCCCCGAACACGCCGAGCGCCACGGCGAGCGCGCCCGCGCCGAGCGCCGCAAGGGCGAGCAGCTTCGCCGCGACAGCGCGCCCGCGCGAGGGGACCGCCGTGAGGTTGGCGAGGCGGCCGGCGGAGCGCTCCTCGTCCATGGCGAGCCCGCAGACGATGGCGGACATGAGCGGCATGAGGGCGCCGAGTAGCTGGACGTAGGCGTCCGTGCCCAGCGCCGGGTCCCATCGGGCTATGGAGAAATAATCGCCGCAGGCGAGGCCTGCGGCCAGGCCGCAGGCGAGATGCACCGCCGCGAGCGGGGAGCGCGCCAAGCGCAGAAACTCGGAGCGCAGGGCGCGCGGGAGCGTCATGCGCGGGGCCGGGTCGGTAGGTCGAGCCATGCCAATCACCTCTCCTCAGAGCGCGCGAACCATGCCGCGCCCGCCGCCGTGAGCGCGGCGAACGCGAGCGCGCAGACCACAAGGCCCACCAGCGTGAGCATGCCGTCCGCCGCGAGCGCCCTGCCGAGCGCCATGTCCGCCGCGAGTGGCTCGCCACTCGGCAGCACGGGGATGAAGCTCGTGGGGATGACCATGCTCGCCGACGGCGGGAAGAGCTGTGGCAGCGGCACTATCGACCAGGCGAACCCGCCCACGAGCTGCACGGCGAGCGGGCAGAAGATGCCCGCGAGCATGCCGAGCCGCGCCGTGAGGAAGAGTCCTGCGGGGACCATCCACGCCGCGGTCAACGTGTTGACGAGCGCGCAGAGGAGCATCGTGAGCGTGCCCGCGGCCGTGAGGCCCTGCGAGGAGAAAGCCGACCCCGCGAGGTAGATGCCGAAGACCACGAGGTTAGAAAGCGCGCAGAGCGCGAGGCACCAGAGCGCCTTCGCCCACCAGGCGCTCCCGAGCGGCACGCCCAGCCCCAGCACGCCCCGCATCCGCGTGCGGGCGTCCGCCTGCGCCACGCACGCCACCACGAGCGAGAGCGCCACGGGCAGGAAGAGCGCGTACCAGTAGTTCCACGCGCTGAAGGACTGCACGCCCCGGTAGGGCATCGCGCCGAGCAGCGGCATCGGCAGCGCCATGAGCACGGCCAGGCGAACCGGCGCCGCGTGGCGCGACTTCAGCGCCTCAGCGCGCAGGCCCGCGAGCAGGCTGCCCCTCTCGCCCGTCATGCCGCCACCTCCCCGCGTGCGCGCCGCCCCTCCCGGCAGACGCTCATGAAGAGCTCCTCGAGGTCCTGACCGGGTTGCAGCCTATCCTCGTAGGCGAGGCGACCCTGGTAGATGATGCCGACCGTGTCTGCCATCTGCTGCACCTCGGAGAGGATGTGGCTCGAGACGAGCACCGTGGTGCCCGCCGCTGCGAAGCCGCGGATCTGGTCGCGCAGCTCTTCGATTCCGATGGGGTCGAGGCCGTTGGTGGGCTCGTCGAGCACGAGCAGGCGCGGACGGGCGAGCAGCGCCAGCGCGAGCCCCAGGCGCTGCTTCATGCCCATCGAGAAGCGCCCGGCGCGCTTCCTCCCGGTGTCCGCGAGGTCCACGGCGGCAAGCACCTCGTCGACGCGGCTCTCGGGAAGGCCTAGCAGCGTGGTACGCACGCGCAGGTTCTCGCGCGCGGTGAGGTTGGGATAGAGCGGTGCCTCTTCGATGAGGCTGCCGATTGCGTAGAGGTCCTCGCGGCACCAGGCGTGACCTGCGAAGAGAATCTCTCCGGCCGTCGGCCGCAGCATCCCGCAGATCATCTTGAGCGTGGTTGACTTGCCGGCGCCGTTGGGGCCGAGCAGGCCGTACACCTCGCCCTCGCGGATGTGGAGGCTCATGTCCGCCACGGCCTCTTGCGCCTGGTCGCCGCGGCCGAAGCGCTTGGTGAGCCCGCGCGTCTCGAGCATGTAACCCATGGGTTTATCCTTTCTCTTCCGAGCGCGCGGGCCGAGTCGCCGTGTCCGCGCGCCTTACCTTTCGGGTTCACCATCCATGGTGGGGCGCGTTTCTAACGAAGCCGTAACGGCCGTTGGGCTCTTTTGGCGCCAGCCCTTCTCGATCCGCACATCATGATTAATTTGCTTAAGGCAACAACTTTCCCGATCGATGTAATCACCGAGTCAAAACGTGTACATCAGCCATCAAAGATGCCGAAAAATGTCATATTTAGAGGCTGATGTACACAAATGCAGAATCCCGCACAACCCAGTAGCATCCTCCATATGTCTGGACTCTCTATGCTTACGCTGGATAGACATCGCCGGAACGGGTATAGTATCGAAAGTTTTGTCGTTAACCAGCGGGGGAGTCCTGTGGGCATCAAAAAGAAGATCAAAAAGGAGCTTATCGGCACTTCCGATTACCCGTCGAATAAGATCTTTACGATCTCCAATTTCATCACCTTTACGCGCCTGATCCTCACCCTGGTATTTCTGTACCTGTTTGTGACGGATAACAACCGCGTCATCGCCATCGTTATCTACGCCGTTGCCGCCTCTACCGACTGGATGGACGGTCAGATCGCCCGCATGACCAAGACGGTCTCGTGGCTCGGCAAGGTCATGGATCCCATCTGCGACCGTGCGCTGCTGTTCACCGGCGTACTTGGGCTGGTGGTCCGCGGAGAGCTGCCCATCTGGGTCTGCGTGCTCATTATTGGCCGCGACATCTATCTGGGCATCGGCACGCTTATCGTTCGTCATTATCACCGTCGCCCCATCGATGTCGTCTTTCCCGGAAAGATTGCCACTGCACTGCTCATGACCGGCTTCTCGCTCATGCTGCTCGGGTTCCCCGTTATTGACGGCCTGCATCTTTTACCTTCAACCCTTACGGCCTTCCCGGGCCTCAACGGAAGCTCGGTGCCCCTCGGCATCTTCTTTGTGTACGGCGGCGTGATCTTCTCCATGCTCACGGCTGTCATCTATACCATTAAGGGCGGAGTGGCCATTAAACAGGCTCTCGCGCATCCCGAGGACGAGGACATCGACTTTCTGAACCCTGAAATCGAAGACTGATTCGTTGGGGTATGATTACGTACGGTTCATTATTTGCGGCACGTCCGCGATAAGTTAGGGGTTGTCATGGACAACATGGTTAACAATATGCCTCAGAATGATAAGACTGCTGACGCTACCTGCGTATTCCGCGTGCCTTCAAGCGACGTCACCGTTCCCGACCTCATGGCCAACGTGCGCATCACCGCCCCCGTTCTGTCCATCGTCAAGGGTCCGCAGACTGGTGCCGCCTTTGAGCTCGAGGACGACGTGACCACCATCGGCCGCGATCCTGCGAACGGCATCTTCCTCAATGACATGACCGTATCGCGCAGCCACGCGCGCATTATCCGCGAGGGCCTCGGCGCTCGCATCGAGGACTTGGGCTCGCTCAATGGCACCTGGGTCGACGGTGCCATCGTCAATGCAGCCCCGCTGCACGACGGTTCTTCCGTCCAGATCGGTACGTTTACGCTCATCTACCACGAGAGCACGCCGGAGCGCATCGAAACCGGTGAGTAGGGCATGGCCGAACGCAACTATCTGAGTATCGGCCAAGTCGTCAACCTACTTCGAGGCGCATACCCCGATCTTTCGAACTCAAAAATTAGATTTCTAGAAGATGAGGGGCTCATTACCCCTCATCGTACGCCTAAGGGATACCGTCAGTACTCTAAGGAGGACGTTGACCGCCTGGAGGTCATCCTGCACCTGCAGAAGACCCGCTACATGCCGCTCAACGTGATTAAGCAGCGCTTGGAAAACGCCACGGACCTGTCAACGCTCGCTTACGAGGTGGGCTTGCTGTCCGATGTTCCGCTCAAGACGGAGCCCAAGGAGACTAAGCAAAAGCTGCATCCCATTGAGACCATTCCCGATATGCTGGGCGTCGAGATTTCGTTTATCCGCTCGCTCGCCGAGAACGACCTCATTCGCATCATCAAGAGTCCGCAGAATCGTGAGCTCGTCGATGGTCGCGATTTTCCAATCATCCGCTACTGCTCCGAGCTGTCACGCTTCCATATCGAGCCCCGCAACCTGCGTCAGTACGTGTCTTCCGCCAACCGCGAGTCCTCGATGTTTGAGCAGGTGCTCGTGAGCATGCTCGGAATGGATACCTCCGATGACGAGCGCGACGCCAAGCTCGAGCGTGCGTTTAAGAAGCTTCACGACCTGACCGAGGGTGTGCACACTGCGCTGCTCAAGAACCGCGTTTTTGAGTCGCTCAACGCCGTGGTCGAGGACGCCGACATTGATGCACTCGATGAGGAAATCGCTCGCTCCGAGTCCACCAAGGCCAAAAACGAAGAAACTGCCGCGCCGGCTTCGCACGAGGATTCTCTCGTAAAGCCGCTCAAGGTCGTCGCCCCTTCGCAATCCGGCACCGTCACCGCGGGCAAATAACCGCTGCTGATATTTCGGCAACCCATTGAAAGGCCATGCAATGTACGACTTCGAATCTCAAATCGTCGACATCCCCGACTATCCCGAGCCCGGAGTCATCTTTAAAGACATCACGCCGCTCTTTGGCAATCCTGAGGCGCTCAAAGCCATGACCGATACCCTCGCCGAGCACTTTGCCGGCATGGGAATCACCAAGGTCGTGGGTCCCGAGGCTCGCGGCTTTATGGTTGGCGTACCGGTGGCTGTAGCCCTTGGCGCCGGCTTTGTTCCCGCACGTAAACCGGGCAAGCTGCCGCGCGAGACCGTAAGCCAGAGCTACGAGCTCGAGTACGGCACCGATTCAATTGAGATCCATGCCGACGCTATCAGCTCTAAAGATACCGTGTTGATTCTGGACGACTTGGTCGCGACGGGCGGAACCGTCGAGGCAACAGGTAAACTGGTGCGAGATATGGGCGCAAAGCTTATCGGTTACGGTTGTATACTTGAGCTTGCGTTTCTCAACCCGCGCGAGAAGCTCACGCCGTCTGATGACGATGTGGAGTTCTTTAGCCTGGTGACGGTAGACTAGCCGTTACCCTTAGTTACTGGAAAGGAAGCTACATGCGCACAGCAAACACGCACAAAAACATGGCACGCTGCGCTGCTACGGCAACCCTCGCTTGTGTTTTGGGCTTGGGCCTCGCGGCTCCTGCCTACGCTGATACCGCATCCGACCTTGCCGCTGCTCGTACGAAACTCGAGCAGATCGGCACCCAAACCCAGCAGATTTACGATGAGCTTGCCACGCAGACGCAGGCGCTCGATCAGACTGCCGGCGAGATCACGCAAAAGCAGCAGGAGATCGCCGATGGTCAGGCCAAGCTCTCGACCTATGTCGCCGGCGAGTACAAAACCGGCGGTCTGAGCCTGCTTCAGGTTTTGACGGGTGTCGATGATCTGAGCGATATGCTCAACCGCCTGTTCTACTACGGCAAGGTGTCCGACAAGCAGGCCAAGACCATCCAAGAGGTCAAGGAGCTTAAGCAGCAGCTCACCGATAAGCAGGCGGAGCAGGAGAAGAACGTCGCCACCACGCAAAAGAAGGTCGACGAGCTTAACGCCCAGCAGGCTGAAGCCCAGAACGTCGTAAACTCCCTGGATTCGCAGCTGCAGGCCGAGCTTGCCGCAGAGGCCGAGGCCAACGCCGCGCTGCAGGCCGGCATCAACGCCAGCACTGCCGAGAAGGCCACGGTGAGCAACGAGACTGCCGGTACGACCGAGAACACCAACAACGGTGGCCAGACCAGCAATAACAACAACCAGGGCGGCAACACTCCGGCTCCTACCCCGGCACCTGCTCCTACACCGCAGCCCTCCACGCCCGCTCCGGCTCCGACGCCTTCTGCTCCGAGCCAGTCCGTCGATGGCGGTTCTGTTGTCTCGCGTGCATACAGCAAGCTTGGTTGCGCCTATTCCTGGGGCGGAATTGGACCGAACAGCTTCGACTGCTCTGGTTTTGTTAGCTATTGCCTCACGGGTCGCTATTGCCGCCTCGGCACCACGGGTACCTTTATGGGCTGGACGCGTGTGTCCGATCCGCAGCCCGGTGACGTTGTGGTCAACTCGTACCACACCGGCATTTACATCGGTGGTGGTCAGATGATTCATGCTTCCGACTACAACACAGGTGTTATCATCAGCTCCGTTGCCGCCGGCATGAACAACAACTATATCTTCGTTCGCTACTAAGTATTCAGATAAAGCAAATGGATATGGACCTCGTGGCTTTGAGTCATGGGGTCCATTCATTTCCCTGTAGTGCAGGCCGCTATCTAGTTTTGAATACTAGATAGCGGCCCAATCGGTTTGCAAGAAGGCTATAATTGTTTAGGAACAATTAGAAAGGACCCTCTATGAGCTGGGCACTTATCTCCGATTCAAGCTGTAACCTCCGCGATTGGCAACCGACCGCGCCCCATACCACCTTTGCATTTGCGCCCCTCAAAATTCGAGTGGGGGAGCGTGAATTCGTCGATGACCTTTCGCTCGATGTACATGAGCTCAACTGCGCTGTTCAGGCGGAGACGAACGCTTCTTCGAGCGCTTGTCCCAGCGTAGGGGAGTGGGCCGAGCTCTTCAAATTGGCAGACAAGACCATCTGCATGCCAATCTCTGAGGGCGTGTCGGGCAGCTACAACGCGGCAGCCACGGCTCGCGATATGGTTCTTGCCGAAGAGCCCAATCGTCAGATTCACCTGGTTAATTCGCGGGCAGCAGGCGGCAAGATGGACCTGATCTTCTTGCTGTTTGATCGTTATCTTGCAAGCAACCCGGATGTCTCATTCGAGGACGCTTGCGCATACTTCGATAGCCTTGAGCAGAACAGCAAAATCCTCTTCAGCTTGTGCAATTACGAAAACCTCGCCAAAGCCGGACGTATTCCTAAGGCAGCCGGCGTCATTGCCAACAAGCTTAATATTCGCATTTTGGGCACGGCGAGTGAGGCCGGTAAAATCGAACTCGTCGGGCACACGCGTGGCGAAAAGAAGATGCTCAACAAGATCATCGACACCATGGAAGCCGAAGGTTTTACGGGCGGCGAGGTCGTTATCGACCATGTCGAGAATGAGGCAGGCGCCCAAGCACTTGCCAGCCGAATTGTGGAGCGCTGGCCAGGCTCCAAGACTATCATCATGCCCTGCAACGGCCTGGATTCCTATTACGCCGAGATGCACGGCCTCATCATCGGCTACGGCATGGGCGTAGCTTCGGACAAATAACGTCCAACCAAGCAAAAATACGGGCGGGACAAAGCGACAGATGGCTCTTTGTCCCGCCCGTTTTATACTTCGGCTAGCTATTAAACCCGTTGAACTTGAGATAGCTCATCAAGTAAGCCTTCGAAACAAAGGATGAAACCGCGCTGCGCACAAGCAGCGACTCACGCGTTACCTGATGCGCCGTATCGGGAACCGGCGTCTGCTCGACGGAAAACGCCGAACGAATCGATGCCTCGAGCTGATCGACCACATAATCGAAAGCCGTCGGGGCATCATAGCTCAAACGCTGAATGTTAAAGAGCGCCTGCACCGCAGCAATAGGTAGCACCTGCTTAAAGAGGCAGATAGCGATCAGGCGGGCAATCTGCTCGCGGCCATATTGCTTTTTGACCGGAGCAGGCACCAGGCCGACCTTCACGTAGTTATTGATCATCGATGGCGTAATCACAGGTTGCTCAACGCAAATGGACAGCGGCTCCATCCACAGCGCAACATACTCAATGACCTGGTCGCGGTAGAGCGTCACATTGGGCAACTGGTTATAGCGCGGCAGACTCAACGTATTGAGTTTACGCACGATATCGGACTGAATGAATGCATCGGGCAGCACTGTGGGCTGAATATCCTCGGGCTTAATGCTGACCGACGAATCGGACATCGGAATAACGTATTTAGCGTGGTTCATAAGAGGCCTCCGTTGGTTTTCTATATTGTATTCTAGGTTATCTAGTTTTGCATACCACATAGCCGCCAAGAAAATTGGCGGGACAGTGCACTGATGCATCGTCCCGCCATTTAGTAAATTGATATCAACCTTACATAAGATATATTATCGTACTTATCCACGGAGAAACACGTATGCGCTCGTTGCCGCTATGGCTCCGTCCGAAACAGCGGTCACAACCTGGCGTAAGCGCTTGGAACGGATGTCGCCAGCGGCAAATAGACCAGGTGTACGGGTGGCCATCGAATCGTCGGTGACAATGCCGCCGTCGGGAGCCAGGTCGACTAGATGCTCAACAAGCTCGGTATGTGGCTGCGTCCCCGTAAAGACAAAGATGCCAAACGAGCCGGGCTCAAATGACTCGGCATGAGTTTCCCCAGATGCATTGTCCTTAAAGGTAATCGTCGTTGGCATGGCTTCGCCCGATAGCTCCACAATACTAGTTTGGTACCTAACTGTAATATTGTCCTTTGCGAGTACTTTCTGAACAACACCATCGGGCGCACGGAACTGGTCGCGGCGCAGCACGATGGTCACACTGCTGGCAATGTCGGACAGGAACAGCGCCTCTTCGCATGCCGAATTGCCACCACCGATTACAAAAACCTGCTTGCCGCGGAAAAACATGCCGTCACATGTTGCGCAATATGAAACGCCACGACCGCGATACGTATCCTCGCCTGCGAAACCTGCCGGACGCGGCGTGGCACCCATGCAAGCGATAACGCTCGAGGCCAGCGTATCGCCCATATCGTGATGCACCGTAAACAACGCTGCATCGGCATCGTAATCGATACCCGTAACCATGCTCCATGTAACCTGTGCTCCCAGGCCCTCTGCATGCTGCTGAAAACGCTCGCCAAGTTCGGCGCCACTCAGGAGCGGGAAACCCGGATAGTTCTCGACCTCATTGGTTGTGGCGATCTGCCCTCCCGACATGCCCTGCTCAATCACGGTCGTCGTCAGGTTGGCACGCGCAGCATAAATGGCGGCAGCATAGCCCGCGGGGCCGCCACCGATAATCGCAACATCGATCGGCTTATCGGTAGTCATGAAGCGTCCTTTCGTCGAAACGTTGTCGTTCTTTGCGCTCGTACCCAAATATACGTGAACGTGACACTCATGCACTACAATGATAAATCCGTATTACAAAGCTGAAGGGGAGTTATCGATGGACCAGGCGCAGACGAGTGACGACGCTCCCCTGCTCACGCACAGCACTCCCCAATCGGAGCAAACCACGCTCCAGGCTCAGCAAAAACCTCTCGTGACCATCGTGCACGCCTCCGTTGGCTCGGGCCACAAGGCCGCCGCAAATGCGATAGCGCAGGCATTCGACCTCATCCGCGGCACCAATGGCATCCCCGAGGATATTGAGATTGAAGTGCTCGATATCCTTGATTTTGGACGTATTAAATTCGACGGCAATAAGACCGCGGCTTCTTTTACGGGAGCCACGCGCCCCATTTACGACCTGACTTGGCGATATACGCTTACGGGACATCTTCTCTGGGGTGGCGGAACGGCATGGTCGCGAATTATGTTCCCCGCCTTCAACGAATATATTCGTAGCCGCAGGCCCATAGCCGTGGTTGCAACGCACATCACAGCAGCCAATGTTGCCGTGGGCGCCCGCGTAATTACGGGTATCGATTATCCGGTCATCTGCGTACCGACCGACTACGAAGTCGAGGGATGGTGGCCCCACAAGGACACCGATTTATTCTGTGTTGCCAACGAATTTATGGCCGAAACGCTGCGTCCGCGCAAGGTGCTCGAGACAAAGATTCGCATTACCGGCATTCCTATTCGCGCCGGATTCGACACGGATTACGATCGCGAGGAAGAGCTAGCTAAGTTCAACCTCCCCACCGACAAGACCGTCGTGCTGGTAATGGCCGGTGCCAGCTTGCCTCAACCGTACGTTCGCTTTCGCGCGGAGATGGACCGCACCCTCCCCTTCCTACGCAGCTTCGAAGACATGCACTTTGTCTTTTTGCCGGGCAAAGACACCGAATATGCCACCCGCCTCAAAACGCTCTTCGACGCCATGAAGCTCGAAAATGTCACGGTGTTGGACTATGTCGACGACATGGCGGCCCTCATGCACGGCTGCGACCTGGCAATCCTAAAATCGGGCGGTCTTACGGTCACCGAGTGCCTATGCGCACATCTGCCGATGATCCTGCTGGGCAAGTCCTATGGCCAGGAAAAGGCCAACACCACTATGCTCACCGGTATGGGCGCCAGCATGCATGTCACCACCGCACGAGAGCTCATCGTTACCCTACGTCACTTGCACGATCATCCCGAATCACTCAAAGCCCTACTCATCAACGGCGAAGTACTACGCCGCCCCCACGCAGCCGAAGACATAGCCATCGCCGCCATGGAGCTCGTAGGCAAACCCCAAAAGCGCAAAAGAGTCTTCTGCCGCTTCTACTGGGGCGGAAAACCCGCGCATATCCGCTAGCGTCTTTATGTCCGCTTACCTGCGGGAGGCCCCTATATATCATCCCATGCTCAAACATTCTCGCTTCGCTGCGAAACTGCGCGTGGGACGATATATAGGGGCCTCCCGCAGGTAAACTGCGTTTACGTACTAGCAGCTATACCAGATTCCCCTCCAGTAGAATCTGCAAAGGGGAACCAGAAAATATAAATACAGTAAGTCGATGCGACAAAGGAGGCGTCCCTTTATCGCATCGACTTACTAGAAAAGTAAATATTGTTTCAAGCGAGTAACCGCCCGCCTGCCTCTCACACATATCGTTCCACGCGCAGTTTCGCAGCGAGCGAAGCGACGCGAGAATGTTTGAGCATGGAATGATATAGGTAAGCCCCGGGCGGGAGGGATACGAGCGCCCTAGGCGATGCCGCTGGAGCCGAAGCCTCCGTTGCCTCGGTCGGTTTTGTCTAGTTCTTCTACTTCTATGAGGTTGACCGTGGGGACTTCTTGGATGACGAGTTGGGCTATGCGGTCGCCTTTATTGATTTGAATGTTAATGGAGGGATCCAGGTTGATGAGGATAACCTTGAGTTCTCCTCGGTAGTGGGCGTCGATGAGGCCCGGCGTGTTGACTATAGACAGGCCCTGCTTGATGGCCAAGCCGCTGCGGGGCTGAACGAAGCCGGCGTAGCCATCGGGCAGGGCGATGGCCAGCCCCGTAGAGACCAGACGGCGTTCGAAGGGCTTCAGGACGCAGTCCTCGTTGGAGCGCAAATCCAAGCCGGCATCGGTGGGATGGGCGTATTTGGGAAGCTCGACGGTGGGGTCGAGACGCTTTATGTTGACGGTAATGTTGGACATGGAATCACCTTAGCTTGTCGAGCTCTTGCAGAAATTCATAGACGTCTTTGAAATCGCGGTAGACCGAGGCAAAACGGATGTACGCAACCTTGTCGATCTTGGCCAAGCGCTTGAGCACCATGTCACCCAACTCATGGGACGTGACGGCCGTCAGCGTGCGAGAGCGAAGCTCGACCTCGATGTCATCGATAATCTCATTGAGCTTCTTAGTGTCGATATCGCGCTTGATGGTGGCGCGCATCAAGCCGACAAGAAGCTTATTGCGATCGAACCGCTGCTTAGTTCCATCTGACTTAATGACCTCGATAGGGTCCTCGCATCGCTCAAACGTTGTAAAGCGGTAGTTACACGAGCAACATTCGCGACGGCGCTTAATGGTGTTATTTGACTCCTGCATACGGGAATCAACGACGCGGGTATGTGCCTTGCCGCATTTGGGACAGCGCATGGTACCTCCTCTTAAACGATAACAAGGGTACCATGCGCAGCGCGATAATGATTACGAACGAGCAGGAACCTTAAGATGCGCACCGGCGGCGAGCGAACCATGCTCCAGATGATTGACGCTACGGATCATGTCGGAAGTCTCTTGCGTGGAAAGGCCTTCGATTGGATATTCTTCGGCAATCGACCAAAGAGAATCGCCAGGCTGAACGCGAATGGTCTCGTAGGTAATGTTGGAAACGGACTCGGCATACGCGGCGTGACGAGTGCTAAAGACCGACATAGCGAGGACAAAGAAGAGCGTAAGCGCAACGGCGACGGCGACAATCGTCGGAACCTTCAGGGCAACGCGGGCCGGCGCGACTACAGCCTGCTGATTGCGCGCAGGCTTTACGGTCAAAGGCTGAAAGCCGGAGCGGCCACCCTGAACAACCGTAAAAGTGGGTTCTGCAGGCGTCTCGAGCTTAAGGGCGAGGTTTCCCTGGACCATATTCGTTACGTTCATCATGTTCTCCTCTCGCGTGTTTTGCTGAGAACAGTTTTATCAAGCCGCGCGGACAAAAATGTCTAGCGCGAGAACGAATGTTCGGTTATTATTATCTTCGAACAGTTGTTCCTGTCAAGCAAAATTCGAACATTTGTTTGACATGGGTAGAGAGGATGCCCTGATGGCTCGCAAAATTACCAAGCGTCAGCAGCAAATTTACGACTTCATCAAGGAATATCAGCAGGAGAAGGGTTATCCGCCCAGCGTGCGCGAGATGGCTTCTGCCGTGGGCCTTTCCTCCCCCAGCACCGTGCACGCCCATCTCTCTGCCCTGGAGGCGCGCGGGCTACTCAAGCGCGATGCCACCAAACCGCGCGCCCTGGAACTCTTTAACGAGGACGGTTCCTCTGTCTCAATTTCTAAATCTGACGAGCCCACCGCACCTCGCGGAACGGTCTCGCTACCGCTCGTTGGTCGCGTCGCGGCTGGGATCCCCATTCTGGCCGAGCAGAATATCGAAGACACTTTTACTATCCCGACCGAAATCGCGACTGATCAGGGTTCCTTTATCCTTGAGGTGCATGGGAGCTCAATGATCAATGTCGGCATCTTCAATGGCGATTACATCATTGTCCGTGAACAAAAGAATGCCATGAACGGCGAAATTGTCGTGGCCATGATCGATGGTTCAGCGACCGTCAAGACGTTCTACAAGGAGCAGGGACGCGTACGCCTGCAGCCCGAGAACGACACCATGGAGCCTATCTATGCAACGAATCCCGTTATCCTGGGCAAAGTCGTCGGCTTGATGCGCCGGTTCTCGTAATGCAAAAACGCATCACCATCTTTGATACCGTCCGCGGGTTTACGATGATTTCTATGGCAGGTTTTCACGCTTGCTATGATCTTACCTACCTGTACGGCTGGGATATGCCTTGGTTTACCCAGACTGTCTTTCAAGACGTCTGGCGCGCCAGCATCAGCTGGGTATTTTTGTTTATCGCGGGTTGGATGTGTACTCTTTCGCGCAACAATATCAAACGTGCCGCCAAATACGCCTTAGCAGCACTCGTTGTCTGGTTGGCAACAACACTTGTCTCAGTCGACGATTCGGTTAATTTTGGCATCATCTACTGCATGGCCGCATGCACCGGCATCGTGGCGTTGACCGATCCCGTCCTTAAGAAGATAACGGCGAGATGGGGCATGCCCCTATGCCTTGTGTTGTTCGCCCTCACCTGGAGCATCCCCAAAACGATCTACCCTGTCCCCTACCTGGCGTGGCTGGGATTTCCGAGCCCTGGGTTTGTCTCAGGTGATTACTACCCCATCATCCCGTTTATCTTTATGTATCTTGCAGGATACTTCGCCGCACACATAGCGCAGAGTATCGATAAGACCGTACCTAGCTGGGCCTATGCCAACCCCCTGCCGGCGCTCGCCAGCCTTGGACGTCACGCTCTCCCCTTTTATCTGCTGCATCAGCCCATCATTCTGGGCATTTTGGAGCTCGTCTACTCGGTGCGATAACGCTCGAGCCGCGGTGCAATACGAGCCGGCAACTTCGCCACAATGCGAACGCCGTCCTCGAGATATTCCTCATGCAGAAGGGTTCCCTGCTCATGCACCAGCGTGATGAGAGCGCCCTCACGATACGGGATATCAGCGGAGAGTAACACATCGGTGGCAGCTGCCTCGCGAGCAATGCGATCGACGAGATCGTCGAGCCCCTCGCCCGTTTGGGCCGAGAACAGAACGGCTTCTGGATAGCGACGACGGAAACTCAATCGATCAACGCTATCGAGAAGATCGATTTTATTGAATACGGTCAGCGTTAAACGCTCTCCGGCGCCGATCTCATCAAGCACGCGGTCGACAGCCTCCAGCTGCCGCTCATAGTCCTCGTCAGACGCATCTACGACTTTGAGAATTAGATCGGCACCCAACACCTCTGAAAGCGTCGATTTAAAGGCATCGACCAGACCGTGCGGCAGTTTTTGAATAAAGCCGACGGTATCGGTAATCGTCATGCCGCGACCGCCGGGCAGGCGATACGAGCGCGTCGTCGGGTCGAGCGTAGCAAACAGCTTGTCCTGCGAAAGTACCGTAGAGCCGGTCAGACGATTGAGCAACGTCGATTTACCGGCATTGGTATAACCGGCTAACGCGACGCGAAACGCCGGTGACTCAATGCGGCTCTTGGATTGAACATCGCGGCGCTGTTCAACCTGCTTGAGCTCACGACGAAGCGCAGCGATCTTATTACGAATGAGGCGACGGTCGACCTCGAGCTGACTTTCGCCCTGACCAAAACGTGAGCCGATGCCGCCGCGCGTCTGCTCCTTGGCGAGATGGCTCCACATGCCACGCAGGCGAGGCAACAAATATTGAAGCTGTGCCAGCTGTACCTGCAGGCGTCCCTCACGCGTCTGAGCATGCAGACCAAAGATATCCAGGATCAGTGCTGTACGATCGATAATCTTTACCGGCTCGCCCACGGCTTTCTCCAAATAGGATTGCTGCGAGGGGGTCAGGTCGTCGTCAAAAATAACGACATCGGCATCCATGCGATGCACCAGGCCGCAAAGCTCCTCTACCTTACCGGAACCGATAAACGATTTAGGATACGGCTTTACCAAACGCTGCGACAAGCGTGCCACGCACTGGGCACCAGCTGTGTGGGCAAGACGCTCCAGCTCATCAAGCGAGCGATCGAGCGGCCATGCATTGTCGCGCCACTCAACACCAACTAAAATGGCACGCTCGGGCTCGGGTGCCGTGGGAACAAGGGGGAAACGGGCCATTAGGCAGCCTCAATACGATGCAAGATATCCTCAACGACCTCATCGATCGTACATTCATCCATATCAAACCACACGATACGGTCATCGCGCTTAAACCACGAAAGCTGACGCTTGGCATAACGACGCGAACGCATCTTAATGAGTTCGCGGGCCTCATCCATGCTCATCATGCCATTGAAAGCATCGATGATCTCTTTATAACCAATTGCCTGCATCGACGTCAGGGCATCTCCCAGCCCCTGGTCCATAAGACCGCGGACCTCATCAACAAGACCCTGCTCAAACATCAGATTGACGCGCAGGTTAATGCGCTCGTAGAGCACCTCGCGATTACGGGTCAGGCCAAACCACAGCGCATGATAATGCTCGCGCGGAACACTAAACTGACTTTTTTGCTGTGCATAGGAGATACCATCATCATGCATCTCGAGCGCACGAATCACACGCCGCACGTTATGGGGATGAATAACAGCAGCTGATTCTGGATCGCGCTCGGCAAGCAGGGCATGCAGTTCTTCCTCGCCAATACGCTCGGCAAGCTCCTGATAGCCCGCACGGCGATCGTCCTCAAGTTCACCCGAGGGAAAGTCCATCTCATCGAGGGCAGCCTTGAGATACAGCCCCGTACCTCCGCAAAAAACCGGCAGGCAACCCGAACCAAGGAGACGTTCAACATGCGCGCGAGCGTCAGCCTGATAAAGCGCAGCAGAATATGCCACACCCGGCTCTACAATGTCGACGAGATGCAGCGGCGCCGTACACTCATCGGGCGCCATCTTTGCGGTACCGATGTCCATGCCGCGATAGATTTGCATCGCGTCGCACGACAGCACTTCGGACGAAAGACGGGCTGCCAAACGGTCGGCAACATCGCTCTTACCAACCGCCGTCGGACCGACGATTGCAACGGCGGAAAGACCTGCCCCGGGAGCAACCATTAGCGAGGCTCGCCCACAACGGAGCCGGACAAATACCAGGTCTTGGCAACGTCAACGTCAACATCAACGATCTTGCCAACAAGCTGATCGATGCTGTAACCCTCGGGGATAGGCGCGTGCACAGTCTGATTCTTGGGACTCTTGCCCAGCAGGACCGCGTCGTTCTTTTTACTCGTTCCCTCAATGAGCGCCGGAACCACAGTATGAAGCGCACCCTGGTTATACTCGTGTGCCGTGGTCTCGATAACCTTAACCAGGCGGTTGAAACGCTCGAGAATAACCTCATGCGGCGTAGGATCGTCAATCTCGGCGGCCGGGGTACCGGCGCGCTTGGAATAGATGAAGGTATAGGCCTGAGCATAGCGGACCGTCTCGGCAAGTGAGAGCGTCTGCTTAAAGTCTTCTTCAGTCTCGCCCGGGAAGCCAACGATAATGTCGGTCGAGAGCGCGATATCGGGCATGCGGTTGCGAATGCGATCGACAAGGCCCAGATAGTCCTCGCGTGTATAACGGCGATTCATCTCTTTGAGGATCCGCGTCGAACCGGACTGGACGGCCAAGTGCAGCTGCGGCATAACGGCAGGCGTCTCGGCCATGGCGTCGATGGTCTCGGGCAACAGGTCCTTGGGATGCGAAGACGTAAAGAAGATGCGCTCCACGCCCGTATCGCCCACGGCACGCAGCAGATCGGCAAAACGCGGCTTGCCAAACAGATCGCGACCATATGAGTTAACGTTTTGGCCCAGCAGCGTAATCTCACGCACGCCCTGGCGCACCAAACCGGTCACCTCGTCGACAATCTCCTCGAAGGGGCGGCTCTTTTCGCGACCGCGCACGTACGGCACGATGCAATAGGTGCAGAAATTATTGCAGCCCGTCATGATGGGCACCCAGGCGTGATACTGAGTCTCGCGATGCCACGGCATGCTCATGGCATCCGTATCCTCATGCTCATTGGTGCGGATATGACGCTTACCATCAAGGAACGCCTCGGCAATGAGCTCGGCCACATGTGCAATGGAATGCGTGCCAAAGATGACATTGACGTTATCGACGTTGGTGAGCAGGCCCTCGCCATCGCGCTGCGCGATGCAACCGCCAACGGCAACCACGCGCTTGCCCGAAGGCGAAGGCGGCAGGCTTTTGCAGGAATTGCACTGACCGTACAGGCGAGTATCGGCGGCCTCGCGCACGCAGCACGTCATGAAGACAACGATATCGGCATGCGCGGGATCGAGCGCCATGAGGCAGCCATACGAATCAAGCAGACCGCTCACACGCTCGGAGTCGTGCTGATTCATCTGGCAGCCAAAGGTGCGGATAAAGTAGGTTTTACCGGCAAGAATATCGCGTACGGAACGCTGGTCCATGTGCATAAGTCCTAACGATGGGGAGCGAAACGAGGCAAGCAGAAGCTATGCCACAGGCTTAACATCATCCATGACGACGTTATCCATAGCAGCTCGATTGATCTGGTGAACATAGATAGAAAGGCGGATGGCCGTGCGCGACTCCCCGTTAATGAGGATGTCGGAGAACACGGGCGCGCAGGAAATATCAAAACCGGTTGGAATCAAAAAACCGCGCGCGATAGCAACGGCCTTAATGGCCTGGTTGACGGCACCGGCGCCGACACACTGGATGTTGACGGGTACACCATCCTTGACCATGCCGGCGATGGCGCCGGCAACGGACGCGGGCGATGATTTGCTTGATACCTTCAGGCAATCCATGAAGAAACTCCTGCATTTAAAAGTACGTTTTAACTGCAATAACTGTATCGTACCGAGTGGACTCGGTAAAGGCACTATTCCTCTTTGGCAAGATCAAAGGTCACGGTGATTCGATCACGCGAAACACGGATCTTTGGGTCACCGCAAAGGTTGAGATAGTACCGGGCGGCAAGGTCATTAAAGTCGCGCTCCACAGCACGCGAAAACTGTGCCATGTCATCCTTGGCAATACGTAGCCCGCGACGATCCTTCGCGAGATCGACAGGAGCCGGCGCATGCGAGGACGAATCACGCTCGCGCAGCAGACGCGCGGTCACACCGCGAACGGGCTTAATCTGCCCTGCCAAAATGCGATGGGCCGTGCGCTCGGACATCTCAAGACCCAAACCCGAACAAATACGGATAAAGTCCTCGGCATCAGAAGCAAGGCCTAAACGATCGACAACCGGAAGCTCACTCTCGTCATCAATGAACAGGAGACGAGACGTATCGAGCCGACTTGACGCTTGAGCATAAAGGGTCGCGGCAATCTCAGACGGAGAACCAAGATAGACATCGCAACCACGCAACTCCTCGAGCGCAAACTCACAAGCAGCGCGAATAATATTATGTGGGCCGCGAGCGCAGACATAACGTCCGTCCTCATCCTTGACGGCCTGGGGCCAGCTGGACTGATCGGCACGCTCACTGAGGCGGTCGGCCGCAACGCTCACCTTGAAGGCTGAACCAAGATCGACGCCGGACGTGACCACACGGGCCTCGTCGGTGTTCTGCTTGATCGAAAACAATGCCATGCCACGACCGTGAACGCCCCAACGGTCCATCTTCATGCTCTCGAGCTTGGAGGTAACGCGGGCATCAAAGATTCGCTCTTGCATATCCTGCGGAACGCCAGAACCGTTATCCAGAAAGACAAGCGTGCGGACGCCATCTTCCTTGGTCGTGGCGAGATAGACCTTGTCGGCGCCGGCATCGCGAGCATTACGGAGCATTTCGATGACGATGTCCTCGACATGCTGAATGTCGTGCTTAGCCTGGCGCCGCTCGGCCTCCGAAACGCGGAGGCGGACATACCCCTCGCCAAGGTTCTCCTCGACGCGAAGGTTGCCCTCCCCCGACATCGACGCGATAAATGAGATGAGCTCGTTCGCGTCGCTCATGTTATTTAGCGATATCGACAGCGCGGCTCTCGCGAATCACGACGACGCGCACCTGACCGGGATACTCCATCTCTTCCTCGATCTGATGGGCGATATCGTGAGCCAGAACCGTGGACTGGGCATCGGAAATCTTGTCCGGCTGGACCATGACGTGGACCTCGCGACCGGCCTGCATGGCATAGGTACGTTCGACGCCGTCATGAGAGTTGGCGATCTCCTCGAGCTTCTCAAGACGCTTGATGTAGTTCTCGGCAGACTCGCGACGGGCACCGGGGCGAGAGGCAGAGACAGCATCGGCGGCCTGCACCAGGACATCGAGCACCGTGTTGGGGTCGACATCGGCATGGTGAGCCTCAATAGCGTGGACGATAACGGGCTTCTCGCCATAACGGCGGGCAAGCTCGGCGCCGATGACGGCATGCGGGCCCTCGACGTCGTGGTCGATTGCCTTGCCCAGGTCATGAAGCAGGCCGGCGCGCTTGGCGGTCACAACGTCCAGGCCAAGCTCGGAAGCCATCACGCCGCACAGATCAGAGACCTCGAGGGAATGCTGAAGCACGTTCTGACCAAACGAGGTACGGTAGCGCAGGGCACCAAGGGTCTTGACGATCTCGGGGTGCAGATCGTGGATGCCGGTATCGAAGGCAGCCTGCTCGCCAGCCTCGCGCACGCGCTGCTGAACCAGGTCGGCGGCCTTGTGATACATCTCCTCGATACGGGCAGGGTGAATGCGGCCGTCGGCGATTAGGTTCTCGAGGGCGACACGGGCGGTCTCACGACGGACCGGGTCGAAGCTCGAAAGAACGACGGTCTCGGGCGTGTCGTCGATCACGAGGTTGACGCCGGAAACCTGCTCGAAGGTCCGGATGTTGCGACCCTCGCGACCGATGATACGGCCCTTGAGGTCATCAGAGGGAATGTGCACGGAGGTAACGGTGACCTCGGCAGTGTGGTCGGCAGCGCAGCGCTGAATCGCCAGAGACAGAATCTCCTGGGCGGTCTTGTGGCACTCGGCGCGAACCTGCTGCTCGGACTCGCGAATGATCGTGGCGGCCTCGTGGGTGACCTCGCCGCGAACCTTATCGAGGAGCTCCTTGTGGGCGTCCTCGCGGGTAAGGTCGGCGATACGCTCGAGCTCGGAGGTCTGCTTTGCGCAGAGCTCCTCGAGCTCACGGGAGCGCTTCTCGACCTGACCGGCCTGGCTGGACAGCTGATGCTCGCGCTTGTCGAGAGCGTCGTTGCGGCGATCGAGGGATTCCTCGCGCTGCATCACGCGGTTCTCGAGCGTACGAATCTCGTTCTTACGCTGCTTGTCCTCGGCCTCAGCGGCCTGCTTGTTCTTGATGATCTCCTCTTTAGCCTCGAGCAGAGCCTCTTTTTTGAGGGTCTCGGCCTGACGCTTAGCATCACCGATCAGGGACTCAGCCTGTGCGTGTGCCGACTGGATTTTTTCGTCGGCCTCGTGAAGACTACCCTGCTTGGCGGTGCGCATGTAGGCAATGGCGGCGATGGCACCCAAAACGATGCCAACGAGCGCTGCGATGATAGGCATGCTCACTCCTTTTTATGGATTCGTTACACAACAAAGCGAACCGTCCTTACGAACGGCTCGCGACATTTGAGTAATATGGGCGCAGCTTATGCGGGTCGGATACAGATAAACATATAAACAAACTCATCACAGATGAGCACATATCACAAAGCAAATGACGCTGTTTATCGTACGTTGAACCACAACAACTGTCAAATAAATGCCCCCAACACGGCGGCTAAAACACGGTGAGCGGCAGGGCCACAAAACGCATACGCCTAAACCGCACATTCCTCGCGTTCGGTATCGAGACGTGCCTTAACGGCATCGGCGGCGATATGATACGAGAAGCCCTTGCCCATCAAAAACCGAACCAGTTTTTCGAATCCGCGCGTCTCTGGAACACGCCGCTTGGCGAGCAGGGCTGACGCACGCGCCAAATCGTCTTCGACGGCAAAATAATCCTCGGGATAACCGGGAATGTCATCGAGCACGACATGACGGCGCTTGAGCTCGGTCTCGATTTTGCGCTGTCCCCAACCGCGCCGCTTGCGCTCCTCGATAAAGTACGAGCAAAAGCGGTTCTCGTCTAAAAAGCGATACTCGGTGGCGCGCTCGACGGCGAAATCGATCGCGGTCTGGTGAAAGCCGTAGCGAGCCAGCTTGTCACGGACCTCGCCCGTCGCATGGTCGCGGCGCGATAACATCTCGGTCACCATGGTAAGTGCACATTTACGCTCGACGAGCTGCACCGCCTCACGAAAGTTGTCCCAATCACAGGGAAGATCGGGGCGGTTTTTGACATACAGGCGCGCGACCCGCACGGGAATCCAAATGGACCGCTCAAAACCGCCCTCAAGCTCACAATCGATATGTGCGCAAGGCTTTTTGGACGCATACCCGCTCGAGAACGAGGAGGCCGCCTTCTTATTGGGAAAGACGACCGTGGCCTCGGTCACCGTATACGACATGAGCGTAACCGCTACTCGTCGTCATCATCGAGCATGGCGGAACCATCGATGGCGTAAAGCTCGTCAAACTCCTCAGGCGCAGGCTGATCGGTCAGCTCGACCTCGGACGGAGCATCGTCATCAAACTCAAGCCCGCAGGCAAGGCGGACCTTATGCTCAATCTCGTCGGCGCAATCGGGGTGTTCGCGCAGGAACGCCTTGGCGGCCTCGCGACCGTTGCCGAGCTTGTCCTCGCCATAGGCAAACCAGGAGCCCATCTTCTTGCAGATACCGCACTCGACAGCCATGTCCAGAATCGAGCCCTCCTTAGAGATACCCGTACCGTACATGATGTCGAACTCAGCAGAACGGAACGGAGCTGCCACCTTGTTCTTAACGACCTTGGCGCGCACGCGGTTACCAATAACCTCGTCCTTAAGCTTAATGCTGTCGATGCGGCGAATGTCGATACGTACCGAAGAGAAGAACTTAAGGGCGCGGCCGCCCGTCGTGGTCTCGGGGTTGCCGAACATGACACCGATCTTCTCACGCAGCTGGTTAATGAAGATGCACGTCGTGTTGGACTTGGACAGCGAACCGGCGAGCTTGCGGAGCGCCTGGCTCATCAGGCGAGCCTGAAGACCGACCGTAGTGTCGCCGATCTCTCCCTCGATCTCGGCACGCGGGGTCAGCGCGGCGACGGAGTCGACGACGATGGCATCGATGGCGCCGGAACGCACGAGCATGTCAACGATCTCGAGCGCCTGCTCACCCGTATCGGGCTGGGAAATCAGTACCTCGTCGATGTCCACGCCAATGCGCGCGGCATACGTGGGATCGAGCGCGTGCTCGGCATCGATAAATGCCACAACGCCGCCCATAGCCTGGGCCTCGGCCAGGATCTCGAGCGAAAGCGTCGTCTTACCGGAGGACTCAGGACCGTAAATCTCGACGATACGGCCGCGCGGCACACCGCCGATACCCAGAGCGGCATCGAGGGCCAGAGCGCCCGTGGGAATGGCCTCGACCTCGAGCTCGGGACCACCGTCGCCGTACCTCATGATGGAACCCTGGCCGAATTTCTTCTCGATCTCTGCCTTGGTGGTGGCGATCATCTCATCGCGCTCTTTACCCGTCGTGGGTGCATGAACGGTACGTACGGGACCTGAATTCTTGGCCATGAAAAGCCCTCCTCTTAACAACCTGCATCGATAATAAACGAACGGCTGTTCGTGGTCAACCGTTCAGATAAATCATATGCAGGCAGTCTTTCCAAAACCCAACCAAACGCCGACCAAACACTGACCAAATGCTTGACCACAAAGGGCCGAATAAGAACAAGGAAGGCAAGAATACACCTATAACCAGCGCAAACGCTAAATTCATCAGGGGTCCCTATCTCCACAATTAAGGGGCCCTAAGGCCCCTGAAAACACGTCTATTCCATAGAGTTGAGCACAAGGGCAATGCGTCCCAATGCCTCCGCGACCGCATGGGCACGAACACACGAACGGTCGCCCTCATAGTGGCAGCGCACAGAGTCCACGACCGGCACTTCCCCATCAGCCGCGCGATACGCCCAGCCAATATAGAAAGTGCCAGCCGGATCGTCCTCAGTGCCGCCGCCGGGGCCGGCATAACCCGTTGCGCTCACTGCAATATCGCTCTGGTACAGCTCCAGCGAACCCGCCGCCATCTCGCGCGCGGTCTGATGCGACACCGCGGTATAGCGGTCGAGCGTCTCCTGATCAACACCCAAAACGCGATGCTTGATCTCATCGCAGTAGGTCACCGCACCGCCACGCAGCACCGCCGAGGCGCCCGGGATATCGGCAATCGTCGAGGCGATCATACCCGCTGTCAGCGACTCAGCCGTCGAAACCGTCACGCCCCGAGCGCTCGCGCGCTCGACAATATGACGCGCCAGCTCCTCGTTATGTGCGGAAATCTGATCAAAAGAGTCCGTCATACCCACCAGGACCTAGACCGAAAAGACGATCTTGCGGCAGTTCCAGAAGTATTGGGCGCCCGAGATAACGGTCAGGACAACGGCGACGGCGTACAGGAAGCGCGACACCGAGTAGATGCCGAGCGTCAGCACCAGCGGGCCAAGGTGCAAGCCGGCCATCGCAAAGACACACAGGTAACCGCAAATGGAGACCATCGTGGTCGCCGTCTTGTACTTGCCAAGCTTATCGGCGGCAACGACCACGCCGGCGGCACTCGCAACCATGCGCAGGGCGCTTACCAACAGCTCGCGGAACAAGATGATGAACACGGACCAAACCGACACGGCGCCAAAGTCCAAGAACAGCAGCAAGGCCGAGAACACGAGCAGCTTGTCGGCAATGGGGTCCAAGAATTTACCGAAGTCGGTAATCTCATTGCGCGAACGCGCCAGATAACCGTCGACCTTATCGGTGCACGACAGGATAACATACAGAATGAAGGCTGCAGCGGCGAGCGGGCCGTCGAAGGTGCTCCAATCTGTACCGGCAACACTCGTGTGAGAAAGCGCCGACACGATCATGAACACCGGGATAAAGACGATGCGCACACACGTCACGATGTTGGCGGGCGTCCAAACACTCGTCAGTTCCTTATTGCTCTCGTTTGCCACGATGCTCTCCTACTCCACAACATGGCCGATAAGCTCATAGCAGAAGCTATCGGTAAACTCGACCGTCAGAATATCGCCCACGGACGCCTCGCTGGCGTCCAAGTGCACCGCGCCATCGGAATCGGGCGCCTGGAACCAAGCATGGCCGATCAGCTCGGCGCCGTCCTCGGTCTCCTCGATGCCGTCGACGATCACCTGGGCGCGCTCGCCCACATGTGCGGCGGTGGCGGCAAAACCGAGCGACTCGGCCAGGTCCATGGCCTCCTGGGCGCGCTCGAGCTTGACCTCTTCGTCGACCTGGCCCTCCATCTTGGCGGCCAGGCTGCCCTCCTCCTGCGAGTAGGCAAAGACGCTCGTGTAGTCAAAGCCGACGGTGTCCATAAAGTCGATAAGGTCGCGGAACTCGTCGTCGGTCTCGGTCGGGAAGCCAACCATGGCCGTGGAACGGATCACGATGTCGGGGATGCGCTCACGTAGATCGCGGAACAGGTCCTCGAGCTCCTGGCGCGAACCGGAGCGACGCATGGCCTTAAGGATGCGTGCGTCGCAGTGCTGCACGGGGATATCGATATAGGGTAGCACCTCGGGGGTATCGCGAATCGTCTCGATAAGCTCGTCGGTCATGCCCTCGGGCTGCAGGTAGAGAACACGGACCCAGACGTTCTGCGGACGCACGGCCTCGGCTACGGCGCGCAGCAGCTGCGCCAGATTGCGCGGCGAGCCCTCGGCGACGTCACCATCCGCAAAGTCGGTGCCCCAGATGCCCGTGTCCTGGCCGATCAGCACGATCTCTCGCACACCGCCGGCAACCAAGTCGCGCACCTCGGAGATAATGCTCCCGGCATTGCGCGAGTGATAACGACCGCGGATATACGGGATCATGCAAAAGCTACAAAAGCGGTTGCAGCCATCGGAAATCTTGACGTAAGCAACGGCGCCCTCGACAGTGCGCTTGACTTGCGGAATATAGGCAGCGATCTCACGCTCGACACCCAGCACGCCATCGATGACCGCCACGATGCCGTCCTCCTCGTCGGCCTTCACAAAGGCAGCGACCTCGGGCAGCTCGTCAGGCAGGTCGTCGCCATAGCGCGACGGCACACAGCCGCACATGACGATGGGACAAGAACGAACGCCGTCCTGAACCTCGTTGGCGAGCTCGAGCGTGGTCTCGATGCTCTCGGACGTTGCGGAGGCGAGGAACGAGCATGTATTGACGATGGCGATATCGGCATCCTGTGGGTCGAATGCCTCCTCGTAGCCCGCGGCGGTCAAAAGAGAACGCATGCGGTCGGTGTCAACCTCGTTCTTAGCGCACCCGAGGGTGATGTAGAGCACGGAGCCCAACGGTGTATCCATGTTGGAGAGCAGTCCTTTCGAATGATATTAGCGGTAGTTGGTGAACTGCAGCGGCTGGCCGTAGTCCTGGTCGCGCAGGAACTGGATAACGGTCTGCAACGCGTCCTTCGAAGCAGAGGAAACACGCAGCTTCTCGGCCTCGATGGTCACCTTGACCTTGAGCTTTTGGTCCTTGATGTCCTTATTGATCTTCTTGGCGGTCGCCTGGTCGATACCCTCGACGATATGGCCGAGCACGCGCACGGTGCCGCCCGATGCCGCCTGCGGAGCATCCCACGAGACAGCCTTGAGGTCGATGCCGCGCTTGATGAGCTTGGAGCTCAGGACATCGATGATCTGCTTGGAGACAAAGTCGGCCGGGGCGTTGATCGTAAAGAGCTTGTCGCCCTTCGAAAGCTCGATCGTGGCGCCGGAATCCTTCAGGTCATAGCGCTGGGAAATCTCGCGCGTGGTCTGCTGGAAGGCGTTGTCGACCTCTTGCATGTTGACCTCGGACACGACGTCGAAGCTGGAATCTTTAGCCATGATGTTTCCTTTCGCGTACGAGCGGCTTAGTAGCTATCGTACGAATAGTCGGTAGAATCGGTGGGCGCCTGGCCGTCAGTTGCGGTATCGGCGCCATCCGTGGACTGGGCATCGGTGCCGTCGGTGGTGTCGGTACCATCGGTGGTGTCGGCACCATCAGAACTTTCACCATTCTCGGAATCAGTCGTCTCCTTCTTGGGAACGGTGATCGTCACGCGCGCCACGCCCGAGGTCTTGGTATCGTAACGGACCTTTTCGCCGTTCTTGGTAACGGTGACATCGGAAGGCTTAGACGTGGTGATCTCGATCGAGGACTCGGGCGTGTACTCCTGCTCAAAGGGGCCAGTCGCCTGAGCGCCATAGACCGACTTTCCGTCGACCTTGACCTCAATCCACGCGGTCTTTCCCTTGGCAACGGAGACCTTAACCTTTGTGACCTCGTTCTCTTCCTTCTTGGCCGTCGTCTTGGCGGCGTCCGAATCAGTCGACTCGTCAGTCGGCTCATCGGTGTCTTCGTCCTCGTCGACCGTTTCGGTCTTCTTAGAAGACTTCTTGGTCGTCGTCTTGGTAACAGCGGGCGTCTCGGGCGTGGTCTCGGGCGCCGAAGATGCGCAGCCGCGCAGAAGTACCACGATGAGCACGATCAGCAGCAACGCCACGGCACCGATACCGGCGTAGACGATACGCGGATCGAGCCCGTTGTTTTGAGGAGCACGGGAACCGCCGCGTCCACGACTGGAACTGCTGCGGCCGCCTCCCTGAGGCATACGGCCACGATTGCTATCGGAACGGCCGCAATAGCCACCCTGGCCCTGAAGGCTGCGCTGACCCGAGCGGGGCGCAAGTTCACCGCGGCCTTGATAGCCACGCTGGCCCGCACGCGGAGCCGAAGAGCGCTGGCCATACGGCTGTGGTTGAGAGCGAAGACGCGGCGTCACCTGCGTGGTATCGGCGTCCGCATAGCCACTGCGAGAGCGTCCGGTGGAGATACCACGGTGACCGCGATCGGAATAGCCGCCGTCGCCGTAGCCGGCACGAGGGTCACGCGCCACGCCGCGGGCAGCGGGAAGTGCACGGTCCTCGGGCATCGGCGTACTGCGGAACCGGTCACGCTGCGAGCGAATCTCCTCGCCCGAACCCGTCTCGGTAATATAACCGGCCTGCTGAGGACGCTGTCCATAGCGAGTCGAACGACCGCCCTGAACCATCAGGAAGCGCCCGTTATCGACAGAGGAACGCGAATTGACGTAGCCGGCGGCGTCCTGGAAACGACCGCCCTGCTGCGACGTCTCGCGTTCGTATGCCATCAGTTCGTCAAAGTAGGCATTGACGACCTCGCGCGGATTGAGGCCCAAAAAACGAGCATAGCTCGAAATCATGCCCTGCGCATAGCCGCGCGGCGGCATCGAAGCAAAGTTACCGGTCTCGAAAAACTCGATGATCTGCGGCCTGATTTTGATGGTGTTGGCGACCTGCTGAATGGAAAGGCCCATTCGGCGACGCTGCTCGAGCAGCATGTCACCAAAGCGTGCAGCCATCAGAATCCTCCAAACTCACGATCTTCACGTGCCATCTCGGCGTCGACAGATTCCAGCGCGGCAAGCCCCTCCTCGTCCAACAGGACCTCGCGCGGCTTGGAACCGTCGGGCGGGCCGACGACACCCTTTTCTTCCAGCATGTCCATAATACGCCCGGCACGCGCATAGCCAACCTTCAGGCGGCGTTGCAGGCCAGATGTGGAGCCCAGCTGCGATTCCACCACAATATGGGCGGCTTCCCAAATGAGCGGATCATCGTCTTGCGGCTCGGCGACTCCGGTGCGGACAATGCCGCCGCCACCAGCCATGGACATGGAAGCGGGCGCCACGGCGGACAGAATCTCCTCGTGGTAGTCGGGCTCGCTCTGCGACTTGACGAACTCGACAATCTCGTTGATTTCGTCGTCCGAGACAAAGCAGCCCTGGATACGGCGGGGCTTGCCCCAGTCGACCTTGGAGAACAGCATGTCGCCCAAACCGGTGAGCTTCTCGGCACCCATCTGGTCGATGATGACGCGCGAGTCGATGCCCGTGGCGACGTTAAAGGCGATGCGGTTGGTGATGTTGGCCTTGATAAGGCCCGTCACCACATTGGAGCTGGGGCGCTGCGTGGCAACGATAAGGTGAATACCGGCGGCGCGGCCCAGCTGTGCAATACGCACGATCGAGGCCTCGACATCCTTACCGGCGACCATCATCAGGTCAGAGAGCTCGTCAATGATAATGACCAGGTAGGGCATCTTTTGCGGCGGGTTGTCGTAATGCTCAAACTCGCCGGCGGCCTGCTTTTCGTTATAGGTCGAAATCTTACGGACGTTGAGGCGTTCGAATACCTTCAGGCGGCGCTCCATTTCGGACACGGCCCACTGCAGGGCGCTCGCGGCCTGCTTGGGCTCGGTCACCACGGGCACATAGAGATGCGGCAGACCGTTATAGCCCGCAAGCTCGACGCGCTTGGGGTCGACCATGATCAGGCGAACGTCCTCGGGAAGGGCGCGCATGAGCAAGGTCGTGATGATGGAATTGATCATCACCGACTTACCAGAACCGGTCGTACCGGCGATCAACAGGTGAGGCATCTTGGCGAGGTCGGCGACGACCGGCGTGCCCTCGGCGTCGCGGCCGATGGCAAGCTCGAGCGGACCGCCCTTCACATAGGGCAGCACGTCGCCCAGATTGACGTTCTGGCGCTTGCGGTTGGGAATCTCGATGCCCACGAGCGAGGTGCCGGGGATCGGGGCAAAGATACGAACCGACTGGGCGGCGAGCGAAAGCGCAATATCGTCCTCGAGGCTCGAAATCTTGCTCACGCGCTCGCCCTCGCCAGGTTGCAGCTTAAAGGTCGTCACCGTGGGGCCGGCGATCCAGCCGACCACGCGGGCACTGCGGCCAAACTCAAGCAAGGTGGATTGCAGTGACTCAGCGGTCTGCTCCAGCTCCTTATCCGAAGACGCGGCAGAAGCCGACTGCGGGTTGGCATGTAGGATTTCGAGCGGCGGAAGCTTGAGGCCGTCCTCTTCTTCGCCCTCGTTATCTGCGGCGCCGCCGTCCGCTCCCCCATCACGAGCCGCAGCCGATTCGACAGCACTCGTGGCAGGAGCATCGGCAACCTTGGGATGCTTTAAGAAGTCGGGAATCTGAGGTGCGGCCGAAACAGGGTTCACGGCAAACGGCGGCTCGGACTCGTCAACCTTGTCCGGATCGTCCTCCATCGAAAGCTGTCCAGTGACCTGACCGCGCTTGGCGTGGCGACGCGGCAGCAAGGTTGTCTTGGCGGTCTCGAGCGGAGCCTCGTCGTCCTCGTCGTCACCCTCGGTGAGCTCAATCTCGCTATCGGACCAAGACGGGTCGGGCTCGCTTGTGTTGAGCTTGGGCGCAGCCTTGCCCTTCTTGGCATGGCGGCGCGGCAGCAGCGTGGTCTTGGCGCGCTCGGCTTCAACCGACTCGGATACGACGACAAATGGGTCATCGTCCTCGTCGTCATCCAAAACCGGGTCGACATCGCCACCCATGACCGTGGTCACCGCGGCGTCAGTCCCCTTCTGGCGCAGAATGCTCAGGTGCGGACGAGCGACGCCGGGAACAGACAGGGCCTCTTCATCGCCCCACGGGCTCGCATTGACATCGGCACGTCGACGCTCGGCAAAATCGGCAGCGCGATCGCGTGCGGAGCGCAAAACGCCACCCACCGAAAAGCCGATAATGACCAAACCAACGACGACAAGCCCCAGCAAGACAACCATGGCGATAGGTTTACCCAGGGCGTTTTGCAAGGCACTTGCGATAAAGGCGCCAATGTAGCCGCCCGACACGGAAAGGTTCTGCGGCGTAAACATAAGGTCGCACGAATCGCTCGTGCCCGGCACCATCAGCGAAAGAATGGAGACGACGGCGATAAAGACCAAGGCGCCGCCCGCAACAGAGCGCACGTTGAGCGGCGAGTCCTCACCCAAAAAGAGCGTGGCGGCAAACAGCAAGATGACGATCGGCAGCACGTAGGCGCCCAGACCAAAGCCCAGGTGGTAGAAACCGGCAACCGCAGCCGTCACGGGCGCTGTTGCCGGAGAGATCACGGCAATGAAGGACGCGATCGCCAAAACGGCGATGACCACACCGGCGATATCGCGATTGGCCGAAGGCTCGACCAAGGGCTCAAACTCATCGAACTCGGACTCGTGGCCCTTATTGGCACGCAGATGGGAACCGGCACCCTTAGCAGATGCCGGTTGGTTATTGGCCTTATTGCCTTTGGCGTTTTGTGCAGATCCGCGCGCCAAACTAAACCTCCATGACGACCGGGATGATCATCGGACGGGTGCGCGTACGGCTCCAGATAAAGTTAGAGAGCGAATCGCGCACGGCCTTGCGAATGGCATCGGAACCGCTGCTGGTAAAGCTAAACTTACCCTTCTCGATCGTCTTCATAATGGACGCGGAGGCATCCTCGGAGAACTGGTCGTCGATGGCAAACGAGACGCCGCGGCCCGAGAACTCGATGGCCTCGATCTTCTTGTGTTTGAGGGAGACGATGGCAACGGCCGTGACCATACCGTCGTTGGCGAGCTTCTGGCGATCGCGCAGGACGATGGGGTCGGTATCGCCGATACGCAGGCCGTCGACGTAAACGACACCGGACTCGACGGGCGTACCGCGCTTGACGATACCACCGCGCATCTCGAGCGTGTCGCCGTTATCGAGGATAAAGATATGATCGTCCTTGATGCCCATCTTGCGGGCCAGCTGGGCATGAGCGCGCAGATGCACGGCCTCACCGTGAACCGGCATAAAGTACGTGGGCTTGGCCATGGCCATCAGGAGCTTGAGCTCCTCCTGGCTACCGTGACCCGAGACGTGGACGAGAGCGCGGTTCTTATCCCACACGTCGCAGCCGAGCTTGGCCAGGCTGTTGACGACCTGCTGGACGGCCTTCTCGTTGCCAGGAACGGGAGTTGCCGAGAGGATAACGGTATCGCCCTCGTGAATGGAGAGCGTCTTGTGCTCGCCATTGGCCATGCGGGACAGAGCCGACAGCGGCTCGCCCTGCGAACCAGTGCACATGACGACGATCTTGTCGTCAGGCAGGTTATCGATATCGAAGGCATCGATGATATCGGCATCATCGATGTTGAGATAACCGAGCTCGCGCGCCACGCGGGTGTTCGTGAGCATGGAGCGACCGGTCACAACGACCTTACGGCCGCACTTGCGGGCGGCATCGCAGATCTGCTGCAAACGATGGATGTGGCTCGAGAACGACGCGACGAACACGCGACCCGGGGCGTTCTTGATGGCGTGCAGCAGGTTGGGACCAACCTCGGCCTCGGACTTGGTAAAGCCGGGAACCGTGGCGTTGGTAGAGTCGGAAAGCAGCAGGTCGATGCCCTGCTTGGCAAAGCGGCTGATAGCGGCATAGTCGGGCGTGACGCCGTCGATGGGCGTCTGGTCAAGCTTAAAGTCACCCGTGTGCATAACGGTGCCCTGATTGGTGCGGATGAACACGCCCAGAGCGCCGGGGATGGAGTGCGTCATCGAGAAGAAGTCGAGCGAGATGCCGCCGAGGTTGACATGGCTGCCGCCCTTGACCTCGCGGAACTTGGGTGCGCGGATGCGGAACTCAGAAAGCTTGCCCTCGATAAAGCCAAGCGTCAGCTTGCTCGAGAAGATGGGCACCTTATTGTTGAGGTCCTGCAGCAGATACGGAAGCGAACCGGTGTGGTCCTCGTGGCCGTGAGTGACGACGATACCGCGGAGCTTCTCCTCGTTCTCCAGAACATAGGTGTAGTCGGGAAGCACCAGATCGATACCAGGCTGGGAGTCATCCGGAAACATGAGGCCGGCGTCGACGAGCACCATGTCGTCGCCGCACTCGAAGACCGTCATGTTCTTGCCGATGCCGTCGAGGCCGCCGAGCGGGATGATCTTCAAGGGAGATGATTTTTTAGCTGCCATAGGTAAGTGTGGTTTCCTTTCTTCGAAACGGGTCTGGAACAACCGACGGGGCGCTTCTGGCAAACCGACCGCCGGGAACGTACAAACATGCATCACAGAGTCGATGCAGTAACCACAGTATGATACCCATTTGCACAACAACAGACCACCCATGCATCAAAGCCCCATCTGAACCCGTCTATCCCGCCGGTTCCCCGCGAGGGCGGGCACGGATGAAGTTTCCTGCTCTACAGTCCTGCTCACGACGGAGGCCACATTAAGTGGCCTCCTGTTCGTGCGGAACTCGCGATAAACTTCATCAGTGCCCGCCCCACGGGAAACCGCCCATAAGGGACAGGTTTGTTTTGGTAGGTTTTATCTGGGGAAATGCAGCAGCGTCTATCTACAAATCCGTAATCTGACTACTGAATAGACTGTCAGACTAAATAGCGAGCGGCACTAACCAGCCCTTTTGCTTGCGCCCGGGAGGGCCGCATATGAAGTTTATCGCGAGTTCCGCACGCAAAGGAAAGCACTTAATGTGCTTTCCGTCTTGCGCAGGACTGTAGAGCAGGAAACTTCATATGCGCCGCCCCCGCGCGCAAGCAAAAAGGGCGACCCCATTACGGAGTCGCCCTTGTTGAGCTGCTTATGTGCGGCTGTTACTCGGCGTCGTGGTGACGGCGGGGCTTGCGGCCTCCGTTGTCGCCGGGGCGGCGCGGACGGTCGCTGCGCTCGGAGCGCTCGCGACGCGGACGCTCACGGCGCTGGAAGTGCTCGCCGTCGCCCTCGGAAGTACCCTCGGCACGAGCCGGGGCCTCGGGCTTGTCCAGACGATCGAGCGAGATCTTGCCGCGATCATCGACCTCGATGACGACGACCTTGACTTCGTCGCCCACGTTGAGGACATCCTCGACCTTCTCCACGCGGCCCTTGGCGACACGGGAGATGTGCAGCAGGCCGTCCTTACCGGGCAGCAGGTTCACGAAGGCGCCGAACGGCTGGATGGAGACCACGCGACCGGTGTACTCCTCGCCCGGCTCGGGAACCTTGATGATGAGCTTGATGCGCTCGACGGCCTGGTCGACGGACTCGCCGGTGCCGCCGACAAAGACGGTGCCGTCCTCCTGGATGTCGACCGAAGCGCCGGTCTCATCCTGGATGCCGCGGATGACCTTGCCGCCGGAACCGATGACGTCACGGATCTTATCGGTCGGAACCTGAATGGAGACAATGCGCGGAGCGGTGCTGCGCGTGGTGTGGCGCGGCTCGGGGATCACATCGAGCATCTTCTGCAGGATGAAGGCGCGACCCTCCTTGGCCTGCTGCAGGGCGCGGGCCAGGATGTCGAAGGTGAGGCCGGTGGCCTTGTTGTCCATCTGCAGGGCAGTGATGCCCTCGGTGGTGCCGGTGACCTTAAAGTCCATGTCGCCCAGGAAGTCCTCGAGACCCTGGATGTCGGACAGGACCACGGTCTTGCCCTCCTCCTGGATCAGGCCCATGGCGATACCGGAGACCGGGCGCTTAATGGGCACGCCGCCGTCCATGAGGGCGAGCGTGGAACCGCAGGTCGAAGCCATCGAAGAAGAGCCGTTGGACTCCATGACCTCGGAGACCACGCGGATGGCGTAGGGGAACTCGTTCTCGTCGGGAAGCACCGGAAGCAGGGCGCGCTCGGCCAGGTTGCCGTGACCGATCTCGCGGCGCTTGGGGCTGCCCATGCGGCCGGTCTCGCCGGTGCAGAACGGCGGGAAATTGTAGTGGTGCATGTAGCGCTTGCCCTCGGTGGGCTCGATGGTATCCAGACGCTGGCCCTCGTTGAGCATGCCGAGCGAAAGGACGGAGAGCACCTGGGTCTGACCGCGCTGGAACAGGCCGGAGCCGTGAACGAGCGGCAGGTAGTTGTCCTTCACCATGATGGGACGGATCTCGTCGGCGGCACGGCCGTCAACGCGCTCGCCGGTCTCGACGACCATGGTGCGCATGGCCTTCTTCTCGAGCTTCTTGAGCGCCACGGGGATCTCGCGCTCCCAAGCGGCCTGCTCCTCCTCGGTGAACTCGGCGCGGATGGACTCCTTCAGAGCCTCGACCTTACCGATGCGGGAAAGCTTGTCGGCATCGCGCAGGGCAGCGGCCATCTCGTCGTAGTGGGCGAAGATGCGCTCCTGGACCTCCTCGACGGGCTGGTCAAGAGGATACTCCTTCTTGACAATGGCGCCGTTGACCTGCTCCCACTCGGCGACGAACTCGTCCTGGGCCCGGCAGAAGGCAGCAAGGGCCTCCTGGCCAAACTTCATAGCGGCGAGCATGTCGTCCTCGGAGATCTCCTCGGCGCCGGCCTCGACCATCGAGATGAAGTCGGCGGAACCGCCCAGCTCCAGGTCCAGATCGGAGTTCTCGCGCTCCTCATAGGTGGGGTTGACGATAAACTCGCCGGTCTCCACGTTACGGCCGATGCGCACGCAGGCGAGCGGGCCCTCGAAGGGCACGCCGCCGAGCGTCATGGCCAGGGAGGCACCCATGACGTTGATGACGTCGAAGGGGTTGACCTGGTCGGCGACGAGCGAGGTGGCGACGATGTGCACCTCGTTGCGGAAGCCGTCCGGGAAGCTCGGGCGGATCGGGCGGTCGATCATGCGGGCCGTGAGCGTGGCCTTCTCGCTGGGACGGCCCTCACGCTTGAGGTAGCCACCCGGGATGCGGCCGGCAGCGTACATCTTCTCGTTGAAGTCGACGGTCAGCGGGAAGAAGTCGTAGTTCTTGCGCTCCTTGGAGACGACCACGGTATCGAGCATCGTGGTATCGCCCTGCTTGACCAGACAAGCGCCGGTAGCCTGCTTGGCAAGCTCGCCGGACTCGAAGGTGTAGGTCTTGCCGTACAGCTCAAAGGTCTTGGATACGAGTGTCATTGTTCTCCTTTACCCCACAGGCCCCTTGCCTGCGGGCTTCTCATGTGACGCGGGCCCCCTGCCCCCGCCACGCTTCAGAGCGTGATTGTTCACGCCCTTACACAAAAAGAGCGCCCCGCTGCGCAGGACGCTCTTAGCATGTACAAATCCTTACTGGATGTTGTCGCGGATGCCCAGAGCCTTGATGAGCTCACGGTACTCGACGATGTCGTTCTTCTTGATGTAGGAGAGAAGACGACGACGGCGGCCGACGAGCATGAGCAGGCCACGACGGGTGTGGAAGTCCTTCTGGTGGGACTTCATGTGCTCGGTCAGCTCCTTGATGCGCTCGGACAGGATAGCGACCTGAACCTTGGGGTTACCGGTGTCGACCGGGGAGTTACCGAACTGGGCGGTCAGCTCCGCCTTGCGCTCTTTGGAAACAGTCATTGTTTCACCTTTCGTTTCGCGTCGCCCGCGGGCGACTCTATTCGCCTCGGACTGGGAAGCCGCCGGTGGAGCGAGCATCCAAGGTCGAGGTACCAACAGGTCGGTATGTTACCACAAGCGGCCCGCGCCTGCGCATCATCACCGACCCAACATGAATTCCATCGCACGGAGGCGCTGATCGGCGTGCGTGGCGGCCCAAACATGCGAAAGCCCCAGCAAAAACGCCGCGGTATGCGGATCGATCTGCTCAGTCATAAGGGCATCGAACGTCATGGATATCAGGGCACGCAGCCATGCGACCTCGCCAACCGATACCAACTCGGCGCCAGGCACGCTCGAGGCGCACGACCCGCACAGAAGCCCGCCCGCCTGGGCCGAGAAATACGAGAGCATGGGGTCGCCGCACGAGACACAAGCCGAGAAATCGGGGCGATAGCCAATGTGCGATAGCAACTTAAAGACAAACGCCGCCACGAGCAGGTCCATATGCGCCGAATCGAGCCCGCTGCCAACAAGCGTGAGCGCCCGCTGCGCAATGGCAAAGGCAAAGGGGTCCTCGGCATCTTCGAACGAGCACACGCGAGCGACCTCGGCAATGGCGCTGGCGGCGCAGGTCGTCTCGTAATCGGGGGTGGCACCAAGCGGCGCCTCCATAAGCTCCGCCTGAGAAACTACGTCGAGCGAGCGGCCGTGCGCCAGCAGCATATCCACGGTACAGAACAGCTCGCAGCGAGCCGCCAGGCGACCGCCGGGCTTACGCGCGCCCTTAGCCACGGCACGCACCTGACGCCCCCGCTCGTCGAGCATCGTCAAGATCAGGTCAGTTTCCTTGAGCTTGGTCTTGTCGAGGACGAGCACCTTCGTGCGATATGTGCGAGAGCCTGCCATTGACGCGGACTAGTCTTCGGCGTTGTAGCCGAAGCGGCGAATCTGGGCCTCGTCGTCGCGCCAGCCGGCCTTGACCTTCACGTCCAGCTCCAAAAAGACCTGCGTGCCAAAAATGCGCTCAAGGTCGCGACGCGCGTCGATGCCGATATGCTTGATCATCTCGCCACCCTTGCCGATGATGATGCCCTTCTGACCCTCGCGCTCCACGTAAATCGTGGCGTGCACGCGCAAGACCTTCTTGGTCTGCTCGAGCGCATCGCAGATGACGCCCACGGAGTGCGGGATCTCGTCACGGGTGCGGCGCAGGACCTTCTCGCGCACAAACTCGGCAACGAGCGTCTCGTCGGATGCGTCGGTGCCCATGTCTTCGGGGAACCAGCGCGGACCCTCGGGCAAAAAGTGCGCGACGGTCTCGATAAACGCATCGACGTTGAAGTTCTTGACCGACGACGTCACGATCTCGTCGTCGTATTCCATAAGCTCGTGAGCGGCCTTGAGCTGTTCCATAACCTGGGCGGGATCGGCCTCGTCGGCCTTAGTGAGCACTAGGACCTTCTTGCAGCGGGCGCTCTTAACACGCTCGGCGACCCAGGCGTCACCCCTGCCGATGGGCTTGGTGGCATCGATCAAAAACGCGACGACGTCCACGTCGTTGAGCTCAAACAGAGCACTCTTGTTAAGCTCGGAGCCCAGGCCGTCCTTGGGCTTGTGAATACCCGGAGTATCGACGAAGACCAGCTGGTAGCCGGGACGATTGACCACGGCACGCATGCGGCGGCGGGTCGTCTGGGCCACCGGAGAGGTGATGGCGACCTTCTTGCCGTAACAGGCGTTGAGCAGCGTGGACTTGCCGGCGTTGGGACGACCGACCAGGGCAACAAAGCCGCTGCGGAAGCCGGGTTCCACGTCGCCAAAGCCCGCGAGGCTCTCGTCCTCGTCGCACAGGGCGTCGAGCTCCTCATCGCTCATACCCTCAAACGGGTCGAATTCCTCAACCTCGTCAAAAGAATCGGTATCCTCAACCTCGTCCAAGACCTCGTCGTTCAGAATCTCATCGGCAGGCTGCATATTGTCGGACATGGGAATCCCTTTCTAAATAAAGCCGAGCGCGTGGGCAAACACCAGCAAGCCCACAATCGCGGCGGTAATGGAAAGAACGTAGACAGAGGCGGCGGCGATATCCTTCGCGCGCTTGGCCAGCGGATGCAGCTCCTGGGTTGCCAGGTCGACGATCGCCTCCATGGCGGTGTTGCACAGCTCGCCGTGAATCACCAGGCCGCAGCAGATGATGACCGTACCCCACTCGGCAATGTCGAGCCCCACGATGCAGCCGGCAATGACAGTGCATACACCGGCCACGAGCATGACCTTAATGTTGCGCTCGGTCTTGACGGCGGTGACGAAGCCCTCCATGGCATAGGAAAACGACTTTAAAAAGGACGGATGGTCCTTGTTCGATCCGGGAATCATAGACGGCTCCTAGTCGTGGGCATGGTTGGTGATGGGACCGACATGAACGAGTTTGGGATCCTCGCCGCGCTCGAGAGCCAGATCGCGCAGAATGGCGTCTTCGCGCGCCTCCATGACCTCGGCCTCATCGTCCTCGATATGGTCATAGCCCAGCAGGTGCAGCATGCCGTGCACGAGCATCAGGCGGCACTCATCGGCGGGACTGTTGCCAAAGCCGGGGGCCTGACGGGCAATAACCTGCGGTGCCAGGATGATATCACCGAGCTCGAGCGTCTCATCGACAGGGATATCCTCGTCAAAAGCCGAGTCACATTCAAACGAGAGCACATCGGTCGTACGGTCGATACCGCGCCACTCATGATTGAGCTCGTGCATCTCGTCCTCATCGACATACGAAAGGGAGATCTCGACCTCACGCTCAACACCCTCAGCGGCAAGCACAACCTCGCAGATGTGCTCCACCTCCTGCGCGTCGAGCAGCGTATCGAGCTCGGCATCGTTGCTGATCAATACACTCAACGGGACTCCTTTCGGTCACGTGCACGCTGCTCGCGTGCATCGTCGTATGCATCATAGGCCTCAACGATACGGCCCACCAGGGCATGGCGCACCACATCGGCGCGCTCCAAGTGCGAAAACGCCACATCGTCGACGCGGCCCAAAATCCGCTCGACATCGGCCAGGCCACCGCGACGACCCACTAGGTCGCGCTGACTCAGGTCGCCAGTAATCACGAACTTGGAATTAAAGCCCAGTCGCGTCAGGAACATCTTCATCTGCTCGGGCGTCGTGTTTTGTGCCTCGTCGAGCACCACGAAGGCATCGCTCAGCGTTCGACCGCGCATATAGGCGAGCGGGGCGATCTCGATCACGCCACGCTCCATAAGCTCATCGGTGCGTTCGCGATCCATCATGTCAAAGAGGGCGTCATAGAGCGGACGCATATAGGGATCGATCTTTTCCTCGAGGCTGCCGGGCAAGAAGCCCAGGTTCTCCCCCGCCTCGACAACTGGGCGCGTCAGGATCAGGCGACCCACCTCGTGGCGTTTGAGCGCAGCGACGGCAAGCGCCATGGCCAGATAGGTCTTACCGGTACCGGCGGGACCCAGACCAAACGTGATGGTATGAGAGCGAATGGCATCCACATAACGCTTTTGACCGAGCGTCTTGGGGCGGATGACGCGGCCGCGATACGACAGCAGCACGTCATCGCGCAGCGACGAGGCGTCATGCTCACCGTCGCGCAAAACGGCTAGGCAGTGCGAGACATCGTCGGCGGAAAGCGTGCGGCCGGCAGCCGCCTCGCGAAAGGCATGTTCGAAAAAGCGCGCTACGAGCTCGACCTCGTCGGAATCGCCGCTTACGGCAATGCTTTCGCCGCGGGCAACCACATGGGCACGCACTAAGTTCTCGAGCGCGCGAAGAACACCGTCGCCGGCACCCAAAACGCGCGAGGGGTCAATCCCCTCAGGAACGGTAAGTCTAATCTTCGAGGCTTCCATGAACCTCCCTGCGTGCATGGACCAAGCCGGAATCATCGACTCCGATGATAGCAACATCGAGAAGGCACGGGGCTGTGAGTCCACAGGTATCGTCAAGACGCGCATGATGGAACGAGCCGAGCGTCAGGTTGTCACCATACTCAAGCACGGCGCGCTCGACGGTGCCCACGCGACGGCGGGCATCGGCAATAGCGAGCTCCTGTGCCGCGGCACGCATACGACGACTACGCTCGGCCATGATCTCGGGCGCCACCTGGTCGGGCATGTCGGCGGCAAGGGTGCCGGGACGTTTGCTATAGCGGAACACATGCATGCGCGAGAAGCCCACGCGACGGCACAGCGCCAGCGACTCCTCGAATTCCTCATCCGTCTCGCCGGGAAAACCGACGATAACGTCGCACGAAAGCGATGCCTGCGGCAGGTTGGCGCGAATCATGCGCACCGTGTCCTCAAAGGCCTCGGCGCTATAGGGGCGACCCATCCGATGCAGGGTCGCCGTGCAGCCAGACTGCACGGGCAGGTGCAAAAACGGCGCGATACGCTTCGGATAGCGAGCCATCACCTGGAGCAAACGCTCGGAAATATCCATGGGCTCCACCGAGGAGATGCGCACGTGGGCAATCTCGGTGCGCTCCATGATGGCCTCGAGCAGCTCGTCGATCTCGACATGCTCGTCGGTCGTGCTCTTGCCATCATAGGCGCCCAGGTTAACGCCGGTCAGAACGACTTCGGGCACGCCGGCCTCCTGGGCCTCGCGAACCTGCTCGAGCACGGACTCGACGGGCACGGAACGCTCGGGACCGCGGGCCTTCCACACGATGCAATAGGTGCAACGGTGGTTGCAGCCATCCTGGATCTTCACGCCCAGCCGCGAACGACCGAGCGCATCGACCACGTCACCATCGCTGCAGGCGGGAACGCTATCGGACTCAACGCCCAGCACATCGCAGACACGTTCAGCGACATCGATCTTAGACGGCTCGGCGATCACGCGATCCGAAAGCTCCAACAGCTCCTCGGGATGCAAATTGACCACGCATCCGGTCACGACCACATAGGGCTCATTTGGATGGGCCAGCGCATGACGGACGGCCTTACGGGTCTTGGCCTCGGCCTCGCCCGTAACGGCACAGGTGTTAATGACGATCAAATCGGCATCCTGGGGCTCCACAATAGCAAAGCCCAGGCGCATAAGATCGGCAGTGATACGGTCAGACTCAACCCGGTTGACACGGCAGCCGAGGTTGACGACGGAAATATGGGGTGCGAGCACGCAGGCTCCTTAATCGAGGATATCGTCGAGGGCACTCTTGATACGGTCGGTCACCGACTTCTTACCGGAAGCGACGTCATCGCCCATCTCATCGGCAAAAGCACGGAGCAGCTCGCGTTGCTTATTGGAAAGATTGGTGGGAACGACCACGCGCAGTTGCACGATCAGGCGGCCACGCGAACCGCCACCGCCAATGCGCGGCATGCCGTAATTATTGACGCTCACGGTGTCGCCGTACTGGGCGCCGGCGGGAACCGTCACCTTAACGACCTCGTCGGGCATAATGCCCTCGACCTCGATCTCGCAGCCGAGCGCAGCCTGCGCAATCGAGATATCGCTCACCAGGTACAGGTCGTCACCGTTGCGCTTAAAGCGCTCATGGTCGGCAACGCGCACGTTGACAATCAGGTCGCCCGAAGGCTCGCAGCGAAGGCCGGCCTCGCCAAAGCCGCTCACACGCAGCTGGCGACCGGTCGAAACGCCGGCGGGAATATCGATGTCGATCTTTTCGTGCGAAGGCGTGCGGCCCTGACCGTCGCAGGTCTCGCAGGGATGGTCGATAACCGTGCCCTCGCCATGGCAGTCGGGGCAAGGCGAGGAAGACTGAACCTGGCCCAAAAACGATCGCTGAACCGTCGTGACGTAGCCCGTACCGTGGCAGCGACTGCATTGCTTTTCCTGTGCACCCTCGGCCCTACCGGTACCGTTGCAGTCCTCGCAAGGAGCAAGGCGATCATAGCTGATCGTCTTTTTGCAGCCGAGCGCCGCCTCCTCGAGCGTCACCGAAAGCGAGATGGCCATGTCACGTCCGCGACGACGCTCACGACGGCTGCGGGCGCCACCGCCGGCACCGCCGCCAAAAAACGACGAGAACAGGTCGTCCATGCCCATGCCACCAAAGATATCGTTGATGTCGACATAACCAGAGCCACCGGGGCCGTCCGCGGTGCCGTAACGGTCGTAGTTAGCACGCTTCTGCTCATCGGAAAGAACGGAATAGGCCTCGTTGAGCTCCTTGAACTTGGCCTCGGCCTCGGGATCGTCCGAAACATCCGGATGTACGGTACGGGCCTTCTTTAAAAACGCACGCTTAATCGTCCGCGCGTCGGCATCCCTGTCGACGCCAAGCACCTCGTAGTAATCCCTATTTTCCGACACGACCGAATCCTTCCGACTTTCATTATTGTCACAGTGCGTCCTATACCCAAGCTGGGCCGACCGCAAACAAAGGGTTTGATGTTATTGCATTTGATACGGCGAAAGCATGGCCCGTTGCGAGCAACTCGCGAACCAAACCGACACGAGCGCGAACATGAAGCCGTTGGCAAAACCGTTGGCAAACTGCATCGCACCGCGCTTCCACCACAGCAGGCTGCGATGAAGCACACCGTCCGAAAGCACCATGAACAGGCCCATGGTAAACGGAATAAAGCACATCACGGCAAAGGCCGAGAACACGCCCGAGATGGCCGACAGCACCAAAAACGGCGCCACAATGCCCATCAGGTAAAAGCCAGTACGAGCTTTGCCTTCCAAGCGCTCGGCCTCAACATGGGCGCGGCCGACCAGGTCGCCGCCCGCGGCACCGTTAGTGCCAGCATGGCCCATGCCGCTAATGCGGACCTCGTCGCCATCGTGCGTGCCGGCAGGAAACTCAATCGTCTGCTCGGAGGTCACACGGGTTCGCCCGCTGCCACCGCAATCGGGGCAGGGGTCGGCCACGACCTTACCGGAACCGCCGCACTCGGGGCAGACCGACTGGAACGTGCCCGCACCAAACAGGAAGGACAGGTCGACGTCGATGTGGCCGCGGCCACCGCAGCTCGGGCAGGTATGTGCATGCTCGGAAGAAACGGAGCCCGAGCCGCCGCAGTGACCACAGGTATCGAAGCGCGTGTAGCGGACGGTCTTGCGGGCACCGCCCTTGGCCTCCTTGGCGTCGAGTTTGATATCGACGACCACGTTGGCGCCGTTCTCGGGATTGTAGGCAGCCTGGCCGCGACGCTGCTGGCCCCAGGCGCCACCAAAGGGAAAGCCGCCCTCAAAGGGATTGCCATAGCCCGTGCTGCCGGCGTAGCCGCCACCATAGGGCGAAGCCGTAGGAGCACCGGCAAAGGGATTGCCAGAACGCATGGCGTCGTAGCGCGCACGTTTTTGCTCATCCGAAAGCACGGCGTAGGCCTCGGAAACCTCTTTAAACTTTTCCTCGGCATCCGGCTCTTTATTGACGTCCGGATGGAGCTTACGGGCCTTTTGCTGGAAGGCCTTTTGAATATCACGCGAGGTGGCGTCCTTGGAGACACCCAGAATCTCGTAGTAATCTTTTTCGTTCATCGTCGCCATGCGCGGCAACCTCCTGCTCACAGCAGCGTATATATTCCGGTAATTCTACCCGAGCGGCCTAAGCTAGATCCCAAAACAGCTCGAACAGAACATTTCCATCGAGCCAGCCCAGATGGGTCGGCGCCAGACGAGCTCGAACATGGCCCGCGATGACATCTGCCGAGGTGAAGGGTCCCTCATGAATCCCGAGCGTCTCGGGCACCCAAGTGGCAAGACCCAATTCGAGCGCACGATCGCAGGCAGCTGCCAGCTCGCCCGTTGGGATGACGCAAGCTGCACGAGCCAACAGGTCGGACGCAACACCGTGCGTCATGCGACAAGCGAGCATCAAGTCTTCGGCGACAGCCTCGCGCTGCGACAGATATTCGGCCTCGAACGCCGTCGCGTCATCGTCACGTTGCACCAGACGCACGCGGTACGCATCGCCTCGAGAAGACACGCCAGGGAACAAACCTGCAAGACGGTCGAAATCCTCGTCGTCGAGCATGCCCGCGGCAGAACGACCCAGGCCCAGGTAGCCCCGTCCGGTCCAGTAGGCAATGTTATGGGCGCACTCATGGCCGTCGAGCGCGTAGCTTGCCACCTCATACGGATGATAGCCGGCCGTACCCAGGCGCTCACGCGCCGCGTCCATGCACGAAGCCTGAAAATCCTCGTCGGGCTCGAGCGACTCGTCACGGCACGCCATGCGATAGAGTGGCGTACCCTCCTCGAGCGTGAGCGGGTAGACCGACACATGATGAGGCGCCGCCGCCAACACGCCATCGAGCGTGCTCCGCCAGCTTGCGGCCGTCTGCCCGGGAAGGCCGCACATCAGGTCGCACGACACATCGAGGCCAGCGTCCTTCACCGTCGCGATAGCCGCAAGTGCGCGATTAGCATCGTGAATGCGGCCAATAGCAGCCAGCTCGGTATTGTCGAGGGTTTGCACGCCCAGAGAGATGCGCGTGACACCCGCCTCGGCAAGCGCGGTGGCGAGCTCGACGGTCAGCGACTCAGGATTGGCTTCGCAAGTAAATTCAACGGGCTTGCACCACATGGAGATACGACGGGCAAGTTTCACCAGGCGCTCCCCAGCCAGTGAGGGCGTGCCGCCGCCAATATAGACCGTGCGGACCTGCGCAAGCGCCCCGGCGTCGCCAAAGGAATCGAGGCGCGCATACAGCTGCTCAAAATAGGAATCGAGCGCAGCATCCAAATCACACAGAGCAAAGCTGCGCGAGTCAAAGTCGCAATAGCGGCATTTTTGAGCGCAAAACGGCACGTGCACGTACAGCGCGGTAACGGCCACCCTTAAGCCTCCAGCGGATGAGCGGGCACCGACTCACCGGCGGCAAGCGCGGCCTCGCAGGCCACCACATCGCGCTCGATATCATCGACCAGCGACATGAACTCCTCGTACGTAGAGCAACGCACCACCTGAGCGCGCCAGGCGGCGGCATGGGGCATGCCCTTTAAGTACCAGCTTGCGTACGTGCGAGCACGCGACATGAGCGGCAGAAGCTCGTGCGTCAACGTCAGGTGCTCGCGCAGAGCCTCCAGGCGCTCGACCGAGGAGCGAGAAGGAACCGGCGTGCCATCGAGTGCAAGGGCTCGGGCATCGCCGAACACCCACGGATTGCCGTAGATGCCGCGCGCGATAAACACCGCGCTGGCACCCGAGCCGTGCAGATGCTCAGCAGCGTCCTCGGCCGAGAACACATCGCCCGAACCAATCACGGGAATCTCGACAGCGTCGGCAACCTCATCGACGACCGACCAATCGGCCTGGCCCGTGTAGAGCTGCGTGGCGCAACGACCATGCACGGCGACTGCGGCAGCCCCTGCGCCCTCAAGCATCTGGGCAAACGTCGCGGCATTACGGTCCTCGGCATAAAAGCCCTTGCGAATCTTGACGGTCACGGGCACGTGCGCCGCGCCCACCGTGGCCTCGACGATCTTCTCGGCCAGGTCGGGCGTGCGCATGAGCGCCGAACCCTCGCCCTTGGTGACAACCTTGCGGGCGGGGCATGCCATATTGATATCGATGAGCGACAGGCGATCACCAACGCGCTCCTCGACGGCGGCGACGGCGCTCGCAAACTGCTCGGGCTTGGAGCCAAAGAGCTGCACACAAATCTGCTGCTCCTCGTCGGCCGGTAGCACCAGGCGCCACGTCTTATTGCTGGCATAGGCAAGGCCCGCCACGCTCACCATCTCGCTGTAGGCAAGGTTGGCACCGCGGCGGCGGCACATGATGCGGTAGGCAGGGTCGGTCACGCCCGCCATGGGAGCCATAAGGAACGGCTGCTCGGCATAGGCGCCCAGCAGCCGCTTGCTGTATTCAGAAAGCGCCATTGACCTACTCGTCCACCTTGAGGATCGCCATAAAGGCCTCCTGCGGGACCTCGACCGATCCGATGGCCTTCATGCGCTTCTTGCCCTCTTTCTGCTTCTCAAGCAGCTTGCGCTTACGCGAGATATCGCCGCCGTAGCACTTGGCAAGAACGTCCTTGCGACGCGCCTTGACGGTGGAACGGGCGATGATCTTGTTGCCGATAGCACCCTGGATGGGCACCTCGAACAGCTGACGCGGGATGATCTCCTTGAGCTTGTCGCACAGGCCACGGGCCAGGCCATATGCCTTGTCCTTATGGACGATAAACGACAGCGCGTCCACCTCGTCGCCCGAAAGCAGGATGTCGAGCTTGACGAGCTCGGAGGGACGGTACTCGTTGAACTCGTAGTCGAGCGAGGCATAGCCCTTGGTGCGGCTCTTGAGCTGATCGAAGAAGTCCAAGATGAGCTCGGCGAGCGGCATATCGAAGCGCATCTCGACCGATTTGCTCGTCAGGTGGATCATGTCGGTTGTGACGCCGCGGTGCTCGATGGCGAGCTGCATGACGGCACCCGTGTACTCAGGCGGGCAGATGATCTTTGCCTTGAGGTAGGGTTCCTCGATACGATCGATGCGTGTGGCCTCGGGAAGGTCCTGCGGACTGCGGACATCGATCATTTCGCCGTCGGTCTTGTAGACGTGATAGTCGACCGAGGGACTCGTGGCAATGAGGTCCAGGTTGAACTCGCGCTCCAGGCGTTCCTTGACGACTTCCATGTGCAGCAAGCCCAGGAAGCCCACGCGGAAGCCAAAGCCGAGCGCCACCGAGGTCTCGGGCTCCCACACCAACGACGGGTCGTTGACGTGCAGCTTATCGAGGGCGTCGCGCAGATTCTCGTAGTCCTTGTTGTCGATCGGGAACAGGCCCGTGTAGACCATGGGCTTGGCCTCGCGGTAGCCCGGCAGAGGCTCGGGGCATGGGTTCGAAGCCCACGTAAGGGTATCGCCCACGCGCACAGCCTCGGGGTCCTTCAGACCCGTGACCACATAGCCAACCTCGCCGACGGTCAGCGCGTCGACCGGGGTCTCGGCAGGACGCTTGACGCCCACGCCGTCGACCAAAAAGTCGCCCTTGGCCTGCATCATAAGCAGGGTATCGCCCTTTTTAATCGAGCCGTCAAAAACGCGAACGGTGGCGACGACGCCGCGGTATTCATCAAAATACGAGTCAAGGATGAGCGCCTTGAGCGGCGCGTTCGCATCGCCCTTGGGCGGAGAGATCAAAAAGACAATGGACTCCAGCAGATCGTGAATGCCCTCGCCGGTCTTGCCCGAGACGCACACGGCATCATCGGCGGGAATCGCCAGGTCGTCCTCGATCTCGGTCTTAACCTCGTCGGGATGGGCCGAGGGCAGGTCGATCTTGTTGATGGCCGGCACAATGTCCAGATTGGCGTTCATGGCGAGCGTCGCGTTGGAGACGGTCTGTGCCTCGACACCCTGTGTGGCGTCGACGACGAGCACCGCGCCCTCACAAGCGGCCAGCGAACGCGAGACCTCGTAGGTAAAGTCTACATGACCCGGCGTATCGATGAGATTGAACTGATATGTCTCACCATCGTCGGCGTCATAGGAAACGCGGACGGCATTGGACTTGATCGTGATGCCGCGCTCGCGCTCGATATCCATGGTGTCGAGCAGCTGCGACTCCATGTCGCGTTCGTCGACGGTATGGGTGAGCTCGAGGATGCGGTCACTGATCGTGGACTTGCCATGGTCGATGTGCGCAACGATCGAGAAGTTGCGGATGTGGGAAATGTCAATTGAAGTATTCATGCGGACTATCTTACCCGAGCGGTACAAAAAATGGAGCCTGTTCCATAAAACAGGCTCCATTTATGCGCGTAATCTGTGTGGTGTGAAATTTACAACTTAGGCGTTGATGCTGTTCACGAGCTTGGCAAGACCGGACTTGCGGTTGGAAGCCTGGTTCTTGTGGATAACATGCTTGGCGGCAGCCATGTCGAGACGCTTGGTGACGGTCTTGAGGGCAGCCTGGGCCTTCTCGGCGTCGCCCTCGGCGACGGCGGACTGGACGTGCTTGGTCAGCGTCTTGAGCTCGGACTTGACAGCCTTGTTACGCATGCGAGCTGCCTCATTGGTGCGGATACGCTTCTTCTGAGACTTGATGTTTGCCACTTCTGGAGTTCCTTTCGAGTTCCTTGCAAAAAATGTATGACACCTCTGAGACACGGTGAGGTCATGCAAGCGCCTACTATAGCACGCTCCCTCTCAAAGGGATAGAACGAATTTGTCAAATAGGCAGGTATCATCACGATTTTCTCAAGATGTTCGTAATCCAGAGCAAAAGCGCCGTCTCAGAATCTGCCGAACCCTTGAGCGCGAGCTCCACATCAACGGCACCCTCGAGCGCTGCGACGAGCTCGGTCATCGAAAAACGACGCGCCCAGGTAAGGTGATTCTTGACCTGCCAGGACTGGAGCTTGAGCGTTGCGGCCAGCTCGCGACCCTGTCCGCGCGCATCAAGCGCCTTGGCGACGATCAGCTCACGGATGCGACCGCACAGCAATGTGTAAGTCCACACGTAGCTCTTGGAGGGCAGGAGCTTAAAGAGCTCGAGCGAACGCCGCATATCGCGAGCCGAGACGGCGTTGAGGAAGTCCCAGGGTTGGACCTCGGCCGTACGTACAATCCAGCGCTCAACATCGGCAAGTTCAATCTGGGGCGCCTCGACCATCTGGGCAAGCTTAGCCAAGTCGTTATCGAGCATGCGCGTGTTTTCGCCCGAACGCGAGACGAGCTCCTCGGCGGCCGCCGTCGAAATCGACTTACCGCGCTGCGTCGCCATCTGCTGAACACGTCGCGGCAGTTCCCAGCGCTTGGTACCCGAGCAATCGACGATAGCCTTCTTGTCGATCTTGGCGATTGCCTTATACAGGCGCGTATTCTTGGCAAGTGAGTCGGCGATGATGAGGCAGACCGTTGTGGGGCTGGGACTCGCCAGATACTCGACGAGCGGCTCCGAGACCGCCTTGGCGAGCTTTGAGCAGCCATCGAGGATTACCAGACGAAACTCGCTGCCCATCGGAAAGGTGTTAAGCGATCCGATAATGGACTCGATATCGGGGTCCTTGGTCATGTCTCGCTCGTCGAGGTTGAACTCGACCATACCCGACTTTTCCAGACGCGCTTTCATACGCGAGACGGCGTGGTCGCGCTTAACTCCGTCGGTACCGACGATCAGATATGCCGGCAGCAAACCGGTTTCGGACATTGCGCTCCCCTCCCGCAGGCCTTCGTATTCGTTCCGTGCCATTCTAGCCCAGGGGCCCACCACACGCCAACGACGTCGTCACGGTCGCTGGCATCGCATCGCAAAGCCATTCGCAGTCGGTGTGACGGTAATGTCGCCGTGTTCGATGGTACACGCGAACACACCACCCGCTTCCTTAACGGCATCGATGCAGGCATCGGACGGATGGCCGTATCGATTCCCCTCGCCCGCGCTCGCGAGGGAAAGCTCGGGCTTCAGGACGCCCAGCAACTCTCCATCGACTGAAACCTTGGAGCCGTGATGCCCAAGTTTAAGGACATCGATATCCCCCACCTCCTGCACGAATTCCCGTTCTTGATCGAGTTCGGCATCACCGGTGAGGAGCATGCGCAGGCCCTTGCCCTCCTGAACATAGGAGAGCAGCAGGACAAGCGAGTCCTCATTTCCCTCGCCATCCACGGACTCGAATGGCCACATCACGCGGGCGCAAAATGAGCCGATGTCGACCGTATCCCCACGGCGCACCTGCCGATACTCCACGCCAGGTCGGTTCAATACCTCGGCAGGAGCATCCTCCAGCGCATCCGCCGCCACGGCAATCGTTCCGACCGAAAACTGTTCGAGCACGGCAGGCAGACCACCCCAGTGGTCCTCATCCCAATGCGTCACAAAGACGGCATCGATATGGTGCACGTTATTGCGAACCAACGCCGCAACCACACGCTCGTCGAGCCCGCAGTCGACGAGAGCTACTGCGCCGCCTTGGCGGATAAGAATCGCATCGGCCTGGCCCACATCGAGCACCGTCACCGAAGGCGGAGCGAATCGATCCCAATAGACGTACGGAATCGCAGCCAAGAGCATCAGGCATGCAAGCCCCACCGCCATAGGACGTGCACGGGGACGCGGCCACCAGACCAGCAGAACCGCCAGAAAACACGGCACTAGGTAAATCCACATGCTATCGGGCGGCACGCTCACGTATGCACCCGGCACGGCGGCAAACAGCTGCTCGAAGAACAGCACGCAACGGGCGGCAATCATGGGCACAACGAGCGCCCAAGTCCGCAACGGTGCCACGAACGAAAAGGGAGCCAGCGCGATCGACACAGCGAGCAGTACGCTCACCACCGGACCGATGACCGCATTTGCCAGCGGAGCAATGAGCGAGAACGTACCGAAGGCAGGAACGGTAATGGGAAGTGTCGCCAGTTGCGAGCACAGCGTGACGGAAAGCACGCTGGCAACGCCTGATGGCACACCTAGCTCACCCAAAGCGTAGGTCGCATAGGGACAAAAGCACAGAATGGCTAAGACGCTGGCACACGAGAGTTGAAAGCCCATCTCGAACAGCACCGTCGGCCGCAGTAGCACAAAGATGGACATGGTTACGAAGAGTGCCGAAAGGCCGTGCCGACGACGCCCCGCGCCGTTTACGACAAGCGTCACGAACACCATGCAGCACGCACGCACGGCCGAGGGAGACGCGCCCGTAAAGGCAGCATAGCCCACAAGCGTTATCGCCAATATCGCCCGCTGAAGACCACGTGAGCACCGAGTCTTTTGCAATACACCCTCGATTACAAACCCCACGATAGCCAAATGGCTGCCCGAGACGGCGATAAGATGCGCCGTTCCCGTCACCGAAAACCAGTCGCCCGCCGGCTGGGCGCGCAGCTCGGCCGAACGACCGCAGACGACACCGGCTATGAGCGCACGCGCCGGGTCGGTCGCAGGCGCGATGGACGCAAGCAGCCCATTTCTCAGCCGAAGCAGCGGCACCGGAGAGCCCTCATCGACCGACACGACTCGAACGGCTTTAACCTTGCGCACCTCGCCTCGGAGCACGCGCGATCGTCCATATGCATCGTTCTCAAAACGTGAAACGCGACCGATAACACGCACGTGCGCCCCGACCTTGAGCTCACGATCACACGATAGGCGAACCGTTGCCAAGTTCTTACCGTCCGCGCGTGCCTCGCAGGTATAGGAATACACGTCGTCGTTTATGGATGGATCACCCTGCACGACAAACTCGAGGCCGCTTGCCGCTCGACCGTCGAGCGCCTTCGAGGCGCTGAGCGCACCCACAGCCCACCACGCCGAGACGACCGCTCCCGCCACGAGACCGACGGACGCGGCATACAGCCACCGCTTCAAAGGGGCAAGCCGCGCACAAGAGTGAGCCAGCACAACGAAAACCGCTGCCGCAACGGGAATGGCCCATAGCGGCCCGACCGCCGTCGCCCGCTCCCTCAGCAGCACATCAGCGGCTATGCTGAGCACCAGGGCGCAGCTCACGCACATGCCGGCACACAGGGCCATCGTCCACGGAATCAGGGGCCGCGGAGGCATCACGTGCTCTCGCTCGGTCGTACTCATACGCAGATGCAATCTTTGATTTTGGCAAGCTTCTTCTCGCCGATTCCCGACACACGCATCAGATCGTCAACCGAGGCGAAAGCACCGTTCTTTGTCCGCTCATCGATAATCGACTGGGCCATGGAGGGGCCGATGCCCGAAAGCGTCTGCAGCTCTTCTGCGCTTGCCGTATTGATGTTTACTAGGCCTGTTGCGCCACTAACGCCCGACGATGCGGAAGCCCCACCATCAACACCGGCTTCCGCAATGGACACCTGCTGCTCCCCTACCGTTGGAACGTGAATTTTTTGTCCATCAGTGACCTTGGATGCACGATTAAGCCCCGTAACGTCTGCTTCGGGCGCCAGCCCGCCGGCGGCATCAATCGCCTGAGCCACCCGCGCCCCGTCTTTGAGGCGATATACACCGGGTGACACCACGGCGCCATCGACATCGACATAGACCTCTGCCGCGGCAGACGCCTTAGGCGAAGAGCCTTCAGATGTCTTTCCACTCGAAGCATCGCCGGATCCCGGCTCCACTAACGTGCCCGAACCATCAGTGCGCTCAAACGACACACCGCCGGCACCGCCGCCAAAGTTCGCCATTGCCAGTCCACTCGCCATCGCAATGACGACCAGTATCGCCATCACCACTGCCTTATGACCGAGCAATTTGCCCGCCCAGCGGTCCATCTTTTTGACTCGTTCGTGTTGTTCGCGCTGCGCCATAGCAAAACCTCCCAACATCATCGTGTCAGGAAAGGAGCTCCGCAACAGCCACGCCCCAAAACCGGTTTTCGCGGTCAAACCAAAAGCTGACCAAAACCTTACGAAATAATGTCCATTTATTCAGGCACACGTCAGCAAATGCGCACTTAGCCGCAAAATGCCCAGATAGCAAAAGACCGACGATGCAGGCGCATCGTCGGTCTATGCACAAAGTTACTCGTGATCTTGGTAAATCTCACGCGGAGCAAGCTCAGAATGTTTGCGTTTTAAGGTCTTAGGGGCCTTGTACGTGTTGCTCTCGAAGTCGATGTACTCGGTCTGCTTGAGCAGACGCTCAATCATCTCCTCGTGATCAAAAAGTTCCCAGGCCTCATGCACGGCATCGAGTTTAGCGTGCGTCTCGGGACGGCGCGGCATAAACAGCGTGCAGCAGTCGGGAGCGGCCTCAGTCGAGATATCGAACGTACCGATCTCCTCGGCGCGCGCGATGATCTCCTGCTTGTCCGAACCGATGAGCGGACGGAACACGGGGATCTTCACGGCCTCGTTGACGGCCATGATGTTCTCAAGCGTTTGGGAGGCAACCTGTCCAAGCGATTCGCCCGTAACGATGGCCCTGGCACCCTCGATGTGTGCAATGCGCTCGGCAACCGAATACATAATGCGGCGATACATGATCACGCGCAGGTTGCTGGGACAGGTGACCGAAATCTCACGCTGGCAGTCGCCAAACGGCACCACGTACAGACGGCCGATCTGGACACCCGGCTCAAGCGCACGGATGATATCCTGCACCAAATACTCGCTCGTATCGGGCGTCTGCGGACGACCGGAGAAATGCACCGGCACGCAGACCGCGCCGCGACGCGCGAGCATCCAAGTCGCCACCGGAGAATCGATACCCGACGACAGAAGCGTCACGACCTTGCCGGCAGAACCCACCGGAAGGCCGCCAATGCCGCGCTCGGAGCGCGCATACACGTAGACGCTACCCTGAACCACCAGAACGTGCACCATCGCGTCGGGGTCGTGCATCTGGACCTTTTTATCGGGAAACTCCTCACACAACACCTCGCCAACCTGTCGATTGATATCGATCGAGGTGAGCTCATAGTCGGTATTGGAGCGCTTGGCGTGCACCTTAAACGAATCGAAGGAACCAAACTCGTGCAGCGCCTTCACGGCGGCGGTGCAGTACTCCTGCGGGTCGCGGTTGGTGTGATACGCCAAAGACACACGGGCAACGCCGGGAACGGTGCGAATGACACGCGCCGCCTCGTCGGCCTGATGCTCGTTAAAGGTCACGAGGATATAACCGGAAATTCGAGACACGGCATTCACGGAAAAGGCGGCCAAGGCCGCCTTGATGTTATCCATGAGGATATGCTCAAAATGTGCGCGGTTCTTGCCCTTCAGTCCAACCTCGTGATAGTGGACCAGGCAGACGCGAGCCGCCATTTAGGCTTCAGCAACCTTGTGGCCGAGCGCCTTCTCGTAACGGGCCTCGTCGTAAGAGATGTCGCCGTCGACAATCTCGTCCATAGCCATCGAGATGGTATCGGCACCGGAAAGCCCGATGGTGATGTCATCGACATCCTGGACGGCAAGCACGCGATTGTGCTGGCCACGCAGCATGCTATTGATGTCGCAGGCGCGCTTGGAGGCAAGCGAAGCGAGCAGGAAGCGGTTGTGATCGGTCTTCTCCAGAAGATCGTCAATGCAAGGCTTTACAACGGACACGGACCTCAGATCCTTTCATGCATATCGAGAACGCGAACGAGCTCATCGGTCGCGCGGTCGAGATCGTCATTCACCACGACGTCGTCGTAGCGGTCGGCAAGGGCAAGCTCATCGGCGGCGTTTGCCATACGCAGCTCAATCGTCTCGGGCGTCTCGGTACCGCGACCGACTAGACGCTCGCGGAGCACCTCAAGCGAAGGCGGCTTGATAAAGATCAGCACGGCCTCGGGGAAACGCTCCTTCACTTGCAGGGCGCCCTGGACATCGATCTCCAAAATCAGAGACGCGCCCGAGGCGAGCTTGGATGTGACCTCGCTCACCAACGTGCCGTAGCAGTTACCGTGGACCTCAGCCCACTCAACAAACTCACCGTTTGCCACGCGGCGGTCGAACTCCTCGCGCGTCAGAAAAAAGTAGTTGACGCCGTCGACCTCACCTTTGCGTGGTGCTCGCGTGGTAGCCGAAACCGTCAGACCCAGGTTCGAGCGGCGCTCGCGCACACGAGTGACGAGCGTACCCTTGCCTGCGCCTGACGGTCCAGAAATCACAAAGAGCTTGGAATCCTGAGCGCTCACTTATTTGGTCAGCTGCTCGAGGAGCTGCTCGCGCTGACGGACGCCGAGGCCCTGGACGCGACGAGTAGCGGAGATACCGAGCTCCTCCATGATCTTGGCGGCCTTGGCCTTGCCATAACCGGGGAGAGACTCGATGAGGGTGGAAACCTTCATGCGGGAAGCAATGGGGTCATCGGAGTTGAGCACGGACTCGAGGGACTTCTCGCCCTTCTTGATCTGCTCGCGAAGCTCAGCGCGGGCGTGACGTGCGGCAGCAGCCTTCTCAAGAGCCTGCTTGCGCTGCTCGTCGGTAAGCTGAGGGAGTGCCATTCGTACCTCCAAATAGTTGGGTTATATCTGATTCAATAATTGGCATTTTAGCACGTAGAACGTACAAAATGCCTAATCGCGGCTCCATAGGTTAGACGATACCCGCAAAAAGTGCAATATACTGCGCCCAAAGTTAAGCCCCTGACCTGCGATTCCACACAAAGGATGGGAAAGTTTACGCAGGCACAGGGGCTATTTTGTGCTAATGAGACCCAAAAGTGGTGACTTAGGGGAATCTTTTACGCGACGTTTTCGACCAGCTCGGCGACGATGGCGTCAAAGGCGGCAACCGGATCGTCGGCACCGGTGATGGGACGGCCCACCACAATGTGGCTTGCGCCACGCTCGATAGCCTGGGAAGGCGTCGCCACGCGGGACTGGTCACCAAGGGCGGCACCCACCGGACGCACACCCGGAGTCACGATCAGGGCATCAGGACCCAGCAGCTCACGCATGTCGTGAGCCTCCATCGGTGAGCACACGATGCCATCGATGCCGTTGGCCTGAGCAAGCTTTGCCAAGCGGGCGGCCTCCTCGGCCACGGGAGAATCGACGCCGATCTCGCTCAAGGCATCCTGATTCATGCTCGTGAGCACGGTGATGGCGACGAGCTTGGCGCGGTCCTCACGCGCCTCCTCGGCACCCTCGCGGCAGGCAGCGAGCATAGCACCCGAGCCCAGGCCGTGGACCGAAAGCAGGTCGGCACCGGCAAGCGAGGCCGAGCGGGCAGCGCCGCGCACCTGATGCGGAATGTCATGGAACTTAAGGTCGAGGAAGACCTTAAAGCCAAGGTCCTTAAAGGTCTTGACGATCTGGGGACCCTCAGCGTAATAGAGCGTCATGCCGACCTTGAGCCAGGCGGCATGGCCCGAAAGCTCGTGGGCGAGCTCGAGCGCGCGCTCACGGTCGCAGTCGAGGGCGACGATAACACGGTCGCGGGCATCATTCTCTAGCATTCGAAAGCACCCACCAGCTCGTTGATGTCCTTTACGCCCTGGGACTCGGCCCAGGCCTCGAGCTCATGCGCGATCTTAAGCGAAGCACACGGATCGACGAAGTTGGCCATGCCGACCGACACGCAGGTGGCGCCGGCCAGGATAAACTCAGCCGCATCCTCGCCAGTCATGACACCGCCGACACCGTTGATGGGGATATCGACGGCCTGGGCAACCTCCCAGACCATGCGCACGGCGATGTGGTGGCACAGCGGGCCCGAAAGGCCGCCCTTGGGCTTGGCCACGCGGGACTTGCGGGTATGGACGTCGATGGCCATGCCCTGGATGGAGTTGATGACCGAAAGGCCGTCGGCGCCGGCAGCCTCGAGGGCCTTGGCGATCTCGGCGACGTTGACCGGCGCCATCTTCACGAACAGCGGCTTATCAGTCACCTTGCGGCAGGCAGCCATAACGGAAGAGGCGCCCTCGGGCGTGGAGCCCATGGCGGCACCGCCGGCGGCGATGTTGGGGCAGCTCACGTTGATCTCGTAGCCGGCAGCCCAGGGGCATAGCTCGACATACATCTCGAGTGCGCGGACAAACTCGTCAACGGAGTGACCGGCAACCTGACAGATGACCTGGCAGCCGTCCTTGGACAGCTGTTCGAGCCACGGACCGGACTCGCGGGCAAAGGCGGCCACGCCGGGGTTCTGAAGACCCACGGAGTTGATCATACCGCCGGGAATTTCGGCCATGCGGGGCGCGGGATTGCCGGGCCAGGGCTCGGCAGCGCAACCCTTGGTGGTGATGGCGCCCAGCTGGGAAACATCAAAGAAGTTCTGGAACTGCCAACCGTAGCCAAAGGTACCGGCTGCGGTGTTAATGGGGTTCTGCATCTTGACGCCGCCGAAATCGACGGCCATGTTCACGGTACCCACTAGAAGACCACCACCTTAGAAGCATCGAACACGGGACCGCACATACAAGCACCCTTCATACCGTCGACCGTCTCGACATTGCAGGTGTTGCAGGCGCCAAAGCCACAGCTCATCATGCGCTCGAGCGACACCTCGCAGTACACACCGGCCTCGGCGGCAGCGGCGGCGACCTTCTTCATCATGACGGCGGGGCCGCAGCTGGCGACGTAGTCGTAGCCGCCCTCTCCAAGCAGCTCGGCTGCCGGATCGGTGCAAAAACCGTGCGTGCCGAGCGAACCGTCGTCGGTGCACACGTTAACCGTGGCGCCCAGCGCACGGAACTCATCGACACCCACGACTTTGGAAGCGGTGCCAAAGCCCAGGCACACGTCCACATCAACACCCTGCTCGGCAAGCATGCCGGCAAGACACAGCACAGGCGGAACGCCGATGCCACCGGCGACGAGCAGTGCCTTCCTGGTGCCCTCGGGTACCATCCAGCCACGGCCACCGGGGCCCAACAGGTTAGAGGTGGAGCCAGGGCCCATCTGGGACAAACGGCGGGTATCGTCGCCCACGACGGCGTACCACAGCTCGACGGTGCCGGCCTCGGCGTCGGCGCGATAGAAGCTCAGGGGCACGCGAAGCAGCGAGGAGGCATCGCCGGGCACGGCAATGTTCACAAACTGACCGGGCTTGAGCGCACTTGCAAGCTTGGGGGCCGAGATTACGAGCGAGAAGATGCCGTCGGCGATCTCCTGGTTCGAGACGACCTCGAAGTCGTGCATGCGTGCAGTGGAAGGTGTGGGCATAGACGCTCCAATCCCCCATGCGGTTGCATGGTCAAAACGAACAGAAAGCGCGGCACCGCAAGGGCACCGCGCACAAAAGCGATAAGGCTATGCTAGCAGATGCAGCCGTCGGCGAGCGTCTGCTTGCCACCGACAAATACATCGGTGGCACGACCGGTGAGCGTGCGGCCGGCAAAACCGGAGTTCTCGGCGCGCGACTCGTAACCGTCCTCGCCAACCGTCCAGGTTGCGGAGGGGTCGAACACGGTCAGGTCGGCGACAGAGCCCGCCTTGACCTGAACCTGATCGAGGCCCAGAATCTCACGCGGCTTGATGGCCATGAGCTCGACCATGCGGCTCACGCTCATCTTGCCCGTGTTGACCAGCTCAGTGAGCACGAGCGACAGCGAAGTCTCGAGGCCAATCATTCCAAAGGGCGCGAGCTCGAACTCGCGGGCCTTCTCCCACGGGGTGTGGGGAGCGTGGTCGGTAACGATAGCGTCGACGGTACCGTCGATGACACCCTGACGGATTGCCTCAGCGTCCTCATCGGTACGCAGCGGCGGATTGACCTTGAGCGAGGTGTTGTAGGTCTCGTCCAGGTCGTTCTCGGTCAGGAACATGTGGTGCGGGGTGGCCTCGCAGGTAACCTGAACGCCAGCGGCCTTACCGGCACGCACGATCTCCAGGCCATGGGCGGTGGAGATGTGCTGGATGTGCAGCTTGGCACCAGTCAGCTTGGCGATCTCGATGTCGCGGGCGATCTGGAGCTCCTCGCCGGCAGCCGGCCAGCCCTCGAGAGCCAGACGGGTCGAGACCTTGCCCTCGTTGATCTGGCCGTGGCCGACCAGGTCCTCGTCCTGGCAGTGGCTCATAAAGACCTTGCCGAACATCTTGCCGTAGTCCATGCAGCGACGGAGCATGCCCGCGCCCTGCACGCCGCGACCGTCGTCGGTGAAGGCGACGGCGCCATGGGCGACCATATCGCCCATCTCGGACATGGCCTCGCCCTTAAGACCGCGGGTCATGGCGCCCGACGGATAGACGCGGCAGTGACCGACCTCGGCAGCACGGGACTTGACGAACTCCACGACGGTGCCGTTATCGGTGACGGGATCGGTGTTGGGCATGGAGCACACACCGGTAAAGCCGCCCTTGGCAGCTGCGCGAGTGCCGCTCTCGATGTCCTCTTTGACCTCGTAGCCGGGCTCGCGAAGGTGAACGTGCATATCCACCAGGCCGGGGACGAGGTACTTGCCGGAAAGGTCGCGGACCTCGGCTCCCTCGACGGCGAGATTCTCGCCGACCTCGGCGATCTTGTCGCCGTCAATCAGGACGTCAACGACACCGTCAAGCTCGACAGACGGATCGACGACGTGGGCATTCTTAAGAAGCAAGGCCATTATCGGCACCTCCAAGCAGCAGATACAGGATAGCCATACGCACGCAGATACCGGCGTAGACCTGCTCCAGGATGACGGAGCGTTGCGGGTGGTCGGCCATATAGGAGTCGAACTCAACGCCGCGGTTGATGGGGCCCGGGTGGCAGATAATCGCATCGGGCTTCATGAGCTTCTCGCGGTCCTTGGTCAGACCGAAGAGCTTGTGGTACTCACGAATCGTGGGGAACGGTGCGCCCTCGAGGCGCTCCTGCTGCACGCGCAACATGTAGACGACGTCCAGCTCGGGCAGGACGGAATCGAGGTCGCTCGTCACGTGGTCGCAGCCCAGGACCTCGGGCGCCGGCGGCAGCAGCGTGCCGGGGGCGACGGCGTAGGTCTCGCAGCCCATGATCTTAAGTGCGGGGATCAGCGAGCCGCACACGCGGGAGTGCGCGATATCGCCGACGACGGCGACCTTCAGACCGTGGAAGTCACCCTTGTGCTCCCAGATGGTGTACAGGTCGAGCAGGGCCTGCGTGGGGTGGTTGTGCTTGCCGTCGCCGGCGCAGATGACGCTCGCGGGCGAGTTCTGCGTGACGATGTAGGGAGCACCGGCGTGCTTATCGCGAACGACGATGCAGTCGATCTTGTAGGCGTTGAGGGTCTCGACGGTGTCGACGAGGCTCTCGCCCTTGACCGTGGAGGTCGAGGAGCCGCCAAAGTTGAGGCTGTCGGCCGAAAGGCGCTTCTCGGCGAGCTCGAAGGAGCTGCGGGTGCGCGTCGAGGGCTCGTTGAACATGTTGACGATGGTCTTGCCCTTGAGCGTGGGGACCTTCTTGATCGCACGCTCGTTGACCTCGGAGAACGCCTTGGCGGTCTCGAGGATGAGCTTGATGTCCTCTTCGGAGTACTCGGTAATGTCGATCAGGTGCTTATGGTTGAACGCCACGGTACTACTCACCTCCCAGCGGCGCGGAGCCCACGTGGGAACCCGGCGCGACGTCGTTAATCTCGACGGCGGTGTGGCCGTCGACTTCCTTCATATATAGGTGCACGTTCTCCTCATGCGACGAGGGAACGTTCTTGCCGACAAAGTCCGGCGAGATGGGGAGCTCACGGTGACCGCGGTCAACGAGAACTGCCAGCTCGATGCGGCTCGGACGACCCAGGTCCATGACGGCATCCAGAGCGGCGCGGATAGTACGGCCCGTATACAGGATGTCGTCCACCAGCACGACGCGCTTGCCGTCGACGCTGAAGGGAATGTTGGTAGCGTGGATCGCGGGAGCGAAATTGGTCGCATAGTCATCGCGGTAGAAGCTGATGTCCAGGCTGCCGAGCGGAACGTCGACGCCCTCGATCTCCTTGATCTCCTCGGCGAGCTTCTTTGCCAGAAGGTCGCCGCGCGTGACGATGCCGACCAGAGCGAGGTCTTCACAGCCCTCGTTGCGCTCGAGAATCTCGTGCGCGATGCGGGTCATCGCTCGATTGACGGCGGTCTCGTCCATGATGACCGCCTTGGGGGAAGTCGTGCCCATCGATCTCCTTCCTCACATGTCTTGACTGCTGACACAGTCAAAAAAATAGATGCCCGACCGCTTAAAGCGGACCAGACACCCACAGGAAGGGCTGCTCTTTGGCAGCTATGTAATTCCATGTGGGTATCTCGTACCCCTTTAATGGTCAAGGGATAGTGTAGCCAACCTCGAGCTTAATTGCGAGCATAAATACAGAACAATCCGTAAACGGAGCCCAATGCTCCATAAACCTATATATATTTGTGGGACGAGCTTGAAAACGCACGCACGAGCTGGCATAATCCCCTCTGCTGCACGCAAATCGGATCTACGTCCAGGGCCGTGGCGTGAGCACTATCGCCAAAAGAGGAATATCTCTGTGTAGATTACGCACAGGGAGCTGCTTCTGTGCTATAGTTCAGGCTTGTTTGTTAACGCGACATGTTCGTTTGTCGCCCAAGGAGGGTCAGTTATGTCCAAAGTTTGCGAAGTTTGCGGTAAGCACCCCGTTGCCGGTCGCTCCATCAGCCACTCTCACCGCGTCACCAACCGTAAGTTCCGCCCCAACATCCAGCGCGTTTACGTCGTCGTCGATGGTCACCGTCGCAAGATGAACGTTTGCTCCACCTGCCTCAAGTCCGGCAAGGTTGCGCGCTCCTAAATAAGGTCTTACCAACAAGTACCTCGGACTCTCCGGGTAAAAGACCTCGCGTTCATATAGAACTTACCAAATGCGCCCTCCCCTACGGAGGGCGCATTTTTGCACTCATTGGGGACAGACTTATATGAGGGTTTGCAGATGTCAAAGGGATCATAGCGCAGCTGGTATGCCTTGTAACTAACGGTACGCCTCGAGCGAGTCGGACGCACCTTACACGGGATTGAAATGGATGTAATCGAGTAGCTGCACCGCCTGTGTGTCCGACTCAACCGCAACCCGCGAATAGCGATTATCAAACAGATGTCCCGTTTTCCCATTGAAATACTCATGAGAGTCTGTCCCCAATGAGTGGGGCGATGCAGGGGCCAAGTTTTAGTTGAATCGTTTCATTTAGTTGAAGCGTTTTAGTGTGCCTTTTAAAGGAATCTTACCGTTCACCGAATTATTTCTTGCTATCATGCAAGGCGTAGGGTAAATCTCCGATCGCAAGGAGACACAAATGGTGAAAAAGTCACCGGAAAACACTACTCCCGCAATTGTGGACAACGTAGAGGCGCTTGAGGCTAAGCTCGCTCAGATGCGAGAGGCCCAGGCGCTTTTTGCTACGTACACGCAGGAGCAGGTCGACAAGATCTTCTATGAAGCCGCCATGGCCGCCAACAAGGCTCGTATCCCGTTGGCGAAGATGGCCATCGAGGAGACCGGCCGCGGCGTTCTTGAGGACAAGGTCATCAAGAACCACTACGCCGCAGAGTACATCTACAACGCTTACAAGAACACCAAGACCTGTGGCGTTCTGGAGCGCGACGAGGCTTACGGCATCACCAAGATCGCCGAGCCCATCGGCATCGTGGGCGCCGTCATCCCGACGACCAACCCCACCTCCACCGCGATCTTCAAGACGCTGATCAGCCTGAAGACCCGCAACGCCATCATCATCTCCCCGCACCCGGCAGCCGCCAAGTGCACCATCGCCGCCGCCAAGCTCGTGCTTGACGCCGCCGTCAAGGCCGGCGCCCCCGAGGGCATCATCGGCTGGGTCGATGTCCCCTCCATCGAGCTGACCAACATGGTCATGCGCGACGTCGACATCATCCTCGCCACCGGTGGCCCGGGCATGGTCAAGGCCGCTTACTCCTCGGGCAAGCCCGCCCTGGGCGTTGGCGCCGGTAACACCCCGGTCGTCATCGACGACACCGCCGACGTGCTGCTCGCCGTCAACTCCATCATCCACTCCAAGACCTTCGATAACGGCATGATCTGCGCTTCCGAGCAGTCCGTGACCGTCATCGACAGCATCTATGACCAGGTTAAGGCCGAGTTCCAGAAGCGCGGCTGCTACTTCGTCAAGCAGGGTGCCGAGATGGAGGCCCTGCGTGCCGCCATGTTCAAGAACGGCGCCCTCGATCACCGCATTCCCGGCATGGCTGCCGCCAAGATCGCCGAGCTCGCCGGCATCGAGGTTCCCGCCAAGACCAAGATCCTGATCGCCGAGGTCACCTCCACCGACCCCGCCAAGGAAGAGTTCTCCCACGAGAAGCTCTCCCCGGTCCTGGCCATGTATCACGCCAAGGACTTCCAGGAGGCCGTCGACAAGGCCGAGCACCTGGTGCTCGCCGGTGGCCCGGGCCACACCGCCTCTCTGTACGTGCACCCCGCCCAGGCCGAGAAGATCAGTCTGTTCGAGCACGTCATGAAGGCCTGCCGTATCGTCATCAACACCCCGTCCTCGCACGGCGGCATCGGTGACCTGTACAACTTTGGCATGAAGCCGTCTCTGACCCTGGGCTGCGGCTCCTGGGGCGGCAACTCCGTCTCCGAGAACGTTGGGGTGAAGCACTTGATCAACGTTAAGACTGTGGCCGAGCGCCGTGAGAACATGCTGTGGTTCCGCGCTCCCGAGAAGGTCTACTTCAAGAAGGGTTCCACGCCCGTCGCCCTCGACGAGCTCGGTACCGTCATGGGCAAGAAGCGCGCCTTCATCGTCACCGACCAGTTCCTCTTCAAGAATGGCAACACCCGCGCCATCGAGGCCAAGCTCGACGAGATGGGCATCGCCCACGACTGCTTCTACGACGTCGAGCCCGATCCGTCGCTGCAGTGCGCACGTCGCGGCGCCAAGCAGATGGCTCTCTTTGAGCCTGACGTGATCATCGCCGTCGGCGGTGGCTCCGCTATGGACGCCGGCAAGATCATGTGGATGATGTACGAGCACCCCGAGTGCAAGTTTGAGGACATGGCCATGGACTTCATGGACATCCGCAAGCGTATCTTCACTTTCCCCGAGATGGGCAAGAAGGCCTACTTCGTCGCCGTCCCGACCTCTTCGGGTACCGGCTCCGAGTGCACGCCGTTCGCCATCATCACCGACAAGGAGACCGGCATCAAGTGGCCGCTCGCCGACTACGCGCTGCTCCCCAACATGGCTATCGTCGACGCCGACAACTGCATGACCGCCCCGCGCGGCCTGACCGCTGCCTCCGGCATCGACGTCATGACCCACGCCATCGAGTCCTACGTCTCCATCATGGCTTCCGACTACACCAAGGGCCTCTCCGAGCGCGCTGCTAAGCTCGTCTTCGAGAACCTGCCCTCCAGCTTCACGAACGGCGCCAAGGACCCGCATGCCCGCGAGGAGATGCACAACGCCTCTTGCATGGCCGGTATGGCCTTCGCCAACGCCTTCCTGGGCCTCAACCACTCCATGGCTCACAAGCTCGGCGCCTTCCATCACCTGCCCCACGGCCTCGCCAACGCCGTCATCCTGACCCGCGTTATGCGCTACAACGCCGCCGAGGCTCCCGTCAAGATGGGTACCTTCTCCCAGTATCCTTACCCCAACGCGCTGCACAACTACGCCGAGATGGCCAAGTACTGCGGCATCGAGGGCAAGGACGACAAGGAGGTCTTCGAGAACTTCATCACGAAGCTCGAGGAGCTCAAGGACTTCATCGGCGTCAAGAAGACCATCGCCGACTACGGTGTTGACGAGCAGTACTTCCTCGACACCCTCGACGAGATGACCGAGCAGGCATTCAACGACCAGTGCACCGGCGCTAACCCGCGCTACCCGCTCATGAGCGAGATCAAGGAGCTCTACCTGGACGCCTACTACGGCCGCGAGCCTCAGGACTACGCCGTCTGCTAGTTTTAGCACGGTTTTTAACGGCGGGGGTGCACGGGTGTTTCACACACCCCCGCCGTCGCTTCTATCGCATCGTTGAAAGGATGCAACCATGCTGCTACCCGATTCCAAGACCGAGCTCGTCCGCCGTGGCAACAAGGTCGTTTACGACCTGGGCGACAAGATTGTCAAGGTCTTTAACGAGACCAAGCCTGTCTCCGACGTGTTCAACGAGGCTTTGAATCTTGCCCGCATCAATGAGTGCGGCATCCGCAGCCCCAAGGCTCTCGAGGTTTCCCAGCTCGAGAACGCCAACGGCTGGGCGCTCGTGACCGAGAAGGTTCCGGGCACCACCCTTGCCGAGAAGATGACTGCCGAGCCCCAGCGCTTTGGTGAGTATCTCGAGATGTTCGTCGACCTCCAGATCGAGATCCACGGCTACACCTCCCCGCTGCTCAACCGTCAGCGCGACAAGTTCGCCCGCATGATCGACAGCCTTGATCAGCTCAATGCCACCACGCGCTACAACCTTCAGGAGCGTCTGGACGGCATGACCAAGGAGTTCAAGGTCTGCCACGGCGACTTCAACCCCTCCAACGTCATCGTCGGCGACGACGGCCAGCTCTATGTGTGCGACTGGGCACACGCCACCCAGGGCTCCCCTGCTGCCGACGTTGCCACCACCTACCTGCTCTTCGCCCTCAACAGCAAGGATCAGGCTGAGGCCTACCTGGAGCTCTACTGCGACCGCGCTGACATGCCCATGCAGGTCGTGCGTCAGTGGACGAGCATCGTCGCCGCTTCCGAGCTCGCTCGTAAGCGCAACGTGAACGATGAGTTCCTGAAGAACTGGATCGACGTCGTCGATTATCAGTAATATCTGAGCGATTTATTTCGCATCGGAGGCACAAGAAAACCCCGCACCTCATATGGGCTGTGGGGTTTTCCTTTTAGATATCGAGGATGCCACAAGATAAAAGGACGGCCCCACATCTCCCCGATCTGGAGAAATGTGGGGCCGTCCCGTATATCGAACTACAAGCGAAATCGTCGATTAACGGCGGGCAGCCTTAACAAGCTCGGCAACCTTGGCGACGACCTCGTCGATCGCCACGTCCTCACGCTCGCCCGTGGCACGGTCCTTGAGCTCCACAGTACCATTCTTGAGGCCGCGCTTACCCAGAACGACCTGATACGGGAAGCCCATGAGGTCGTTATCGGCAAACTTAAAGCCGGGACGCTCGTCACGGTCATCGACGACAACCTCGATACCCTCGGCGCACAGGCCCTCGACGATTTGGTCGCAAACGTTAGCGCACTCCTCCTTCTTGGGATCGAGCGGAATCACCGCGACCTCGTACGGGGCAACGGAGACCGGCCAGACGATGCCGTGTTCGTCGTTGTGCTGCTCCACGACGGCAGCAAGCGAGCGGGACACACCAACGCCGTAGCAACCCATGATGAGCGGCTTCTCCTTGCCGTCCTCGTCCATAAAGGTGGCACCCATGGCCTCGGAGTACTTGGTGCCCAGCTGGAACACCTGAGAGACCTCGATGCCGCGGGCAGCAGAGAGCGGCTTGCCGCAGTGCGGGCAGGGATCGCCGGCAACGACGGTGACCAGATCTGCCCACTCATCGACGGTAAAGTCGCGCTCGGGGCAAGCACCGGTAAAGTGATAATCGACCTCGTTGGCACCGCAGGCCCACTGCTTGGACTCGCGCAGGCTCTCGTCGCACACCAGACGGATGCCCTCGGGCAAGTTAACCGGTCCGATAAAGCCCTTGTGCAGACCGTAGGTCTGGAGCTCCTCGTCGGTCATCATGCGATAGCCCTTGCCAAAGACATGCTCGGCCTTGCAGTCGTTGAGCTCATGATCGCCCGGGACGATGGCCACGACGGGCTTGCCCTCGGCATCGATGAGCGCCAGGGACTTGCGCGTGCCGTTCTCGGGGAACCCAAAGAACTTAGCAACAGCCTCAATGGTGCCCATGCCCGGAGTCTCAACCTTGGTAAGCGTACCGTCACCGGGACCCTCAGTCACGACGACCTTGGTGCTTGCAGCCTCATCATCGGCGGCAAAACCGCAGTCATCGCAATAGACGAGAGAAGCCTCGCCGGCATCGGCCAAAGCCATGTACTCGACGGAGGTATCGCCACCGATCTCGCCGGAGTCGGCAACGACGGGCAAGGCCTTGATGTAGCAGCGCTCGCAAATGTTAGCGTAGGCCTGCTTCATCTTGTCATACTCCTCCTGCAAGCTCTCCTGCGTGGCGGAGAAGCTGTAGGCATCCTTCATGATGAACTCGCGACCGCGCATCAGGCCAAAACGGGGACGGAACTCGTCGCGGAACTTATCCTGGATGTGATAGAGGTTCACTGGCAGCTGCTTATAGGAGCGCAGCTCGTTGCGCACCAGGGCCGTGACGGTCTCCTCGTGCGTGGGGCCCAGCACGAACTCGCGACCATGACGGTCGTCAAAGCGCACAAGCTCCTTGCCATAGGCATCGATACGGCCGGACTCACGCCACAACTCGGCATCGACCATGATAGGCATCATAAGCTCCTGGGCGCCGGCGGCGTCCATCTCGTCGCGCACGATGTTCTCAATCTTGCGAATCGAGCGCCATGCGAGCGGCAGGTAGGAATACAGACCGGCGGCCTCCTTGCGGATCATGCCGGCACGGAGCAGCAGGCGGTGGCTGGCGAGCTCAGCGTCCGCCGGATCCTCTTTAAGCGTCGGCGCATAGAGCTTAGACATATACATTGCTCGGGTCATTTATTTCTCCTCAATAAGCTTGTCGACCTCTGCCATAAGCGCGTCGACAATTTGGTCCTCAGCTACTTTACCAATGATCTGGCCATGCGAAAAGAGCAAGGCCTGACCACGTCCGCAAGCAACGCCTAGGTCGGCATCAGAAGCCTCACCGGGGCCATTAACGGCACATCCCATGACGGCAATCGAAAGCGGCGCGGAATAGTTCTTAAGCCGCTCGGTGACCTCCTCGGCGATGGGAATGAGGTTAACCTGGCAGCGGGCGCACGTGGGGCACGAGACAATCTCGGGACCACGGCGACGCAGGCCCAGCGACTGTAGAATTCCCCAGGCGACCGGCGGCTCCTCAACCGGATCGGCCGTGAGCGACACACGCATGGTGTCGCCGATACCTTCGGAAAGCAAGATACCCAAGCCTACAGAGCTCTTGATGGTGCCCTGAAGCTTGGTCCCCGCCTCCGTCACGCCCAGGTGAAGCGGAACGTGTGGAATCTCACGCGACAGGGCTCGATAGGTATCGAGAGTCGTTTGCACGCTATGGGCCTTGGCCGAAAGCACAATGTTCGTAAAGCCGCGATCCTCAAAGTGCTTGACGAAGCGCTCGCTCGACATCACGAGCTTTTCGGGCTGCGTGAGGTCGTCGCGCTCGGCAATATCTTGCTCAAGCGAGCCCGCGTTCACGCCAATGCGAATCGCACAGCCCGCGGCACCCGCAGCATCGATCACCGCGTCAACCTTGGCCCAATCGCCGATATTGCCGGGATTGATGCGCAGCTTGGCGGCACCGGCCTCAACGGCACCAATGGCGAGCTTATGGTTAAAGTGGATATCGGCGACAATGGGCACCGGAGACTCGGCACAGATGGAGCGGAAGCCCTCAAGCGCGGCCTCGGAGGGCACGCTCACGCGCACGATATCGCAGCCAGCCTGCGCCAACGCGCACACTTGCGCAAGCGTTGCCTGGGCATCAGCGGTATCGGTGCAGGTCATAGATTGGACCACCACCGGCGCGCCGCCACCGATCTGCACGCCGCCCACATGCACGGGGCGCGTCAGCTCGCGAGGCAAAGGATGGGATAAAGACAATCCAAACACTCCCCTACAAAATAAATCGAAGGATGTCGGAACGAAGCATATAGACAAACAGCAGCGCAAAGAGCGCGATGCCCACATAGCTCACAATCGTCTGGACCTTGAGCGGAAGCTCGCGGCCCGCAATCTTCTGAATGATCTCGATGACTAGCTTGCCGCCATCGAGTGGCGGGATGGGCAGCAGGTTCATAAAGCCAAGCGAGAATGAAATGAGGGCGGCAAACGAAAGGAACGTGGCAGGGCCGGCAGCAGCAGCCTGTGAGGACATAACGCTAATACCCACGATCGAAGAGGACTGATCGAGAATCTCCATCGTATGCTGCGGCTGGAGCAGGCGCATCACGCCCTCCGCTGTCTGCACAACATAGGAGAACGACAGGCGAGCCGACGTGATGGGGTCTAAACGGACCACCTGCGTAGAGGCATACACACCTAGGCGATCGTCCTCTTTGAGCGCAACCGTGGTCGAATGCTGCTTGCCGTCACGCTCGTACTCAATGGCGATATCGTCCTTACCGGCAGCCTTGCCGATGGCATCGTAAACGTCCATCCAGGTAGAGCACGATACTCCGTCGACCGAAAGAATCGCGTCGCCGCCCTCGATTCCCGCCGAGGCGGCAATCGAGCCTTCGTCAACCTGGCCAATCACATTGGTATCCACCGGCACGGTGACACCTGCGATGGAATAGATGCTCATAAGGAGCAAAAAACCCGTCAGGATATTGACGATAATGCCCGCAAGCAGCATAAAGGCACGCTTGACAAAGCCCTGGCCCAAATAGGTGTGCGAGCGCTCGCGCGCAAGGAATTCGGCCTCGTCGCACGGCAGTTCCCATACATCGCCCTCGGCAGTCGCATGCCCGCGATCGAACCGACGGCCGTCAAAGGTGGTATAACCCGCCGCGTCACGCGGCAGAGTCTGGTACTTGGTGGGATAGTAGCTGGGCGAAGGCTTTTCCCCTTCTTCATACCAGGGAGCGATAGAGCCCCAGCCCAACAGCAAAGCACAGGCCTCGAGCACATCCTCCTCGGACAGCTCGAGCTCGACGGCAAGATCGGCCACCGTCACCCGGCCGTGGCGATAGATGGCCGCGAGCACGCGATCGGCACACGAGACGTCGGTCGGATCCATACCGCAGATGGCAGCGTAGCCACCCAGCAGCAGCGGGGTCACGCCAAACTTGGTTCCAATGCGACGCGACGTGTAATGGATGTCAAAGCGGCACGGCAGACCCAAAAAGAACTCGGTCACACGGACGCCGCAGGCACGCGCCGCCAAAAAGTGGCCGCCCTCGTGCAAAAACACGAGGACGGAAAGCATCAGCAGACCCCAAAAGACCGATGAGAGAACGCTCAGAACAGTATCCATAAAACGAAAAAGCAATCCTTATGGGTTAGGAACGGGTTGCGGCGAGCACCTGCGCAGCCTTTTCACGCGCCCACGCATCGGTGTCGCGAAGCTGCTCAAACGAATCGACCACCTGCATATCGTGGGCGTCCATGCAGGATTCCACAATGCGATCGATATCGGTAAAGCTGCAGCCATCGTGCAGGAAGGCATCGACGGCGACCTCGTTGGCGGCATTGAGCACGCACGGCATGGTGCCACCCGTCTTGCCGGCACGCTCGGCCAGTGCCAGACAGCGGAAGGTATCCATGTCGGCAGCATCAAACGTGAGCTGCCCCAGCTCGCGGAAATCGATACGAGGCGCCGGAGTATCCCAACGCTCGGGATACGAGAACGCGAACTGGATGGGAATACGCATGTCGGATGCACCGAGATGCGCCATCACGGAGCCGTCGGCGAACTCGACCATAGAGTGAATCTTGGACTGACGCTGCACGACCACGTTAATGAAATCGAGGTCGCAGTTAAACAGATGCATGGCCTCAATGCGCTCCAGGCCCTTGTTCATGAGGGTGGCGGAGTCAATGGTAATCTTGGCACCCATGGCCCACGTGGGATGCGCGAGGGCATCGGCACGCGTCACGCGATCGAGCTCGTCGCGCGTGCGGCCAAAGAACGGACCGCCCGAGCAGGTGAGCCAAATGCAGTGGGCCTCGCGCGGGTTCTCCCCCAGATAGCACTGGTAGATGGCGGAATGCTCAGAGTCGACCGGAATAAGCTGGCCCGGTTGTGCCAACGGCATAAGCAAGTCGCCACCGACGACGAGGGACTCCTTGTTGGCAAGGGCAAGGCGCTTATTCGAGGTCAAGGCCGCATGGCTCGCCTCGAGACCGGCGGCGCCCACAATAGCGACAAGCACGCAGTCGACATCGTCGCGATGCGCGAGCTCGCAAACCGCCTGCGCGCCAACGCCGAGCTTCGTTCCCTCGGGCAACTCCTGCAGCACGGCGTCATCGCCATGATCGACATCGGCCACGGCAACCGCCGGAACCGAGAACTCGCGGGCAGCGGCAACGAGCTCGGAGGTACTGGAGTTAACGGACAGCGCCGTCACCTGCAGGCGATCGGCATGCTGGCGGCACACATCGAGCGCCTGGGTGCCGATAGAGCCCGTACAACCCAGGATGGCAACGCGAAGGCGTCCATCGGGGCCATACGTCGTCTGGAAGGACATTACAGCACGCCTCCGATCATCAGCAACAGCTGCGCGGTGATGCAGCCGAAGATAAGCGAATCGCTACGATCGAGCATTCCGCCGTGGCCCGGGATAAGGTTGCCGGAATCCTTGACGCCCACACCGCGCTTGATGCGCGACTCGATAAGGTCGCCGATAACGCCCAGAATGGACACGACCACGCCGCACAGCAGCGCATAGGGCAGGCTGAGCTTGTAGAAGTGCGTCGCCCACAGGATGAGCCAAATCAAAACCGAGCCCAAGATGCCGCCGGCAAACCCCTCCCAGCTCTTTTTGGGAGAGATCTTGGGAACCATCTTGTGCTTGCCGATACGGCTGCCCACGATGTAGGCAAACGAATCGGAGACCCAAAGGGACGCGCAAACGCCCACTGAAAGCAGGGCGCCGGCAAAACCGGGCACGGCATCGCGCAGCAGCACGATAGCCGACAGCATAAAGCCAGTGTAGATGGGACCCATGAGCGTCACGGCCACATCAGAGATGCGGGTACGCGGCGACCAGACATACCAAATGCCCACAGCGAGCATCAAGGCAAAAAGCAGGGCATTCAGCAACATCGAATCGCCCAACGCCGACAGCGGAAAGAGTACGGCGGCAGCGATACCCATGCGCTCGTTAGCCATCTTGCCATCGAGCCTTGTCATACGGAAAAACTCATAGCAGCACAGACCGCTCATGACAGAAACAAAGATGGCCGTGGGCACGATACCCAAAACCAGGCACAGGATAAAGACAACGGCGTAGACGATACCGGCGGCGGCACGGGTAATAAAGCCCGCCAGCCACGAACCGGTGCCGCTCTTCGCTGCAGGCGCTCCCGCAGTGGCAGCTTTGCGCACAGGCGTCTTGGGAGCAGATGCCTTGGGACGATCGGACACGATTAAGCCTCCTCGGTCTTGCTCAGTCCACCAAACCTACGGTCACGGCCCTGATAGGCCAAAATGGCGTCGACAAGGCCCCAACGATCAAAGTCGGGCCAATAGGTATCGGTGACGTAGAATTCGGAATAAGCCACCTGCCACAACAGATAGTTCGAAAGGCGCAGCTCACCTGAGGTGCGAATCACAAGCTCAGGATCGGGAAGGCCGGCGGTATAGAGGTGGGAAGCCACCATGTCGTCATCAATTGCGGCAGGATCGATCTTACCGGCGGCAGCGTCGAGTGCAATCTGACGGACAGCGCGGGTAATCTCGGCACGCGCGCCGTAGTTGACGGCAAGCGCCAGCGTCATACCGGTGTGATCGGCGCACTCGGCAAGACCGCGTTCAAAAACGTCGCGGGTCTTCTTGGGCAGCGCGGAAATGTCGCCCAAAAAGACAACACGCACATTTTCGCGCTTCAGAAGCGGCAGCTCGTCGATAAACGTCTTGGCAAACAGATGCATCAAGACGTTGACCTCATGCTGCGGACGGTTCCAGTTTTCGGTAGAAAACGCATAGGCAGAAAGCACGTCGACGCCCAGGCGCACGCAGGCGGTAATGATCTCGCGCAGCGAGAGGATACCTGCCTTATGACCCTCGGTGCGTGCAAGACCGCGCGACGTGGCCCAACGACCGTTGCCGTCCATGATGCACGAGATATGGTGCGGAATGTTATTGAGGTCAAGGTCGGAAAAACCGACGCCCGCAGGGGCGTCGGCAAAGTACTCGACCAGTTTATGCTCGTCGTATTGCACCTTAGATCTCCATGACCTCGGCTTCTTTTTCCTTCAGAAGCTCCTCGACCTTGGCGACATACTCATCAGTGTGCTTCTGGACCTTGGCCTGCTCGCGACGGACATCGTCCTCGGTGAGCTCCTCATCGCGCTCGAGCTTGTTGTTGAAGTCGCGACGGATGTTACGGATAGACACCTTGGCCTGCTCGGCGTACTCGCGGCACTCCTTGACGAGCTCGCGACGGCGCTCCTCAGTGGGAGCCGGGAACGGAAGACGAACGACGGTGCCATCGGAGTTGGGGGTAATACCCAGATCGGAAGCGCCGATGGCCTTGACGATAGCATTGATGAGTGCCTTGTCCCACGGCTCGATGAGCAGCATGTGGGCCTCGGGGGTCTTGACGGCGGCAACCTGCGTGACCGGCGTGGGAACACCGTAATAATCGACGGTGATGTCGGACAGAATGTTGGCATTGGCGCGGCCGGTACGGACCTTGGAGAAGTTATGCTTGAGGGACTCGAGCGACTTGTCCATATGGGCGGTGATGTTCTCTGCCATGCTTAATCCTCCTGATAGACGAGCGTGCCGACGGGCTCACCCGAAAGCGCGCGCTTGACGGTGTCCTCGCCATCGATGTTGAGGACCAAAATCGGCATACGGTTGTCCTGGCACAGTGCCGTAGCCGTGGAATCCATAACCTGCAGACCGCGGACGAGAACCTCGTGATAGGTAATCTTGTCAAAACGGACGGCATCAGCGCACTTGACGGGATCCTTATCGTAGATGCCGTCAACCTTGGTGGCTTTAATCAGAATCTCGGCGCCGATCTCACACGCACGAAGAGCCGCGGCGGTGTCGGTCGTAAAGTACGGATTGCCCGAACCGGCGGCAAAAATAACGACGTTGCCCTTGGAAAGGTGGTTGATGGCGCGACGGCGAATATAGGGCTCGCAGATCTCGTTCATCTGGATAGCGCTCATCACGCGGCAGGGAACATCATTATGCTCGAAGGCATCCTGCAGGGCGAGCGCGTTCATAACGGTTGCCAGCATGCCCATGTAGTCGGCCTGAGCACGCTCCATGCCACCGGCAGCGCCGGCCATGCCGCGGAAAATATTGCCGCCGCCGACAACGACGCCGACCTCATGACCAACGGCGAGCAGCTCCTTGACCTGCTTGGCAAGATGGTCGGTAACCTTGGGGTCGATGCCATATTGGCCGTCGCCCATCAGTGCTTCGCCAGAAAGCTTAAGAAGCACGCGTTTATATCGGATGTCGGACAAAGCGATCCTCCTTTAGATTGAACTCTCAACATTCTATCAAAGGCTCTAAGAAGAGCCATGAAAAAGCAGGCTGTGAGTAAAACCCACAGCCTGCTCATTACCAGCTACAAGAGCTTATTTACTCGCCACGGACCAGACGGTCAAAGGCAACGACGGTAATGGTGTCGCCGAGCTCCTTGGAGACCTGCTCAGCGTACTTCTTGATAGTGAGGGAGCTGTCCTTGATGAACTCCTGCTCGGTGAGCACGGACTGCTTGTAGAACTTCTCCAGACGGCCGACAGCCATCTTCTCCTGAATGGCCTCGGGCTTGCCGGACTCGGCAGCCTGAGCCATGTAGATCTGCTTCTCGTGCTCGACGGTCTCGACCGGAACCTGATCGCGGGTAGCGCAGATCGGGGCGACGGCGGCAACCTGAAGGGCAACGTCGTGAGCGAAGGTCTTGAAGGACTCAGCCTGAGCGGTCTCGGCCTTCTCGAAAGCAAACTCGACGAGGACGCCGATCTTACCACCCATGTGGATGTAAGAAGCAAGCGCGCCGTTCTCAGCCTTGCGGGCAGCGAAGCGGGAGATCTTCATGTTCTCGCCCATGATGTGAATCATCTCGGTGAGCTCGGAGGAAACAGTCTCCTCGCCCATCGGCTTCTCGAGCAGAGCGTCGACGTCAGCAGGCTCGGTGGTAGCGACAACCTCAGCGACCTTGGAAGCAAAGCCGGTGAACTTGGCGTTGGAGCCAACGAAGTCGGTCTCGCAGGAGAGCTCGAGCAGAGCGCCGGTCTTGCCATCCTCGGAGACGAACGCGGCGACAGCGCCCTCGTTGGTCTCACGGCCAGCCTTCTTGGCAGCCTTGGCGAGGCCATTTTTGCGCAGAACGTCGACAGCAGCGTCCATGTCGCCGTCAGCCTCAACGAGAGCCTTCTTGCACTCCATCATCGGGGAGTCGGTCATCTCGCGGAGCTGCTTGACCATAGCGGCGGTAATCTGGGCCATTGTGGTTCCTTTCAAAGAGATGAAAAAGAATTAACTAAGACTGATTTACTCGGCCTTGGGCTCAGCGGCCATCTCGGCCTCGGAGACCTGCTCCTTGCCGGAGCCAGCGAGGCAGGCGTCAGCCATGAGCTCGCACATAAGGGTGACAGCGGAGATAGCGTCATCGTTGCAGGGGATGCCGTACTCGACCTCGTCGGGATCGGAGTTGGTGTCGATCAGAGCGACGACGGGGATGTTCAGGCGCTGAGCCTCCTTGATGGCGTTCTCCTCGCGCTTGGTGTCGATGACGAAGAGAGCCTGGGGCAGACCCTTCATGTCGCGAGCGCCACCGAGGTTGGTCTGGAGCTTGGTGAGCTCCTTGCCGAGAACAGCCTGCTCCTTCTTGGGCAGAACAGCCATGCGGCCGTCCTCGACCATGGCCTCGAGCTCCTCCATGCGGTTGATGCGGGAGCGGATGGTGACGAAGTTGGTCAGCATACCGCCGAGCCAACGCTGGTTGATGTAGGGCATGTTGGCGCGCTCAGCAGCGTTCTTGACGGCCTCCTGAGCCTGCTTCTTGGTGCCGACGAACAGCACGTTGCCACCCTTGGCGACGTTCTTGACGAAGGTGTAGGCCTGGTCGGCGTCGAGGATGGTCTGCTTGAGGTCGAGGATGTAGATGCCGTTGCGCTCACCGAAGATGAACGGCTTCATCTTAGGGTTCCAGCGACGGGTCTGGTGACCGAAGTGGCAGCCGGCCTCGAGCAGGGTGCGGATATTAATCTTGGTAGCCATGTTAAACCTCCTGTGGTTTGCCTCCGCGCGGGGTCATCCTCCAAAACCAACCCGGACATGTGCTACCAAAGCCCGGGCACCACGGTATGAAGTAGCCGCGCGTGCGTGATAAAAACATGTTGCCGTGAAGCAACCCGATGAATGATAGCAGGAATGCATCTTCCTGCCAACCCGCAATCAAAACCACACACCTGAGTGCGGCGCGGGACGTCCCAGCCACTATTCGCCGCGGGGATGGGCTTGAGCCACGGCACGTTTGAGCCGATCGGGCGTGAGGTGCGTGTAGATTTGCGTCGTGGACAGGCTCGCATGACCCAGCAGCTCTTGAACCGAGCGCAGGTCCGCACCGCCCTCGAGCAAGTCGGTCGCAAAGGTATGGCGCATCGCATGCGGGCCGATGTCGGCCGGAATGCCGGCGAGCGTCGCCAGCGTATGGAACCGCCGCCTGAGCATGGCGGCACTCATGCGATTGCCGCGCGCCGATATAAGCAGCGGATGCGGCCCGGTAGCGAGGTCACGGCGCTTTGTCTGAGCGAGCAACTCCGGCCTCCCCTCCTCAATATAGAGACGCGTCGCCTCGAGCGCACGACGATACAGAGGGACGATACGTTCTTTGCTCCCCTTGCCCCACAGGCGCAACGTGCGTTCGGACCAAGCGATGGACTCCACATTGAGTGCTGCGAGCTCAGAGATACGAGCACCCGAGGCATAGAGCAGCTCGAGCATCGCCGCATCGCGCAGTCCCGCGGGCGTCGAGGTATCAGGCGTCTTGAGCAGCGCCTCGACCTGCTTGGTCGTAAGGACGCCCGGCAGGTCACGCGGCAGCTTGGGCGATGCGATCGCCGAGACCGCATCGCCCTCGACAATCCCCTCGGCAGCCATCCAGCGATAGAGCGAGCGAATGGCAGACAGATGCGCCGCGAGGGTCCGAGCCGACACCTGGTCACGCGACAACTCGGCCAAATAGGAGCGAACGGTCCGCACGTCGGCGGCGCGAGCGTCGACGTCCTCGCGCTCGCACCAGGCAGCAAAGCGCTCCAGTCTCGAGCCATAGGCCGTCACCGTGTTGGGAGAAAGTCCCTCGACACGTGCGATATAGGCGATAAACGAGTCGACGGTGTCGTACAGGTCAAAGGCTATGACCGGTCGCCTCCAAACAGATCGGGGCGAGTGGCCAGATAGGCATCAAGGGCCTCGAGCGCACGGTCCGCATAGGCCTGGTAGCGGTCGCGCTTGCTGCGGCGCTTACCGTCCTCGAGTGGCGGCACCAGTCCAAAGTTGACATGCATGGGCTGATAGCCCACGGTGGCAGGATCGGTCGCATAGCCCACGAGCGCACCCAGGGCGCCCACACGCGGCAACTCGACGCCCGCGGCACCGATAGCCTCGGCATAGGTGTTGAGCGCCGCGAGCAGACCTGTCGCCACGGCTTCCATGTACCCCTCGGTGCCGGTGATCTGACCGGCCAGGCGCACGCCGGTACCGGGCACGGCAAAGGTGCCATCGAGCACGTGCGGGGCGTCGATAAAGGTATTGCGGTGCATGACACCGTAGCGGAAGAACTCAGCGTTCTCCAGGCCCGGCACCATATGGAAGACGCGCTTCTGCTCGCCAAAGGTCAGGTTGGTCTGGAAGCCCACCAGATTATAGGCGGTCTTCTCCTTGTTCTCGGCACGCAGCTGAATCGCCGCCCAGGGGCGACGTCCGGTACGCGGGTCGGTGAGGCCGACGGGCTTCATGGCGCCAAAGCGAATAGCATCCTTGCCGGTGCGTGCAACCTCCTCGGCAGGCTGGCAGGCCTGGAACAGATCGCCGCCCTCAAAATCCTTGAGCACCACGCGGTCTGCCGTGGTAAGCGCCTCGATAAAGGCCTCGTACTCCTCCTTATTGAGCGGAGCGTTGAGATAGTCGCCACTCCCCTGCTCCTCGTAGCGCGACTGCGAGAACAGCACGTCCATATCGAGCGTGGAGGCATCGACGATCGGCGCCGCCGCATCAAAGAATGCCAGGGCATCGCCACCGACGAGCTTCATAACCTCTTCACTCAGCGCCGGTGAACACAGCGGGCCCGCGGCAATGACCACGTGACCCTCGGGAATCTGCGTGACCTCGCCGTGCACGACCTCGATATTGGGACGGGCAGCAACCTCGGCCTCGACAAGCTCGGAAAACTTGACGCGGTCGACCGCCAAGGCGCCACCGGCGGGAACAGCCGCGCGATGGGCGCAATCGAGCAGGACTGAACCCATGCGCTCAAGCTCGGCCTTCAGCAAACCAGCCGCGGAATCCGGACGGGTCGACTTAAACGAATTGGAGCAGACGAGCTCTGCCAGGTGATCGGTATGGTGGGCCGGGGAGCTCACCTGGGGGCGCATCTCGCACAGCTTTACGGCAAACCCGCGATCTGCCAGCTGGATCGCGCACTCCGAACCCGCCAGACCGCCACCGATAACTGTCACCTGATCGAACTGCATCTGCAAACACCTTTCTAATTGACACGTTTTCCATTGTGACCGAAGGGTGTCTGGGCGTGAAGGGCAAACTTGGAGGGCGCATACCTTCCATCCATCATGCGCTCGATAAGGCCCTCGAGTTCAAGCGAACCCAAGAGTTTGAGTACGCCGACTGCATCGAGCGACACGAGTGCCGCGATGTCGTCGACCTTGAGCGGAGAAGCGATGAGCGCATGCATAACGGTCTGCTGTGTTGGATCCAGGTCGGCAATGCCGGGAGCATCGGGGCGCGAGTAGCGCAGGGTGCCGTATATGCGAGAGATAGCCATCTCGATGGACTCCTCGTCGACAATGCAGCAGGCACCGTTCGCAATGAGATAATTCGTGCCACGCGACTCGGGCGATAGGATCGACCCCGGCACGGCAAGAAGTTCGCGCCCCAAATCCATAGCAGCCTCGGCTGTAGAAAACGTCCCGGAAGGCATACCCGCCTCGGATACAAAGAGGGCTTGCGACAGGGCCGCGATCACGCGATTGCGACGCGGAAAGGCAAACTTGCGCGGACCCATGCCCCACGGAGAGATCGACACGACCGCGCCGCCCGTATCGAGCGTGCGCGTAATAAGCCCCGCGCTCGAACGCGGGTAGACCACGTCGGCGCCCGTCCCCAGCACCACGACGTGTTTGCCGCCGGCGTTGACCGCAGCCCAACCCGAGGCCTGGTCACAACCGACCGCACCGCCCGAAACTACCGTCACTCCCGCCTCAACCGCCACCTTCGCCGCAAGCTCTGCCACGGCAAGACCATACGGCGAGGCCTTTCGCGCACCGATGATGGAGAGCGCGGGCGTCGAAAGCGCCTCGGGGTTGCCGCGCACATAGAGCGTCTGAGGTACATCAGAAAGCTCCAAAACGGTCTCGGGATACAACGCATCGCCTGGATGCAGCTCAAAGGTCCCCTCGGCCATCATTGGTCCCTCCTTCCCTGGTACATCGCCGCCTCGAGCACGTGGTCCTGCGTCACCTGCTCGCTCTCGGCGACATCTGCGATCGTGCGCGCAATGCGAACAAGGCGCACGATGCCACGCCCTGTGAGATGCGTGCGCTTCGACAGGCCGAGCACACACTTCTCCGCCGCATCATCGAGCTCAAAGGTCGAAACGACGCCGTCAATGGACCGAGTCTCGTCATCCTCGGCCTCGGCATCCGCATCGTCCATGCGGGATTCGCGCCAAGCGCGAAAGGCGCGACCGCGCACAACGTAGTCACGTAACTCGGCCGACGACATGCCCTCCGCACCCTCGATAATCACTTGAGGGTCGGGACGGGTCACATCGATCATCATGTCGATACGGTCGGCCAAAGGACCGCGCAGTTTAGACCGATAGCGCTCGACCATCGCCGCCGAGCAGCGACACGGCACCTCGCGATCGCCCAAAAAGCCGCAGGGGCAGGGATTGCTCGCAGCCAGCAGCTGAAAGCGCGACGGGAAGGTAAAAGCCCCGTCGACGCGTACGATCCTCACGTAGCCGCGCTCGATGGGCTGACGCAGCGTCTGCAGCACGCCAGTGGGAAACTCGGCAAGCTCGTCCAAAAAGAGCACGCCGCCATGAGCAAGGCTGATCTCACCCGGGTGCACCGGGCGCCCGCCGCCGATAAGGCCTGCGGTCGAAATACTGTGGTGGGGACTGCGGAAGGGGCGGTGCCCCGCCAACAAGCCATCAATGTTCTCACCCAAAACCGAATGGATGCACAGTGCCTCCTGCTGATCCTCAACGGAAAGCTCGGGCAGGATGCCGGTCATACGGCGTGCGAGCATCGTCTTGCCCGATCCCGGAGACCCGATTATGAGCAAGCCGAGTTCTCCTGCCGCCGCAAGCGCCATGCCGCGTTTAGCGACTTCCTGCCCCAGCACGTCTGCATAGTCGAGCTCGGGCTCAAAGGTCGCCTCGACACCCTCGGAATCCAAGTAGTGCCGTGCGGCATCGCCCATGCCGTGAGCAAGCTGAGACAGATGGTCGATAAAGCCGCAATCTACGCCCGCGAGTGGCACATGCTGGTCGGACCTGCCGGCGATAAAAGACAGCCCCATGTCGCGAGCCAATAGCTGAAACGCCACCTCGCCCTTGACGGGAAGCACCGTACCGTCCAGACCAAGCTCACCTGCGATAAGGCAGCGATCGAGGTTGTCACGGGGAATCTGCTCATCGGCCGCTAGAACCGCGATGGCGATGGGCAGGTCAAAGCCGCTACCGGTCTTGCGGATATCGCCGGGTGCCAGGTTAACGGTAATGCCCGAGCGCGGGATCTCGAACCCGGCGGAGCGCATCGCGCAGCGAATACGACCGCGTGACTCCATCACCTCCATACTCGGAATGCCGAGCATCTGGATGCCCGGAACGCCACCGGCAAGCGAGACCTCGACCGTGACGTGAATCGCCTCGACGCCGCGGATGCAGGCCGCGTGAACGGCAAACGTCTCGAACGCCATCACGACACCTGCCAATCGAACGCGTTGTACTGATGCTCGATCTCGGCGATATGCCCGCCGCGGATGGTGACACCCACAGCATCGAAGCGAATCGCCTTGAGCGGATAATGCTCCATGAGATAGCAACTTGCGATGCGGCGGTAGCGGCGTTGCTTTTGGGCGTCCACGGCCTCCTCGGGAAAGACCCGCGTGGTGCAATCCAGCGAAACGCGTCTGGTCTTGACCTCGGCCATCACCACGACATCGTCGAGCTCATCGAGCAGCACCAGATCGGCCTCGCCCTCGGTGCAACGATAGCCCTGCTCCAGCAAGGTGTAGCCGCGCTCGTTAAAGTAGTCGATGGTGATCAGCTCGCCCAGCATGCCTAGCTCGCGGGGACTGAGTCCCTTGATAAACTCGGGCGTCATCGCCCCGGAGTCGAGCTCGCCGTTTTCCCAACGCTCCTTGAGCTGCTGCGTCTTGCTCTTTTTGCTTGCGGCACTCATGGGGTCTCCTTTCCCGCACACTGCATTGCCCCGATGATGAGGGCACCTTTCATGCGGGTAAGTACCGGAAGCAAACCAAAAGCTGACCAAATGCCGTCAAAAAACGGGCCGTACGCAGCAATGCTGTTGCATACGGCCCGCTACCAGCAGGTTTATAAAACCCCAGAGGTCCCTGTCTCCACAATTGACCTAGAAAAGGCGCTCAGTCTGCAGAAAGTTTCCGCAAAAGCTCACGCGGTGCAGCGGACAAAGTCCATGTTTGCGAATGGCCTCGATGTGCTCGGGGCTCGCATAGCCCTTCGACTCGGCCAGATGGTACTCGGGGTACTCGGCGTCGTACTCGACCATCATCTCGTCACGCGTGACCTTGGCCATGATGGACGCCGCGGCGATGCAGGCGATCTTGGCATCGCCCTTCACCACATCGCGCTCGTTGGGAACGGCGCCCAAGGGGTTACCATCCATGAGGACGCAGTCGGGTTCAAGTCCCGTATCGGCCACGGCGCCCGCGACGGCAGCGCGGATGGCGCGGGCCATACCCATCTCGTCGATATCCTTCGGCGCGATATGGCAAAAACCGATCGCCGTCGCCACCTCGGCAATCTTCACTGAGAGCAGCTCGCGGCGCGCCGGCGTGAGCTTTTTGGAATCGTTGATGCCCCAGACGCGCGGCTCCATAGGAAGACAGACGGCGCATACCGTCAAAGGACCGGCCACCGATCCGCGACCCACCTCGTCGACACCAACGACCACCCCATCGCCGCCAAGCTCATGCATAAGCTCGTACATGTCATTGACGCGCTCGCGCTCGGCAAGCTCTTTGGCATGACGTTTGAGGGCGCGTTCGCAAGCCTTGATCACCTGCTGGCGCGGGTCCTCGCGATAATGCTCCACGAGGGCGGGAATCTCCTCAAACGTAGCGCTCGCCAACTCACCGGCAACTTGCGATGCCGAAACCGAGCTCGTCATGTTGGCCATACTAGGCCCTCCTTGCATGCAAATCAGATAAAAAGAAGGGCCACCCGAAGGTGACCCTTGTGTCCAAACGAGTGGACAGACGCTGCGATCTTCTTAGCGCTTCTCGGGGATGCGAGCAGCCTTGCCCACCTTGTCGCGGAGGTAGTACAGCTTGGCGCGACGGACGCGACCATGACGAACGACCTCGAGCTTGGCGATCTTGGGGCTGTGAAGCGGGAAGGTACGCTCAACACCGACACCGAAGGACATCTTACGGACGGTGAAGGTCTCGCGGGCACCGGCGCCGGCCATGCGGATGACGTCGCCCTGGAAGACCTGGATGCGCTCGCGGTCGCCTTCCTTAATGCGGTAGTGAACCTTGACGTTGTCGGCGACGCGAACCTGAGGAATGTCCTCGCGGATCTGCTGACGCTCGATTGCGCGGATGTAATCCATGTGCAATTCCTTACTCTTCTAGAGGTGCCGTACCACCTTGGCCGGCACGTAGTTGAACAAACGTATTCCAGTATACACGCGCGGGTTTCTGCTGCAAGAACAATTTTTTACGCAGACAAAAAGACAAAACCCGCACATGATAACCGCCCGTCTCACGAATGAGACGGGCGGCATGAAGGGGGCTACGCTAGGCGTCTAAACCCAAAACGTTAGGCGGAACGCTTGGCCTCGAGCTTGGCCTGGGCGGCAGCCAGGCGTGCGAGGGGCACGCGGTAGGGCGAGCAGGACACGTAGTCAACATCGGCCACGTTAAACAGGCCCTTGATGGACTTAGAGTCGCCGCCGTGCTCGCCGCACACGCCAAAGTGCATGTCGGGGTTGGTGGCGCGGCCCTTCTCGACAGCCATGCGCACCAGTTCGAGTACTGCCGTGTCGATGGTCTCGAAGGGATTGTCCTTCAAGATCTTCTTGTGCATGTACAGCGGGATGAACTTGGCCTCGGCATCGTCGCGGGAGAAGCCGAAGGTCGTCTGGGTGAGGTCGTTGGTGCCAAAGCAGAAGAAGTCTGCGTGATGGGCGATCTCGTCAGCGACCATGCAGGCGCGCGGCAGCTCGAGCATCGTGCCCACGGGAATATTGAGCTCGACGCCCTCCTCGGCGGAAACCTCAGCGATTACGCGCTCGATAACCTCGCGGGTCTGGACATGCTCGGCCGTGATGGAGACGAGCGGAACCATGATCTCGGGGCGCGGATCGACGCCTTCCTTGATGAGACGGGCAGCAGCCGTAGCGACGGCGCGAACCTGCATAAACGGCAGATCGCTAAAGACGACGGACAGGCGCACACCGCGCAGGCCGAGCATCGGGTTGGACTCGACCATGCCGTCAATACGACGCAGACGGGTGCGCAGGGCGGCAAGCTCTTCCTCGTTGGCGCCAGCGGCTTCCTTCTTGGTGATGGCGACCTCGAGCTCGCGAGGATTATCCAAGAACTCATGAAGCGGCGGATCGAGCAGGCGGACAACCACATCGCGACCGGACATGGTCTTGAACATCGCCAGAAAGTCCTCGGTCTGGACCTTGAGCAGGTCGGCCAGGGCCTGCTGCTTCACGGCCTCATCGTCAGACAGGATAAAGCTCTGGATGATGTTCTTACGGTCACCCAGGAACATGTGCTCGGTGCGGCATAGGCCGATGGCCTCGGCACCAAACTCGAGTGCGAGCGCGGCGTCCTCGGGGTTGTCGGCGTTGACGCGCACGTGGTTGGCGTGACCGTCGGTCTCGTCCAGACGGATCTCGTCGGCCCAGGACAGGATGGTGTCCAGATCGCCGGTGAGCTCGGCCGAAACCAGATCAACGGCGCCGTCGACGACGATACCCTGGGTGCCGTCGATGGAGATGACATCACCCTCGCGCAGTACGCGGTCGCTGCCCTCGATGCGCACGACCTTCTCGGCGGCGTCAATATGGAAGCGCTCAACGCCACAGACGCAGGGCGTACCCATGCCGCGGGCGATAACGGCGGCATGGCTCGTCTTGCCACCGTGGCTGGTCAGGATACCCTCGGCGGCGACCATGCCCTTCAGGTCGTCGGGGTTAGTCTCCCAGCGAACCAAAATGACCTTGTGACCCTCGTTGGCGCGCGCGACGGCGTCATCGCTCGAGAAAACGACCTCGCCCACGGCGGCACCGGGGCTGGCATTAAGACCGCAGGCCAGCGCCTCATACTTCTTGGAAGCATCGAACTGCGGGTGCAGGAGCTGGTCGAGCTGCGCGGGATCGATACGGTTTACGGCCTCCTCGCGGGTGATCAGTCCTTCCTCGACCATTTCGATAGCGATGCGCAGAGCGGCGGTTGCGGTACGCTTGCCCACGCGGGTCTGGAGCATCCAGAGCTTGCCCTGCTCGATGGTGAACTCGATATCGCACATATCGCGGTAATGATCCTCGAGCGTCAGGAACACGCGCTCGAGCTCCTTGCCTGCGGACTCGAGGCCCGGGGTGGCCTTGAGGTCGGCGATGGGCTCGGTGTTGCGGATGCCGGCGACAACGTCCTCGCCCTGGGCGTTAACCAAAAAGTCACCGTAGAACTCCTTGGTGCCGTCTGCCGGGTTGCGTGTAAAGGCGACACCGGTCGCAGAGGTCTCGCCCTTGTTGCCAAAGGCCATGGCCTGCACGTTGACGGCGGTGCCGAGCTCGTCGGAGATTCCATGCTGCTTGCGGTAGATGCAGGCGCGCTCATTCATCCAGCTGCCAAAGACGGCCTGGATGGCAAGGCGCAACTGGAGCTCCGGATCATGCGGGAAGACGGGCTTGCCGTCGGCGACCTCGAGCTCGGGATACAGGGAGGCATCGACGTTCTCGGAGAAGATGCCCTTAAAGGTCTCGACGAGCTCCTGCAGATCCTCGGCCGAAAGCTCGGAGTCGACGCGGACGCCGGCGACCAGGCGTGCCTGGGTCAGCGCGTTCTCGAACAGGTCGGCGTCAACGCCCATAACGACGTTGGAGAACATCTGAATAAAGCGGCGGTAGCTATCCCAAGCAAAACGCGGATTTTGCGTCTGGGCGATGAGCCCCTGAACGGAGTCGTCGTTGAGGCCTAAGTTGAGGACCGTGTCCATCATGCCGGGCATGGAGAACGGAGCGCCCGAACGAACCGACACGAGCAGCGGATCGAAGGCGTCGCCGAGCTTCTTGCCGCAGCGGGCCTCGAGGTCCGCCTCGGCAGCAACGATCTCATCGAGTGCACCCTCGGGCCACACGTTGCCGGCACCGGAGTACTCGACGCAAGTCTGGCAGGTAATAGTAAAGCCACCGGGAACCGGCAGGCCGATACGGCTCATCTCGGCAAGGTTAGCGCCTTTGCCGCCAAGCACGAAGTTCATGGACTTGTCGCCCTCGGTGACACAGGTGCCCTGGGCGTCGGTACCAAAACGGTAAACCCTCTTGCAATCGCTCACGATACTTCCCCTTCCATGCGCTTACGCGCACGACCGTGGTAACGAATCGACCCGCCGGATGCGGGCCGTGAGGGAACTATACGGCCGGATTTGAACGGGCTTGAGCAGAGGATACGCGGTTTGGTAAACGTGATAAAACTGGCGGTAAACGGTAGGTAAAGTTGGTTACCTTATGAAGATACCACTACAATAAAAAAGCAGGTCAGATGCGATGTTTTTGCTAAATCGCTTTATCAAAATGCTACTAATATTAGGCGCGGCTGGTGGCTCGGCGGGCGCGAGCTTCTTGGATTTCCTCCAAGTGGCTAATGATCTCGGCAGCGCTTTCCTCGATGGCCTTGCCGTCGGTACGCACCACAAAGCAGCCTAGGCGTTTCATGAGGGCACGAGCTTCCTCAAGCTCGCTGCGCACGCTCTCGGGCTCGGCATAGGAGCCGGCAACGGCACGAGCGTAGTCATCGCCCAAGCGGCTATCGCGAATTTCGGAAATCACATCGACGGTCGAAATCAGGCCGAACAGGCGCATCGGGTCGACCTCGTAAATCGACTTCGGCGGCTCCATGCCATGGGCCAACGGAACATTGGCAACCTTGTAGCCCTGATAAGCCAGATACATCGACAGCGGCGTCTTGGACGTGCGCGATACGCCCAGCAGCACGATATCGGCACCCGACAAATCGTCGCAACCGCGCCCGTCATCGTGCTCAACGAAATATTCCATGGCCTCGATACGATGGAAATAGCGGTCATCGGTCCTGTGAATCACGCCCGCGACGCCTTTGGGCGGCACACCGATGAGCGACGATAGCACGGCGAGCGTCGGACCGATCAGGTCGACCGAACGGATATGCAGCATGCCCAGGTAATCGAGCACGCGGGCGCGAAGCGCCGGATCGACAATGGTGTGAAACGCGGCAATATCGCGATGGTCGGCATCGACGCGCGGGCCCACAAACGACTCCACCTGCTCCACCGAGGTCACCTTGGGCAGGCGCAACAAACGAAAAGCCCCTTCATCAAATTGCCCGGACGCCGCAAGCACCACCTCACAAGCGGTATCACCGAGCGAGTCGGAGATAACGATAACGGTGGGACGAGCGGTGACCGGGCAATCCATGCGGGGCTCCTTTTGCGCTTACGCGCAGGCTGGCTTACTTTTTACGAGCAAGCTCACCGATGTTGGCGATGCCGGAGAAAACGGCCTCGAAGCGGTTGAGCAGCTTAAGGCGATTATCGCGGAGCTGCTCGTCCTTGTCCATGACCATGACCTCGTCGAAGAAACGGTCGATGGGCGCGCGCAGGGCGGCGAGGGCAGCAAATGCGGCCGGATAATCCTCGGTAGCAAGGGCGGCATCGACAGCGGTCTGAGCAGCCTCGGAGGCGTCGGCGAGCGCAAGCTCGACCTCGCCCATCAGGCTGCGGTCGTACTCCACGCCCAGCTCGGGCTTGGAGATATGCGCGGCGCGAGCATAGGCGGTCGCAAGGTTGTCGAACGTCTCGGCGTCGTTCTTGCGGGCCTCGTCGAGGGCGGCGCAGCGGGCGAAGAAGACGGACGGAGCGATGATGTGCACCGCGGAGACGGCGGCAACGGTATCGGCCGGGATCTTTTCGTCGCGGGCCATGCTCACCAGGCGGCCATGGAAGAAGTCACGAACCTGCTGGGCGACCTCGGCGGCGTCGAACTCAATGCCCTGCTCGCCATAGAGCTCGAGGGCGAAGTCGATAAGCGACGTGGGGTCGATCGGCAGACGGTCGCGCAGGATGTTGATGATGCCGATAGCGGCACGACGCAGCGCATAGGGGTCGGAGGAGCCGGTCGGGGGCTCGCCGATGGCAAAGATACCGGCAATGGTATCGAGCTTGTCGGCACAGGCCACGATGCAGCCAGCGGTGCCCTCGGGCAGCTCGTCACCGGCAAAGCGGGGACGGTAGTGATCGCGAATGGCGTGGGCGACCTCGTCGTTCTCCCCCATCGCGGTCGCGTAATAACCGCCCATCACGCCCTGCTGGCTCGTAAACTCGACGACGGCGTTAGACACCAGGTCGGCCTTGCACAGGTGCGCGGCGCGAGCAGCGTCGGCGGCCAGGTGGGCGCCCAGATGGGCCTCGCGAGCGATGGCAAGCGCGAGTTGCTCAATGCGCTCGGACTTGGCGAGCACGCTACCGAGCTTCTCCTGGAAGGCGACCTTGGCCAGACGCTCGCGGAACTCGTCGAGGGAGATCTTCAGGTCCTCCTCGTAGAAGAACTTGGCGTCGTCCAGACGGGCGCGCACGACGCGCTCGTTGCCGTCAATCACGCGCTCGGCATTCTCGGGCTTGCTGTTGGAAACGACCACGAACTCACGCGTGAGCTTGCCCTCGCCGTCATAGATCGGGAAGTAGCGCTGGTTGGTGAGCATGGACTCGCAGATAATCTCGTGCGGGACCTTGAGAAACTCCTCATCGAAGGTACCGACGAGCACCGTCGGCCACTCGCAGAGGTTAATGACCTCCTCAAAGACCTTCTTGGGCGTATCGACATGGCAGCCGGGACGGGCAGCCTCGACCTCGGCGATACCGGCGAGGATGGCCTCACGACGACGCTCGGCAGAAAGCACACCGGCGTCCTCGAGCACCTGCTCGTAGACGGCGGGGCTGGCAACCACATGGTCGCCAGGGCCAAGCACGCGATGACCACGCGTGGTGTTGCCACTCGTCACGTCGGCAAACGACACGGGCACAACGTCCTCGCCCAGAAGGCAGCAGATCCAGCGGACCGGACGAACAAAGGTCGCATGCTCGTGACCCCAGCGCTGAGAGCGGTAGTTGGGCCACTGCAGGCCAGCGATAGTCTTCTCGCACAGGGCCGTCAGGATCGGGGTGGCCGGGGCGGAAGGGATGTTCTTCTCGGCAAAGACGTACTCACGGCCGTCGGTGTCCTCGCGACGGACCAGATCCTCGGCAGCCACACCGCACTTGCGGGCGAAGCCCTGGGCGGCCTTGGTGGCGTTACCGTCGGCATCGAAGGCGATGTTGGCCGCGGGGCCGCGCTTGACCTCGTGAACCTCGTCGGTCGCGGTGGCGACGTCGGCAACGAGCGCAGCCAGGCGGCGCGGGCTCGAGATCACACGGACCTCGCCGTGGGCCAGACCGGCCTCGTCGAGACCCTTGGCGATCATGGTGCCAAGCTGCTTGACGGCATTGTTCAGCGGTGCGGAGGGCATTTCTTCCGTACCGATCTCAAACAGGAAATCCTTAGCGTCTGCCATGGCTTACGCCACCTCGCCTTCCTGATCGGCATTCTCGTTGACTCCGGCGACCTCGGCCATGTAGGCCTCGCAGCACGCCTTGGCGACGGCGCGGACGCGCAGGATGTAGTTGGCACGCTCGACCGCGGACAGGGCGCCGCGAGCATCGAGCAGGTTGAAAGCGTGGCTGCACTTCATGACGCAGTCATATGCCGGCAGCGGCAGCTTGCGCTCCAGGCAGGAATGGCACTCGGCCTCGTAGTCGTCAAACTTCTGACGCATCATCTCGACGTTGGCGACCTCAAAGTTATAGGCACTGAACTCGCGCTCGTTCTCGAGGAACACGTCGCCATAGGTCATGGGCGTGCCGTCGGGCAGGTAGCTCCACACCAGGTCGTAGACCGAGTTAACGCCCTGGGCGTACATGGCGATACGCTCCAGGCCGTAGGTGATCTCGACGGGCACGGGGTCGACCTCGATGCCGCCCACCTGCTGGAAGTACGTAAACTGCGTGACCTCCATGCCATTGAGCCAGACCTCCCAGCCAAGGCCCCAGGCGCCGAGCGTCGGGCTCTCCCAGTCGTCCTCGACAAAGCGGACGTCATGGTCGTTGGGGTCCAGGCCAATGGCGGCCAGCGAACCCAGGTAGAGCTCCTGGGCGTTGACCGGCGAGGGCTTGATGAGCACCTGGAACTGATAGTAGTGCTGCATGCGGTTGGGGTTCTCGCCGTAGCGGCCGTCGGCGGGACGGCGGCAGGGCTGTGCATAGCAGGTGCGCCACTCGGCGGGACCGAGCGAGCGCAGCGTGGTCGCGGTATGGAAGGTACCGGCACCGACCTCGGAGTCATAGGGCTGCATGATGACGCAGCCCTGCTCGCCCCAGTACTGCTGGAGGCGCAGGATGATGTCTTGGAAGGAAAGCGATGAAGCGTTCATGCCTCTAATATCCCCTCGTCGAAACGATTACACGGTTAGGTACTGTACTATAGCGGTTTTTAGTCGATAGCGCCGATGCGGTTGAACGGCCAGTAGCGCACAAGCGCCACTGCGATCAAATCAGAGCGATCGACGGGACCAAAATAACGTGAGTCGGCAGAGTTTTCGCGATTGTCGCCCATCACCCACACGCACCCGTCGGGAACCGTGTAGGGATAGCTTACCTGAGCGCCGGGCGCTTGGACCGAAAGCGGCCAGCTCATGCCCGTCGTATAGTCCTCGTCGAGCGCTTGGCCGTCAACGACCACCTTGCCATCCTGCAGGTCGACCGTCTGGCCGGCCGTGGCAATAACACGCTTGACAAGAACATCATGCTCGGAGGTGCCATCGGGGTTGTGAAACACCACGATATCACCCTGCTTGACGGGCTGACCGAGCTCGAGGCTCACCTTTTGTGCCAGGATCTGGTCGCCAATCTCGATCGTGGACTCCATGGAGCCGGTGGGCACCACAAAGGGCTCGACCACAAACGAGCGAATCAAGAAGGTGGCCACGAGCGCGATCGCGATGACCGCGATCCACTCAAAAGCGCCCCTCAACGCGGAATGCTGCGATGGAACCATTCTCACTCCTCGCTCTGCGAATACGCAGCGTCCAAAATCTCCTGCGCGTAAGCGCGCTCCTGGGGCGTAAGGCGCGCCGTCTCGATCAGATCGGGACGCCAGCGGCAGGTGCGCTCGATGGCGTTCTTGCGACGCCAGGCATCGACCTTGGCATGATCGCCACTCACGAGCACCGGCGGCACGCCCTCGCCGTTGAACTCGGCAGGACGGGTGTACTGCGCGTACTCGAGCAGTCCTCCGTCCTCGGCGGTCGAGAACGACTCGTCGACGTTGCTCATCTCGTCGCCCAGGGCGCCGGGAATCAGGCGTACGACGGCATCGGCAACGACCATAGCGGGAAGCTCGCCGCCCGTAAGCACGTAGTCGCCGATCGACAGACGCTCATCGGCATACGCATACGCGCGCTCGTCGACGCCCTCGTAGCGACTGCACACAAACAGCAGGCGCTCACTTTTGAGCAGGCGCTCGGCCACATGCTGCGTAAAGGGCTCGCCACAGGGGGTAAAGAACACCACAGTGGGCTTGGGACCCTCTGCGCTAATGGCCTCGATGGCCTCGGCGATAGGCTCGACCTTCATGAGCATGCCCTGCCCGCCGCCGTACGGCTCGTCATCGACGGTACGATGGCGGTCGTGCGTCCAGTCGCGCAGGTTATACGCCTTAAAATCAAAAAGGCCGGCCTTGCGGGCGCGGCCCAAGATCGATGTGGACATGACGGGCTCAAACATCTCGGGAAAGACCGAAAGGGTCTCGATCAGCATGTTGTCCTCCCTACTTGTCCATATCGATCAGGCCGTCCATAACGTGGACGGAAATTGTTCCTGTGTCGGGAAGATCGAGCACGACCTGCTCGATCACGGGAATCAGCACCTCGCCGTACCGATCACCCTCGACAACCCAAACATCGTTGGCGGGCGTCGACATGATCTCGACGATCGTACCGAGCGAACCGAAGCGCTCGTCGACCACCTCGCGACCCATCAGGTCGGTATAGGCAGCGTCGAGCGAATCGAGCTCAAAGTCGTCACGATTTGCCAGCACGTAGCATCCCGTGATGCCCTCGGCGGCCGTCAAGTCGTCAATGCCCTCAAACGAGACCAGATCGCCATCGCCCGTATCGGTGACGGACACGACCGTGCAAAAGCGGTCGCGCTTGAGCGCCGGCGGCGTCAGGGCGACGCGCATACCCGGCTCTAATACAGAAGGAAGCCCCCGCAGCGGCTGCGCGAGGACCTCCCCCTTCCTTCCGTGCGGCTTGACCACACGGGCGATGTTTTTGTACTGGGACCTCAAGGTCCTAGCCCAGAACCTCTACCTCGACAGCAGTGTCGAGGCGAGCGGCCAGTGCACGGGCGAGCGTGCGAATGGCCTTGATGGTACGGCCACGACGGCCGATGACCTTAGCGACATCATCCTCGGCGACCGAAACCTCAATCGTAGAGGCGTCGTCACCATCGATGACCTCAAGGCTCACGGAATCCGGGTCGTCGACGATCTGAACAACGAGATATTCGACGAGATCGGCGATGCGATCTGAGAGCATTGCCTCACCCTCGAGCTGTGCAGCGTCAACCTCAGGCACGATTTACTCCTCGGCACCCTCAGCGGCCTCAGCGGCAGCCTTAGCGGCCTCGGCCTCTTTGGCGAGCTGCTTCTTGGACTTCTTGACGACGGTCTCGGTCTTCTCGCCCTCGTTGGCGGCCTTGACCAGAGCGGCGACGGCGTCGGTGAGCTGAGCGCCCTTTGACTGCCAGTCGGCGATCTTCTCGAGGTCGAGGTTGATGGTCTTGGGGGCGGTCATCGGGTTGTAGCGGCCAACCTCCTCGATGATACGACCGTCACGCGGGGCGCGGGAATCGGCGACGACGACACGGTAGTACGGACGCTTCTTAGCGCCGTGACGAGCAAGGCGAATCTTGACTGCCA
>CAVCRP010000004.1:0-100247 GCA_963604655.1 uncultured Ruminococcus sp.
GGCGTGGCCGCCGCGGCTGAATTAGACACTCACCATTGTCGGCCTAATCCGCGGTTTTTCATGTGGCAGGGGCTCTCAATGTTTTTATGTCCTGCTCATATCGTCTGTGGTGGTTTGAGCGTTAAAAGTGAACGTATCGCTACTTGGAGAGCTCGTCAGCGAGGGCCTCAATCTGGGCGCGCGAGGCGTCGTTGAGCGAACCCAGCACGGTCACCTTGTTCTGCGCCAGGGTGATGTCCTTCATGCCCTCGAGCTCCTTGGTCATAACCTTGGCAGCGGCGGGCGCCCAGGAACCGGCCTCGACGAGCGCCACCGTGCGGTTCTGGTAGGCATGCTCGGCGAGCGTATGGATAAAGGTGCTCATGAACGGGAAGATCTCGCCCTGATAGGTGATGGAAGCGAGCACCAGACGGTCATAGCGGAACGCATCCTCAACGGCCTCGGCCATGTCGTCGCGAGCCAAGTCAAAGACGGAGACCTTCTGGCCGCGGGCCTCGAGCGCAGATGCGAGCTCCTCAACGGCAGCCTTCAGATGGCCGTACACGCTCGCATAGGCAATGGTGATGCCCTCGTCCTCGGGCTGATAGCTCGACCAGGTGTTGTAGGTGTCAAGGTAGTAGCCCAGGTTCTCGGTTAGCACGGGGCCATGGAGCGGGCAGATGATCTGAATGTCCAGATCGGCAGCCTTCTTGAGCACGGCCTGCACGAACTTGCCGAACTTGCCGACGATGCCAAAGTAGTAACGGCGCGCCTCGCAGGCCCAGCCTTCCGAATCCTCGATGTCGTTGGCACCGAACTTGCCAAAGCCGTCAGCGCTGAAGAGCACCTTGTCGGTGGCCTCGTAGGAGAAGAGTACCTCGGGCCAGTGCACGTTGGGGGCGCCGACAAACGTCAGGCTGTGGCCGCCCAGGTCGAGCACATCGCCCTCTTTGACGACCATCTTGCGCTCGGGGTAATCGGTGCCAAAGTAGTTGACCATCATGCGGAAGGCGCCCATGCTGGCCACGATCTGGACCTGGGGATAGCGCTCCATAAAGGCGGCGATGCCAGCGGAGTGATCGGGCTCCATGTGGTGAACGACCAGATAATCGGGCGTACGACCATCGAGCACGCTCTCGATGTTGCCGAGCCACTCATCAACAAAACCACCGTCGACCGAATCGGCGACAGCGATCTTCTCGCCCAAGATAACGTAGCTGTTGTATGCCATACCGTTCTCGGACACGTCGTACTGGCCCTCGAACAGGTCGATGTCGTGATCGTCGACGCCAACGTAGCGGATATCCTTGGTGATCTCCATCAGGCAAAGCCTCCTAGATAGACAAAAGAACCCGTCTATCATAGCACTCGGCTGCATCTCAACAGCTATCTGCCGGCATCCTTACCATTTGTTATTGAAGCGCAAGATTGAGCCGTTGACCTGCGGAAACTATGCGCGCGGCACCGCCGTACTATGTCGAACGATGAGCTGACCGGGAATACGAATGGCAACGGTTTTGCTCGCCGCACCCGCCTCGGGCACCGCATGCTCAAACACCTCGCGCCCGCGCTGATGCAGATCGAATCGCACGGTCGTGAGTTCATTGTGCGCGACAAAGTCGTCAAGCGAATCGTCGACGCCCACCACGCTCACGTCCTCGGGCACGCGGAGGCCGCTATCGCGCAGCGCGGCGATGGCGCCGTTTGCCATCTGGTCGTTTGCCGCATAGATCGCCGTCATGGTGCGGTCGTGCTCGGCCAGATACCTGCCGGCCTCGTAGCCGCTGTTGGCAGACCAGTCGCCCTCGAGCGGCTCCGTCGGCTCAATGTGCTTGCGCTCGAGTGCGTCCTGCCAACCGGCGCGGCGGAACTGCTCGTCCACCGAGAAGGACGGACCGCCGATATAGCGGATCTGCTCGTGGCCAAGCTCAAACAGATGATCCATAAGCAGCAGCGAGCAGCCGTAATGGTCGGAGTCGACCGTGGTCACGCGCGGATGCGCATACATGGTAACGATAACCGTGCCGATGCCCGGCAGCGGATCGAACGTCTCAAAGTCGGGCGCCATGCGGCTCATGCCGATGATGATGCCATCGACCGGCAGCGCCGCCATGCGACGCGTGGCTTCGGCAAGCGAAAACTCCTCGGTCTTGGACATCTCGACCAGCGTGATGGCACAGCCGTGCTCGCGAGCGGCGCTGGCGATACCGTCAATCATCGTCAGATTCCCAAACTTGGTGACGTCGTTGACGCATAGGCCGACCGAATGGTAGCGACCGTCGCGCAGCGAACGGCCGGCATAGCTCGGGCGAAAGCCGAGCTCTTGCATGGCAGCCTGTACGCGCTGGCGCGTCTGCTCGTTCACATTGGGCAGGCCGTTGGCGACGCGCGAGACCGTCTGCTGCGAAACGCCAGCAGCGCGGGCGACGTCGGCCATGGAAACCGGACGCGAGCCTGTATCGTTGGAGGGGCGCCTTGCCACAAGATCACCTTCACCCTTGCGAGATCAAAAGAGCGTACATACCGGCCCGTGCAGGAATAGAGCCCGCGCGGAGGACCGCTATCGTCGGACGCATGTTAACGTACTCTACTTTTTCTAGCTGCAGCTTTTCTGCTCTATAAGTCCATACGGCACTACCGTTCACGGCCGAATTTCGACCGATTACCAGATTCTCAAAAAGTAATAAGCGTTGTGTTATGAGTACGTTAACATAGCCCTTAACGTGCGGCATTGTGGATGCTGAGTTCATGCCGCTTCAAATTGTTAACGTACTCATAACGACGCAAAAATCGTCTGTACGCGCCAAAGAAAGGACCCTCATGACCGCCCCCGACGAAAAGACGCTCGCCACGCTCACCAAGCTGTTTGAGGAGGAGTTTGGCCCCATCGGCGACCGCCAGGTGCTCTACGTGCACGCGCCCGGCCGCTCCGAGATCAGCGGCAACCACACCGACCACGAGGGCGGCCACGTTATCGCCGGCTCGCTCGATGTCGCCGTCGACGGCATTGCCGTGGCAACCGACACCAACAAGGTCCGCGTTGCCGACGAGGGCTACCCCACCTTTGAGATCACGCTCGACACGCTGGATGTTCAGGAGTCCGAGAAGGGGACGTCCGCGAGCCTCGTCCGCGGCATGGCCCACGAGGTCGTAGCCCTGGGCGTTGAGCCCCACGGCTTTGACTTTGCCTTCACCTGCTCCGTCCCCTCGGGCGGCGGCCTTTCCAGCTCCGCTGCCGTCGAGGCAGCATACGGCCGCGCCATGGAGACGCTCTGGGGCGCACCCGCCATTGAGCCCGTCGCACTCGCTCAGATGAGCCAGCGCACCGAGAACAACTACTACGGCAAGCCCTGCGGCCTGATGGACCAAGCTGCCGTGTGTCTGGGCGGCCTTGCCTACATGGATTTTGAGGACCAGGCTCAGCCTAAAACTCAGAAGCTCGAGCTCAACTTTGAGGATCACGGCTATGCGCTCGTGCTCGTCAAGGTTGGCGCCGACCACGTGGCTGCCACCAACGACTACGCCGCCGTTCCGCGCGAGATGCAGGACGTCGCCGCCGAGTTTGGCAAGGCACGTCTGTGCGAGGTTGACGTTGCCGACTTTGACGCCAAGCTCCCCGAGCTGCGCGCCAAGCTGGGCGACCGCGCCTGCCTGCGCGCCGTTCACTACTGGTACGAGAACGGCCTGGTCGACAAGCGCTGGGCGGCTCTGAACGCCGGCGACATCGACCAGTTCCTGGTCCTGACGCGCGAGTCCGGCGCCAGCTCTGCCATGTACCTGCAGAATGTCGTTGCCAAGCTGGGCTCCGAGCAGCCTTCCATGTATGCCCTGGCGCTGGCCGAGCACGTGCTCGACGGGCGCGGCGCCGTCCGCATCCACGGCGGCGGCTTTGGCGGCACCATCCAGGCCTTCGTGCCGCTCGACCTGGTCGATACTTTCATCGCCAAGATGAACGGCTGGCTGGGCGAGGGCTCTGCCCGTCACTACGCTATCTCTGACAAGGGGGCTTACGCGGCATGGCTGTAATGACCGACGTGCGCGAGGCTGCGCAGAACCTGATCGAGTACGCTATTCACCGTTCCATGATCGGGCAGGACGACCGCATCTGGGCCTACAACACCATTCTGGAGTGCATTGGCGCCACGGGCCCCGCGCTCGACATGGCCTGGGCACTGCAGACCGAGAAGATCTCGCTTTTGCACCCCGATACCCTCCCCAACTTTGATCTGGAGGGCACGCTCGCCACGCTTTCCGAGACCGCCGTCGCCAACGGTGCCGCCGAAGACACGGCGTCGGGCCGCGACCGTATCGCCATGCGCATCATGGGCGTGCTTATGCCGAGGCCTTCGGTTGTAAACGAGGAGTTCAATGGGCGCATGGGCGTCAACGAGCCCCGCGCCGCGACCGACTGGTTCTACGGCCTGTGCTGCGACGCCGGCTATGTGCGCCGTGCCGCCATCGCGCGCAACATCAAATGGAGCACCCCAACCAACTGGGGCGATCTTGAGATTACCATCAACCTGTCCAAGCCCGAGAAGGACCCGCGCGACATTGCCGCCGCCGGTGCCGCCAAGAACACGGGCGAGAAGTATCCCGCCTGCCAGCTCTGCATCGAAAACGAGGGGTACCCCGGACGCTCCGCTGCAGCCGACGGCGGTGCTCACCCCGCTCGCCAGAACCTGCGCGTTATCCCGATCCAGCTCGACGGCGAGCGCTGGGGCTTCCAGTACAGCCCGTACGCGTACTTTAACGAGCATTGCATTGCCATGAGCTCCGAGCATCGTCCGATGCACGTCGATCGCAAGGGTCTCTCCTGCCTGCTCGACTTTGTGGATCTGTTCCCGCACTACTTTATCGGCTCCAACGCCGACCTGCCCATCGTTGGTGGCTCGATCCTGTCGCACGACCACTTCCAGGGTGGCGCGCACGAGTTCCCCATGATGCACGCGGCCGAGGTTTCGCAGTTCAGCGTGCCCGGCTTTGACCAGGTCACCGGCACCGTGCTGCAGTGGCCGCTCTCGGTGCTGCGCCTGCGCTCGCACGACCGCGGCGAGCTTCTCGATGCCGCCGAGAAGATCATCCTCGCCTGGCGCGAGTGGACCGATGAATCCGTGGGCGTCATCGCGCACACGGCCGACGGCGTGGCGCACAACACCGTGACGCCCGTCATCCGCCGCGTGGACTCCCGCGGCAATGCCGGTGGCGAGATCTACGAGGCCTACCTGGCACTTCGCTGCAACATCACGACCGACGAGCATCCGCTGGGCGTATTCCACCCGCATGCCGAGTATCACCACATTAAGAAGGAGAACATCGGCCTGATTGAGGTCATGGGCCTGGCCATTCTACCGCCGCGCCTGGTTCCCGAGCTCGGCGCCGTCCGCGAGCACCTACTGGCAGCCAAGGTCGACGCAAGCTACGACCTTGCCGCCGCGCTCGAGGGCGACGACCTTTGCCGCAGCCACGCCGCATGGGCTCTGGACGTCTTTGCCCGTCGCGCCGATGAGCTCACGGCGGATAACGCCATCGACATCTTGCACGAGGAGGTCGGCGTGGTGTTTGGCCACGTGCTCGACAACGCCGGCGTCTTTAAGTGGGACGAAGCCGGCCGCGCCGCCCAGCAGCGCTTCATCGACTCGCTGTAATGATCCCCTGGGGACGGAGGAAAACGGATCATTTCCGCCCACACGACAACGGCGCCCGCCGGCAACATCGCCGACGGGCGCCTTTTTGAGTGTAGTCATTGGGGACGTTCTTAAACGACTAGTCAAACAAGAACGTCCCCAATGACTACTTGCAACCAAGGCAGTGCTGATGTCTTGGCAACGCCAGCGACCGGGCCGCATTTGAGGCAAGGTGGCGTGAAACGAAAGGGCGCTGACCTTCTGGTCGCGCCCTTGAAGTTGAACGTCAGATTGTCCAAATGCGGCCCGCGCAGCGTCGGCCCGTTACGTGGTTTGGTAAAACCGCGTAACTTTAAAGTTCAGTCACCTCGACGCTGCTGTAAATCTCGTCCCAGCGGTCCATGACTAGGTGGCCGGTCTTGGGATCCATGGCGTTGAGCTTGCCGCAGGTGTTGGCGGTCTTGAGCACGGTGACATCGTCGGCGCCGGCAGCAATAGCATGCGCAAAGCCGGCGATGGTCGAGTCGCCGGATCCCGTCGCGTTGACAGCGGCGATCGCGGGCGTCTTGGCGCGGAACGCACGACCCTCATGGAAGCCCACCGAACCGGCAGCGCCCATCGAGACGACAACCCAGGGAATACCGGCAAAGCGGCCGTCGGCGGCAAGCGCCTCGCGCAGGGCATCGACGTCGTCAGTCGTAAAGGACGTACCCAGCAGGCCGTTAATCTCGGTCAGGTTGGGCTTTACCAGCTCGGGCTTGGCATCGGACTCCAGTGCGGCCTCCAGCGATGCGCCCGAGGTGTCGAGCAGCACCTTGGCGCCCGCCTCCTCGGCAATTTTAACCAGCTCGGCATAATAGCCGGCATCGACGCCGCGCGGCAGCGAGCCCGAAAGCGTCACGACGTCAGCCTTCGCAGCGAGCTCGGCGAACTTAGCCGTGAAGGCATCGAGCTCGGCAGGTGCGATCTGCGGGCCGCTCTCCAGCAGCTCGGTCTGATTACCCTCGTGCAGAATATTCAGGCAAATGCGCGTCTCACCGGCGATGGGCACAAAGTCGTTCTTAACGCCGTCGGCATCCATGAGCTCGGCCATATAGGCACCCATGTGACCGCCAAGCAGGCCGGTCGCGAGTACGTCGTCGCCCAGCTGCAGCAGCACACGGCTCACGTTGAGCCCCTTGCCGCCAGCGGTCTTTTCGGGCGTCACGCGGTTCACATCGTCGATAATCAGCTTGTCGAGCTGATAGCGCGTATCAATCGACGGGTTCATGGTAACGGTCAGAATCATCTTGAACTCCTGTTTCCGGGGAACGACGTGTGCGACCCCAAACATACGATAGCTCGTTAAAGGATCTCGATCTCAAAGCCGCGGACGACGGTCTCCCCCGGCTTGGCCACCAGGCAGCCACGCTTGTGCTCCAGGACATCATCCTCATCGGAGCAGGTGGACAGACCGCCCCACGGCTCAACCGCGACAAAGTCGCCCTCAGGCTTGCTCCATACAATCAGGTATGGCATATCGGGGAACGTCAGGCGCACGCCCTTGTCCTCGGTTTTCTTGGTCAGCGTGACCACGCGGCTCTCGAGCACATCAAAGATGGTCTCGGCAAAGTCGAAAAGCTCATGGGTGAGCGGCAAATCGTGGCCAACCATCGGGTTCTTGCTGCGATGCTCAACATCGATCAGGCCCGTCGAGGGAACGGCGGTGCAGAGCTCTGCCGCCTCACGCTGCTCAAATCGAAGCTCATAATCGTCGTAGGACTCGCCCTCGTCGAGCGGGCACTTAAAGCCGGGGTGTCCGCCCACAAAGAACGGCATATCCTCGGTTCCCTCGTTGGTCACCTCGTACGACACGACCACCTTTACCGCATCGATCGTATAGCGCGCAACGATCTTAAACGGATACGGATACTGCTCGAGCAGCTCGGCGTGGTCGGCAGAGCTCAGGCTCAGCGCAACCATGTTGTCGCCCTGCTCCTCGAGCTTCCACTCCTGCTTGCGGGCGAAACCATGACGCGCGAGGTTGATCTCGTGGCCGGCGCGCGTCATAGCGCGGCCATCGCGCAGACCGCCGCAGATGGGAAAGCAGATCGGGGCCTGACCCGACCACACCGCCGGGTCGCCCTGCCACAGGTACTCGCGACCGTTGGCTTTAATCGAAGTGAACGATCCGCCAGCCGTGCTCAGTGCCACGCGAATAGAACCGTTATCAAGAATAAACTCCATAGGAGCCTTCCCTTTCTTACGCCAGCCCGTCGAGTCAATTGGGCTGATAGAAAACCGGCCCGCGCCCCTCACAGAAACGCGAGCCGTTAACGGACTAGTTAATTACGCCGGATACCCGCTAATCATGGTATTCGCCGCGGTCCCACTTCTCCAAGAACTCGTCGAAGAAGTGCGGGTCGGCCTGAGCCTCGGCGTCGGCCTTGTTGCAGGCGTCGATCTTGGCGATCAGGGCGTCGTGCTCGGGAGTCTGCTCGTAGGGCTCCTCCAGGAAGGCGAGCATGATGTCGGCCATCAGGAACTCGCCGGTAATCTTGCCGCCAAAGCCCACGATGTTGGCGTTGAGCTCGCGACGGGCATACAGGGCCGAGGTCATGTCGCGGACCAGGGCGCAACGGGCGCCGGGGACCTTGTTGACGGCGTTGGTGATGCCGATGCCGGTGCCGCACAGGGCCACGCCAAAGTCGGCCTTGCCGCTGGCAACGGCCTCGCCCACGGCCTTGCCGTAAATGGGATAGTGTGTGCGGCTGTGGCTGTAGGTGCCGCAGTCGAGCACCTTGTAGCCGGCCTGCTCAAGACGGTCGGCCAGATAGATCTTCTCGTCCGTAACGATATGGTCGCAACCGATTGCGATGGTCTTCTTCATCAGAACGTCCTTTCGTCTGAATTCACAAGTTGAGATAGAAGTTCGAGTTCTCGGTGGCTCTCGTTAGGCCATCTTGTTGAGCATGTCGACACGAATCTGGTGACGACCGCCGGCGTACTGGGCGCGCAGGAACTCGCGGGCGATCTTCTTGGCGACCTCGGTACCAACGACGCCCGGTCCCATGGTGACCATGCGCGAACCGTTGTGCTCGCGGGTCATGTAGGCGGAGCGCTCGTCGGAAATGTTGGCGACGACCATGCCCTTCATCTTGACGGCGGCCATATAGGAACCGACGCCGTACTTATCGAATGCGAAGCCCTGGGAATCCTTGTGCTCCAGCAGGTCCTTGGCAACGGCGGTCGCAGAGTCGACAAAGTCCGCGGCAGGGGTCTCGGAATAGTCGACGACCTCGTGACCGTCGGCGATGAGCATCTCCTTGATGGACTCCTTCATCGACATACCGTCGGCATCGGAAGCGATTACAACCCTCATGACATCCTCCTTGAGAGATACGCAGGTGCGTAGTTTCTGTTTGGAAGTGTTGAATCGCGTTCAGGTCCGGGCATCTGAATGTGCGGTTCTTCACTGTTCATGTTTATTTGAACACATTCGAACAGCAACTGCAACAACTATTTGTTTATCTTTGTTCTTTTTTGAACAATTACCGTTCACGGGTGTTTGCCGACCGTTTGGGCCTGACGGAGGCATGGACGGTCACGCGCTCAACAAAAAGGGCGACCGAGAACGCATCTCGGTCGCCCTTTCGGAGATATGGATCAGCAAAACGATCCTTTTAGCTACTCAGTCTGCCCGCTCTTCTTGGCGTGCTTGGAGGGGGCGCTCAGAAAACGACCCGTCAGATAGTTCGTGGGACCGGAGATATCGATCCCCAGCAGTACGTGCCCAAGCCACAAGAATGCAGCAAGCACCAGCAGCGGAATCACGCACGAAGTCACAATCATCACGATGACGCCTTCGATTAGATCGGTCACCTGCTGGACAACCTCGCCGGTCATCGACTTGGCGCTATCGGTCACCGAAGTCAGCAGACTCGAGGCGCCTTCGGTCAGTTGCTCGAGCACGTTCTTGTCTGTTTTGCCTTCAGATTTCTTTTCGCTCTTTGACGAGCTCGCCTCAGCCGCGCTTGTCGCCTTTTGCTCGGCTTGCTCGATGCTCACCTGGTACGTTTCGTCGACCTTTTGCGATACCCACACGCTCGCGGGCACCAACGCCATGCCGATCATAGCGACCACCAGCACGCGCGTTGCCACACGGCGCAGGACGGCGCTCGTGCTCCAGCGTCCGTGAATGCCAAGCGACACTGCGAAGAGTATGAGCGAGAACGGGATCAGGATACCTAGCCCGACCGACCATAAGATAGTGAGCAGATATTTCTCGAGGTACAGCACGGCAAGCACGATGCCTAAGTTGCCCGAAAGCTGTGCGAGTTGCTCAGCCACCGGTGTTCCCGTGTCGCCCGGCAGCGCGGTGATGCCCGCAGACAGCGCCACGCACGAGGTCGTGAGCGCCAGCACGTTGCCCTTCTTTTGATCGATGACCTCGATGGTGGAGTCCCAGGTCTTGGTGTCGGCAAAATGCGGGCGCGCGACAAAACCCGACAGAAGCGCCAGTACCACGAGCGCAACGATGAACCCGATCTGCAACTTTTTGTTTGCACACACGACATCGGACAGACTGGGCTGCAGCTCCGTCACGGTCGTATGCTCGGTTATTTGGACGGGGCGCCCGTGAGCCATCTCATGCGCGCCTTTCTTTTGAATCGATCCATTGTCCGGCATTTGGATACCTCCTCACTCCGGCCTGTATTGCGGATGGAAGTATACCCACCGAGCAAAAATCGAACGGGACGACAAACGGAGCGCACCAAGACTGTCCCCAATGACAAGTCGTTTAAGAACGTCCCCAATGACTACCTCGCCTGCAGCGTTAGCTAGCAGATGATCCGTGTGTGCTCCTCGATGGTGGTACGATCCTCGGCGGCAATACCCGGCTCGCATACCACGGCGTCCAAATTGTCCAGGCGGCAGAAGGTGTAGAAGTCGCGCTTGCCGATCTTGCTGGAGTCGGCGATGAGGTAGCGTGAATCGGCTTTGCTAAAGGCGAGCTGCTGGATGCGGCCCTCTTCCATGTTAGACGTGGACACGTCGCCGTCCAAAATGCCGTTGGCGCCGATATAGGCTGCGTCGATTCCCAGCGCGCGAAGGGTATCCTCGGCCATGGGCCCCACAAAGGCGGCGGTGCGGCGGCGATACATGCCGCCCACGAGGCACAGGTCGCAGTCTTCGCGCGCCTCGAGCAGGTTAAACACCGAAAGCGAATTGGTCACAATGCGCAGGCGAAACGCCGGCAGCATCGAGGCCATCTGCTCAACCGTGGTGCCCGTGCCCAAAAAGATGGTCGAGCCTTCCTCGATAAGCTCCACAGCACGACGCGCAATCTGCAGCTTTTCCTCGGCATGTTTGGTGCGCTTTTCGCTGTGCGAGTACTCATGGCGCAGCATAGCGTGGGGACGGCCCTGTGCACTACGGGCTCCGCCATGCACGCGCTCGATCTCGCCTAGGCTCGCGAGCTCCTCAAGATCGCGGCGGACCGTCATGTCCGAGACACCTAGCGCATCAGAAATCTCTTTAACCGAGACCGTGCCCTGCTCCTCGAGCAGCTGACGAACCTTATCTTGACGCTCCGCCTTGATCATTTTTACTCCTTTGAGTGATTTTGTTCGCAGTTATAGTAATCGAACATTTATGCTCACTCACCCTAAACGGTCGATTTTTCCCGGTGAACGGTAGAAAACTCGGTGCCAAACGTAGAACGACGAATTATTTCGACGCCAAGAGACCGACAAAAAAATGGGCAAATAGCTGCTCTTTTAAAATCATTTCAATCCATGCGCCTCAATTAAGCAAATTGAACTTTACCGAACAATTGAAAACAGATTGACACACTAGTTCTCTTTTACTTAAATATTTAGGAACTTAAACAAACAGATTCGAACATGTTCGATCTGCACGGAATGGAAGGAGTTGCAGACATGTCCGCAGAGAGCAATCTGTTCTTCGAAGACACCGTGTTTGTTTGCGACCGCACCACGCAAGAAGAGGTCTTTACCGAGATCGCCAATAAGCTGTCACTCAAAAACTATGTGGCGCCCGCGTTTCTCGAGAACATCATCGAGCGCGAAAAGGGCTACCCCACCGGCATGGATATGTCTGTCGTCGACCCCGAGTTGCCCAGCTTTGCCGTTCCTCACACCGAGGTCGAGTTCGTTCACACCCGCCGCATCGTCCCTGTCAAGCTGACGACCCCCGTCGAGTGGCACTCCATGATCGACCCCTCGCAGACCTTCCCCGTCTCGTTCCTGTTCATGATCCTCAACGACGACAAGGAGGCCCAGGTGGGCATCCTCGCCAAGATCATGGACTTCGTTAACGCTCTTGGCACCGATCGCGTCAAGGAGCTGTTCTCCATGACCGACGCCAAGGCCATCTACCAATTCTTGGTCGACAACTTTCCTGCCGACTAGCCAACCACCCTTAGGAATCCGCGGAATAACCCGCATAGAGAAAGGAATTCATCATGATTAAGGTTCTCGCAGCTTGTGGCGCCGGTGTTAACTCCAGCCATCAGATCAAGGACGCCATCGAGTCCGAGTTCAAGAATCGCGGCTACAACCTGCACTGCGACGCCGTGATGATCAAGGACGTTAACGAGGAGATGCTCTCTCAGTACGACATCTTCGCCCAGATCGCCAAGACCGACTTTGGCTTTGAGGTTAAGACCCCGATCGTCGACGCCGGCCCGATTCTCTATCGCATGCCTGCTATGGCTAAGCCGGTTTACGACAAGATTGAGGCCATTATCAAGGAAAAGGGTCTCAACTAATCATTTGCAGCTTCGCTCTGCACAATCTTTGGCTTTAAGGAAGATGACGACCGGGAACGGCATCTTCCTTTTTTAAGGCAACATACGGAAAAGGAAATTCTCTTTTAGGAAAGAGGGAGACATGGACGCAGTAATCGGGTTTGCTAATGCCGTCTTTCAGCCGCTGATCGACCTTGGCGCAGCCCCTATGATGACCATCGTTTTGACGGTTATCGCCCTTCTCTTCAAAGTTAAGTTTACCAAGGCCCTCGAGGGCGGTCTTAAGCTCGGCATCGCCATTACCGGCATCGGCGCCATCATCAACATTCTGACGACGGCTTTCTCGAGCGCCATGACGACGTTCGTCGAGTCCACCGGCCTTCAGCTCACCGTCACCGACGTGGGCTGGGCACCGCTGGCCACCATCACCTGGGGCTCTCCCTACACGCTGTACTTCCTGATGGTCCTCGTCATCGTCAACATCGTGATGATCGTGCTCGCCAAGACCAACACCATCGACGTCGACATCTTTGATGTATGGCACCTTGCCTTTGTCGGCCTCGCCTGCATCTACTTTGGCGCCAACATTGTCGTCGCCACGCTGCTCGTCGTCTTCGTCGGCGTTATGAAGATTATGAACTCCGACCTCATGAAGCCCACCTTCAACGATCTTCTGGGTGCTCCCGAGGAGAACCCCATGACCACGACTCACATGAACTACATGATGAACCCGCTGGCCATGCTGCTCAACAAGATCATCGACAAGGTACTCCCCTTCCTCGATAAGTACGACTTCGATGCCGCCAAGCTCAACAACATGATCGGCTTCTGGGGCTCCAAGTTTGCTATCGGTATCTACCTGGGCGTTTTCGTCGGCCTTCTTTCACACCAGACCCCGCAGCAGATCTGCACGCTCGCCTTTACCGCCGCAACCTGCCTCGAGCTGTTCTCGATGATTGGCTCTTGGTTCATCGCAGCCGTCGAGCCGCTGTCTCAGGGCATCTCCGACTTTGCCAACAACAGCAAGTGGCTCCAGGGCCGCACCCTCAACGTCGGCCTCGACTGGCCCTTCATCGCCGGCCGCGCCGAGATCTGGGCTGCCGCCAACATCCTTGCCCCCATCATGTTGGGTGAGGCTCTGCTGCTCGCCAACGTTCCCTGCCCCTTCTCCCCGACTGGCACTTGGAACGGCCTGCTGCCGCTCGGCGGCATCATCGCCATGGGCCTGACGCCGGCACTGCTCGTTGTCACCCGTGGTCGCGTGATTCGCATGGTCGTCATTGGCGCTGTCCTGCTGCCCGTCTTCCTGGGCGCCGGCACCCTCGTCGCCGACTTCGTCACCTTTACCGCTAAGTCCGTCGGCGCTTTCCCCGATGGTGTTACCGGCCTCATCTCGCAGACCACCATGGAGGGTCCTGTCGAGAAGTTCCTGGCCTTCTTCGTAGGCAAGGCGACCACGGGCGATGTGACCATGATTATCGCCACCGTCATCGCCATCGTCGTCTACGTCGCGCTCTTCGCTTGGTATCGCAAGCAGATGATCGCCCGTAACATCGAGTACGCGAAGCAGGACAAGTGCACCCTCTCGCCGCTCACCACCGGCAAGTTTACCGAAGAGGACCTCAAGGCTGCCAAGGAAGCCGAGGCCGCAAAGGCAAGCGCCTAGCCAATTGCCACAATATCCCCTGTGGAAGAAACCCGTCGCATCCCGGCGGGTTTCTTTTTTACGTAAGGGTTTACGCTATCCGTTTGTCTCGATCTGTAACATCTGGACCAGTTTTGACCGTCTAACTGTTACAGATTGAGACAAACGGATGGGCAGCCCCCGCAAGATCTCGATCTGTAACATCTAGCAGGGTTTTGGTCGTCCAGTTGTTACAGATCAAGACATACCCGAGAACCGTCCCGGCAAAATCTCAATCTGTAACACGTAGCCGAGTTTTTCGGCCCTAACTGTTACAGATCGAGACAATCAGATGGCGGAATATGGCCTTTTCAGGCATCTAAGACACGAGACTCTCGGCACGTCAATCTACCTGCTGATTTACAAAATTACCGACCTTTGAAAAGACTGGCATGTCAATATGCCGTGGTACAGTTGCATCACGTTGCAAAGGAGGTATCTATGCCAGTTTGTGTACCTGTTCGAGATATGAAGGACGCTGCCGCATTCGCCGCGCTTGTTGAGTCCGAGTGCGACGTCGCTGTCACTAATAACGGCCACGTGGTCATGCACTGCATCAGCAGCGACCAATATCGTGTCATGCAGGACGAAATCGCCAAGGCCAAGCTGCTGTCTCGCATGATGTTGGCAGAAGATGAGATATCGCAAGGCGACTACAGCGACTACGGTTCCTTTGCGACCTCGATGCGGAATAAAAACGATCTTCCAAGCTGAGTCTTTGCCCATGCACATTTGCGCGTCATTTCGCGTCACGTTGACGTGCAAAATGACGCGCAAATTTTTACGTGTCATATTTTTGACTCGCAAAATGACGTGTAAAATTTTACGTGTCATTTTTTGTGTCAAGTTGAAACGAAACGGAGCAAAACGATGCAAGAGGCCAAAGATCTTGAGTTCAAGGAATGCGTCACCAATTCGTTCCTTAAAACCGTCTCCGCTTATGCAAATAGTACGGGTGGGCGCATTCTATTTGGAATCGATGACGACGGGGAAATCGTTGGCCTCGCTGATCCCAAACAAACCTGCCTGGATATCGAAAACAAGATTAACGATTCGATCATTCCTCAGCCCGATTACTCCCTAAAAATCAACGAGCCCGACGCGACCGTAGAGCTTACGGTCTTTCCCGGCAGATCAAAACCTTACCTTTATCACTCGAAAGCGTACAAGCGCAATGACACCGCGACCATACCGGTTGATGCCCTGGGTCTTTCGCGCCTTGTGCTCGAGGGCCAGAACCTCTCCTTTGAGCAGCTCCCCGCAAACAAACAGGACTTATCTTTCACTGTCTTAGAGAACCGCCTAACAGAAAAGCTCTCACTTCAGGCATTCACCACCGATACCCTCAAAACCCTCGGGCTGCTCGATGAATCCGGAACTTACAGCTACGCGGCAGAGCTGCTCGCGGACGAGAACGGCTTCCCAGGCATCGACATGGCAGTGTTTGGCGACACCATCAACCTCATTAAACAGCGCAAAACTATTGAGCATGAGTCAGTTTTGGCTGAGATTGACGGCGCTCTTGAGCTATTTGAAGCCCAGTACTGCTACGAAGAGATCAAAGGAATGGAGCGAGTCCGCAAGGAGCTCATTCCACTTGAAGCGTTCCGCGAGGCCATCACCAATGCAGTCGTTCACAGGACCTGGGACGTGCCCGCGCACATTCGCATCTCCATGTTCGACGACCGCGTGGAAGTCGCTTCGCCTGGCGGCTTGCCGGCAAGCATGACCGTTGATGAATATTTATCCGACATGTTGTCTGTTAGGCGCAATCGCATTCTCGCTGAAGTCTTTTTGCGCCTGGGCCTTATCGAAGCCTTCGGCACGGGCATTATGCGAATTCGAGACACCTATAAGGACAGCATCAAAAAGCCCCGTTTCCAAGTTTCGGATAACGCCATTGTGGTCACGCTTCCCCTGCTCATGGATAACCCCGGGCTCGAAGGTGACGAGCTTGCCGTATTTGAACTGCTGAGTGGAGCACGCCCTCAATCAGCGGGCGAGCTTGCGGTCAAAGTAACCTTTAGTCGCTCGAAGCTCCAGCGCATCCTCAAAAAACTCGTTGAGACGGGCCTGGCGACAGCTGAAGGCGCCGGCAGGGGCCAGAAGTATCGTCTGCTGCGCTAGTTAGCAGACGACCTGCGTGTGCTCCTCGATGGCAGCGCGATCCTCGGCGGAGACGCCCAGCGCGTGCAGAGTGTCCTCGGCCGTGGCCCTCGCAATTCCGCGCGTATACAAATCAAACAGTAACGAACAAATTGTATCAGATTCGCGCGGACCAAAAATGAACGCTTCAACTGCGTCTTCATTACTTTTTTTGAGAAAATTACCCCCTGCTTTAGTGAGGTGTAGTGATAATCTTGCCTGTTCGCGCTACAGTTTGTCCGAAATACCTCGATGTTAGGAACCAAATGATCACTTCCGAGCTTTTCGGCACCGCGCCGTGCGGTACCCCCGTTCATCGCTACACCCTCAACGGGCCCGAGATCTGCGTTCGCATTATGGACTACGGCGCAACTGTGCTGGGCGTCGACGTGCCCGACATCCCCGGCAACGTGCGCGATGTGGTGCTGGGCTTCGATAAGCTCGAGGATTACTTTGACAACCCCGCCTGCTTTGGCGCGACTATCGGCCCCGTAGCCAACCGCACCGCGGGCGCCACGATCACCATCGATGGCACGGACTGGCATATGCCAGCCAACGAGGGTGTCAACAACCTGCACAGCGATCTTGAGCACGGCCTGCACAAGCGCGTGTGGGACGTTGAGCTCGATGAGGCCCACAATGCCGTGCGCATGACCACTTCGCTCGAGGACGGCGAGCTGGGACTTCCCGGCAACCGCACGTTTACGGCCGTGTTTACCGTGACGCCGACGGGTCGTTTCCGCATCGAGTACGGCTGCGAGAGCGACCGCGCCACCTACGTGTCCATGACCAACCACACGTACTTTAACCTTGCCGGCCACAATGCCGGCATGGACTGCGAGCACTTCTTTGTTGCCAACGCTGCCCACTACCTGCCCATCGACGACCAGAACATCCCCACCGGCGAGATCGCTCCGGTCGAGGGCACGCCGTTCGACTTCCGTGAGCTGCGTCCCGTCGCACCCGGTATGGAAGCCGACGATCCGCAGATTAAGCAGGCCCGTGGCTACGATCACTGCCTGTGCATCGGCGGCTACCAGTACGGCCGTAACCTGCGCCGCGCCCTGCACGTCGAGGAGATGTGGACCGGTCGCGAGATGGATTACTACACCACCGCCCCGGGTGTGCAGCTCTACACCGGCAACTGGCTGGACGACGAGCACGCCAAGGACGACGCCAACTATGGCTGGGGCGCCGGCTTTGCCCTCGAGGCCGAGATGTACCCCGACACGCCGCACCACGTGCTGTTCCCCCAGTGCATCGTGGGCCCGGGTCACCCCTACAGCAATGTGATCGAGTATCACTTTATGAGGCACTAAGCCCACTACGCGACATATCGCACAGCAGCGCCCGCCGGCACCACCGCCGACGGGCGCTTTTCTACCTAGTCATTGGGGACGTTCTTAAACGACTAGTCATCGGGGACAGTCTTTGGCGCCAGGGAGTGAACTGTCCCAACCTGCCGACACTTGGGGACGTTCCCAAAAGGCCGGCAGAAAAGGAACGTCCCCATGTGCCACATTTCCGCAGCCCTCGCGGGGGCAAAATGATCCCTTTTCCTTCGCTCCCAGAGGATCAAGTGAACAAAGCTTCGATGGGAGTAGGCTCAGCGTCGGGAAGATAGCGGATCTCCAATTCCACGCCAAGGTCTAGCAGCTCTCTAAAGGCGGCTGCGTCCGTATCGCTCACGGCAACTGCGGGTGTTGCGGAGCGCTTACCCTCCCCTGCAGCCATGTGACCCACACTGATCTTGGTGATAGGCACGCCGCCCTTAATCAGCGCGAGTGCATCCGCGGGAGAAGCCACCATAATCAGGATCAGCTGACGCGGGTTTGCGGTATGGATAACATCGATGGTCTTTTGCACCGAGAAGAACCGCGTCCAAACGCCCTCGGGCGCCGCCACCCTCATGGGTGCCCATTTGCGCGAATCCACCGCGATCTCGTCGTTGACGATCAGGACCAGGTTAGAGCCAATCGCTTCATTCCACAGCTCAACGTCTTGCCCGTAAATAAAGCGGTCATCGATTCGCGTAAGAAGAATCTTGGGTTGAGCCATCGCCGCCCCATTCTGTTCGAGGCCCGTAAGAGCAAGACATCACGTCTCCAATATTAGTGCATTTAAAGTGAGAAAAGCCGTCAGAACACTTGCGCGGATTTGCGATGTCCCGTATCATAGACAGCCGTTGACGCCTCAGTTGCGTCACCACATGGCCGCCAGCGTAGCTCAGTTGGTAGAGCACCGCTCTCGTAAAGCGGGGGTCACCGGTTCGAGCCCGGTCGCTGGCTCCATTGCACAAGATAGCCGCCTTCGGGCGGCTTTTTTGTTGCCGATTTTCCTGAACGCATCGCCAATGCAAGCGCCACGCCATCAGCAACTCCCCTGTTCAAAAACAAAAACCCCGCCGACCATGGCTCCCCAAACGGGAAACCACGATCAACGGGGCTCAAGCGCGACCCCCGAGGGATCACGCTTGCAACACGAACAGCTCAGCCGAGCAGCTCGCTACTCCTCCCAGTAGGCGTCGGCGAGCAGCTTAAAGCAGATCTTCTTGACCGGCCGCGCGCCATCGCCCGGGAACTCGAGCGTGGGCATGTGAGGCTCGCCGGCAACGAACAGCGCAAACTTGTCGTCGGCCAGATCGCCGGCGATCGAGGCGTCGGAATCGACCAGATCGTAGTCGTCCTTCTCGTCGAACTCCTGAACCAGCGTCAGGCTGCCCGTGGCGACCTTAAAGGCCTCGCGACCCTCAACATCGATCTGCACATCGTGATAGCGCTGATGCGTCTCGTAGTGAGCCTCGGCCTCGGGACGCGTCGTGGGAGCCATGACGTTCGCAAAGACCTTGTCGCCCAGAATCTGATGGCTACCGACCTCGAGCTCCGCCGGGTCATGCTCCTCGAGCCAATCGATCAGCACGTCGAGACCCTTGAGCATTCCGCGGTATTCCTCGATATCGCCCAGTGCACCGTAAATCATCTAAATCCCCTCTCGGATCGTCACTTTGGCAGCTACTCGGTAAACGCGTTACCGACGCTGTTGCCGCCCACATACGTCTCGACCAGGGTAAGGTCGGGATTGAACACGACAAAGTCGGCGTCGCGCCCCGGCATAATGCTACCGCACTTGTCGTCCACACGGACCAACAGGTAGCAAGCAATACCGAGGCGCAACCCAAACTCTTACAGCTCGGTTACGACAACGCCGTTGTAAACCTCGTCCCAACGGTCCATGACCAGATGGCCGGTCATGGGATCCATAGCGTTGAGCTTGCCGCAGGTGTTGGCGGTACGCAGCACCGTCTCGTCGTCCGCGCCAGCAGCGATGGCATGCGCAAAGCCGGCGATGGTGGAGTCGCCGGAGCCCGTAGCGTTAACGGCAGGGATATCGGGCGTCTTGGCGCGGAACGCACGGCCGTTGTGGAAGCCCACGGAGCCGGCGGCGCCCATGGACACGACGACCCAGGGGATATCGGAGAAGCGGGCGTCGGAGGCAAGCGCGCCGCGGAGCTCGTCCACATCGTCGGTGGTAAAGCTCGTGCCCAGAAGACCGTTGATCTCGGTCAGGTTAGGCTTAACCAGCTCGGGCTTGACCTCGGACTTAAGGGCGGCCTCGAGCGAGGCACCCGAGGTGTCGAGCAGTACCTTGGCGCCAGCGTTCTCGGCAATGCCCGTAATCTTGGCATAGTAGTCCGCCTCGACGCCGCGGGGCAGCGAACCCGAGATAGTGACGACGTCGGCCTTGCTCGCAAGCTCGGTGAACTTGGCGGTAAAGGCATCGAGCTCCTCGGGGGCAATCGTCGGGCCGCTCTCGAGCAGCTCGGTCTGGTTGCCAGCGTGAAGGATATTCAGGCAGATGCGGGTCTCGCCCTTGATAGGCACAAAGTCGTTGTTGATGCCGTTGGCATCCATGAGCTCCGCCATGTAGGCGCCCATGTGACCGCCGAGCAGACCGGTAGCAACAACATCGTCGCCCAGCTGGCCCAGGACACGGGCCACGTTGAGGCCCTTGCCGCCGGCGGTCTTTTCGGGCGTCACGCGGTTGACGTCGTCGATGACGAGCTCGTCGAGCTGATAGCGCGTATCGACGGACGGATTCATCGTAACGGTGAGGATCATTTCTAGCTCCTTATCTCGCAGGCTCCTTATGCCTCGCGATACGAGTCGACAAAACGGAATTACAGAATCTCAATCGTGAACGAACGGACGACGGTCTCCTTGGGCTTGGCGACAAGGCAGCCGCGCTTGTGTTCAAGCACGTCATCCTCATCAGAGCAGGTCGAAAGGCCGCCCCAAGGCTCAACCGCCACAAAATCGCCCTCGGGCTTGCTCCACACGATGAGGTACGGGAAGCCCTCAAAGCTCAGGCGGACGCCCTTGTCCTCGTCCTTCTTGGAAAGCGTGACCTGACGACTCTCGAGCACGTCAAAGATGGTCTCCGCAAAATCGAAGAGCTCATGCGACAGGGGCAGCGTCTTTCCCACCATGGGGTTCTTGGAGCGGTTAGCTACATCGATCAATCCGGTCGAGGGTACGGCGGTGCAAAGCTCCGCAGCCTCGTCTTTATCGAAGTGCAACTCGTAGTCCGTATAGGCCTCGCCCTCATCGAGCGGACACCTAAAGCCGGGGTGCCCACCGATAAAGAACGGCATGTCCTCGGTGCCCTCGTTGGTAACCTCATAGGAGACGCGCACGGCGGCGTCTTCGAGCGTATAGCGGGCGACAAGCTTAAACGGATACGGATAATCGCTCAGCAGCGCGGCGTTATCCTCCGAAGCCAGGCACATCGCCAGCTCGTTCTCGCCTTGGCTCAGCAGCTTCCACTCCTGCTTGCGCGCAAAGCCGTGGCGAGCGAGCTTTACATGATGCCCGGCAAACGTCATGGCGCTGTTGTCGCGCAAGCCTCCGCAAATCGGGAAGCAAATCGGTGCCTGGCCGGACCATACGGCGGGATCGCCCTGCCAAAGATACTCGCGACCTCCAGCCTCGATCGAGGTAAACGAACCGCCAGCCGTGGACACCTTAATAGAAATCGAATCGTTGGAGAGAGCGTATTCCATTGCCCATCCTTTCGAACAACTGCTTTTTGCTCACAAGTACCCGTCTCAGCCCTGACCAAAGGACAAGCCTGCACGTTCATCGATGCGTCCGGTATCCCAGCCATGTAACGGGGTACCATACAGACATTGATGCAATTACAGCTGAAAGGCCTTCTTATGCGAACCATCATCCTCTACGCCTCGCGCCATCACGGCAATACGAAAAAGCTCGTGGACGCCATCGTCGAGGCGCACCCTGAGATCGATACCCTCGATGTGAAGTCACTCGGTAAAAACGAGTATCCCAACCTGCACGAATATCATCTGATCGGTGTCGCCACGGGCATCTATTACTCCGAGATCGACAAGGACATGGCACGCGTGCTCACGAACGTGCTGCAGCCGCAGGACAAGGTGTTTGGCCTTATGACCTACGGTGGCAAAAACAAGTGGTACGGCAAGGATATCGATGGCATCTGCCGCATGAGGCAGGCCATCTTTATGGGTGTCTACGGCTGCCCCGGCTTTGATACGTGGGGGCCGTTCAAACTCGCCGGCGGTGTCCAAAAGGGACACCCGACCGCTGAGGAAATTAAGGGCGCCGTCGACTTCTTCGACAAGATCGAAGACGAATATGGCGATATCATCGTCGAAGAGTACGCCAAGCGCGAGAAGCGCCTAGCATACGAGAAGGAGCATCCTGCAGGAGGCCTGGTGGCCGGCGTTAAGCGCACGGCAAAGAAGATCGCTAACAAGCTGTAACTGTTAAGGTGCTTTTGAGCGTTAACCCATACGGCGGGTCCGAGCAAATTCGGGCCCGCCGTCTTTTTCTGTCGTTACTCAGTAAATGCGTTGCCGACGCTCTGGCCGCCAACATACGTCTCGACGAGGGTAAGCTCGTGGTCGAACACGACAAAGTCGGCGTCGCGACCAGGCATAATGCTGCCGCACTTATCCTCGATGTGCGCGGAGCGTGCCGGCACCTCGGTTGCCATGCGAATAGCAATATCGGCGCGGGCGATACCCCAGTCGACGATGTTCTTGACGCCCTGGGCAAGCGTGAGCACCGAGCCGGCGATGCTCTTGCCGTCGGCGAGCCAGCACAGGTTGTCCTTCATGATGACGTCCATGCCACCGCTGGTGTAGCTGCCCTCGGGCATGCCACCGCAGCCCAGGCAGTCGGTGATGAGCACCGTGTGCTGCCAGCCCTTGGCCTGCAGCAGCGCCTTGATGGCGGCAGGGTTCACGTGCTTGCCGTCGCAGATAACCTCGGCGTAGGTCTCGGGGGTGGACATGGCCGCACCCACGACACCGGGCTCGCGGTGATGCAGGCCGCGCTGGCCGTTGTAGGTGTGCGTAAAGCAGCTGGCACCGGCGTTGATAGCGGCGACGCACTCCTCGTAAGTGGCGTCGGAGTGACCGATGCTGGTCACCACGCCCTTTGCGTTCAGGGCAGCAGCGTAGGCAGCAGCGCCGTCGCGCTCGGCGGCCATAGCGCTCTTGACGATGCGCCCGCCGGCAGCCTCCTGCCACTGGTCAAAGACCTCCTCGGAGGGGTCGATCAGATAAGCGGGGTTCTGTGCGCCCACGTGCTTCATCGTAAAGAAGGGACCCTCAAGGTAGATGCCCTGGATGCGGGCGCCGCAGAAGTCGGGGCCGCGGCCCTCGTCGGCCTGCGCGATGGCAGCGCAGGCGTCCTTGATCTGCTCGACACCATCGGTGAACGTCGTGGGCAGCCAGCTGGTGGTACCGCGACGGGCGAGCTCGGTCGAACTGATATCGATGCCCTCGGGATCGTTATCGGTAGTTGAGTGGTTGTAGAAGCCATGGATGTGAGTATCGACCATGCCCGGTGCGATCCACGATCCCGTGTAGTCCTTAATCTCGCAAGAGGGCTCATCGGCCTGCCAGGCGCCAAAGACGCCGTCCTCGACCATGAGATAGCCGCCCAGCTGCGGGCCTGCCGGCAAGAAGAACTTGTCAGCCTTAATTGCGTACGTGCTCATATGCACTCCTTGCTTCTAAAGCAGTTGACCGTGATGATGCTTATACCCAGCTCACCTAAAAACAAAAAGCGCCCGCCCGCCGTTATGAGCGGACGGGCGCCCTTACAGGGGGACGCGATTAAGCGGTGAAGGGGTGAATCGTCACGCCCTTGACCACGCGGTTGACCGTGCCGGTGGGGCTCGGCGTATCGGGCGTGTTGCCCACACGCACGGAGTTGAGCAGGCTGATGGCCTGGGCAAACATCACGAACGGCAGAGCAAGGTAGCCCTCGGGGAGCGCCTCATAGCCCTTGAAGGTGAAGGACTCACCCTCATAGACAGTAGCGCCATCCTGCTGAACGGCAACAGTGTGCTGAGCGATGTCGTCGCCACCGATCTCGTTGAGGATGTCGATATCGTACTGGCGGGTGTAGGCGTCGTTGTTGACGAACACGAAGACGAGGGTCTTGTCGTCGACGAAGGACTTGGGTCCGTGACGATAGCCCATGGAGGTGTCGTAAGAGGTGGCAACCAAGCCGTGGGCAAGCTCGAGGATCTTGAGCTGGCTCTCCTGGGCAAGGCCACCGAAGGAGCCAGAACCCAAGTAGGTCACGCGGTTGAAGTCGCCAGCCAGGTAATCGGCGATCTCAGGCTCACGGGAGATGACCTCCTCGCCCATCTTGGCGATAGTCTCGACCCACTCGGCCTTCTGCTCGTCAGAGGCAGTGTCGAAAATAAGGGTGGAGAGCAGGGTCATGCAGGTGTAGGAACCAGTCATGGCGAAGCCCTTGTCGTTGGCGCGCGGGATGAGCAGCGTCAGCGCATTGGGATCATCGGCAGACTCGACGGCAAGCTTGCCCTCGGGAGCGCAGGTGATGTTGAGGAACTTGACGTTGTGGACGAGCTCCTTGGCAACGGCAACGGCGGCAAGGCTCTCGGGGCTGTTACCAGAGCGGGCAAAGGAAACCACGAGCGTGGGATCCTCGGCGCGCAGGAAGTCGCGCGGGGCGCTCACGATGTCGGTCGTGGCGATGGGCTTAAAGTCGTAAAGATCAGTGTTGCCGGCGTGACGCAGGTACGGGGCGCAGGTATCGCCAACATAGTCGGACGTACCGGCACCGGTGAAGACAACGGACAGACGACCCTCGCCCATAGCGCGAGCCTCGGCCAGAAAGGCCTCGATGGCCTCCTTGTTCTCGCGATAGATGTTGAGCGTATCACGCCAAAGCTCGGGCTGCTGAGCAATCTCGGCCGTGGTGATCTGGGCGCCGAGCTCGGTGAGCTCCTCGACACTCTTCTCGAACATTTCTAATACCTCTCTCTAGAAGTAATCCTCTGACGTGCAATTATACACTTCGGTTGGTTATCTGGTAGTAACCAGTTAAATACAAAGAATCATCATATGGAAACGATGCCAACACTAGTCGCTACGCTGGTGGTAAACCTTGTATTTAAACTGATCGGCACGAGCAACCGAGAGCGTATACTCCACAACCTCGTTTGACTCGTTATACGTAGTCCTAACCAAATCGAGCACAGGCGAGCCCTCGACAATTTCCAAAAGGTGGGCATCGGTGGGACGGGCTATGCTCGCATAGAACTCCTCTTCGGCCACACGTATTTTTTGCTGAAAGTCTTGCTCAATCACATCGTAAAGCGGCTTACGCTCCAGCAGCGGTCGCTTTAGGGACAGAAATTGACGAACCGGTAGATAGCTGCGTTCGACCATCATGGGCATGTTGTCGGCAGAACGAAGGCGCTTGAGCTTAAAAATGCGATCACCGATACGCAATCCCATATGCTCGGCCAGATTCTTATCGGCCTCCATCTCGTAAAACTCAAGAATCGTGGTCTCGGGGTCACGACCCATCGCGCGCATCTGCTCGGTAAAGCTGTAGGACTGCATAAGATTGGTTGCCTTTGCCGAACGGTCGGTCACAAAGGTACCGCGACCGTGCTGCCGAACCACCAGTCCTAAACGCTCCAGTTCCTGCAGAGCCAGGCGTACCGTAGTGCGCGAGAGACCATAGCGCTCCGAAAGTTCGCGCTCGGAAGGAATCATGTCACCGGCGCGATATTCATGGTCAATCTTTTCGGTCAGAATATCGACCAGCTGATCGTACAGCGGTTGCTTACGCGCTCCGATCGCCATCCTATCCTCCCTTTTGCTCGAATTCGGCTAACTACCTAGGGTGTTAAGCATTATCTGTCTGCCACACCCGAATCATTAAGAAAACAAAAGCCGCGCGCTCTTTCGAGCACGCGGCTTTTAACATACACATGGCTTAAGGGGTCGGGGTGTGAGCCGCGTAGGGACACACCCCTCAAGCTAGAGCCTTACCAGATGCTCGGCCAGAGACCAAGCGGGCCAGCGCCCAGGATGCCCAGGACGAAGAGCAGCAGAATGCCCTTGGTCGGGGTCCAGCTGTGCTTAGCGAACATGTAGTAAAGCAGCAGCGTAAGCATAAGCGGGACGAGCTTCGGGACGATGGTGTTGAGGGTGTCGGCAACAGAGAAGTTGACCGGATCCTCGGTGACGGTGCCGTAGGTAACGGACTCCATGCCGTTGCCCAGATCGGTGACGCCGCACTCGACAGCGTTGCCGTCGGCATCGGAAGCGGTGAGGGCGTTGCCGTCCTCATCGGTCATGGCGATGGTACCGGCCTCAGCGGTCTCGGTATCGATGCCCTCCATACCGGTGAAGTTCTCGGCCTCCTTCTCGGAGACGATCACGGTAGTAGCGGAGAGGCCACGGGTGGTGCCGTTGGGGATCTGGAGGTTGATCTGGGTGCCACCCATGGTGACGACCAGGCAACCGACGACGAAGACGCCCATGATGGAAGCGGCACGCGTGAAGGCCTGCATGTTGGCAGTCAGAGCGTCAATAGCGCTGGTGCCAAGCTTGTAGGACCAGTTCATGAGCCAGAAGCGCAGAGCGAACTGGACGACGTTGAAGATCACCAGGAAGATGATCGGCGCAGCGGCGTTGCCGTTGATGGCCATGTTGGAGGTGATGCCGGCCGTGATAGGCACGAGCGTCAGCCAGAACAGGGCGTCACCGATACCACCGAGCGGGCCCATTGCGGCGACGCGGACGGCGCGGATCGTGGGGATGTCAACCTTGTTCTGCTCGAGCGAAAGCACGATACCCATAACAAAGGTGACGAGGAACGGGTGGGTGTTGAAGAACTCCAGGTTGTGGCTCATGGAAGCCGCGAGGTCGTTCTTGTTGGTGTGGATCTTCTCCAGACCGGGGATGATGGAGTAGAGCCAGCCAGCGGCCTGCATGCGCTCGTAGTTGAACGATGCCTGCAGGAAGCAGGAGCGCCAAGCCATCTTGTTGAGGGTCTTCTGGTCGAGCTGCGGAGCAGGAGTGAGATCCTCGTAGTGCTCCGGGATCACATACTCATTAGATGCCATCTTCGAAGTCACCTCCGTCAGAAACAGCTGCACCCTTCAGCTCGGTCTGCTGCTGGAAGTCCCAGAAAGCGATGCCGAAGCCGATGAGAGCGAGGATGAGCAGGGCAGGGGTTGCCAGCGAATCGTTGGCAACGGTGATGAGCGCGAGGCCAAAGCCCATGAGGAAGAAGCCCCACATATCGCGGTTCATCATAACCTTGAGCAGGACGGCGAAGCCGACGAAGCGCATCATGCCGCCTGCAGCGGAGAGACCGGTCTGCAGCCAAGTCGGGATGGCGGAAGCGATGGTCTGACCGATGGTAGCGCCAGCGATGAAGAACAGGGTGACGACGACAGCGAAGATCAGGCCGAGCAGAGCCATGGCGAAGTAGTTCAGACGCTCGATACCCTTGGTGTCAGCGTTGTGGGCCATGTTGTCCGCGGAGGACATGAGCGGCGACATAAGCGTGAAAACCAGGGTAACGCCGAGCTGACCAAGCAGAGCGAACGGAATGGCAAGGCCGACTGCCGCGTTGGGCTCGAGGCCCGTAGCGATAGCGAGAATGGCTGCCATGATGCCGCCGATGACGGCGTTAGGCGGCTGAGCGCCTCCGATCGGCATGTTGCCGATCGTCATGAGCTGATAGGTACCACCCACGAGAAGACCGGTGTTGAGGTCGCCAAGGATAAGACCGATGACGGCGCCGGTGACGATGGGCTGATAGAGAGACTCGAGGAAGTTGAACTGGTCGATTGCCGCGACGAACGTGACGATGAAGACCAGAGCGACCTGGATGATCGAGTATTCCATCTTGCTCCTCCTTTCAAAATGTATGTACGCACTTTGGATATCACGTACAGAACGTCAGGGTTTCAATCCTGACAACGTGGATCACGAGGATTACGAGAAGAGCTTGCTCGTGTCCTCAACAGGCGTGCTCGGAACGCGCCTGATCTCCAACTCCACCCCCAATTCCTGCAGCTCTTTAAACGCAGCGACATCCTCGTCGTTAACTGCGACGGAGGTGGCGACTTGGCGCTTTCCTTCCGACATGTGCATGTTGCCGATGTTTACCTTCTTTATAGGCACACCGCCCTTGACGAGCGTAAGCACGTCTTCCGGTGTTTCGGCCACGATGAAGATCTTCTGGCGCGGGCTCGCCTTGCCAATGACGTCGATGGTCTTCTGCAGGGAGAAGAAACGCGTAGCGACGCCGGCGGGAGCGGCCATCTTCATGAGGTTCTGGCGCATGGTGTTGGTCGACACATCGTCGTTGGCGACGAGGATAAGGTTGGAGCCCAGGGTGGAGTTCCACTGGGTGGCAACCTGACCATGGACCAGTCGGTTATCGATGCGGGTAAGAAGAATGTTGGGTTCTGCCATGTTGATCAGCTTCCTTTCGTTATTTGCTGACGACAGTTACTTGATCTCCTGAATCGCGTAACGCGAAACATCTACGACGGCACCGGATCGGACTTTGATCTGGACCTTTTCGCCTTCGATGCCCTTGACGGTTCCGTAGATACCGCCGGCGAAAAGAACCTCCTGACCCGGCTTGAGCTCGGTGTGCAGCTCCTTGAAGTACTTCTGCTTCTTCTTCATGTTGATTTGCGACCAGATGGTGTAAATCAAGCCCATGACGACAAGCAGGCCTAAAAGAGCGACCGAGGAGCTCAGGACGCTGGCTCCGAAATCGGCCATTAGATGCCGTCCTCGTCACCGAAGATATCCTCTTCCTCGGCACCAGCGACGGAGGCAACCGTCTGGGCGGTGATGCCCGTCTGGCCAACGGTCACGGCCTGCTCGCCAAGCTCGGCGAGCGTAGCGTTGCCGCGGAGGAACAGAAGCTCAATAACCATGGGAAGGTTCGTGCCAGTCAGAATCTCGACGTTGTCGACATCCTGGGCAATCATCATTGCCTGGTTGAACGGGGTACCACCAAGCAGGTCGGTAAAGACGAGCACGCCATCGCACTCCTCGCGCATGGCGGTGATAGCGGCGCGGAGATCCTCACCGTAGGAAGCAGCCTGGTCGCCCTCGAAAGGAACGACGGTAAAAGCGGGCTGATCACCGGCGACCATAGCGATAGCGCTTGCGAGGCCGGGTGCGAACTGTCCATGACCGGTAAGAATAAAGCCAACCATTCAAATTTCCCTTCCGAAGGTGTGTACGATCTGAGTCCGATGTTTTCGGAAGCCAGCGGGCGGACGCCCTTAAAGCTTCTTGGAAAGCGTTCTTTGAAGACCAGTGGTCTCTCAACTGGTAGTAACCACGTAACGTGTTGTTGTCACTATATCATCACAGAAGAGGTCGCTTTCGCTGATTCACGCAGTAAAACGTTTTTGCACCGCTCACGGCGATAAATCGACCGTTTACCGCTCGTTAACACTTCTACCTGCGGTTTTGAAACCGTTTCGAAATACTTTGACGAAAGATCGGAACCTTTTCTGTGTCTAAACAACGCAGGGTGGCCAAAAAAGGCATGTAGAAAAAATGCAGGTCATTGTGAAGATTTGTGAATTGGTCTTTTTGACTTAATACCAGTTAGAACCAGTTTAGAAATTATCGGTGAACGGTAGTTTTCGACCGCTCAGCGGTTATTTCCAATCGTTTGCAGCTCCTTTTCCATATGAATTAGGGAGACCCGATGAAGCACTTGCGCGGTTGCGGGAAATTTCGATACTCGTTCATCCCCCACGTTCCAAACTCTCACTCCCTAAATATGCCATAAGCTCTCGCTATTCGTCTTACAAACATAACTTACTCTAATCTGTAATTGTTTATCGTTTATCATTAAGTATGTTATAAGATTTAAATATCATTCTAGACATTGGTTGGAGGAGCTATGATCCGCTGGAACGTATCCACATCGAATGAACCCATCAACCGCGAACAGGCAATAGCCGATCTGAGGAAGCTCACTCGCTACTGCAAATGGGCCACAATCTGCACCGCCGTAGCGCTCGCTCTGGGACTCCTCGCAGTCATTGCAATCGAGCTTCTACTCATATTGCCTAGCCTCTCCCAAGGGTTCTGCCTCCAATCCGTAGAGCTTAATGCCGGCGAAGGGCCATCTCTCGCTCTCGTCGGCGCCAATGAACAGACCCCTCTTATGCTTGTCGCGCACGACGGTCATACTGCCATAGGGAGCGCCATGATGACATGCCTTTCGCTTGCCATTGTGCTAAGCGCATACAGGTTTTTCTCCGCCATTGAAAAGGCGGGCAGGCCCTTTGACCTCGAATGCATCCGCATACTACGTCAAGTAGGATATTTGTTCCTTATTGGCGGCGTTGCTGTGAAGCTTCTTGGTGCCATAGTCACGGGGCTGATACTCTCAGGATTTGGCGGCAACTTTACGGATGCGCTTGGCGGCCAGCACCTCGACCTCTCTATGGTCTTTGCAGGCCTGATTATTAGCCTGATTGCCAGCGTCTTCCAGTACGGGTGTATCCTGCAAATACAAGATGACGAGTTGCTCTAGGGGGAATCCATGATTATTCTGCGGCTCGACCGCATGCTTGCCGAACGCAAGATTTCATCCAAAGAGCTTGCGGAACGCGTGGGTATCTCCCAGGTCAATATGTCGCGTATCAAGACGGGCAAGGTTTCTGCCGTGCGCTTTTCAACTCTTGACGCGATATGCCGGGCACTCGACTGCCAACCGGGCGATGTGCTGGAATATATATCCGACGATGAAGCCGATAGCCTTTTTGGGCTTAAAGATGAATAGCCATAATTAAGCCGCCAATCACGCCCTCAACGCAAAAAGCCCGCCAGTACGACTTCCGTGCTGGCGGGCTTTCTGCTGTCAATCGGCTAGATGCTCGATGAGCCGTGCGACTCTTTACGCAAACAGGCCGTAGATGCTGATGTTGGCCTTGGCGTACAGGCCGTTGGCGTACTCGGTCCACTTGGAGCTGGCGCTCGAAGCCTGCGAAGAATACTGCTGATAGGCGGTGTAGTAGGCGGTCATGGCCTGCTTGTAGGTGGCGCTATCGGCGGTAAAGGCATCGTCGGCGAAGGCCTTGGCGTAGGTGCTGTCCTCGTCCTTCCAGGTGCCCTTAGAGCTATCCCACTCGTCACCGGCAAGGTTGATGATGTAGTCGGCGTAATCCTTGCTCGCGGTCTCCTCGTTGCCATCGGCAGGCTCGGTCGGGGCAGTCGGCATGCTCGCGGAGGTGTCGCCCACTTTCTTCTTATAGAGCTTCTGCAGCGTCGCGGACTGACGGACGATCTGCTTGGCCTGGTCCTTGGACACGCCATACTGCGTGGCCATGGTCTTGTAGTCGGAGGTGCCGATGGAATCCTCGGCGTACTGCTTCATCTCCTTGGAAGAGACCGTAATGCCCTCGTCCTCGGCAGCGTCGAGCAGAATCTGATTGCGCACATAGGACAGGATAACGTCGGCAGACGGAGCGGTGTAGTTGCCGTCGTCGTCCTTGACGGTGTCGAGACTGTACTGGCTCTCGATGGCCTCGCGCGCGGTAATGTCGCTCTTCTTGCCGTTGTAGCTGTAGCTTGCCACGGTCGAATCGAGCTGATCCTCGGTCAGGGTCGACGAACCGACGCCCTTGCCGCCAAAGCCACCGTTACCGATAAAGAAGCCCACCACGGCAGCAATCACGACTGCAACCACGAAGGCGGCGATCATCATCTTCTTGTGCTTGGATGCATGGTCGTCCGCATCGGAGTCATCCTCGTCCTGCTCCTCGGGCATGAGGTTCTCGTCGGCGGCGTCCGCGGCGATCTTTGCCTCCAGGCGAGCGTCTTCCTCCTCGGCGGTCGTGCCAGCGGCGATATGTTCGGCAGACGTGCCGGCGACCAGATCGATCTTCTCGTCCTCGTCACCGTCGGGGCCTTCGCCGCGCTCGATGATCTGGATGCCGTCGATCTCGTCCTTCTCGTCCTTCTTTTGAATCAGACCCATATCAATTACTCCTTGTTAGGAAACATAGTCCCCAATAGAATACGCCCGACGAGGCGCCGGGCGTATTGATTCTTAGGTTATACGCAAACACTTAAGTACTATTTAGGCGTTTGCAGCGTGCATACCTTAGGCCAGGTGCGCGATAACGGCATCGGCAAAGGCCTGCGTGCCCACAGCGCCCTCAACGGAGCCGGTCTGGGCACGACGCACGTCACCGGTAACCTGCTCGCCCTCGTCGAGCGTGGCAGATACGGCGGCACGAATGCGATTGGCAGCATCGTTCTCGCCCAGGTGATCGAGCATCATCGCAGCAGAGAGGATCTCGGCCGTGGGGTTGGCGATATCCTGACCGGCGATATCGGGCGCGGAGCCGTGCGTTGCCTCAAAGATGGCGCAATCGGCACCGATGTTGGAACCCGGAGCCATACCCAGGCCGCCCACCAGGCCGGCGCATAGGTCGCTCACGATGTCGCCGTACAGGTTGGGCAGCACCAGGACATCGAAGTCGTTGGGGTTCTGGACCAGGCCCATGCAGGTGGCGTCGACGATCCTGTCGTTGAACTCGATATCGGGATAGTTGGCGGCCACCTCGCGCGCAACACGCAGGAACAGGCCGTCGGTCGCCTTCATGATGTTGGCCTTGTGCACGGCCGTCACCTTTTTGCGGCCGCAGCGGCGGGCATACTCAAAGGCATACTCCACAATACGGCGGCTCTTGGCGATAGAGATGGGCTTGATCGAGATCGCGGAATCGGCGGCGAAGGTCTTTTGGCCCGAACGCTCGACGAGCTGCGAGAGCTCCTCGACCTCGGCAGCGCCCTCATCGAACTCGATGCCGGCGTAGAGGTCCTCGGTGTTCTCGCGCACGATAACCAGGTCGACGTCGCGGAAACGCGAGCCGTCGCCCGGCTGCGACAGGCAAGGGCGCACGCAGGCGTACAGGTCGAAATGCTTGCGCAGGGCCACGTTGACGCTGCGGAAGCCCGTGCCGACCGGTGTGGTGATGGGGCCCTTGATGGCAACCTTGGTCTCGGCGACCGCATCGAGCACGTGCTGGGGCAGCGGCGTGCCAAACTCGTCCATGACGCCGGCGCCGGCCTCCTGGACGTTCCAGTTGATCTGGACACCGGTGGCCTCGACCACGCGGCGCATGGCCTGCGTAATCTCGGGACCGATACCGTCACCGGGAATCAGGACTACATCGTGCGCCATAATCTGTTACTCCTCGTCTTCGGCGGCCTCAGATTTTTTAACGCTAGCACGCTTCTTCTTTTTGGAGAGATCCAGGCCAAAACGTTTAACAAGCATTTCGCAAATCTCGCTCGAACGGGCCTTGAGATAGCTGCCCTTGCCGTTCTCGGCATCGAACTTAAGGCGCAGCGCAAGCTTCTCGGCAACCTCGGCGTCGATCTCGCCCTGGCAAAACTCGTACAGGCAACCGAGCATGTCGCGATACTCAAGGTCGCCGTGGTAGCACTGGATGGCCTCGTCCAGGATGGGCCAAGCTTCGCGCGAACGCTCGACGCTCGTGGCACCCCACACGCACAGCAGGCGGAAGGCGGCATAGCGCAGCGTGGAAGAGATCTCGTCGAACAGTGCGGTCTCGGCGCCCTCAAAGGCATCGCCCAGCTGCTCGGGGCAGGTGGTGGCGAGCGCCGTCAGGGCATCGAGGGCCTCCCAGCGGGTCTGCGCCTCGGGGCGGTCGAGCGCCTCGATCAACGCGGGCACGCAGGGCACGACGCGCTGCGGATCGCGCTCGGCAAGCAGGTGCAGCACGCGGGCGGCAAACTGGCGGATGCGGCGCGTGGGGCAGCCGAGCTCCTGGACCAGTCGATCGACGGCGTTCTCGTTCTCCTCTGCCAGCTGGAGCTGTGCCAGCTCCTCGTCGGTGAGCTGTTCGTCTTTGTTTTCTGCCATAGTTACCTCTTTTTTTATTTCTTGGCGTGCTTGCCAGCACCCTTGCTGTCATCGGTGACCGAGATGAGCTGTCGGTCGGCCGCGCCATTGCGACGTGCACGGCGGCGTTCCTCGGCATCGCCCGCGTCGGCGGCGGCTCGATGAGCCTTGTTGACGTTAAAGACCTCGTCGTGCTTGCGCCACGGACCGACGGACTCGCCAAAGCTCATCTTAAGGCCGGCGATAAAGCCACCGAGCCAGCCGATCGGCGCAAACTGCACCAGCGGGAACAGCGAGAACACCCAGGTCAGCAGGACGACTGCCGCCGCACCCGCAAAGTTGGCAATCCAGTAGTCGCGCTTGGTGATCACGCGCTTTTCGCAGGCCCACTGGCCGCACAAAAAGCCGATGTAGATCGCAAAGAGAAAGAGCACCAGCGCAAGCACCACGAACGTCCAGCTCATAGGCGCTACTCCCCGTGATGGCGGCCGCAGCAGCACTCGTGGCCGTCGTCATGGCCGTGGCCACCGCAGCACTCGTGGTCCTCGCCGTGGTGATGGACACAACCGCACTCATGGTCCTCGCCGTGCTCGCCGCAACCGCAACCTTCCTCGTGAGCGCCATGCTCCTCGGGACGATACTGCGACCAGTCCAGACCGGCGGCGATGGCATCGGCCTCCTCCTTATAGAGGACCGTGATGGCCTGGGTGCCCAGCTTGGCGCCACCGATAGCGTCGAGCATGTCGTAGAGCGTAAAGGCCACGTCGGCGCCGGGCAGCGCGAGCTCGCGGTCGTCGGCGTAAGCAAGGGCCAGGCGCAGGTCTTTAATGAAGTGCTCGACCATAAAGCCGGGCTTGTAGTCGCCGTCGAGCGCCTTGGGCGCCAGGCTCTCCATGGCGCCGGACTTGCCGGTGCCGCCCAGGATCATCTCGCGGGTCTTCTCCAGATCCAGGCCGTTGAGCTCGGCAAATGCCATGGCATCGGCCATGCCGACCATGCAGGCGCCCAGCGACACCTGGTTGGCGAGCTTGGCTGCCTGGCCCTTGCCGGCGCCATCGAAGCAGCAGATGTTGGCCGCAAAGGTGGCCAGGATGTCGCGGACCGGGGCGATGTCGTTCTCGGTGGCGCCCACGATAGCCGTGAGCGTGCCGGCGATTGCGCCCGACTCGCCGCCGGTGACGGGGCAGTCAAACGCCATGCGGCCGGAAACCTGGGCGGCCTCGGCAATGTCACGGGCGAGCTCGGGCGAGCTCGTAGTGAGGTCGATCAGCACCGCGCCGGGCTTAGTGCAGGCCAGCAGGCCGTCGCCCGCCAGGTAGAGCTCCTCGACCTCGGAGGGATAACCCACCATGGTAAAGACGACGTCGGCGTTCGTCACGGCATCTGCCGGCGTATCAGCCCAGACTGCGCCGTGCTCGATAAGCGCCGCCGCCTTGGACTTAGTGCGGTTGTTGACCGTGACGGGATAGCCGGCATCCAGGATGTGGCCGGCGATGGGGGCACCCATGATTCCGGTGCCGATGAATGCGACGGAGAGCTTGTTTGCCATGAAACCTTTCCTTTTGGGTTGGGTGTTGTTACCAGGTTGAATACTCGGTGCCAGCGTTTGGGCTGTGAGTTGGGATCGATTACGGCCGCGTTACTTGCCTACTGACCGCGCACGCGGCGGGCGATGCGGTCGGAAAGCGACGCCTTGTCGGCGCGGTTCTTGCCCCAAAACGCGCAAGCCACCATGCCGGGGCCCACGTGCGAGCCAATGGTGGGGCCCACAGAGCTGCGGATGATGGTCACGTCGGCGCAGCCTTCCTCCTTGCGGATGGCGGCCTCGAGCCAGTCGCCGTCCTTTTCGGCATCGGCCGTCATAATGGCGATGGGCATGGTGCGATCGGGCACATAGTTCTCGCGGAACGACTTGAGAATGGACTTGAGCGCCTTCTTGCGACCGCGGTTGACGCCGATCAGCGACAGCGAGCCGGCCAGGTCGTAGGACAGCTCGGGTTTGACGTCGAGCTTTGCCGTGAGCTGTGCCGCCGCGGGCGGAATGCGGCCGCCGGCAGCCAGCGCGTCAAAGCTCTCGAGCGTAAAGTAACCGTGGACATAGGTCTTGGCCTCGTTTGCCCAGTCGACCAGCTGCTTGGCGGTCAGTCCCGCCGAACGCTGGCGCACGGCCTCAAGCGCCAAGAGCTCACCGGTCGCACAGGGCAGAGCGTTGTCGACCACGTACAGCTCAAAGTTGGGATACTCGGCGCGCACGGCGTCCGCCGCCTGGCACGCGGAGTTGTAGCTCGACGACAGCGCCGAGGTAAAGCACAGGTAGACCGTGGGCGTACCCTCTTTGGCGCACTCGGTAAAGAACTCGATATAGCGACCGAGCGACACAGCCGAGGTGGACACGCGGGCACCGGCGCGCATGCGGTCGTAGAACTCCTTGGGTGTGATGCTCGACCAGATGTCATCCGTGCGTTCCTCGCCATCGATAATGAAGGGGAAACCCAGGATATCGACATCGAGGTTCGCGGCGACCTCGGGGCTAAAGTCGCAGCAGGTATCGACGACGATGCGGCAACGGTCCGAATGACCGGCGGATGCGGCCTTGTCCATCAAAGCGACTCCTTACGTAAAAAGGCGGCCACCCGCATGGGATGGCCGCCAACCGTTAACTCATGCAAGTTAACGTATTTTACTCGTCAAGTGTTTCGATACGGGGCTTGATGATGCCATATCCACCATTCTTACGGTGATACACCACATTGATGAGGCCAGTCGTCGCGTTCTCGAACACGTAGAAGTCGTGGCCCAGCAGATCGGTCTGCACCAGCGCCTGCTCCTCAGTCATCGGGGTGACATCGACGACCTTCTCGCGGACGAGCAGGTCGTCGTCCTCCTCGGGCAGCAGCAGGTCGGCCAGATCCTCGACACGCTCGACCGGTGCAACATCCGCTGCGCTGGCACCACCCTGGCGGTTGTCCACAACCTTGGTCTTGAACTTGCGCAGCTGGCGGGTGACCTTATCGGCGGAAAGGTCGATGGCGGCGTACATATCGGCACCGTGCTCGGCGACACGAATCACGGAACCGCGAGCGCGAACCGTGACCTCGACGATTGCCGGGTTGGGGTTCGAGGGATTCTTCTCGTAGCGAAGTACAACGTCGACCGTCATGGGCTCGATATCGAAAACCTTGAGCGCCTCGCCGATCTTCTCATCCACATGCGCACGCAGAGCATCGGTTACCGTCGTCTTGCGTCCAGAAACCTTGATATCCATACGTGGCTCCAATCTGCCTCGGGGACTTACTGTACTGGCTATGTACCCATTGCCGTGCATTTAATCACGCGGATTCTCAAAGACCCGAATAACGATTGCTTTGTACCGCATACCGAAGTCTCGCACTTTTCTGTGGCAAAGTGCGCTATAGGAGGGCGTCAGCGGCATTGGTTTTAGCCCTAGAAATTGGCTTTGACCTGCTGGTTTTATGGAAACAAAAAAGCCGGGCTCCCCTGTTGGGAAAGCCCGGCAATGCGTGTTGAAACCGTGAAGAGGCCTCTCTCCTAGCGCATGGGAGACGCCACCCCTAGCAATAACTAGCTATTGAGCTTGTTAATGTCGTCGTCGGTGATAATGCCCTCCTGGCTGGACGATTTATCCTCGGAGGTTGCACCCTCGCTGCTCGAATCGGAGGATGCGGACTCGCTGGATCCGGTGTCGGTCGACTGCACGTCGGCGCCCGAGACCGTCTTGGTGGTGAGGTCATAGGGCATCGTGCCGTACCAGACGGAGTGGACCGCCTCGAGCGTGCCGTCGACCGTGATGCTATCGAGGGCATCGCTCACGGCACGGCATAGCTCATCGTTGGCCGCGAGGCCCGCGACGCCGAGCGTCGAGGGCGTCTCGAGCGCGCCGACGTAAGAGATCTGGCTCATCAGGCGCGCAAGGTAGCCGCCGGCCGTGGAGTCGCAAATCACGTAGTCGATCTCGCCGGACTCGAGCGCCTCAAAGCACTCGTTGATGTTGGAGAAGGTCTTTTGGTTGGCCGTGATGCTCTGCTTGGCGAGCGCTTCCTGCGAGGCCGAGGAGGTCTGAACGCCCAGGGTAGCGGTGTTAAGCGTTTCGGTGGAAACGCTCAGCGACTCGCCGTCGCTCGTCTTCCCGAACACTGCCGCAGCGTCGTACAGGCAAGTACCAAGCGTGCTGATGTCACCATCCGTGGAATTGATGTCGCCAATGAAGATGTCGGCCTTTTTGTCGCCAAGCGCGGAATCGGCAGAAGACGCATCGACGAAGGCAACCTTGAGGCCCATGCGACTTGCAAGGGCGCGGGCAGCGTCGACCGCGTAGCCCGTGAGGTTACCATCGGCGCCCTGCATGGCCTGCGGAGCATCGGAGGTATCGAGGGCAACCGTCAGGGTTCCGGGAGTGACCAGGGCATCGTCCGACACCGCCGGCGTGACCGTCTCGTACTCGATCTGGTCGATCGTGGGAGTCGTGAACGTAGACAGCGGGTTGAACGCGCATCCGCTCAGGCCCAAAACGGCGATGACCGCTGCGGTCCCAGCACCTAACCGAGCCGCGTGCATCAAGCTGCCCCTCACCATGTCCACTACCCTGCCTTCTGTGTCGTATACGATCCGTGCGTTGCGCGGAATATCAGGTTGTTCCCACCAGCTGACCTGGTATTTGACCCCACACTTGCGCACCGGGGTGTTTGCTCGGGAGGCCGCAGCCACCTTCACGACTGACCCGCTCGCCCGCGAGGCGGTATTGCCCCAAAGAAAGTAGAACGGACGGTGCGGCTTACATCTAGGACGCGCCATGATCGCGCCGCGCGCACGCGGTCGCTTACGTGGATCCCTTTGACCGCGTCTGTCTTGGACTAGGACGGGCATTTCGTCCGTCCGCAACCACAGCCTGGTAGGAACGTAGCGCATTATAGCTAAGTTCAAGCTAAAGTTTAAGGTTAGGGGCGTCATTCGCATCGCGAGTACAGATTTCGCAGGTCAGGACGGGCCGCACGCGCCATCTTCACTGCCACAAAACCACCCCTACCAAACACGTGCGATAGCAAGGCCATCGACTGCCGCAGCGCCGGCACGCTTGAGCTCCGCCGAGGCTGCTGCCATGGTCGCGCCCGTGGTAATGACATCATCGATAAGCAGTAGGCGGCGGCCGTGCACGTCCTCAACCGTCTCGTACATGCCTTGGGCACGCTCGCGACGCTCCTCACGACCGAGTTCGCGCTGGTCGCCATGCCCGTACTTGACGAGGGCATCGAGCAGAGGAACACCCGACAGCTCGCAAAATGGGCACGCAATGGCCTCCATATGATCAAAACCGCGCCGCCGAAACGCTGCCGCCGTCGCAGGCACAAACACCACCGCATCCGCACCGGACAGCACGCCTCCTAAGCGATCGGGCGCTACGACCTGGGCATGCAGGGCGGTGTCGTAGAGCAGCTCCGCCAGATACGGCGCCAGGCGTCGCTCGCCCGCGTCCTTGTACGCTTTAATGATGCGCGGCAGCGGATGCGCATAGACGGAGCACGCCAGGCAGCGGTCGAGCGCCTCCGCCATTGCCGAGGACGTGCCCTCGACCGAACACTCAGTGCACAGCAAATCCCCAAACGGGGCGCCGCATCGGGTGCAGCTATGACGTGGGTCGATGAGCGTGAGCGCGGCCAGGCAGTCTTGGCAAATAAGCGCACCGGCGCGCTCGCAGCCGGCACATCGTGTTGGCGACAATGCCTCGAGCGCCTCGCGTGCCGCCCGCTCGGCAAACGGTAGCAATTCGTCCGCAGACGGCAGGGCACTGGCACCCTGCAGACGGCTCAATATGTTCAGATGGCTCTTCAAGACACAACCCTCCCTACGTTCGGTCGCAGGGAGGGTTGTTGATTCAGCGCTATGGTACCCCGATGTGCTCGGGGCAAGGCGGGCTAAATCCGCTCGCGGGCGTTATTCGCCGGCGGGCGGTTGCGGTGCGGACGAAGACGGGGTCGAGCCCTCGCCACCATCCTGGCGCGGCTTGCGGGAACGGCGACGGCGACGGCGCTTTTGACCCTGGTCGGCCGAGCCCTCGCCACCGCGATCCTCGCGCCGCTCGCGCTCGTCGCGAGCGGCGCCACGCGAAGCCTTGGCAGCCGCTCCCCCGCCATCTCCGGGACGCCGGCGCGTGACCTTGACCTCGCCATCCGAGACCTGATCGGCAACGGAGGGCACTGAGGGCTTCTGTTGCGCGCCCGAGGAATGGCGACGGCGCGGACGCGGCGCGCGCTCATCCTCGCCACGTGACTTGCCGCCCTTGTCGGCAGGCGCATCGGAACCCGAGGGACCCTTGGAAGCGGCACCAGCCTCGCGAGCAGCTGCGGCGCGGAAGGCATCCTCGCGCTCCTCGCTCGACAGGTGACGGCGGCGACGGCGCGTGGGGTTCATGCCACCGCCACGGTTTTGCTGCTGAGGCTGCTGAGTCTCGCGCTCGCGGGAGGAGTTCTTGCCTGCAGCTGCAGCCTCGCCGACATCGCCCGAGCCCGCGCGCTTGCGACGACGACGGCCACCGGCGGTCTCCTCGGCCTCGGGCGTTGCGGCATTGCCACGGCCCTTTCCGCGGCCACGACCCTCGCCCTGCCCCTGACCGGCGCGAGCATCGGATTCAGCATCGCGACGACGGCGCTTGGGCATCGACGTACCGGCCAGACGGTCGGCGCTCGACAGGCCATCGCCCACGTCGACGCCGTTCTCGCGGTCGAGCTCCATGAGCGCCAGGCGCATCTCGGGCGACTCGATGCGCTCGAGCACGTCGCGCGTCACGCAGTCGGGGCGGCAGTTGCAGCCCTGCTCGGCGGCCTTCTTTTTGCAGCCCTCCGAGCAGGTCATATCGGCCAGGTTGACCTTAAAGACCTTGCCGTTCTCCAGGCGCAGCACCAGCTGCTCACGCGGCGTGTCATATTCCTGAATACGCGCCTTGCCGAGCGGCGTATCGATGAGCGTCTTCTTTTTGGGCGCACGGCTCTTAAAGTCCTTGTAGGCCTCGAACTCGTAGCGCAGGCAGCACATCAGGCGGCCGCACACGCCGCTGATCTTGGAGGAATTGAGCGGCAGGTCCTGCTCTTTTGCCATGCGGATCGAGACGGGCTCAAACTGTCCGCCAAAGCGCGTGCAACAGAGCTCCTGGCCGCACTGGGCATAGCCGCCCACCAGGCGAGTCTCGTCGCGCACGCCGATCTGGCGCATGTCGACGCGAATGTGCAGCGTCGAGGACAGATCCTTGACGAGCTGGCGAAAATCGACGCGCTCCTCGGCCGCAAAGTAGAACACGGCCTTCTCGCCGCCAAACAGGTACTCGACGCCGACCGGCTTCATCTCGAGGTCGAGTTCTTTGACCAGACGGCGGAAATCGACCATGGCCTCGTCGCCCTGGATGGCAAGATCGTCGGCAAGCTGCAGGTCGATGTCGCTCGCCACGCGCAGCACGGGCTTGAGCGGCTGACCGATCTCGTCTTGCGGCACCTCGAAGGGATCGGCCGTGACCAAGCCGATTTCGGTTCCGCGCTCGGTGGAGCAAATGGCATAATCGGCCTCGAGGATATCCAGGTCCTGCGGGTCAAACCACAGGTCGCGCGAGGCGTAGGTAAACTTAACGGGTACGACTAACGGCATTTCAGTGCCTTCCTGATATCGAACAGCATGACCTCGATGGCCAGCTGGGGAGTAACGTTTCTGGCGATGTTGCGCTCGGCGGTCGCGACCGCCTCGAGCGCCTGGGTGGCACCCGCAACATTGGTCGCGGCGGCAAGCCGACCGATCGTGTCGCGCACATCCTCGTTCACCACGTCGGCCGCCTCGTCCTGAAGTGTCAGCAGCACGTCGCGCATGAGCGTCCGCGCGCTCGCCAGCGCTTCCATGATACCCGAACGCTCGCGCGCGTTGAGTTCGCGCTTGTTGCGGTCCTCAAGCTGCTTCAATGCTCCACGCGACAGGTAGTCGGCGTTTTGCTCGAGTACCTTTTCCTGCGTGGACTTGACCTCGGCGAGCGGCGCCTTGACGGCGACGATGAGCGACTTGGCGCGACTGAGCACGTCGGCCTCGTCGGCGGCAATGAGTGAGTCGATGACACGGACCATCTGACGGCGGGCGTCCTGGCGCTCGGCGCTCTTAAGAAACTCGATGCCGCGTGTGGGGCTTCCCGCCACGGCGACGGCCATGCGGCAACGCGCAGGGTCCTGACCGGTGGCGCGGCTCACGGCCTGCGCGGCCACAGCGGGCGACACCAGCCGAAACGGCACGCACTGGCAGCGGCTCACAATGGTGGGCAGCATCACGTCGGCCGAGGTGCCCAACAGGATGAACATGACGCCCTCGGGCGGCTCCTCGAGCGTTTTGAGCAGCGCGTTGGCGGTGTTGGCGCGCAGCTGCTCGGCACGGTCGATGATGTAGACCTTTGCCTTGGCGCGGATGGGCGCCAGGGGCACGTCGTCGAGCAGCTCGCGGGTCTGCGCGACGAGGTAGCCCGTAGCGCTTTCGGGCGTGTAATAGTGCACGTCGGGATGCGTATGGCGCGCGACGCGCACACAACTGTCGCATGAGCCGCAGCCGTCCTGCTCGCACAGGAATGCCTGGGCAAGCGCCCATGCGGCGTCGAGCTTACCTGCACCGGGCGCGCCCAAGAACAGGTAGGCGTGCGATGCGCGGCCGCTTGCGATGGCGTTAGTCAAAAAGTCGCGCACGCGCTGTTGGGTGTCGAGCTTGGCGAGCAGGCTTGCCTGCGCGGGGGCCATGTTACTCGGCCTCCTGGGCAAGCGCGGCGGCGACGGCATCCTGGGGGATGTCGAGACCGTGCGCGCGAACCAGCTCGACCGTCTGCGCGAAGACGTCTGCGATCGACGCAGTGGCATCGATGAGCTTTACGCGGTCTGGCTCCTCGGCAGCAATGGCACAAAATCCCTGATAGACGCGCTCTTGGAAGGCCATGCCTTTTGCCTCCATGCGATCTGCCGCGCCACGGGATGCCATGCGTAGCGCCGCCTGCTCGGGTGTGATGTGGTAGACGAGCGTGAGCGCCGGATGCGTACCGGCGACAGCCAGGTTGTTGGCGTCGCATACCATCTGACGGTCGAGGCCATCGGCAAACGCCTGATAGCAGGTCGTGGAATCGTAGAAGCGATCGCACAGGACCACCTTACCGGCAGCGAGGGCGGGAGCTATGACCTCGTGCACCAGCTGGGCGCGTGCGGCCTCGTAGAGCAGCAGCTCGCAGGTGTCACCCATCGCCGTGTTGGCGGGGTCGAGCAGCAGAGCACGGATCTTTTCGCTGATGGCGGTACCGCCCGGCTCGCGCAGGCTCACAACCTGGTAGCCAGCGAGGTCAAGCGCGCGGGCCAGCAGGCGCGCCTGCGTGGACTTGCCGGCGCCGTCGACGCCCTCGAGCGTAATGAAGCTATGTTGAGCGGGCTCAAAAGCCATGTGCGCAGCCCCTTCCTACAAGGCGCGTAAATGCAGATATATCAACCAAGCCATGATACCCCAGTGCTCGGCACGTCCCAAATCCCACCTAGCCAATGGCTACTCAGGCGGCAGTTAGGGACGTTCCTAAACTGCCGGCCGAAAAGGAACGTCCTCAACTGCCGGCTTTTTGGGGTGCTGGGTATAATCGTCGTATTGCATTGAAATGTGGCGAAAGGAGTGGCAATGTCTCGGTATTGCGCCTCGTGCGGCAAGCTTCTTGCAGATGATGCCAAGTTCTGCACCTCGTGCGGTGCACCCGTTGAGCAAACAGCCGCGAGCGATAGCCAGCCCGCTTTTGAGCAGACCGGCTCCCTTGATACGCCGCAAGCCAAGGCGGACGACTCCCTCGCCTATAGCCCCGACCCCGCCGCAAGGACCGAGGCCGTCGAGACCACGCAGCGCATACCCGTCGCGAGCGGCTCGCCCCAACAGCAGCCGGTTCCCGCATACGTGCCCGCTTCGCCACAGACCCCCGCTCCCAAAAAGAGCGGCACCGGGCCGCTTATCGCCGTTATCGTTGTGCTGGTGGCGATCATCATCGCCCTGGTCATTTTCTTTGTGATCAAGCCTTTCGACAACGCCGGTACGCAGACGACCGCCGAGGTTACCAAGCTGCACCACGATGTTGACGATGATGACCTTGAGCCTCTCGGCGATCCCAATAGCCTTTACGACGATGACGATGATGACGAGGATGGCGGCGAAGCAACGCTCTCTGAGCAGAACCTCTACCGCCGACTGAGCGAATACTACGACCTGCTCGAAGATCTCGACAGCCAGGTCCGTGGCTGCGCGCAGAACTTCAACGGCAGCTATCTGGAAGAAGATCGCACCACTCGTCAGAATCTCGCCGATGTTGCCGAACGCACGGAGGACACCATCGAGCAGTATTACGACATCGTCGAGGACCTGGACGTCCCGACGAGCTCCAAGAACTACAGCTCCTGGAAGGACATCATCGCCCTGTACGACGACCTTGATCACCGTATCGACGCGATCTGCGATGCCTGGGAGATCAGTCTGAAATACGCCAAGCCCGCGGACCACAAGAATGAGATCGTAGCACCGCTGTCACGCGACAACGTGGCGGGCACCAATGACAATAAGTACCGCCTAGACTTTGAGGAGCGCTATCCCGGCGCCAAACCCGTCGAGGTGAAGTAGTCGCTGGGTGCCCCAGAGCCGGCAGTTAGGGACGTTCCTAAACTGCCGGCAGAAAAGGAACGTCCCTAACTGCCGGATAAAAAACGAGCGAGGATCTTGAGGTCCTCGCTCGTTTTTGTTTTGGGCAATGTTTCGGCTGTGCCGTTACTTGTCGGCGGTTGCCTTCTTGGCAGTCGACTTCTTTGTCGTGGCCTTCTTGGTCGTCGTCTTCTTCGCGGCCGTGGTCTTCTTGGCCGCGCTCGCCTTGGTCGCAGTCTTACGGCCGCGGGCGGGCTTCTTTTCCTTGGTCGGGCAGTCCATGTTCACACAGATGCGCCACGGGCCGCGCGCCGTGTTGACCACCACGATGGGGGCGCCGCACTCGGGGCAGGTCTCGCCCGTCGCCTCGAGCTTGCCGCGCGCCGGCAGCGGATAGCTCACGCCGCAGTCATCGTAGTTGGTGCAGCGGATAAAGCGCTTGCCGCTCTTCTCGCTCTTATGCGCGATCAGGTCGCCATGGCGTCCGGCCTCGGCGCACACCTTGCACTCGCCCACCTTAAGGTCGGGCTCGTAGTTGGTGGGGCACGTGGGGTTCACGCAAATCTCGAAGGCCTTCTGGCGGAACGGCTGACACTTGATGCGCGGCGCGCCGCACTCGGGGCACACGGCAGCCTCGCCCTCGAGCGGACTTACCTTGACGCCGCTTGGCACCGGATAGGTCACGTCGCAGTCGGGCCAGCCCATGCAGCCAATGAAGCTGCCGCGGGTCTTGGCGCTCGTCTTCATGACCAGGTCCTTGCCGCACTTGGGGCAGGCGCCCACGCGCGCATCGGCCGTGACGGCGTCGCTGATGGCGTCGCCCAGCTCCTGCGTGTGCTTGAGCAGCTCGTCGAGCACGCCGGCCAGCAGCGCGCGCGAGTGCGTCACGACATGCTCCTCGGTATCCTCGCCACGCTCCACGCGGGTCATGTCGCCGTCGAGCTCGCTGGTCATATCGGGGCTCGTGATGCGCGGGGCAAACTGCGTCAGCGCGTCGATGATGGCGATGCCCAGCCGGCTCGGCTCAACGGGATCGTTTTTGAGGTAGCGCACGGCGTACAGGCGCTCGATGATGCTCGCGCGCGTGGACTTGGTGCCCAGGCCGCGCTTTTCCATCTCCTGCACGAGCTTGCCCTGGCTGTAGCGCGCGGGCGGCTCGGTCTGCTTGGCCTCAAGCTTAATGTCGAACACGTCGACCGTGTCGCCCTGCTCCAGCGGCGGCATCTGCTCGTCGCGCTTGAGTCCGTACGGGTACGCCTCGCGGAAACCCGGGGTCACGAGCACATCGCCCGAAGCCACGAACGGCTCACCGTTCACGTCGAGCTCGAGCTTGGTATTCTCGATGGTCGCGGGACCCATAAGCGTCGCCAGGAAGCGGCGGGCGATGAGGTCGTAGAGCTTGCGCTGGCCGCCATCGAGCGTGGACGGATCGCCTTCGCCCGTGGGGTAGATGGGCGGGTGGTCGGTGGTCTCGACTTTGCCGCGCGTGGGCTTCATGGGGCCGGCGAGTACCTTTTTGCACACGGGCGCCAGCGCCGGGTTGATCTTTGCCAGGTCGCTCACCACGGCGCCCAGATCGAGCGTCGCAGGGTACACGGTGTTGTCGACACGCGGATAGCTGATGAGGCCCGCCATGTAGAGGGACTCGGCGATGCGCATGGTACGTGCAGGTGAGATGCCCTCGGCCGCGGCGGCAGCCTGCAGCGAGGTCGTCGCAAACGGCGTGGGCGGCTGCTGCTTGCGGGAGCGCTTGGTCACCGCGGCGACGGTTGCCGTCGTAGCGCCGTCGACGTGGCCGTACGCTGTCTCGGCAGCATCCTTGTCGGTAAAACGTGCCGTCTTGTGCGCAATCTTAAAGCGGTCATCCTCGGCAGCACCCTGAGCGGCACCCATGCCGCGAATCTGCCAATAGTCCTCGGGCACAAACGCCATGCGCTCGCGCTCGCGCTCGACCACCAGGGCAAGCGTCGGCGTCTGCACGCGGCCGGCGGAGCGCACGTTGCCAAAGCCGCCAAACTTGGCGAGCGTCAGGTAGCGCGTGAGCACCGCACCCCAAATGAGGTCGATGTGCTGGCGGCTCTCGCCGGCGTCGGCCAGATTCTGGTCGAGCGAGACAAGATTATCGAAGGCCTGCGTAATCTCGGCCTTGGTAAACGAAGAATACTGGGCGCGGGCGACCGGCAAGTCGGGCGCAACCTCGCGCACCTTGTTGAGGGCGTCCGAACCGATCAGTTCGCCCTCGCGGTCGAAGTCCGTGGCGATAATGACGCTGTCGGACTTCTTGGCAAGGTTCTTGAGCGAGCGGATGAGCTCCTTCTCGGCCGGCAGCTTAATGACGGGCGCCCAGGTGAGGTAAGGCAGGCTCTCGAGCTTCCAGCCCTTGATGGAGATACCATCGGCAAGAAACGGCTTGCGCTTGGTGTCGTAGGGCGGACGTGCCAGGCCATCGGGCATATCGGCCGGCAGCATCTCGCCGTCCTCGGTGACCGAATACCAGCCCAGCTTTTTATCGAACAGCACGCTGTCGCAAAAATCGGGCGCAAGGATGTGACCGGCAAGGCCGATCGTCACGCACTCCTCGCCCTTCCACTCAAAACGGTAGATGGCGGTGTTGTACACCTTGTCCTTTTTGGGTTTGCCCGTGGACAGACGCTCGGCGATCTGACGCGCGGCGTCGTTTTTCTCGGCGATGATGAGCTTCAAAAGAGGCTCCTATCTCGTATCTCTGCGGCTACGCCCACCCGTATGGCGGCCGACTTACGCCCTTGCTTGCTCAATCTGCCCGATGAGCCAATCGCACCAGGCATCCATGCCCTCGCCCTTGCGCGCGCTCACGGCAAACCGCGGCGCCTGCGGATTGAGGTCATCGAGTGTCTTAGTATACCTATCCATGTCAAAATCGAAAGCCGGGGCCACGTCGACCTTGTTGAGCAGCTGCGCGCCGGCGTGCTGGAAGATGCCCGGATACTTGATGGGCTTGTCGTCGCCCTCGGGCACCGAGAGAATCATGATGGACAGGTTCTCGCCCAGGTCAAAGTCGACCGGGCAGACCAGGTTACCCACGTTTTCGATAAAGATGACGTCGATGTTCTCCAGACCCACAGCCTGGTCGAAGGCATCGACAGCCTCCATGATCATGTTGCCCTCGAGGTGGCACAGACCGCCCGTGTTGATCTGGATGGCGGGCATGCCGGCTTCCTTCATGGTGATGGCGTCGACATCCGAGGCGATATCGCCCTCGATGACGGCACAGCGTAGGCCGGCCTTGTCACGCAGGCGCTCGTTGGTGCCCAGAATCGTGGTGGTCTTACCCGAGCCGGGGCTCGACAGCACATTGATCACGAAGGTGCCTGCCTCATTAAATCGCTGACGCAGCTGATCTGCCAGGCGCTCGTTGCGCGACAGGATCGGCGATGTAATATCAATCGTTTTCTCGGCCATACTTAGCGCTCCTTACTTTTGCCCCTTTATACCCCATCACTAGATGGCTGGGCAGCTAATCGTCGGGGGTTTCGATCTCGATGCTCGCGATATCGAGCTCGCGGCCGTGCAGCAGACGCACGTTGGCGCCGCCGCACTGGGGGCAGCGACAATGGAAGCGGTCGTGATCAAAGACCTCTCCGCAATCCAGACACTCACTTTGCGGATGAATCTCCTCCACGGCAAGCTCGCAGCCCTTCGTGAGCGGATCCTCGTCGCGAAACGTCTCCCAGGCAAAGTCGAGCGCCTCGCGCACGACCTCGGTCATATCCCCGATACGCAGCGTTACCAAAACGGCGCGCGAGGCCCCCGCCCCACGCGCCGCGCGAATCACTGTATCGAGTATGCCGTTGACAATGCCAACTTCGTGCATACCGATTTACTCCTCGTCGTCCTCGTCGTCCGAGAACAGGTCCAGACGGCTCACAAACAGGCCCTCCTTGCCCTCGCGCGCGGTGATGACCACGCGGGCGACGGCGAGCGAGATCTCGTAGAGCGACAGCAGGGCGCCGTACATAAGGCCCAGGGTGACGGGCGAGCCGTCGGGCGTGATCACGGCCGAAGCCACGAGCAGGCCCACGTACACATAGCGCCAAGCGCTGCGGAAGGCGGCGTAGGACACGATGTGGAAAACGGACAGGTAGAAGATGATGAGCGGCAGCTCAAACGCCACGCCAAAGCCGATCATAAAGAGCAGCTCCATGTTGACGTAGTTCTCCAGGTCGGGCAGCGCCGTAGCGACGGCCGAGGTCTCGCCGATGAGCCACTCAAAGCCGGCCGGGATGATGATGAAGTAGCAGAAGATGGCGCCCAGGAAGAAGAGCAGCGTCGAGGCGAGCACCGTGGGCACGACCCACTTGCGCTCGTTGGGGCGCAGTGCCGGCAGGAAAAATGCCAGAATCTGCCAGATGATCATGGGTGTGCACATAACCACCGCCATCTTGATGGCCAGCGAGAAGCGCAGGCCAAAGCCGCCGAGCGTGGTGGTGATGTAGAACTTACCGTCCGGCACAAAGGAGCGGATGGGATCTTCCAAGATATCGAGCACCACGGGCGTGGCGAAGTACAGCACGATAGCGGCGGCAAACACCGACACGACCACGATGGTCAGACGGCGACGGAGCTCTCCCAGATGATCGAAGAGCGGCATACGCGCAGGTCCGATAGGCATTACTCGTCGCCTCCCTTCGGGGCGTCGGCGGCAGCGGCCTCGTCCTCGGCCTCGAGCTCGCGGGCGAGCTGGTCGACAACGGCCTTGCGCTTGCGGGGGCGACGGGCATAGAGGTCGGCCGTCGTGGGCTCTGCCGGCTCGGGCTCCGGCTCTGCAGCGGGAGCGGGCTCGGCGGCGTCAGCCTCGGACTCAGCGGCGGGCTCGGCGCCCTCGGCTTCAGGCTCCTCGGCAGCGGTCTCGCCCTCAGCGGCACCTTCGCTTGCGGCCTTCTCGGCAGCAAGACGGGCGCGACGCTCGGCAAAGGTCTCCTTCTTGGCGGGCGCAGCCGTCTCGGCGGCATCCTCGTCCGCATCTGAATCGTCATCGGCCGCTGCGGCCTTCTTGGGCTTGACCGGCGCCGACGCGGCCTCGGTCACCGGATCGATGATCTCGGACTGAACAACGGCCGTCATCTTTTCCTGCGTCTCGCGGAACTGACGGATGGCACGGCCGATCGTGCGGCCCATCTGCGGGAGCTTATCCGGGCCAAACAGCAAAAAGCCGAAGACCACGATGATCGCAAGCTCACCCTCTCCAATACCAAACACACATACCTCCAAGGCTCGATGTGAGTCGAGCCCGCACCGCGCCATTCGGCCGGAACTCGTCTATTCATTCGGTCAAGTATAGCGCCCGGACGCCAAAACGTCCGAGCGCATCACAAACATATGCCAAACGGCACGCCCTTTTGGGGCGAAAGCTTATGCCGCGGTGATCGAAATCTCCTGGTCGACGCCCAGCAGCTGAACAACGCGCATCACCGGGGACTGCACGTTGACGCAGCTAAAACGTTTACCGTGGTCGACCGCGTGGTGTGCGGCGCCCACGAGCACGCCAATGCCCGTCGAATCGATGTAGCTCACCTGGGCAAAATCGAGCTCAACGGCCTCGGTGGGCTGCTCGAGCGCCAGGTCGATGGCGTTGCGCAGGCTATCGGCGTTAGAGATATCGATCTCGCCGGTCACCTTAATGGTATAGAGCTCCGGCGTGGGGTTGGTAGAAATACCCAAATCCATGTATACGCTCCTTTGTGTATTGAAAGTGCGGACAGTGCAGGGTCGGCGCGTTAGCCGCGCTCGGCGCGTGCCAGCTCGGCGGCGACCAGCTTAACGGCGAGCACCAACACGTCGAGCGCGGCTTCCAGGTCCTCGACCGTGGGATAGCTCGGTGCGATGCGGATGTTGGTGTCGCGCGGGTCCTTGCCATAGGGCCAGGTAGCACCGGCTGGCGTAAGCTTAACGCCCAAGTCGGCACAGAGCGCGGCGACCTTTTGGGCCGAGCCCTCGGGACCATCGAAGCTCACAAAGTAGCCGCCGCGGGGGTGCGTCCAGGTGGCACAACCCGTGTCGCCCAAGCCCTCGGTAAGCTTGCGCTCGACGGCCTCAAAGCGGGGGCGCAGGAACTCGGCATGCTTTTTCATGTGCTCCTTGACCGCCTCGATGGTGGGAAGGAAGCGCACGTGACGCAGCTGGTTGAGCTTGTCGGCGCTGATCAGACCGGCCTTTAGGCGCTTGGAGAACTCGGCGATGACTGCGGGGCTTGCGCCGATAAAGCCGATGCCGGCACCCGGGAAGGTGATCTTGGACGTCGAGGCGAAGGCCACCACGCGGTCCTCGGTGCCCGCCGCGCGGGCGAGATCGAAGATGTTGGCGAGCTCGTCGGTCTCGTCGTACAGGTCGTGCACGCAGTAGGCGTTGTCCCAGAAGATGCGGAAATCGGGCGCAGCGCACGGCATGGTCGCCAGGCGGCGCACCGTCTCGTCGTTGAAGGTGATGCCCGTGGGGTTGGAGTACTTGGGCACGCACCAGATGCCCTTGATGGAATCGTCGTCGGCGACGAGGCGCTCGATCTCGTCCATGTCGGGGCCGTTGTCGGTCATGGCAACGGGGACATTCTCGATGCCCAGGTCGGCGGTGATACCAAAGTGGCGGTCGTAGCCGGGAACGGGGCACAGGAACTTGACCTTCTTGCCGTCGTGAGCGGCCTCGTAGGCATCCCAGGGCTCGCTGCCGCACGAACCGCAACGCCAGAACATGCCGGCGATATCGTGCTCGATCAAAAGGCTCGACGAACCCAGCACGAGCGTCTGCTCGGCGGGGCAGCCCAGGAACTCCCCCGCCAGCTTGCGTGCCGAGGGAATGCCCTCGAAGCAACCGTAGTTGGAGCAGTCGACATTGCCGTCGTGCAGATCGGCATCGGCATTGAGGATATCGAGCATGGGGCGAGAAATGTTCACCTGGGAGGGCGACGGCTTGCCGCGCGCCATGTCGAGCGCCAGGCCCTTGGCCTTGACCTCGGCAACCTCGGCTTTAAGCGCCTCGATGGCGGCATCGAGTTCGGTGGTTTCCATCTTCTGGTAGATCGTCTGCATGGGGTGCGACCTTTCGCGAAGCGGTACGTTGCAGTTCGTCTAAGTATAGACCGCCATCGTCGCAACGTTATGAAGCCGTGATAGATTAAGTTCATCGCAATCAATTACGAATCGCCGCGCATGCCGGCGTGGGGCGCCCAAGGAGGCACTATGGAGTACGGATCGTTTCAGGCCGAGGAATTCGGCGACTTGCAGCGCCTGGTCGACGGACTGTTTTACGACCGCCACGCCATCGACCGCCTGGATCTGATCGTACAGGCCGAAATCTTGGACCTGGCGCCCGACCTCATGGAGATCGTGAATCTTTTGCCGCCCGGCTACTACGACCGCCAGTCACTTTGCGACCAGCTCAACTCCGCCTTGGCCGCCCACGGCTGGGGCGCCGTCTACGGAACGGTGGAATAAGCCTCGAGGCCGGCAATTTGGCCCGCTTCCCGACCTTGGCGAGGCTTGTTTTAGGGCTTGTGGCCAAAAAAGGGCAAATATGAGTACTGTTACCTTTTTAGTAGCAGCGATTTTTGGTCGAAATCGGCAAAACTCGACTTGAAACTTCCTAATCACCGTCAGCTAGCGCCAAATTGGAAGTCGATGGTCACTCATTAACGTACAGTTCTTATAACTTTGTTCATTATTTTCCGCACCTAAAATGATACGCCGTTTGTGACAGTACTCACAAACGGCGTTTTTTGACCACTGGCGTGTCTGGCAGGCGGCAAGCACCGCCAGAATCCGCATTTTGGACGCGCCTGAATCGGTTCTGGAGCCGGTTTTCGCGCTCTTACTCGTCTTTGGGCGAGGGATGCTTGCAGACCACGCTCATGTAGATCATGCCGAGCACGGCTGCGGTGACCGAACCGGCGAGAATAGCGGCCTTGGCTGCAAGAACCTCAAACTGGGCCGTCGGGAAGGCAAGGCCGCTGATGAGAATCGACATGGTAAAGCCGATACCGCCCAGAATGCCCACGCCGGCAATCATGTGCCAGTTGACATTGTGCGGCAGCTCGCAGGCCTTAAGCTTAACCAGGGCAAACGTCATACCAAAGATGCCGATCGGCTTGCCCAGCAGCATGCCAAAGTACACGCCGAGCGTCACCGGATCGGTAAGCAGCGTGCTCATGTCCACGCCCACTAAGCGAACCTGAGCGTTTACGAACGCAAAGATCGGCAGGATCACAAAGTTGACCGGCGTGGAGATCAGACGCTCCATGCGGATAAGCGGCGGGGTCACGCGGTGCATGACGCGCTCGACCTTGGTAGTCGAGACGGTAAAGTCATGCTGGCCCAGGATGTGTGCCTCGTCGTCGTAGCGGTCATCGAGCAGCGGCAGGCACTCGCCCAGCCAATCGGTGAGACTATCGAGCTTGACGCCGCACTTGGCCGGAATGGTGAAGGCCAGGATGACGCCAGCAAGCGTGGCATGTACGCCGCTCTTGAACATGCAGAACCACAGCAGCAGACCCAGTACCGAATACGGGGCAAGGCGGTAATGCTGCGTCTTGTTGAGCCACACGAGCGCACAGGTCACAAGTGCGGCGGCGCCCAACCAAAACGGATTGGGGCTCTGACCGTAGAAGATGGCGATGGCGGCGATGGAGATCAGGTCGTCGGCGATAGCGAGCGTCGAGAAGAACACGCGCACGCCGTTGGGAACGCGGTTGCCCAAAAGCGACAGCACGCCCAGCGCAAAGGCAATATCGGTTGCCATGGGGATGGCCCAACCGTTGCGGGCGCCGGCATGGTTAAAGATCAGGTAGATGCAGGCGGGAACGACGACGCCGCCCACCGCCGCCAACATGGGAAGCATGGCCTGACGCGGATTCTTGAGCTCGCCGACCGTCATCTCGTACTTAAGCTCAATGCCCACCAACAAAAAGAAAATCGCCATGAGGAAGTCGTTGACGAAAAGCTCAACGGTGAGACCAGCCGTAAGGTTGCCCAGACCCACATACAGCGGGGTCTCCAAAAAGTGATGGATGGCCTCGTAGGCATCGGTATTGGCGCAGATGACGGCGGCGATGGCGGCGATCACCATGACGGCGGCAGAAATCGTGCCGTTCTCGGCAATGCGCTCCCAAATGTCGTGACGTTCAAAGCGCTTGCGCTCACGAACGTTGAACAGCTGCTCAGTTGCTGCCATGGGCGGCTCCTTTCACGGGAAAGTTCCCGTCTTAAAAAAGCACGGCCCGCCCAAGTGGCGGCGCCGCGCTCTATCGTATTACGCTTGCATCTAGCCTACCCTGCACGACAAGCACGCAGGCGTGGCCGAAAAGCGGAACCACAGGTTGAACATTATTTGCTCAACGGCACGGGCGCGCCTGTCCGGGAGACGACGCGGCGCCGTGCACAAAAAAACGACCGGAGCGCGGGGCGTCCGCGATCCGGTCGTGGCGTTCGGTCAACTAAACCTAGCAGGCAGCCATGATGGGGGCAGCGACCTGCTTCTTACGGGAGAGGACGCCCGGCATCCAGACGCCGTCGTGCTCATCGGCAATGCCCAGGCCCTTCTGAGCGGCCTCGGTCTCGCCCTCGAGCAGGACCTGCGAGCCCTCCTCCATGATGTCGGTGATGCACAGGACAATACCGTCGGCACCCTTCTCGGCGGCGTAGGCGCGCATGGCCTCGCGGATCTCGTCGATCATGCCGAGTGCGCGGGTCTTGTCGACGGTCTCGTACTGGCCGATGAGCAGCTTCTTGCCAGCGGGCTCGAACATCTTGATGTCGTTGCCGACCATCTCGACTGCGGTGAAGGAGCCGGACGGACGGGTGAGGAAGACCTCCATGCCAAACTTGACCGGGTCGACGCCCACCTGCTCGCCGAGCTTGGCGGCGACGGCGCGGTCGACATCGGTGGTGGTGGGGCTCTTGAGCATGAGTGTGTCGGTCATCATGGCCGAGAGCAGCAGCTTGGCCTGGACGTCGGAAAGCTCAACGCCGAGCACGTCGGCGAGCTTGGTGACGATGGTGCAGCTGGAGCCCCAGGGCAGGCAGATGTAGTGCAGCGGGCCGGCGGTCTCGAAGTCGCCGATGCGGTGATGATCGACAACGCCAAAGACCGTGGCGTCCTTAAGGCCGGCGACGGACTGGGCAGACTCGTTGTGGTCGGTGAGGACGACGAGCTGACCGGCCTCGACGGACTCGATCACGCGGGGCTCGGCGATGCCGGCGTCGGCGAGCAGCTTGGCGGACTCGGCCGGAAGCTGACCAAGGGCGCAGGCCTCGTAGGTGTTGCCGGCATACTCAACCTGGTTGAGCAGCTGGGACAGGACGACGGCGCTCATAATGGCGTCGTTATCGGGGTTCTGGTGGCCAAAGACAAGAACGTTTGCCATGGATATCCTCCACTTGATATGTGTACTTGGACGTAGCTATGGTAGCACGCCGATGCCGAGCCTTCGCAGACGGAAGGGCTACGGCATATTTTGGGGCAGGCATGGAGGCCAAGGCTGTCCCTTTTGCACCATGTTGGTGCAAAGTAACCTGGCCCCCTTGCACCAGCTATTTGCCGGCGGCGCGCAGGGCTACGTAAGCGGCACCGATGATGCCGGCGTCGTTGCCGAGCGAAGCGACCTTAATGGGCGTCTCGCGCGAGGCGGAGAGCGCGTACTGCTTAAAGTGCTCGCGGACCTTGTCGAGGTAGACATCGGCCGAAGCGGAAGCACCGCCGCCGATCAGGAACATCTCGGGATCGACCACGTTGGCAATAAGCGCCAGGGCGCGGCCGAGATAGTCGGCCATGGTATCGGCAGCTGCCAGCGCGAGCTTGTCACCCTCGCGGCAGGCCTGGAACACGTCCTTGGAATCAGAAGGCCCGGTGAGCTCGATGGGCTCGACGCCCGCCTTCTTGCACTCGGCAAGGTAGTTACTCACCACGCCGGTGGCGCTGGAATACTGCTCCAGATGGCCATGGCCGCCACAGCCGCAGGTGCGCTCCTCAGCCGGGTTCAGGCACATGTGGCCAATCTCGCCGCCGGCGCCCACAACGCCCGACACCACGTCGCCGTTGACGATAACGCCGCCACCCACGCCGGTACCAATGGTGACCATCACCACGTTCTGTACGCCCTTGGCAGAGCCGAGCCAGGCCTCGCCCATGGCAGCGGCGTTGGCATCGTTCTCGTATTTAACGACCGCGTCGGGGCAGTGCTCCTGAATGGCGACTCTTAGCTCGGGCAGGTTAATGGCAATGTTGGCCTTGACCTTGGCATCGCCCGATGCCGGGATGGGGCACGGAACGGCCAGGCCAATACCCGCCACAAAGGCGCGCGGAATCTGGGCCTTGGCGACCACCTGGTCGATAGCCTCGGTCACCGCGGCAAAGCCCGCGGCGTCAACGATAGGCGGCGTGGGCACGCTGGCCTTGGCCAGCAGGTTACCATCCTCGTCGAACAGGCCCTCCTTAACCGAAGTGCCGCCGACGTCGATGCCGATGTAATACTGCTTAGGTTCCATGGGAGCCCGCCTTTCTCGTTTAAACATTGCCTGTATGGTACCGCTCCCAAGGCAAAAACCTGCCAAAAAGGGACAGGTTTGTTTTGGCAGGTTTTATCTGGGGAAATGCATCCCTCTGAAATCCTGCCCGCTGAACGCTAGGGCGCTTTAGTTTTATAAATATAGCGACTTTTAATAATATCCTTCTCGAACTTTTCAAAAATGTAATAGAGATACTTAGATGTTGAATATACTTTCTTTTATACTCAATCAAGCTAGAAAGGGGGTTCCATGATTCCCAAATATGAGGCAATAGCTGCAGATGTCCGTCGCAGCATCGAGGATGGCGCCCTTAAGCCGGGTGACAAGCTGCCCACGGTCGTTGAGTTCTGTGAGCTGTATGGCGTTTCCAAGATCACCGTCAAGCGCGCGATTGAGCAGATTACCGAGGAAGGCTTGGTCACCAGCCGCCGCGGATCGGGCACCTACGTCAAGGACGCCGCGGGGCTTCCCGGCAAAGCGTTTTTCCAAGGCAGAAACGACCGCGCGCAGGGCTTTACCTACGAGCATCGCGGTGAGAAGGTGACCTCGGTGGTCTACGACTTCTCGATCGTCAATCCGCCGGCAGAGGTTGCCACCCAGCTGGGAATGGCCGAAGACGACTTTGCCTATCACATCGTACGCGTACGCGAGGTCGACGGCCTGCCCATCGTTATCGAGTACACCTATATGCCGCTCGAGCTGATCCCAGGTCTTAAGAAAAAAGACCTGTACGCGTCGGTCTACAGCTATATCCGCGAGCAATGCGGGCTTAAGATCTCGAGCTTCCACCGCACCATCCGTGCCGTGGCGGCAACCGAGGAAGAGGCTGAGCGCCTGAACACCAAGCCCGGCTCTCCCCTGCTCGAGCTCAACCAGATTGGCTTTTTGGACAGCGGTGCCGCGTTTGAGTACTCGATTTCGCGCAACGTCGGCGACCGTTTTGAGCTGCACAACGTGACGTTGGCTTAAGTTTGTAATCCCGTGGGCGCTCGCTTTGAACCATTTTGCACGGCGCCTGCACAACCTGATGGGGGTATGCACATGTCCGATTTGATTAAACTCACGCCGATCTTCCACGAGAAGATTTGGGGCGGCCGTCAGCTGGAGACCGTGTTTGGCTACGACATCCCCGAGGGACCCATCGGCGAGTGCTGGGCCATCTCGGCACACCCCAACGGTGACTGCCAGATTGCCGAGGGTCCGTACGCCGGCCACACGCTGTCGTGGCTGTGGGCCGAGCACCGCGAGCTCTTTGGCAACTGCGAGGGCAAGGAGTTCCCGCTGCTCATTAAGATTCTGGATGCCAAGGACGATCTTTCGATCCAGATCCACCCCAACGACGAGTACGCCGCCGAGCACGAGAACGGCAGCCTGGGCAAGACCGAGTGCTGGTACGTGCTGGATTGCGAGCCCGGCGCCACGATCATCGTCGGCCAGCGCGCGCATGACCGCGCCGAGGCAGCGCAGATGATTGAGGACGGCCGTTGGGACGACATGCTCAATGTGCTGCCGATTCACAAAGGCGACTTTTTCCAGATCGACTCCGGCACCGTGCACGCCATCAAGACCGGCACGCTGATTCTGGAGACGCAGCAGTCGAGCGACGTGACGTATCGCCTGTACGACTACGACCGCCCGGGCACCGACGGCAAACTGCGCCCGCTGCACATTGAGCAGAGCCTGGACTGCATCGACTTTGATGTTCAGGCTCCGACCGACGGCACCGTAACCGCACCCGAGGTCGACGGCGTGACCGAGCTCGAGTCCAACCCCTGTTACACCGTCGACCGCGTGCGCGTCGACGGCAGCAAGACCCTCGAGCAGCGCTGGCCCTTCATGTGCCTGTCAATCATCGACGGCGAAGGCACCGTCTGCGGCGACCCCGTCCACAAGGGAAGCCACCTGCTGGCTCCGTCCACCGTGGACAAGATTGAACTCGAGGGCACCATGGAGCTGATTATCTCGCACCTGTAAGCCACCGGTCCCCAAGCGCTCGCCGGGGTGGGGCGCGGGGTTTGATCGCCTGCTCGGGCAGTCCTGCTCGCACAGAGAGCTCATTAAGTGCTCTCCGGCTCGTGCGGAACTCGCGATCGACCAAACCCCGCGCCCCACCCCGGCGAGCCTCTGGCTAGCAACAACAACCCAAAACGCAACAAGGGGCTCCCCCGTTCTTCAACGGGGGAGCCCCTACTCATACATAACGAATCAAGGCGTCTACAAATAGACCTTCTCGAGAAACGATAACGTGTCCTGAAGGCGCGCCCTTTCCTTACGGTTGGTCTGCCGATTTACATAAGAGGCAAAATCCGAAAAGAAATCCTCGGCATCAGCTCTCATTTGCTCCGAAAGCTTCAAACGGGCTGAGGGCGGCAGCAAGTCAGCAAGTCGAGCAACATCCGAACGATGCTTTCGTCGATCCTTGTCATTGCAACGACGCCCTTCCTCGTAGCTCCTGTTGATATCAATGTGTGCACGCATCTTGAGGGGAATGATATGGAGCGCATCAAGCAACGTAATGCCCCCTACGTTCGTTGCGTTGTCACGGATAAATTCGTAGTAGCCATCGTCGAGAATAATTGCCGAGAGACTTGATACGGCCCCGTCAAAGGAAAGAGGTGCCACTTCGCTCGTTTCATCTTCGAGCACATAATCAGGATGTCGGGCAAATAGCTCAATTTGGCCGGGATAGTCCAGGACCTGCTTTGACCCTTCGGGCAAACAGAACCGATAGTAAGTACACTTTCCATCGCCGACCTTTCCAGTCTCATATCCGGCAGCTTTGATAAATGTCCACAATGCAGTGCCGAATTCAACACCTTCCCCATCAACGATTACGACGACATCCAAATCTTCGGTAGCCCTAAATGGATCGCCTTCATTGTCAAACAGAACGCTGCAGGCTCCCCCGCCAATAAGGACGTAACCACCTTTACAGCCGCTCATGGCTTCGGCAAATCGCTCTATTCCCCTTACTTTTGACATATCGTCCTCCTGAGCTGCTCGATCGCATCAAGCAGGCGATCATCTTTGTAGTCCGCTTTTGCGCAGGCAACGTATAAGGAATATGGGTCGACACATTGCAAACCCGTTGTGTCAAAACTGATATCGGACGGTTCATCAACGGGATACGACCAGACCTCAATCTCAATTGCTGCTGGTTCATACCACTGGGCCTCCAGCCATCCGTCGCTCAAATGCTCTTTTAAGGCATCTACCTGATACTTTTCGAGAGCAATAGTTGGAGCGGAGTCATCATGAGCAAGGTCGGACATATAACTAAGAGCAGACACGCCGGATAGCAGCGCATCGACGGCACGCAATTCTGCTCTGTCGATTGCCCTCTTGAGCCGTATATGCTCAACAACGGGCGTACGAAGATAGTCCTCAAACCCATTTAACAGAGCCTCGGTCGACAAATCAGCATCGGACAACATGCGTTTTTTACCATCCCGCACGATTAGCCCAGGAGCAATGGCGGCGATTTCCGAAAGATAGCCACTGACGCTTGCCGCACTTTTGCCACACAGACGTGCCAAGTCGCCGGCGGAGCAGCCAACCCATCGTCCGGCAACGAGATTTAGGACGATACGTTGAGATTGGGGCGAAAGCGGAGCAGCGGGAGAAACGCTCAGCGCCTCATCGGAAATAACGGCTCCGATAAACGGCAGAAACGCATTCCGCTCATCTCGGATATACGCGATTCCCTCCGAAGATAGCGCGCGCATAAAGCCTATATCCATAGCGTCCCAGCAAATTGCCACCGGACGCGTATCGACCTTGCGCACCGCATTGACAAGATTTCGAGCCGAAATCACACTGGGTGGTTCTTTTGGTTCAGCAACAATAAAACGCCCTTGCTCAGACGCGCCAAGCTGTGCCAAGCGAAGCGAAAACCGCTCAAGATACATGCGAGGAATCTGTACCTCTACTGGCTCTAAGTCGATGGCAAGCTCCAAAGAGAAGAGCCTTTTGGGAAGACAGCTTAGCAACATACCTTATCACCGTTTTCATTTCAGTTACATTTTAGTGTATATCTGAAATTATACTGAATTGTATAAAGCCATCAATCACCAAAGCCCAGCGAACCATTCAAAACGCAACAAGGGGCTCCCCCGTTCTTCAACGGGGGAGCCCCTACTCATATCTATATATCAGCCCACCCGGTTTTCCAGACAAAAAAGCGATCGAGCAGGGCGATGCTCACGAACTGCAAGCCGTAACGCCACAAGGAAGAGGGCGCGACGGGGGCTTTGGTCGATCGCGAGTTCCGCACGAGCCGGAGAGCACTTAATGTGCTCTCCGTGCGAGCAGGACTGTCCGAGCAGGCGACCAAAGCCCCCGGCGCGCCCGGTCAACCTCGCAGTTAGGAACTCAGCTTGACGATCGGCGCAAAGCCCTTCATGAGCTTTTTGGTCTGGCCGGTCTTCTCGAATTGGACCTCGATCATGTCTTCGACGACTGAGATCACGGTGCCCGTGCCAAAGGTCTTGTGGCTCACGGTATCGCCCGCGGCAAAGTCCTGCGATGCGCTCGCGCGGTCGACCTTGCGCTCCACCGTCGGCGAAACCTTGGACGACGGCGTTTTGGCACGCGGTGCACCCGAGCCAAAGGTCGAGGCAACGCGGCCGGCATCGGGCGAAACGCCACGATGGCGCTCGGTTCCGTAGCTGCTGCCGCCAAAGAAATCGTCGAAGCTCGATCCGCCACGCGAACCGGAACCGCCGGTCGAGCGCGTGCGCGAGCCAAACACCTTGCCACCATACATGTCCGAGCCCATGCCCGAGCCAAAGGTGCCGTGACGGTCGCCGCGCTTCTCCCAGCCTGTGCCCTCAAAACCGGCAGAGCCGATACCGCTAAACTCGATGTCCTCAAACGGAATCTCGTTGAGGAAGCGCGAGCGCGGGTTGGCCGAGGTCGAACCGTAGGTGCGACGCGTTGCGGCATATGTTAGGAACAGGCGCTTGCGGGCGCGCGTGATGGCGACGTAGGCCAAGCGACGCTCCTCCTCGAGCTTGCCCGGATCATCGCTGCCGCCAAAATCGTGTACGTGCGGGAAGATACCCTCTTCCATGCCGGCCACGAAGACCGCCGGAAACTCCAGACCCTTGGCGGAGTGGATGGTCATCATGGTAATGGCATGCGTCTCGCCGGCAAGAGAATCCAGGTCGGAACGCAGGGCCAGCCATTCCATGAGGGCAGGCAGCGCCTTGCAGGTGAGCGGACCGTAGGTGCGCTCAATCTCGTCAGCATGCACGGCACCGGCCGGCAGCTCCGTCGGCGCGGCGTATGCGTTGCCCGCGATGGCGGCGGCCAGAGCGTCCTGCGGCGAGAGTGCCGGAGCCGCCAGACTATCGAGCGGATTGGAGCCAGCGGCGTCGCGAGCGCCGACCAGCGCCTCAAACGAGGACGCGGACGCAGACGGGCCTAGCTCCGGTGCGGGTGCGCTCACCACGACAGGCTCAGCGCCGGCAGGCACATCGGCAACGCCAGCCGCACGCAGCTCTTCCAAGCTCTCGAGCGTACCCTCGATATCCTCGTGCGTCTCCTCAAATTCGGCGGCAACGCCCAGGAATTCCTGGATGTTCTCGGCGCGGCTCTCGGACTCCATCGTGCCCTCGGCGCGGAACGCCTGCAGCAGGCCCGTCTTGTCGACGATCATCTCGACGACGTCCTTGAGCTCGCCGTCCATACGACGACCCTCGCGAACCAGCGCTACAAAGCTCGACAGGCCGTTGCGCACCTTGGCGCTAAACATGCCGGTCTCGGCCGTCGCGATCTCGCAGGCCTGGAAGAACGAACAGCGGTTATCGCGCGCCAGCTGCTCGATCTTTTGGATCGAGGTGGAGCCGATGCCGCGGCGCGGCGTGTTGATGACGCGCTTGACGCTCATTTCGTCTGCCGGGTTCACGATCATCTTGAGGTAGGCCATGACATCGCGGATCTCGGCACGGTCGAAGAATCGTGTGCCGCCCACAATCTTGTAGGGCACACCTGCGCGCAGGAACATATCTTCGAGGATACGCGACTGAGCGTTGGTGCGGTAGAACACGGCGATGTCGTCGTAGCTCGTGCCCTTGGCGTGCAGCTTTTCGATTTCGCCGGCAATCCAGCGGCCCTCGTCACGCTCGTCGCTCGCCTGGAAGGCCTGGATCTTCTCGCCGTCGCCCTCAGCCGTAAACAGGCGCTTGTCCTTGCGCTGCGAGTTATGGCGCACCACGGCGTTGGCGGCGCTCAGGATGTGACCCGTGGAGCGGTAGTTCTGCTCCAGCTTGACGGTCTTGCAGTTTTTAAAGTCCTTCTCGAAGTCCAGGATGTTGGTGATGTCGGCACCGCGCCAGCTGTAAATGGACTGGTCGTCGTCGCCCACGACCATGAGGTTTTGGTACTTGGCGGCCAGCAGGTTGGCGATCTCGTACTGGACGTGGTTGGTGTCCTGATACTCGTCGACGCTAATGTAGCGGAAGCGCTCCTGGTACTTGTCGAGCACCTCGGGGCGGGTACGCAGCAGTTCGAGCGTGCGCACGAGCAGGTCGTCGAAGTCCATGGCATTGGCGGCGCGCAGGCGGCGCTCCAGCTCCAGGTAGACCTGCGCGGCTTTTTTGTCGTTGGGGCTGTCGGCGGATTTGAGCATGTCCTCGGGCCCGATCATGGCGTTTTTGGCCGAGCTGATCTTGCTGCGAATCATATTGATGGGGAACTGCTTTTGCTCGATGCCGAGCGCCTGCATAATGTCGCGCACCATGCGCTTGGAGTCGTCGTCATCGTAGATGGTGAACTGGCCGGTGTAGCCCAGCAGGTCGGCGTCCTCGCGCAGCATGCGCACGCACATGGCGTGGAAGGTGCACACCCACATGCCGCGGGTGCCGTTGGGAATGAGTGCGGCCAGACGCTCGCGCATCTCGGCAGCCGCCTTGTTGGTAAACGTGATGGCCAGGACCTGCCAGGGCTTAACACCCAGATCACCGAGCATGTGGGCGATGCGGAAGGTCAGGACGCGGGTCTTGCCCGAGCCGGCGCCGGCAAGGACCAGCAACGGGCCCTCGGTGGTCAGGACCGCCTCGCGCTGGGCGGGATTGAGGCTATCGATATCGACAAGCGGCTTGGCGAGTTTGGGCGCGGGAGCCGGGGCGTCGTAGATGTCGAGCGGAACGAGCTCGGGTTCCGGCGCGGCGGGGGCGGTGTACGCATCGAGCGGCACGGGCTCCGGCGCGGGCGGGACGGGCGCGGCGGTGTTCTTTTCCCAGGGCAAGGGCTGGGTCATGGGCGACTCCTCATCTGACGGACGGCGCGCCTGCGGGCGGCGCCATAGTTTGAGCCGTACCAGTATACCGAGCCGCGCGGACACCGACGCAAATCACACCACGACTCCGCGCGCCGCCACCACCCAAGCATCACCAAATAAGTTGCGGTGAAATAGTTCCTGAAACCAGCCTTCTGGCCCTCAAACAGGAACTATTCCACCGCAACTTCAATTGGCTCGAGGGGATAGAATATCTACCACTTCTACCCCATCCCCACATGGCAGGAGGGCTGTTGTGAAGCATAGGGTGCTCTATTACATGGTCGATGGTTCGACCGAGGCGGGCCAGGCGGCGCTCAACACAATCGAAGGTGGCGATCAGATTGAGCTGGTGGGCTGCGCGCACGAGCCCAATGTCTGTCCCACTGCCGAGCAGCTAGCAGGCTGCGAGGGCTTTGTCGGCGAGTTCGGCCCCGTCGATGATGCATGTGCCGACGCCATGGCCGCTACGGGGATGCGCATTGTCTCGAATATGTCCATTGGCCTGAACCACGTTGCCGTCGACCGCCTTGCCTCCCATGGCATCACCGTCACCAACTGTCCCGGGTACTGCTCGGACGATGTCGCTCAGCACACCGTTGCCCTGATGCTCGACCTGATGCGACAGGTCACGTTGCTCAACCGCGACGTGCGTAATGGCGTCTGGAATCCGCTGGGTGGATACACCATGCACCGCACGCAAGGCCGTACGTTGGGACTGGTCTTTTTTGGCAGCATTGCGTGTGCCGTCGCGCCCATCGCGCAGGCGCTCGGCATGAAGGTGCTGGTGTGGGCGCCGACTAAGACGGCAGAAGAGCTCGCTGCGGCAGGCTGTGCTAAAGTGCAGACGCTCGACGAGCTGCTCGGCGCCTCCGATATCGTCAGCCTGCATTGCCCGCTGATTCCGGAGACCGAGAAACTGATCGGCAAGCGCGAACTTGCGCTTATGAAACCCTCGGCGTTTTTGATTAACACGGCCCGCGGGCCCATCGTGGATGAGGACGCCTTGGTCGCCGCACTGGACGAGGGCATTGCCAGCGGTGGCACGCGCGGCATCTGCGGCGCCGCACTTGACGTGCTCGCCGACGAAACCGCACCCAACCAGGCCCTAATCGCGCACCCGCGCTGCATCGTCACGCCCCATTGCGCCTACAGCACACAGGAAGCCTACGACACCGTCCGTCGCATGTCGCTGCAGGCCGTAGTAGACAAGCTCGTCTTCAACCGCAAGCCCAAGCACACCGTGGCCGAATAATTGGTGCAAAGGGGTCAGGTTTATCTGCACCAAGTTGGTGCAAATGAACTGCATCCCATTTCTTGGACTTTGAAATTAAGGTTCGAGAAAAGGGAGGCATCGGAAATGCCCCGCAGGAAGAAGGCAAGATACGGTCGCGAGATGAGGGCACGCGCCGCCGACCTGTTCGAGGCCGGCCTCGGCTTCGAACTCGCGGCCAAGAAGCTCGACGTTCCCGCCCCGGCGGTGAGAAAATGGCTCTACGCGTACCGGGCAACCGGGAGGAAGGGGCTGATCGGGATGGGTGAGAGCCGCAGGACCTACGACATGGAGACCAAGCTCGCCGTCGCGAGGGCCGTCGTGGACGAGGGGATGCCGCGGTCGGAGGCGATGGCCCGCTTCGGCATCGCCGCCGCCACATCGCTCGACCGCTGGTGCAGGCTGTACCGCGAGGGCGGGCCGGAGGCGCTCGAGCCGGGACGCCGCGGCAGGCCGGAGGGCCCCGGGGGGCGGACGCGCGAGCGGGAGCTCGAGGAGCGCGTGCGCAAACTCGAGGCCCAGGTGGCGTATCTAAAAAAATCGATAGCCCTGAAAGCGGAGAAGAGCTCTCGAACTGGGAGAAGGCCCAGGTCGTAGCCTCCCTTTCAGGGCACCACCGCCTATGCGACCTGCTCGCGGCCGCGCGGCTCGCGCCGTCGAGCTACCACTATGCCGTGGCGCACCCGCCGAGAGCGACCCGGCCAGGGCTCCGGGAGGCCGTGCGCGAGATCTTCTCGAGGACGGCGAACGGGTGCGGCCACCGCCAGATAGCGATGTGCCTGAGGGCCGAGCTGGGCGCGAGGATAGCGGACAAGACGGTCCTCAAGATGATGCGGGAGCTCGGCATCCGCTGCGGCATCCGCCGGGAGACCGACTACCATCGCTACAACTCCTACCGCGGCCCGGTCGGCGAGAGGTTCGACAACCTGATAGCGCGTGACTTTCGCGCGGGCGCCCCGTGGGAGAAGCTCGGGACCGACGTCACGGAATTCAGGCAGCCCTGGGGCAAGGCGTACTTCGCCCCGGTCTACGACTTCTGCACGAAGGAGATCGTCTCCTGGTCGGTGTCGACGAGCCCGGACATGGCCCAGCAGGAGGAGGTGCTCAGGCGCCTGTTCGCGAGGATGCCGGCCGGGGCCTCGCCGATCGTCCACAGCGACATGGGCTGGCAGTACCAGCACCCTAGGTGGACCGGCGAGCTCAGGAGGCACGGCGCCAGGCAGAGCATGTCGAGAAAGGGCAACTGCCTGGACAACGGGGCGACGGAGCAGGTGTTCGGGCATCTCAAGGACGAGTTCTTCAGGGGCGTCGAGTGGGCCGACTTCGAGTCCTTCAAGAGGGACCTCGACGCCTACGTCGTGCATTGGAACACGAGGCGTCGCCAGGTGGCGCTCGGCGGCCTCACCCCGGTGGAGTTTCGGAAACGGCTATTGAAAGCGTCCTAGTGTTCGCTTCTAATAAAGAAGGCCAAGATTCGGGACGCAGTTCAAAAGTAACCTGACCCCAATGCACCAAAAAGAGGGCGGCATAGACCTTTTGGTCATGTCGCCCTCTTTGAATGACAAGTTGTCGCTCCGGCCGCCGCGCAGCGGCGACTGGACTACAGGCCGAGCATCGGCACCGCTACGAAGAAGTATGCGAGCACCACGATGCCCAGGATGATGCGGTAGACGCCGAAGCACTTAAAGTCGTGACGACGGACAAAGCCCATGAGCCACTTAATGGCAATGAGCGAGACCACAAAGGCGACGACACAGCCCACGCCCAAGATGGCGATCTCGTTGGCGCCGAAGGTGCCGCCCTTAATGAAGTACTTGACCAGCTTGAGCGCACTCGCGCCAAACATAACGGGGATGGCCAAGAAGAACGTGAACTTGGACGCCACCGAGCGTGTGCAGCCCAGCAACAGGCCGCCGATGATGGTGGAACCGGAGCGCGACGTACCCGGCACCAGCGAAAGCACCTGGAAGCAACCGATGCCCAGTGCCGTCTTCCAGCTCAGGTCCTCGAGCGTAGCGATGGAGCCAAAGTCCAGGTTATCGCCCTCATCCTCGCCAACGGCCGCCGCGGGCGCCGCAAAGTGTGCGCCAGCGGGACGCCCGCCAGCCACCACGGCACGCGAACCAAACGAACCGGCAACGGCCATTTCCTCGCGCTTGCTGGCGCGCCAGTTCTCAATCACGATAAACAGCACGCCGTAGACGATGAGCGCCAGCGCCACGACGGGAGCGTTGTAGAAATGCTCCTCCATCCAGTCGTTGAGCGGCAGGCCGATTGCCGCGGCGGGAATACAGCCGAGCACAATCTTGCCCCACAGCACCCACGTGTCACGACGGCCTTCCTTGCCTTTGCTCGGCGAGAACGGATTGAGTTCATGGAAGAACAGCACGCAGACGGCCAAAATAGCGCCGAGCTGAATCACGACCAGGAACATATTCCAGAACGTCTCGCTCACGTTCATCTTGACGAACTCGTCCACCAAGATCATGTGACCGGTCGACGAAACGGGCAGCCATTCGGTAATGCCCTCGACCAGGCCCATGAAGGCAGATTTTAGAAGCTCGATGATATCCAAAGGGACCCCCTCGTTAGTCACCCGCCGATATTGTTCTGCGGACGATGCGGGCGATGTCCCATTATCAACCGTTAGCGGCGCGACCGCGCCTACCCTTACCAAAAAACTCGCCCGTTCACAGAATTGCGAGCGGTCAAACCGAAATCCTTGGGTATAACTGCAACAAGGTAAAGTGTCCGGCGGCCAACGCACCCGCGCCCGCCCGACGCACGAGCCCCGCGCCCGTGCGATAGACCAAGGAGGAAACCATGAACGAGGGCTACACCAAGGTATTTGTTTCGCTCGACGGTACTGAGCAGCAGGATTTTGTGCTCGCACGCGCCATCAAGGTCGCCGCAAACAACGGGGCCAAGCTGATTATTGGTCACGTGATTGACTCCACGGCGCTCGAGAGCGCTGGCTCCTACCCGGTCGACCTGGTCAACGGCCTAGAGGAGGCCTTTAACAACTCCATTGCCAAGCAGCTCGAGGAGGCCAAGGCCAATCCCGATATCCCCGAGGTCGAAGTCATGATTCGCGCCGGTCGTATTCGCGAGACGCTCAAGGACGAGATGCTCGACGTGGTCAAGCCCGACCTGGTGCTCTGCGGCGCCCGCGGCCTGTCCTCGATCAAGTACGCGCTGCTGGGCTCGATTTCGACGTTCCTGCTGCGTAACACGGACTGCGACATCTTGGTCGTGAAGTAGGTTCCTTCCCGTCGGCGCAAGGCCTGCGGGGTTATCACGCCGACGTCCTCGCCGCTTCGCGGCTGCGGGATGTCGGCTTAGATAACCCCTCCCGGCCTTGCGCCTTCGTCACCGTACTTCAGCGAGTTGGCTGATAAAAAAGATGGCGTGCCGCCCCGGTTGGGGCGGCACGTTTTGTTTGGGTGGGATGCGTTGCGTTCGTTATTCGAAATATTGGAACTTGTTCGTCGAGAAGGCGAAAGTTATGACGAAGCCTTCGCCCGGCTCCGATGCTGCGGTGACGTCGATGCCCATTTTGGAGCATAGGCGCGCCACCAGGTAGAGGCCGATGCCCGTTGCACGCTTGGTCGTGCGGCCGTTGTCGCCGGTAAAGCCCTTCTCGAACACGCGGGGTAGGTCTGCCGCGCTCACGCCGCAACCGTTGTCGGCAACGGTGAGCTCAATGCGCTCGCTCGCCAAACCCTCGTCCAGCAACGCGCCCGAAAACGTAATCTTCGCACCGTCCTCGCGCGCGTATTTAATGCTGTTCTGGATGAGTTGGCCCAGAATAAACTCGAGCCACTTCTCGTCGGTAAACACCTCAAAATCGAGATCCTCGCACACCGGCGCCACATGCGCCGCGATAAGCTCGCGCGCATTGGCCTTAATCGCACCCGTCACCAGGGCTTTAAGGCTCCAGCGGCGAATCAGATAGTCGCGCTCCACCACTTCCGAGCGCGCATAGTAGAGCGCCTGGTCGATATAGCGCTCCACGCGGGCCAGCTCGCGACCCAGGTCATCCACACGCGAAAGATCGTCTTCGCTGCCGTCCAGGTTTTCTAGGATCAGATGGGCTGCCGCCAGGGGCAGCTTGGCCTCGTGGACCCAGCTCTCGATATAGTCGCGATAGTCATCGGTCTGGCGCCGACCTTCCGCCACCTCATCGCAAGCCGCCTTACCCACGCGACGCAAGACCTCGTACTCGAGCTCGCCCTCGGCATACGTCGGGCACTGCACCATCTCCTGCACCCATGCGGGGCTTTCCAGCTCATCGGCGGCGCGCTCCAGCTGATGCAGAAAACGGCGTCGACGCGCATACTCGATCACGATGCCGAGCATGCCAAAGATAAAGGACACGCCGACCGCCACAATCACGATGGAGACGGGCGCCCCGGCGACCGTCAGCACAAAGCAGCTCAGCAGCACGCCGCACGTCCACACGGCAACAGGAAGCAGCGCGTCTTTAAAGAACTTGGCAAACGACATGGCCGGCCCCTAGACCGAATAGCCCTGGCCGCGGTGCGTGGTCAGATACCCCTTGATGCCGATTTTTTCGAGCGTGGTGCGCAGGCGGTTGATGTTGACGGTAAGCGTGTTGTCGTCCACGAAGGCATCGGAATCCCACAGGTCCTGCATGATGGCCGAGCGCGAGACGATTTTGCCCGCGCGGCTCAGGAGCAGCGAGAGGATGCGCAGCTCGTTTTTGGTGAGCTCGGTGCTAGTGCCGGTTTGCGTGTTGGTGACCATTGAGCGGGCGAGGTCGAGCTCCAGCCCCTTGTGGACAAGTGTACTGCGCTCGCCTGCCGCCGCGGTGCGACGCAGCAGTGCGTTGATGCGCGCCACAAGCACGCGCGCGCTGTAGGGCTTGGGAACAAAGTCGTCCGCGCCGAGCGTCATGGCCATGACCTCGTCGATCTCGGTCGTGCGCGACGTGAGAACGATGATGGGGACCTCGGATTCGCGACGGACCTCATGGCAGATGTGCTGGCCGTCTTTGACAGGGAGCGTGAGATCGAGCAGCACCAGGTCGGGCGCGGCGGCGAGAATATCGCGCGAGACATGCTCAAACGATTCGCAGGCCTCGACCTCAAAACCGGCACGGGCAAGGATGTCGGCAAGCTCGCGACGGATGGGTTCGTCGTCCTCAACGATATAAATCAACGCCATGGATTCCACTCCCCTCTTGGTTGTCTCGCAGCCATTATGGCCGCGAAACTGCAGACGTGCGCCGCGCGCGGTGCCAAGGTGACAGAACTGTTCGCGAGCGGTGGCGCTTGACTTGCCTCACGCTCACGTGGGGGACGGGAACCAAAATGATGTTTTAATCCCCGTCCCAGAATAATCATTTAGCGGCGGGCGCGGAGCTTTTCGTAGCCGTCGGCGAAGAAGGCGACCGTGGCGGCATCCGTCTCGGCGGCGTCGGCGTCGGCAGCGGGAACCACGCCGTGCTCGTCGCTCACCAGGAACAGCGCGCCCTTGAGCTGCGCGGGAATATCCACGCGCGTGACCGGCATGTCTTTGGTCTGGGCCAGCTGCTCGATGAGCGTCGCCGTGCCGCACAGGCACTCGTCCGCCGGTGCCACAAACGCCAGCTCGCCGTTGTTGACGGCAGCGAGCAGCTCCGGTGCCACGCCGGTCTCGTCGGCCTCGGAGCGGGCCTCGGCAGAGCGGGCGCGCAGCGCCTTGGCCGACGTGTCGACCAGCGGCTCGTACTCCCCCACCGTCATGGCAGCGTTACCGTTGACGTCGATCACCAGCATGAGTACGCCGTCGTGGGCGGTATAGTCGCCCTCGGCAAGCGACCACTCAACGTGCTGCTTGGCCCAACTGAGCATGTTATGGGTAAGCGGCTCGCCCTGCACCAGGCGCTCGGACAGCGCGCGGATGTGACGGTTGAGCATGGGTACCTTTTTGTTTGACATGCGCCAGCGACAGATGAGCGCAGGTTTGTCGAGCGTAAACTTCTCGACCGCCTCCTGATTGGCGCAAAAGTCCTCGTACGCACGCTGATCCTCGGCATTGCCAAATAGCTCGGCATCATCAATCTGGGGCATGGTTGTACCTTTCGTGTTAGTTATTCCGTCCTCTTATACCAAAAAGACGGCCCTCCAAACGGAGCAGCCGTCTTTTGCAGAGATTATTTTGTCCCAGGGCGGAACTTAGTGGCGGAAATGCCTAGCGCCGGTAAAGACCATTGCGATGCCATGCTCGTTGCAGGCCTGGATGCTCTCGTCATCGCGCTTGGAGCCACCAGGCTGAATGATGCAGGTCACGCCGTGTGCGGCAAGCACGTCAACGTTGTCGCGGAACGGGAAGAACGCGTCGCTTGCACAGGCAAAGCCGCCCTTCTCAACGCCCTCGCGCTCGCAGAAGTCCTCGGCACGCTCGCAGGCCAGCAGCGCGGAATCCACGCGGTTGGGCTGACCCGGGCCCATGCCAATGCCGGCCTTGCCCTTGGAGACCAGGATGGCGTTGGACTTAACTCCCTTGCAGACCTTCCAGGCAAACTCGAGCTCGGCCATCTCGGCGTCGGTGGGCTTGCGGTCGGTAGGGAACGTAAAGGTCGCGGGGTCCTCGGTCACGTGGTCGACCTCCTGGACCAGCATGCCGCCGTCGATGGAGCGCAGCTCCACCTGGGCGCCGTGGTCCACGCCGCCGGTCGCCAGCACGCGCAAGTTGGGGCGCTTGGCCATGCGCTCGAGCGCATCATCGGTGTAGCCCGGGGCGATGATGACCTCGACGAACTGCTTGTTCTGGTCGGCGAAGTGCTCAACCAGTTCATAGGGAACCTCGCGGTTGCAGGCGATGATGCCACCGAAGGCGCTCTTGGGGTCGCAGGCGAAGGCGCGGTCGTAGGCGGAAGTGATGTCCTCGGCAACGGCAGAGCCGCAGGGGTTCTGATGCTTGAGGATCACGCAGGCCGGCTCGTCGAACTCGCGGACCAGGTTCCAGGCGGCATCGGCGTCCAGATAGTTGTTGTAGCTGAGCGGCTTGCCCTGGATCTGCTCGGAGCCCACGAGCGGAAACTGAGAGCTCGCAGTGTTCTCGCAGCCCTCGGCAAAGCGATAGACCGTGGCCTTCTGCTGTGGGTTCTCGCCATAGCGCAGGTCATCGACCTTCTCCAGCGAGATTTCGAGCTTGGCAGAGGTGTCCGCCACGTCGCTCGCCTGGGCGGCAAGCCAACGGGAGATGGCCGTGTCGTAGGCGGCGGTGGTCTGGTAGACCTTCACCTGCAGACGACGACGGGTGGAAAGCGTGGTGCAGCCGCCGGTCTCGTGCATCTCGGCCAGGACGGCGTCGTAGTCGGCCGGGTCGGAGATGACGGTGACGCTCGCGGCGTTCTTGGCGGCAGAGCGCAGCATGGAGGGACCGCCGATGTCGATGTGCTCGATGGCGTCCGCGAAGGTGACCTCGGGGTTGGCGACGGTCTTCTCGAACTCGTACAGGTTGACGACGACCAGGTCAATCAGCTTGATGCCGTGCTGAGCGGCCTCCTGCATGTGCTGCTCGGAATCGCGACGGGCCAGCAGCGCGCCGTGAACCTTGGGGTGCAGCGTCTTGACGCGGCCGTCCATCATCTCGGGATAGCCCGTGAACTCCTCGATGGGGGTTACGGGAACGCCCGCGTCCTCGATGGCACGAGCCGTGCCGCCCGTAGAGATGATCTCGACGCCAAAGTCGTCAACCAGCGTCCGTGCGAAATCGACGACACCCGTCTTATCGGTAACCGAGATCAACGCGCGTGCGATCTTCACATCAGATCCCATGCAGTCCTCCTGTCTGGTACGCCGCCGTGCTCTGTGAGTCGGTGATACGTCGATCTGCAGCGCTCGCGCAGCGGCATTGAAAATACTGATTTAATGTAGCGCATCGAGCGCGCCGATGCACCCCGCAACGCACGGCTGTGCAGAAAAAGCTTGCGAGCGGAGGATACGGGTGCGGCGCTGGCCGCGGTGAGTTGATGGAACACAGGGGCACCATAATTAGATGCCAATGGCGTGGTAGAACTGTGCTCGATATGCATCCGCAAAAGAAAGAGGCACCATGGTCTCGCGGGTTCTCTACCGACCGTTTGATACCGAAGACTTCGACGCCATCGCACTGATTCTGCAGCGCCTTTGGCACAACAACTCGGATAACGATGAGTACAACCGCCTCGAGGCCGCGTGCGACCTTGCCTACTGCCTTTCATCCTCGACGTTTTCGCAGGTCGCCGTAATCGACGGCGAGGCGCGTGGCATTTCGCTTGCGCGTGCCGGACACAGCTCTGGTGCCACCGTCAACGAGCACTGGATGGATACCGAGCGTGCGCTGCTATCGCAGATGCGCGAGCTGGAGCCTGAGGCATGCGCCGAGTATCTCTCGTTTGTGCGTGCCACCATTCGGACTAACAACCGTCTGCTCGAGAGCAGCCCGCTGCCGCATGAATACGAGGTCACGCTGCTCGCCGTCGACCCCGACGTCCATGGCCTGGGCGTTGGAACGGTACTGCTCGACGCCGCGATCTCGCACCTCTCCTCGCGCGGGGCAACTAAGGCGCACCTGTATACCGACTCTGACTGCTCTTGGAAGTTCTATGAGCTGCACGGCTTTAAGCGCACGGCCACGCACCGCGCCAGCCGCGAAGAGCGCCGTCGCGACATGCCGCGCGAAAGCTTCCTCTACGAACTCGACCTGACCGCGTAAACCTGGCAGTTAGGGACGTTCCTTTTATGCCGGCAGTTGGGGACACTCCTCGGCAGCGGCAAAAGGACTAGTCGTTGGGGACAGTTGATCAAAAACGGCCGACGAAGCCCTTTTTGGGATCGCTATATAGGGGTTCGCAAATGACTGTGGGCAAAAAACATCAAATATGAGTACTGTTACCTTTTTAGTAGCAGCGCAATTCGGCTTTTTCGGGTCTCTGTGATGTCTCGGCGCGTCGGACGAACTAACATATCTCCCCAAATGTACAATAAAATGGGCTTCTAACGAGAAACAATCTCATTAAGAGAACGATTTTTAGTGCAAACAAATGTGACACCCTAGGCAACAGTACTCATATTTGGCATTTTTTGCCCACCGCCCCTTGCGCGAAGGTCCGCAGCGGAAAGATTGGCCCGTTTCGATGCACAAAAATGGGGTGGATCTTCCCTGGCAACCGCCCAGAAAGGTCCACCCCAAAGCAAGCGCGCGCTAGAACGTTCCGCCGCCGCCTCCGCCGGCGCCGCCACCGCCGCCACCAGAGAAGCCGCCGCCACTGCCGCCGCTCGAGCTATCGGAACTCGAAGCCAGCTCGCGAATGGTCTCGTGGTACACATCGTTAAACGAATCAAGCGGGGACTCATTGCCGTAGTGATGGTAATACCACCAGTAGCAGGGGTAATTATCGTAGAAGTCATCGCTGTTGCGCAGGTCCGCAGGCACGGCCTCGGCCAGCTGACGCAACACTTCCTTCGAAACGCCCAGGGCAACGCCCATCACCAGCAACTTATTCCACAGAACCAGATCGCCGGGGATGGCCTCCTTCAAACGCGTAAAGTCCTCGAGCCAGTGCTTGAGCGCCTTGCAGCGGGCCGCCAGCTCGGCGCCCTCCGGCGTGTAACGACGGAAGGTGCAGCTGAGGACAAAGCCCACGATCACAATGGGAATCGAAATCGCAGCGGCAACGACGTTGGCCTCCGCAAAGTCGGTATAGAACAGGGAACCCAGGATGCTAAAGACAATGACGATGCCGAGGATCAAGCCGGCCACCAGGGCGACGCTACCGTCCGATGCGATAAGCTCGCGCCCTTCCAGCTTGCCCTTGACCGTGGTCTGATAGTCCTCGAGCTTGTCGCCAACGGACACAGTGCGCTCGCTGGCATACTCCTCCAACTCGCTAAACGTGCGCGAACGGACGCCATCCTTATCGGGCTTAACGCCGGCAAAGAAGACCTTGAGCACGTCGCGATCGATGCCGTCCTTCTTGGCAGCCTTCCAGCCCTCGTCGGTCACGGTGATGCGATACGTCTGCTCCTCTTTTTCGCGACGGAGCAGGCCCTTCTTCTTGGTCTCGGTCGCCTCTTCCAGCTTGATCACGCGATCGTCGGTAAGCTTCATAAGCGTGGCAATATATGCCTGGTCGGGCACGTCATTCCAAGCCATGAGGGCTGCCAGTACGGCAGGATGGTCGGCCGAGGGCACATCGCGGAAGTAATCGTCCTGGAAGAGCGGCTTGGGCTTGGGGCGACGCAGCCTGAGCATCACGATCGCACCGGTATAGGCGACCGCCACGACAACACACACCACGGCAATCGCGCTGGCAACCGCACGCGCGTGCTCACGGCGGGCGTTGGCCTCGTCGGCCCATTCCTTCTCTTCGCTCAGGATCGTCGACATGCGCTCCTCGCTCGAAGCGGCGAGCTGCGGCACCCAGTCGCTGGGGAAAACGACGCGCGCCTCGGCGAACTCGCCCTCATGCACGCACGGAATGGTATAGGTGACCATGGGCTCGCCCTCGTCGAGCGACACGTCGCCCGTGAGCGGACCGTGACCCCACGCGCGGAAGTTGTCGCCCTTGACGGCCGCCGTCCCGGCAGCCGCGTTTGCGAAGTAGAGTTCCATCTCGACGTCATCGGAGTCCGCCGACCAGCCGTCACCGACGAACTTCCAGTAGAGCTCGGCGGTATCGGACCAGTTCATGACTGCGCCGACCATGGTATAGCTCACGTAAAAGATCGCGCTGTCGCCGCTCTCGTGGGGGCTGAACACCTTAATCCTTACGCCGTCGCCGGATTGCTCCACCGTGTAAACACCGTCGTCGCCCTTGTTTGCGCTGTCGACCTTGTTAAACGCGGTGTCGTCTTCCTCGACGCTCAGCACATCGACGCTCACCGAGCCGCCCTGCTGGTTGGAGCCTGTATTGATATCCCAATACACGCCGTTGATGTCGTCGTCGAAGTCGAACTGACGTCCTTCGACGACGGTCAGCGAGCCATCGGCCTCGACCGTGGCGCCGATATAGGTTTGGCTCATGGAGTAGCCGTCGGCATGGGCGGCGGCGGGCAGCAGCAACAGCGCGCACGTAACAAGCGCGCAGACGGAAGCGAATCGCGCAAATAGGCGGCGCTGCCGACAGGGTTTGGCAACGGGGGCGTTCATAGGCACATCCTTTGTCTGTGATACCAGTAACGCTATTGTCCCACGTTTGCGAGCTCGCGACGCGAGCTTCTAGGTCAGCGGAGTACCAAACGGGATAAAAGTCACGCCCACAACCGGCAGTTTGGGACACTCCTTGGCATGGCCCGCGCCAGCAATAGATACCACTTCATAGCTCCATCACAGGTGTAGCGGCTTTGTGTGGGTGCGGCGCGCGCTGATTGAGCCGGCGAACGAGGGGCATAAAGCAGTTGAGCGAAAACGGTTTGCCCCTTTGCCGTTCGCTCGAGGATCATGTCCCCCTTTTCCGCGGAAACCCCGGCAGTTGCGAAGAGCTGCCGGGGTTTCTGTCGTTTAAGGGGTTGGGCTGGCGGGCGGCAATCGAGGTATTGAGTCGGTGTCCGCCGAGCACAGTGCGCGTCCTTCGGCAACTTGCGACCCACGGCAACGCCTCCCCCACCGCGTCCCGCGCTATACTCGTCCGCATGGATATCAACGCATGCAACATAGCAACGTCTGCCGCAACTGGCACGTCGCCCGCACCCGCTACGGTGCCCAGCACGCCTGCGCCCGTCGTGGGCCGCTTCGCCCCGTCGCCCTCGGGCCGCATGCACCTGGGCAACGTCTTCAGCTGCCTGTGCGCGTGGCTTTCGGCCCGCAGCCAGGGCGGTCGCATCGTGCTGCGCATCGAGGATCTGGACGATCGCTGCAAGCGACCGGAGCTCGCCGCCCAGCTCATCGACGACCTCGCTTGGCTGGGGCTCGAGTGGGACGAAGGCCCCTACTACCAGCACGATCGCTTGGATCTATACGAGACCGCGCTGCATCAGTTGCAAGACGCCGGCCTCACCTATCCCTGCTTTTGCACGCGCGCCGAACTCCACGCCGCGAGCGCGCCGCACACCAGCGACGGCACGCCCATCTACCGCGGCGCCTGTCGAGGTCTTTCGGTCGAGGAGGTGGCCCGTCGCAGCGCTCTGCGTGCCCCGGCCACACGCCTGCGCGTGCCCGCCGTCGATGACCTCGCGGACGACGTGGTCGAGTTTGTAGACCGCACGTACGGGGCCCAGTGCGAGGCGCTCGCCACCGAGTGCGGCGACTTCTTGGTGCGCCGCAGCGACGGCGTGTTTGCCTACCAGCTGGCCGTGGTGGTCGATGACGCCGCCATGGGCGTCACCGAGGTCGTACGCGGATGCGACCTGCTGGGTTCCACGCCGCGTCAGATCTATCTGCAGCATCTGCTGGGACTGCCCACGCCGCACTACGCGCACATCCCGCTGCTCATGTCGCCGGACGGCCGCCGCCTTTCCAAGCGCGATCGCGACCTGGATCTGGGCGAACTGCAAGCCCGCTTTGGCACGCCCGAAGCGCTGCTCGGCTGGCTCGCCGGACAAACAGGCATCGCGCCGGACACCACGCCGCGCTCTGCCGAGCAGCTGGTTGAGCACTTTAGCTGGGATTTCATCCGCAAGCACAGGGAGAACATCACCGTAACGGCTGAATAGCCAAACACGCCGCCCCTACGCAACGTCCCAAGGTTGAAGTTCGTCGCCCAGGCGAACGATGCGGTCGTAGAGCACGGTGTGGCGCTCGGCCGGGTTGGCATCGCGATGAAAATGCCCGTAGTACCAGCGCTTATAGTCCAGGCGATCCTCCAGCTCGTCGAAGAACGCCGTGAGCCGATCGACGTCGGGACTGTTCCAGCCAGGCGCCGGATAGAGCGTCGGCGAGAGCATGCGCGTGGAGCAGGTGTGAGTGATAACGTAGTCGACCTTCCAGCCCACAGTGTCGAGCTTCGCCCACGCCTCATCAAAGTTGCGCTCGTCCGGAAGCTCCTGCGACCACCAGCTCGAATACGGTATGCGGTACTCCTTGTCCACGCTCGTGGCGCCACCCATGGTAAAGATCGTTGAGCCATCGAGTTCAAAGACCTCGCCGCGCGTCAGGCGCCGAATGGGCGAGGTGTCCGACAGGCGTTGCGTGAGCCCGCCGTGCCACAGCTCCATGGGGCGCTCCGCCCAGTGATCGAAGCGCTCATGGTTGCCGTCGACGAACAGCACCGTGTAGGGGCGCGACTCCAGCCAGGCGATGTCGGCGCATTCCTCGGCAGAAAAATCCCACGGAAAGCCAAAGTCGCCGGCAACGATGAGGTAGTCGTCACCGGTAAGGCTGTCCCCAAGCTCCCAGTCGCGAAGCTTTTGCATGTCGAGCCCACCGTGGATGTCGCCCGTCACATAGACCGTCATCGGATTACCACTTCCCTCTTGTACGCCTCGAGCTCGCGCTCAATCTGTTCGTCGCCCGTGGCATTGACCCACCACGGCCACTTGACGCAGCTCACCGGCTCGTCTACCTGCGCAAACCACGACTTGAGCTCGTCCAGGCTCACCGGCGAATAATCGTTGGCATCCACGCCCACGTCGTAGCGCAGCAGCCCCTGCTTGCGGTTGAACTCGTTGTAGGCGCTACCGCAGCTGTGAATGTGCCCATGCAGATGCCAGCCGCCATGCGACATGCCCTGCCAATCAGTCATGGGATAGTGGCTCAGCACGATTTTCTGCCGGTCGATCTTGAGCACGCAGATGGGCGGCTCAACGATAAAAGCACCCGCCACCTCGGGCTGTGACCAGTCCTTGTCATGGTTGCCGGGCAGCAGGTGAACGCGCTTGCAGGCAATCCTTTTGCGCAGCTCGTAGGCATCCTGGACCGTCATCTTAAAGCTAAAGTCGCCCAGGATGTAGAGCTCATCGTCCTCGCCAGCTTTGCTATTGATGCTGGCGACAATAGCATCGTTCATCTGCGCAACGGTCGACCACGGCCTGCCGCTAAATCGCAGCATGTTCTCATGCCCGAAGTGGGTGTCGCTGGTAAACCAAATCATGGGGAACTCCTAACGCTCCTGCTTAGAATAGTCGCTCGCCGGCTCACTCAACCCATCGGCGCGCCGCGCTTCGATCGGAACAATATCCTGGTAGATAAGACGATGCTTGTCATCGCGCCATTCATCGTCATGGTAGTGGCCAAAGAACCAGGTGCGGTAGTCAAGCCGCCCGTCGAGCTCGCCCAAAAAATTCTGCAGCGCGTCGTCGTAGAACTCACGGTTGCACTCCATACACAGCTCGTCCGCCAGCTCAACCGGTGCCTCGTGGGTCACCACATAGTCGACCTTCCAGCCCATGCGGTCGAGCGAGACGCGGCAGTGTTCCATCTCGCCCTCGCTCGGCATTTCCTCGGGCCACCAGGTCTTTCCCTCCTGGCGCCATTGCTTATCGTGGCTCGCGGCGCCGCCCATGGTAAGGACCGTGGTCCCCGCAATGTCGAACACCTCGCCGCGCATCAGGTGTAGCACGTGCGGGCGCGCCTCATGGACGAGACCACCGTTCCACTCCCGCACCGGCAGCTCTGCGAGAAGGCAGTGGTTCTCGTGATTGCCATCGACAAAACACGTGGTCCAAGGCTTGGACTCAAACCAGTTAAGCCAGTATTTGTCGGTGTTCGAGCCGCCCCATATAAAGCCGAAGTCACCGGCAATGATCACCACGTCATCGCGCGTCAACGTTCGACCCAGCGGCCAACTGCGCGACGAGAAGCGGCTCGCCCCGTACTCGGCAATACCGTGAACATCTCCAGTAACGAAAATGGACATTCAGCAACACCTCCGCATCGCGCGGCTCAGACCAATCCTACGTGGGGGGGGGATCAGCACCAGTCCCCCAGCCATTCTGTCCTTTAGGGCTTACCCTTCGTTCTTCCATCCAAACGGGTCGAATACCCAAAAGATCAGATCGAGCACGCCGCCGGTCGCCATGGCACCGGCGAGAGCAATGCAGACGTGCAGTGAGCTTGTGCTTCGAAGCGCGTCGAATGGTCCCAGAACAGCCACCAGTCCAACCGCCGCGCCAGCCAGGCACAGCGTAAGACACGGCCCCGCGTCCTTTACGCATTTCTTCGCGAGATGCTTTGTGTTGTCACTCATTACTATCGAGCTCCTTAGAGGGTCGTTGCTTTGATTCATGCCGCCGCAACAGAGCAGAACGGCATGGTAAGTCTCACATGTCGCGCGGACACGATTTAGACCCATGCGCCCGCGGGACCCCGCAGCATTGCGACACATCCTCGGAGGAGCACCTAAGCCGTTGGTGGGCAGCATACTGGACAGGGCTTCTTGCCTCGTTTGAGTGCAGATGCCAGTGACACACTTGTTCTAACGGCGCTTTGCGGAAGACCCTTGCAGCCTGAAGCGTTGTGATAAATCTTGCCGTTCTTGGTGACGATTACCTTGATTTTTGACGCATCCACGCTTCGGGGCTTGCGGGGCATGACCTTCTTCCGACGAACCCGCGCTGGTCTTTGCGGCCTGCCTCTCGAAAAACCAGAATCGCGGAAGCGATTGATGTAGCCATCGAAGCATCCGTCGAACAGCAGGCCCGTTGCCAGACCTGCCATGAACCCGCAGGCAATCGCGGCTTCTCCTCTAATTTGCATATGTCCCTTCCTAATTACTCCTGAGGTTAAAAACGGCGCGCGCCGCGGGGCCCGCCCCCTGCGACGCGCGCCGAAAATGATCCGTTTTCCTCCGTCCCTAACGGATCAATTGATGGCGCTTGTCAGAGAGGAAAACGCCAGCAGCGACCAAGACCGTGCCACCGATTACGAAGGTCTCGCCCAACAGGTCGGACGTGTCGCCCGTGGCAGGCATCGTCGCCTGTTGCATCGTAACCTCGGTCTTTGCTGCCATGTGCTTGGCCTGGTACGTCACCTGTGTAGCCTGAGCCTGGGCAGTGGTGCGCTCAGCCTCATCTTGACGGGCAATCTCGGCGTTGAGCGCAGCGATTGCTTGATCGAGCTCAGCCCTGGCGGCGTTGTAGTTGGCAAGAGCCTCCAAGTAAGCCGGCGCCACAGCATCTGTTGCAGCCACGGCAGCATCGAGCTCGACCTTGGCGGCAGTAGCGCGTATGGCGGCATCGTGAGCCGCGGCGATCTTGGCATTGAGCGCTTCATCCGCAGCGGCATCGCTGCCCTTGGCAATGGCATCGGCGAGATTAATCCCACGCAGGCGAGCGACCTCGGCCGCAGAAGTATCGCGAGTGGCGGCCGCGTTCGTCACGGCATCGTCCGCCGCAACCAGGTCGTACTCGGCATCAACCACAGCCAACGTCGCCGCATCAACAGCAGCATCGGCGGCAGCCTTGTCCTCCGTCGCCTGGACAAGCCCGGCCGCAGCGCCCTTAAGCTGAGCCGCGCGGGCAGCAGCCGCATCGGACTTTGCTTGCGCCGCGGTCATAGCGGCACGAGCATCATTCGCAACCCCCTTGGCAGCGGCAAGTCCATCTTGGGCGGAAACAACATCAGCATCAGCCTGATCAGCTGCATCCTTGGCGGCAGTCAGCGCGCCCTGCGCCTCACGCTGGGCAGCACGAGCGCCCTCAAGCGCCGAGGACGCCGTATCAAACGCACGCTGAGCAGCGGCGACGCCGGCAGAATACGCAGCCAGTTCATCCTGGGCAGCAGCGAGCGCGTCCTCCTTGTCGCCAACAGTGGCGCGGGCAGCATCTAGCGCGCGCTTGGCAGTAGCCGCTTTGCCCTTGGCAGTATCAAGTGCACCAGACTTGGCAGCCACGGCGTCCTGCGCCGCCGCAACAGCGGCGTTGGCAGCGCTCAAATCGGTGCGAGCATTATCAACAGCACGCGCAGCGGCGTCAGCGACGGCCTGCTTCTCCCCCACGGCAGCTTGGGCATCCGAGACCGCGGCCGCAGCAGCGTCAACGTCAGCGGCAGTGGCATCAACCTGCACCTGCTTAGCAGCAACGACCTGCGCCGCAGCATTCACCTTATTGTCAGCATCGGCAGTCACACCCTGAGCCGCAGCGAGCTCCTTACGAGCCACTTCCACACCCCGCTCGGGATTCGTCAGAGAATCGCACCATGCATTCAGCGCGGCCTCGTACTCGGCGACCGTCATCGGGTTAACGTTATACGGCTCGTACCATCTATCGGACGTGACAAACGTCTGCGCCTGCGTTTTCCAGCCGCCCATCGTCCCACGCGTGCATACGCCCATACCCGTCGCGATGTAGTCGGGATTGATCACGTTGATGTAATGACCGACCGAACGAACAAACCCGCCGTGCTTCGCCACGTACTTATCAATCTCGGTGCCGTGCGCCATATAAAAATCGAAAGCAGCCTTTCCCGTAAGACCCGTCGCGCCCAGCGAAGCAGCCGCGCTGTCAAAGACAGCCTTTTCATCATCAACCCACTGCTCAAACGGGTCGCTTCCAAAGTTCCACGCTACGTTTTCGCCCACACTGAACTGCTCAGCATGTGCAACCTTGGTGTCGGAGTAATTCGCATCAGCAATGGCAGTCGCCATCATGTCGTACGTCACCTTGAGCTCACCCAAGCCCACGCTCGCACGGTACTTGTTGCACGCCTTGAGCCACACGATTGCCTGCTTCATATTGGTCAGGCTCGTCGCGTCAACTTCCTCGCCCACCTTGTTGTAGCTAGCGAGTTTGCAGTTGAGGATAAGGTTTGCGGCGTCATCGGCACCCACGCTCTTAAAGAACGCGATAGCACCCTGGCGATAATTCTCCGCCGAGGCATTTGCCGTAGCCCGTGCGGCGTCGAGCTTGGCCTGGGCCTGCGCCACAGCCTGGTCGGCCTGCTGTTTTTGAGCCTTTGCCTGGTCAAGTGCCTTGTCGGCAGCATCTTTCTCGTCCTTGGCGGCCGAGAGCTTGGTCTGAGCATCGGCCAGCGCCGTAAGAGCAGAGGCATGATCGGCTTTGGCCTGATCGACGGCGGTGTCGGCAGCAGCCTTGACAGCAACAGTGGCATCCAGCTTGGCCTGAGCATCGCCCGCAGCTTGCTGCTGATCGGCGAGCGCCTGCTGGGCAGCCTGCACCTCGCCCTCGGCAGTAGCCACTTCCTGCGAAGCGGCAGCGAGTTCACTCTCGCGCTGCGACTGAACGGACTTCGCGGCAGACAGCGCCTCGGAGGCAGCGGTCACCTTTGCCTTGGCGGCCTCGTACTCCGGACCCGCGGCACCCTGCTCGGCGCGGTCGAGATCAATCTTGGCAGCATCGTAAGCCGCCTGCGCGGCGTCCACATCCGCATCCGCCGCGGCCTTTGCCTGCTGAGCAGTCGAAAGCTTGGCCTGGGCATCCTGCTTTTTAGCCGCAGCAGCATCGGCAGCAGTCTGGGCATCCGCAAGCTTGGCCTGTGCGTCAGCCGCCTGCTGTTTCGCCTGCCCCAACTCGACTGCGGCCTGCTCGGCGGCAGCCTGGGCCGCAGCAACGGCCTCGGGAGTTGCGTCGGACGCGGCAGCCTGTGCAGCTTCGAGTGTGGCCTGGGCATCGGCAGCCGCCTTCTGAGCCGCGGCAAGCGCATCGTCCTTGTCCGCCAGGTCTTTCTTGGCAACATCGAGCGCAGCCTGTGCGCCTTCAAGCGCCTTAACATCCGTATCGGCCTTGTCCTGTGCAGCACCCATCTGCTGCTCCAGCTCGGCCGACGCAGCAGTAGCAGCAGCGTCGCTTGCATCGCGAGCTGCGTCGTAAGCGCCCTGCGCTTGCTGCTGTTTGACGGCAGCAGCATCGTAGGGCGCAGCAGCCGTCTCCAAATCCGCCTTTGCGGCCGCCGCCTTGGCGCGCGCCGCATCCACAGCTGCCTGCAGGCTCGCAACCTTCCGCGCAGCAGACGTAGCGCCCACGCCGGCACCCGCCGCAGCAGCGCTCGTCAGCGGAGACATCACCGCAGCAGACGCACCTGCAACTTCAATGCCGCCAGCGCCCTGCGCCACGGTAGCCAGGGGCGACAGCAGCGAGCCGCCCGTCATGGCGATCGTTGCCGCGGCGACCGTTGCCACGCGCCCCGCAGCCTTTGCCTTGCCCGAAACACCGCAGCCAATGTTCTTGTTCATGTTCTTGCTCATTGCCGATTCCTTCCCACGATGAGCTGTTGTTTGACACACATAGTCGATCCAACGTGCCCCGCTAAAAAGAGGTGATAACGGGGGTAATTAAATCGGAGGTTCTAGATTGCGAGTCAGCTGTACTAGCGGATGCCGAGTTCATACGCCCACTCGTGCTCAATCTCGTTCAGATACTCGCGATCTTCGGCGCTAGGCTCCAAATCACTCTGATCGTACAGGCAGTTCTTGGTTTTAGAACTGTCGTAGTATTCGTACATAGCCTGAAGATTGATCTGCTCGCTATTGTCGTTGTAAAGAGGTGAAATACAGGTAGTCATTGCTCAAGTCCCTCCAAGATAAACTCTAATGCGTATGCTTGGTCTCTTTTCGAGACCCCATCTGATGTGCTATGACTGCAGTATATGCACTCCTACTATATGATGCAAGAACAATTTTAGATTTCTAGTACATATAACTCGACTACACTTTTACGTGCACTCATCGCCATCCCCCCACCGCGCCCTCACGCGCTGCGCACTCGTTGAGATACTTAACCGGAATCGGCCACACGGACGGAGCCTTATAGCGTGAAAGGCCTATGTTGACCAGCTGAACCAACAGCTCGGACAAATCATCACCGTCGAGCACCTCAATCGAACGCACGTGAATCGCAGTCGCCATATCCTCCTGGGTGCCGTTGTTGACGCCCACAAAATAGCAAGTCTTGCCCGCGCGCTCGAACGTTCCAATGCCGTAATAGGGCGAGTTGAAGCTTTCGAAATACGCTTTCTTGCGACCTGCTTCACCCGTAAGCTGATGCCCGCCCACCAGGGTCATAAAGTTGTTGGAAAACGTCGTCAGGCCCGTATCCCGCACACGCGCAACCATAGACCGCCCGTCCGCATGCACGTCAAAGACATATGCGCCCTTATCGAGCTTGCCATCCGCGGTCAGCAGATCGAACTCCATCTCGTCCTCGGGACCATCTTCCACCGAATGCGAGGCATAGCACATGCCCCCATCCGCGCCAATCGCCAACGTTGCGATACGCGAGTCCAGCTCAATCTCGTCCTTCACCTTGTGTGGCACATCGACCAAGCCGCACACCGTTACCGACTCAACGCCCAAAGAGCCAAGGTCAAACGCCGCCACTCGCCCATCAACGACATCCTGTTTTACCAGCAGCTCTTTGAGCATGGCGCCCAGGATCGCCTCTTGCGCGTTGCGGTTCTTTTGCTTTGGCGCAGCCTTAAACAACGGCTCGCACACATCCGGCGTCACGTGTTGTTCCACCACGCCAGCATGCAAGGCATAGCCATCGTCCTCGGCAACTTCATTGGGCACAACGACAATGTTCAGCGCCCACGAATCCACGGTCCTTCCGCCATACGATGCGCGAACGCCCCACGTGGAATCGTTGAGTCGATCGACCAATTGGCGCGCCACACCAGCAAGCCCATCGCACGCAACCGACACCACGATACGCTGCCCCACCATGCGCTCTGCCACCACGCGAGCGTACTCATCGCCCTTAAGCACCTCGTAGAAACTCTTACGCGGGTATTCCACGAGCGTCACCCGGGCGAAGTCGCTGTAACGGCGTTCAAGAATCTGCAGCTCTCGGTATAAAATGCCCTTCTTGGTGTAGGCAACTTTGTCCGCCTGGGCCGAAAACGTAAGATCGCGGCGCTTAGACGGCTTGTCACCCCTGGCACGGCGCAGGATGTACTCGTCTTTTTGTTCGTGGGCGAGCACCATCGTCGCCACAGGCGATAACCTGTAGCCCACCTGGCTCTTAATCTTCTCGAGCTCTTTCTCGTCGCCTTGCGCCCTGCCGATAAGCACCCGGCGCTTGGTAAATGTACGAATCTTTAGGTCGAAAGTGCAATCCTCATCGATAACAATCTCGACCGTTTCAATCTTGGCAGGCCCCCTACCGTCACTTTCGACGGCGTCGCGGCGGGCACCCTTGGCGCTAATGACATACAAGTGCCCGGTATCATTGGGAACCTCGTCCTCGATCCCCTCAAACTGGGAGCAAGAGTTGAACAGCAGACGGAGCGCAACGTAATCGTCCAACTCGCTCCAATGAGTCTTAATCGGAACCACCTGTTCCTGATAAAGCGCGGCATTGAGATCGCCCGTCTGCATGCCCGCCTTGACCATCAAAAAGATGCGGTTGTCCGCAAGCTGCGTGAGCGCCACGACCTTGCCCGTCTGGCACACATCGGCCATAAAGTTCGCCACGGCATGCTTACCAGCATCGCCCACGTTGCACCAAAAGACCGAGTAGCGCTCCTCGGCAGCCGCGGCGTCGAGCTGCAACTTGAACTCGGATACGGCAATGTCTCCCAAGCCGCATGGCTGATTACACTTCGATTGCACGACGAATCGCCTCCATCATCTCCAGATTGATTGCACCATCGGCGGCCATATAAGGAACGGAGAACACAGTCCCCTCGGCATCGAGCGCCTTGGGCACGCACTCAAGCGCTGCCCCGTCAGCCAAAACGTTGACGATTAGCAGGCGCTTCGCCCCAACTTTTTGAGCCTTGGCCCTAAAGCGCTCGGCATCCGACGCCTCGCGGCCGTCGCGAACATAAGCGATATAGGCACCGATGCGATAGTGCTTAAAGTCGATCCACACCCCGGTCTTGTTGCCGGCGGCATCGAGCACCTCAAAGTCGCCGCCCGTCTCGGCATGGGCGGCATCGCCACGCGTAAGCGAATATCGGCCGTCGAAATATGCCTCAAAGATTGCCCTTCCGGCAGATTCTCCCAGCTCACCCAGATAGACCGCCTGGAACATATAGGGCGTCATGTGTGCCGCTGCCGCCGGCTGTAGCGTCGAAGGCACCCCGTCGCGAGACCAGCGCTCGCGCACCTCACGAATCGACAGCAGCTCGGGCGCACGCGCCGCAGCCTGACTCACCTGACGAACCTTTGCGCCCTTATAGCCCGCACTGCAACGGCAATAGTCCTCCAGACGAGCGGCAATTTGCTCGACGGGCTCACCATCGTAGTTGGGGAATTCAAAACGTGGCACCTTGCATGCCCCGCCTTCTGCATAGGCATAGCCATTTGCGGCATGCGACATGCGCAGCGCGGTACTCCGGCGCTCTGGGTATTGCGCGAGATCTTCCCATGGCAGGCAAAAATGATGCAGGTAAAAGTCGCGCTCGCTATCGAAGGCAACGAGGTCTTCATCCACGGCGTTCAGCGAGGTAACCTTCCACGCTAGCTTTTCGTGCTTTTGCTTAGCAAGGTTGTTCCTAAAGGCGGCAAGGTTCTGCTGCTTAACGGCAGCGTGCTCCTTGTTGTCCGTCATATGGTCGTTGGCAGCGGCACAGGCACCAACCACCTGCTCAAGTTCGTAGCCCATCGGCAAATCATGCAAGAACGAGAAGTTGCAATCGTTCGCAATCTCGCGGTCGAGCATCACCTGCACGCAAGGCATCTTTACACTCGTACGCATCAGGCGACCCACAGCCTGCGCCACAATGCGAGCACCTTCGACCTGATAAGAGAGGGTGTCGCGCACCGGCAGGCTCTTATTGACGCCAGATAGCAGCATCCGTACGTTCCGGCGTTTTTGAGTAAACGGAACCTCACCGCGCGCTACCAGTTCTTCCTGCTCCACCACGCCAAGTAGCGCCTGCTGGACAAACTTATCTGAGTTGATCTCCACACCCCAGGTTAAACGACTTGTGGGCGACTCGATATATAAGAAGTCAAGATCCATCTTGGGGCGACGGTCAACATCTTCAAAGCCGCAATCGACCTGACGAACCATGTTGCACAGATTCTCCGGCACCTTGTATTTGAGATTCTTGGAAAAGCCACCGACCGAAAGATTGATGAACATCAGGGTCGGCTGGCCCAGCTCGAGACGTTTTTGAGCGCCACGCCAACCTGCATCCCATTCCGCAGCGTTAAAGCACGGCACCATGTCCTTGGCGGCCTCAAGCGATTTCTCGTACGACATCTCGGGGCACTTGACGTTTCTAATCACCAGCTCCGCGACAATCTCGCGTGCAAGATCCAGCGCCAGACTATTGAATTCGCCATGGTTTCCCATGTGGCGCGTGGTAAAAACGGCTCCCGCCTGTTGCTCGTTACGCGCCACACCACGGCCCCAAGTGCTCACGGCAACAAGCGTCTTGCTCAGGCGTTTCAACTCAAACTCGATGCTCTTGGCGTCGCTTATGCCCACCCTGTCGGCAATCTTTAAGCGCAGGCGCACCGCAAGGCCCTCACTCACGCCGATCCCGTCAAAGAACCGCATCGCGCGCTCGTACACCTCGTCGGGCGACACGATGATGCCGCCAAAGGCGCCGCCTGCCAGCGCGACCATGCCGGCAATTTCCTTGGACTCATCCACCCAGGCAATATCGACGTCGTACTCCTTCGCAGCCTGCTTGTTAAACAGCTTGGTCTGTCGCACGATCTCCTGGTTGAGCTCGTCGATCCAGGCATCCTTGCGAACCACGCCATGAACCTCGTCAAGGTAATCGAGGTTGAAGTTTTTGACGGTCGGCGCACTCCACGTTGCGCTCATGCACACGCAAGGCGCTTTGGCGGCAATGGAGGCAAGGTAAGCCTCGGGCATGCGCTCAATGCCATGGCTGGTTAGATACGTGGTAAACATGTGCTCGATGGTGGTTTCCATCACTAGATAATCGACACCGCGTGCATACATCGAGTCGTCGGCGGCATCGACCTCGTCGTTCTTGCGGTCCTTAAAGAACAGCGCCAGCATCAACGAATCCCAAAAATACCTCTCGCTGGTCTGGTTGTTCCTAATGCCCAAGGCATCGATGATATTCTTGCGCGAAAGGTCGTCCTTGTACGAAAGACCTCCGTAGTACAGGCTGTCCATAAGGGTGGCGCAGCGGGCAAGATGACCCACCACCATCCTAACGACGCCACGCGCACGACGAACCGCCTTGTTAACGGTTTGCTGCCCATCCGCCCCATGAGCCGTAATCATATTGTGGGTACCGCCCTCATTGAGTTTGTAGCGCAACGGATTCGCCGAGTTGTCACCCACCGAAATATCGTCACTACCAAACAGGTGTCGACCGGAGAGCTGCTCTTCTTTCGCCTCGTCAGACAGCGCAAAAGGCGGGCGCAGTTTCATTTCCTTAATACAAGAGGCAAGTGCCTTTTGAATTTTCTTGGCATCCTTGGCGATTTCTTCGGCGGCTTCTTCTACGCTCGCTCGCGAAACCCTGTTCCTCTCGGCATTCGACCCCTTGTGATCGCCCGACGTGGAAGCGTGCGTGTAGACCGCCATCCATTGATCTCGATTCCCCAGTAGCAATGGGTCCACCACGCCGCCGTTAAAATGACGGTCGAGGATGCGCAACACTTCGTCCGGCTGAAACGTCACGGGATCGTCCGTCAGCGTCGACAGTATGTCGGCCTTCATGTGGTCGATTTCGTCAAAGATAAACAGGCCCTTCTCCGCAGCCATTGCGTTAAAGAGCACAATGCCTGCACCGGTCACTGTATCGATCCTATTGACGAGCTTTTGAGGCGTGCACGCAATCACATGCGGCATGCTCTCGTCATTGAGCAGGGCAGACGGCCAAATCTGAGGGATCACCTCCATACCGCGCGTGACGTTTTTAAGCTCGTGGCTCACAGCCCAACGCAAGCTCGCATCCGCCGACGATAGCTTCTCGCGAAGGGCGGGGGTCAAACGGTCTGCAACACCTCCCAGGCGATTTCGAGTGTCAAGGATGCCCAAGAGGTCATCGGCGATCTCCATCGCGTTGCGCCATGCGCGCTTAATGATGCGATGAGAGCTCTCGTCGTCTGCCTCGATGGGACACGGGATGTCGCGCACGCCCACAGCGCCCTTGCCGCGCGTAGTCTCAATCCAATGCAGGATGTTTTCGCCCGCGCCGGGAGATCGAACACCATGCGCTGCACGGCATCGCCATCCATGCCCTGGTCAACCAGCAATTTGCGCACGCCTGCAACGTAGTTGTCACGGTTGTCCTTACCCGGCACCACAAACACCAGGTAACGACGGCCCGGGCACTTGTTAAAACAGCCCGAATCGTCCCAGCCGCCAGCGATGAGGTCGGCCGTGACCTGCTCGGCCGTATAGTTTTTACCCGAGCCCGTCGTGGCGCCCAAAAAGTACAGGCCATTGTTGTCCTGATCCTTGGGGGCAAACAGCGCACGTTCAAAAAACTCGCGCATCGCCTTTTGACGTGCAAGATAGGGAGCGAGCTCCTTATCGTCCGCAGACGACGGATTCGATTGGCAATTGAGATCCCACATAGCCATGGTCAAACCTCCGATTTAGTTGTTGCATGTGTTGAATACCATCCCGTGCGGACAAAAACTCGCGCAGGGCGGTCAAGGCGGCGGCGTCCATGCCGCTTGAGAGAAGAAAGAAAGGAAAGAGGAGCAGTCCGCGATTACTCGCACGAAGCGAGCAGGTTCTTAAGATCGCACTCCAACGCCTCGCGCTCTTTAGCATCGATCACTGCAAGGGCAGCACGCATCAGGGATGCATCGGCGGCAGACTCCTGAACCTGGTCGGGGCGCTTGCTAAAGCTTTTCCCGGCAACCTGCCGATCGGTCACGCCGTTCAGCGCAGTGGCTAAAGAGTGTCATCGGACTTTGCACTGGCCTTGGCCGCCTCTTCGCCCGCGATCAGGTCTTCAACCGTTGTATACGCATTGAACGTAGCATCCTCGATCTTTTCCAAAACATCAGGGTCGCAAGTGCCCCAAGCTTCTTCGAGGACTCGAGCCAAGCCCCAAGCAGCGCTGAGCAGGACGCCAACGTCCTTTAGATCTAAATGATCGACCGAAAAGGGACAGTCATCGCGCTCCAGTAGATAGGTGTCAACAGCGCCAATTGCCTCAACCACGTACTTCTCAAGATCGGGATGGGGATGGCAGGCGCAGAGTGCCTTGTACGGATCGGTTGGCTCGATCCAATACAGCATCGTCGCACTCTCGCATTCTTCAAGTGGAAGCCGCTCAACCGCCTTCTCCCAACTTTCATACCAATAATCGACATCGCTGTCCGTCAGCGACCTGCAAAGATCAATCGCCGCAGAAACAGTCGCACATGAATATCTATAACTGGCGTCTTTCCTAAAATCATCATTGAGCTCGTCGTCGCCAGACAGCCTCGCCTCCATGATCAGGAACGGGCCGTCATCATCTGTAATGCTCATGGGATAGTTGTCACATTCGTAGTACGGATACATTTTGTCTCCAATCAACCGTTCGGACACATTAACAAGCAATATCGAAACCGCGCTCACGCGGAGGGTTGTCGCCATCGATCCATTCGAGCCCGTCGTACTCATCGATTCCTACATCGGGGATTGACGACCATCTGAACTCGAAACCAAGCTGGTCAAGCTCATCGACTCGCTCATGGATTACTCCGTACGCATCCAGCGCATTCTCGAAATCCTCCGAAGACGCGTAGCCGTGCTCGCACTGCTTGCGAATCTGGTGCAAACGACCCATGGCGGCAGCGATGATCTCGCGAAGAGCGATAACCTCGCGCTCACATACATCGATGTTTCCTTTGTTGAGCTTGATGCAATCGGGCATAACGGCCTCCCTGGTTTTAAGCCTTTTCGCTTGATTCCATTGAACAGCCGCAAACAGCCGCGTAATATGACTTTTATCGCGATTTAAATTTTGGCTGTTTGGAGCATCGATGCTTGAGTCCGAAAAAGAACCGTTTAGCTGGGGTTTTGAGGCTGGCTTTCTTCGCTCTCCCGTCAATCCCCGCATGCTTCTTCTTAACAGAACGCCAGAGATTGATTGCGCCGATGACGGAAACGCAACCGGCAATGCAAGCGCATGGAGTCTCGTCTCCATAGCCAACGACCTATTACGCGTCGACTTAAGCTGGCTTTTCAACGAGATTGGGGGCCACTTTCGTGAGCGAGCAAAATTGCGCTTTTACATCGATTTACAGAACGCCATTCGGCAGTCCCCTGCTCCCCCCAATACGCAGCACGCTTCGATGGACCACGCAGCCGAGTCAGACCATGACGACTGGCTCGATCCAGACGATTCCGACCAAGAGTCCGCACAAGCTGAATTGAACGAAGTCGAAATCGAAGTCAACCTTCAAAAACAAAAGGAACGCGATCTCGATTTCTTTGCTCCGGTATTCGATAAAGCCATTACGCGCCATGCGCACGGAGAGATATCTGGCATGGCCAGATATCTCCTTGAAAGTGTCTGCAGGCAGTGTGTCATGAACATCACAGCGATTCCCGACTATCGCTATTACGACTGCTGGATGACCAACAACGCTATTGAGTGCAACGAAATCAACCGCCTGTACCGCGCGGTGATCACAACATCGGGCCAACTCAACAACCAAGAAATGGCGTCCCTCTTCAGCTCCTATCTCAAGCTCGAGTCGAACGACATGGACATTACAACTACCAACGGCGACACCGAGCTAACAGAACCGGCACCGTATAACCGCGACAATCCAAGAGGCAAATATCCAAAGGTCAACTCGCAGATAGAAACAGCTTGCGTTTGCACCAATACCGATCTCTTTCGAGCGCTTCTCATTGTTTTTTATCAGGAATGTCTGGAGCTTGCCCCGCTGCTTAAAAACACCGAGGCGCCTAACCTGCTCGCGCAAAACGAAGAGTTTTTCCCAGCCGCCATCAAAACAAGCGACCCGCGGCAATTTCGATTATTCGATGAGCAGCTGCCGGCAATCATCCGCTTTGGCGACGCTTTTGCATACGCAGCCAAAAAGCACTTGCCCGGAAACGAAACGGCTCAAAAGCTCGAAGAACATTTGAACGATATAAAACGCATGAATAGCGCCCCCTTTATGCAGGCGTTTCGCAAGAACTATCTCGAGGCTATGCGCGAGAACCAAATCTACGCAAATGGAGACTTCCATGCATATGCAGAGCTTAACGACCAGGAAAACCTCAATAGGCTCGTAAGGCTTCAAGCTGTTATTGCAAAGGCAGGAGAGCTTTATTTCACCGAAGAGGAATGCTCCTTTGCAAGCCTTTATGCCCGCATCCTCCACGAGCTGCTGCTGTGCGGCATAATGCCGATAACATGCCAAACCTGCGGTTCGCTCTTTTTTCCGACCGGTCCCAACAGCAAGTACTGCGATCGATATAACGCGGCAACCAAGCTCTATTGCAACCCGCGACACAACGCCAAAAAACATCTTGGTCGCAAATCACCCCGCGATGTCGCACTCAATATACGGAGAAAAGCCGACACGGCATACGAAAAGGGTTTAACGGATTGTGCCCACTATTTTGACAACCTTCGCAATTTTGTTCTCGATGGTCTTGGCCCAACATACCAAGCAAGTGACCTAATTTCCGACGAGCTCTATGCGGCATGGCTGTCTATCGTCAACCAGCCCAATTGCAGGTCAAAAATCAGGCGACCAGATAGGACCGGTTTCCCATACCCCGTACTGTGGTACGGATTCATCCTCGATGGCATACAGTATGTACAAGTCGAGTTTCCCGAAGCCGAGTACCCGGCGCTTTTTGAACGCTTGAGCCAGCTCGCCGAAAGCCCGCAATCAAAGTGCACGCTGGAGCACAAGGGACCCGGCGAGCATCCATACAGCTCATGGCTTATCAAGTTATACGAGTTGTTGGAGATCATTGCGCAAATTAATAGCGCCGACCAGGTGGCAAAGCCCATTCCATTGCTTGGAATAGATAGGGACGATTGTGTCTCGACCGACCCGACCGCCCAAGGCACGCGGAGCGCGCCCGACGCATGCGTCTACAGCACCGGCACGTTAGATGGCCTTAGCTTTACCGTGTATACGAAGGGATATGACCCGGAAAAGCGGGAACGAGCCTGATGTAGCGGCTTCGAGCGAAGCCGCCGGCCACGGGGTGGCACCGGGGCGCGGACGCCGCGGGCCATTGGGAGCAACCCTCCTCCGCTACCTGCGCGACGTGGCAGCGCCGCTGCGTCGTCCCTGTCGCCGAACATCGTCCTGAAGGCGCGGGCGGGTGTCCATGAACAGCCGCGCCCGCACTAGCCTGGGGGACAGCCGCCCCGCCACCAGCAGTGCGCCGGCACGCCTCGGCACCGCCAGGGTCTCCGCCTCCACGGGCAGGGCAACTTTCTCGATGACCTCGGCAGAGCACACGCCCGACAGGTCAACCCCGTTGTAGACGATTGGCCTCATGCGTTGCCCCTCGCGCGCCCGTAGGTGTTACCGCTACTCTGAAAATGACCAGATGATCACCCAACAATCTTTGGCGAGTGGGGGCTGAACGCATCGTTGCCGTTCTGTTCATCCACCGCCCTGCGCCCCAGGCTTAAGGGTTCTGCCGCGTCATCTTCCACCCGCACGGACAGGACATAGTAGAAGTCGGCACCCTGATTCCCACGATCCCGCACGTAGCCAAGGTCGGCCAGGCGGTCGGCCAGCTCGTCCCTCGAAACCAGCTCATTCGAGGTTATGCGACACGCCACAGGCTCGATCTCGTAGGTGTTCGTCTGGCTTATGGCGTTCCGATAGAAGCGGAACCACGACGTGCGGAAGAGATCCTTATGGTGCGAGTAGACATGCCCGTCCTTAATGGCATAGAAGTAGAAGAGAAAGCGCCCGCCCTTGCGGAGCCTGCCGTTGCTTTCGAGAAAGTGATAGTAGTCATCGGGAGAGTCCCCTCGAATGTAGCCAATCACGAACGATTCGCCACCATGCCCGTAGGAGTCGCTATCTGTCTTGCCCGCGCTTGGAGGCTCAGCCACAACCATTTCGGTGAAGTAGCTCAGCCGGTTCAGCCGCGTATTGCTTGCCGTGTTCTCGCCGATGACCTTCTCTATGAAATCGCGCAACGCATTCTCTGCCGTCCTGCTGATGCTCGGCTTCATGGCGAAAGCGCCGACACCCGGCAAAATCTCCTCGAAGAGCCGGAATTGGCCCTTCTCGCCCGTTTCGCCCGACCCCGGATAAAGCACGTAGCTGCCAACCGTGCGCCGTATCGCGTCGTTGTACGTGTGCATCTTCAGCAGGTCACCGCGCTTGTAGGTGTTCGTGGTGGAGGCCGCCTTCTCCTCGTTAAGTTCCTCGCGCTCTGCCTCCTCGGTGCCCACATCCTTGCCGACAAGCCCCGTCAAGTCGGTGATGCGGTACTTGGCGTCGAAGTGGACGAATGCAACAGCTCCATCTTGCACTGCGGCTCGCTCGTTTGTATAAGCATCCGGGAATATCGCGAGCGTGTAGTCGGGTCTGAACGGTCTCGAGTACGAACCCTCGTAACGAGTGGCATGAAAGTCACGGGGCGAGAAGGTGCGGTTGTAGTAGAGGTTTACCTTCGCGCCGCACTGCGCAATCTGGAATGACTGGCAGGAGCGTACGCCCTGCTTGAGGGATATTGACAGCCCACCGTCGGGATTCGTCCCGATAAATGGGTGGTCATCGGTGCTTATCGGCTCGCACCCCTCGATCCCCCTTACGATGTCGTACAGCTCAAAGAAGATCCAGTACTCGTAGAGGAGGGCCACATTCTTCGATTCGCCCTCGTAGATGTCATCCTTGCCCTTCCAGTCGAGCTGCAGCGCCATATCGAGCATGGAATATGCGAAGAAGATCTGCGAGTATCCCTCGCGCTTCTGCAACACCTGGTTGTTCTGAGGCATCATCTGCAGGGTGCCGACATCGTCGAAGAAGGCGTCGCTGAGTATCGTATCCAGCATGGCGTGCAGCGCGGCGGCTTCGCGATAACACTCCGTCTGCCGAGTATCGCCCTTCTCGGCATCCAGGACAGTCATCAGAGAGGTGCAGATCCGGTCAATCTCATGCAGGGCAAATTTCACAAACCGATTGGCGGGCGTGTCGAGCAGGTCGTACTTGCGCGTGACGCTGACCATCTGGGGGAGGTAGACGCCTCCCGCATCGCCGCCGCAGTTCAAGCGCGTCCACATCCGGCTGTTCGAGAAGGGGTTCGTATAAAACCTCCGGGACGGCATGCCAGCCCCAACCGACCGCAGCTCGTCCTCGTGATTCAGCGTCCTATCAGGGTTCCTCTTTATCGCCTCGAAGAGGGCTTGGAGGTTCGGTTCGTAGCAGAACTGCCGCAGGAAGACGAACTGCTCAAGCAGCGTCTCGCGATTCTCGTCGGCTTGCTTGTAAACGTTCGACGTGGAGCCCGAGTAGTCAAGGAGCAGCGCAGCGCACCTTGCGGCAAGCTCCTCGGTGAGCTCGATGTAATCGTCTTCATAGCCAATCTTGAGCGGGACGACTTCGAACTGTAGCATCGGCGCATCAGCTTCCTCGCCGAATCGAATCCTCGAACGCCCGAGATAGTTCACGAACTGGAAGGTGACACTATTGCCGTTTCTGTCGCACCTGATATTCTTGCCTTCGTTTTGGAACGAGGCGCGAGGATGCAGGCCACCATCAGGGGTCCGCTCGTATTCGAGCACATAACATGTGGTTTCGTTGATTCGAAGCGTGGGACTCCCGTCAAGACCGTCCTTGACGGCGAAGGCTGGTGTTGAACCAGCGCCATTCTGGGATGCTTCCGGCTTGAGACCGAAACACGTCAGCCCGGTTAGCCCGGTCTGCTGTTCCTCGTCCCAATCGACTCGGTCATGCGCACCGCTCTGGTAGAGCCTGGCTATTGTTCTTCCATCCGCTGCAAAGCGGATTGCGCCGATGCTGCCGTCCATAGGCTAGATGAAGCTCGCATACTGCACGTTATCGAGTTTCGCTGCCATCTGGCTTATCTTAACGGAGCTCAGCTCGCCATCGCATATGTCTTTCAGGCTTTTAAGCAGATTGCCGATCTCACGCTTGTTACCATGGAGCTTCGGCAGCACCTTCTGGACAATCTGCTCATCGACGGAACGCTCGAGTTCGTAGTTCTCGCCGTCAAGCTCGTGCGCGGCATTAACGTACATTCGCACTTCGCGCACGGTGCGGAAGGCAAACTCATAGCCGCATTTCTCCAGCTCTTCATACAGCTTGCCGAACTTCTCGAAGATGGCGTTAGCATCATCTTCGCTGATGTAATTGGCTCCCTCCCATATGTCCTTGGCGAGACGCAGAAAAGCCTGGGGGACGCCGGAAGCCGCGACGGCAACGTCCGGCGCATCCTCGATGGCTTTGAACCCTGCGAGGACTTCGGCCTTCGACGGCTTGAACTCTATGACGTTTGCCCTGTCGAGCACCTTGGGGCTAAACATGTAAGTGGTCTCATCGATGTTCACGGTGCCGACAACGAACAGGTTCTGCGGATAGGGCAGCCTGCCAGCACCGCCATCGCCGTACCCATCAAGCACGATGAGGTTATCCTCGCCGATGGTCTCCATGTGGCTGAGGAAGTCTGAGAAATACCGCTCGACATGGCTCAGGTTCATCTCGTCGAGGATGAGGAAATACGGAACCTCGGGGTTAGCGTTGGCCCGTTCGATGAGTCTCAGTATGCCGGTCTCTTCGTACGCGCCTTTGCCGCCGTCTGCAATCGGGTTGAAGAAGCCCAGCACCTTGGTGTTGTCGGTCCAGTCGGCACCGACCGGGACGAGCAACCAGTTTGGCTCCCCGTCTTCATCCAAGACCTCAAGGTACTTTGCAAAACGCTTGGAAATCCGCGTCTTGCCTGTTCCGCTGTTGCCAGCAAGGATGACAAAGGGCTTTGCCAGTAGTGACGTGATGTAGCGCCTGGAGAAGTCGGTTTTAAATTCAGCTGGAAGGTTGTTTAGCTGAAAAGTCCTCTTCGCTCTGCTTGATGCTTTCGATGAATTCTTTGCAGCAAGGTCGATTAGTTGATGCATTGCGGGCAGCACGTCATCGCCTTGTTCGTAGTCGATGCCCTCTTCGGCAATCAATTGGCTCGCTATGAGGTTTCGCATGAACTCAGCCACGCTGTAATCAAACTCAAGTTTCCCTGCGTAAACGTCAGCGAAATACTTGAATGCCGTGGTCAGGCTACCAGCCCTCATCTTGCATCCGCGATTGCAAAGGGCAATAAGATCGTCAATTCTCGACTTGTAGTCGTAATCTATCGCACCCGAAAACTGCCCGTCTTTGTATCTGCTTCCAGTGGCGAAGAAGAGTTTCGTTAGCTCCAAGATATATGCATCTTCGGAGACGCCCGCAGGCTTTACTTCGGCTGCATCCATCCAGAATGTCCTTTCCGCAAAACCGTCCTCTTGCAACGGCGATGAATCGTTTACTTTGCCCGTCACTGGCAACAACAGCAGTGCGGCAAACAAGTTGCCGACATTTGGACGCTTTGCCCCGTCTCCTTGTATTTGCACACGTACTTTTCCGCCTTTTTTTGCAACGGGATAACGCGTGCCAAGGGAGACAACTTGCCCAGTAGAGGGTACGACTACTTCCAAGATGATTGCGTGTCCGATAATGTCAACTGCAGTCAGCGTATCCCCGTTTGCAAGAGAGCCTGAACCTTTGAGTTCGTACTGTCCAGCACCACCTTGTCCAACTGTTCTCCCGCGAACGGATAGCGTATTCTCGCTATATATAGAATTCGGAATGGGATAGCTCAAATTCCATTCATCGACAAAGGACATGGCAACCACCACAATTAATCTGCTGCATAGTCAGCTATGCATCTAGCAACGTACTCAGCAAGCTTAACTGGCACGGCATTGCCAATCGCCTGCTCAATGTCTGTCTTGGACCCGACAAACTCAAACTCTTCGGGGAAGGTTTGCAGATAGCTGCGCTCCTTGTATGTTAAGGCTCTCACACCTTCAGAAATATCAGCCTTGTCGGCATGATGCCTCTTATATGCTGGCGGTATCGGACGGTTGGTGCCTCGTACCGTTACCGCTGGCTCGTCAATCGTGAAGACGCCCCTACGCTGGAAGTTGCGTGGATGCATGTAGAAGTATTGCGTGCCGAGCGAATCGCCAAGGTAATCCCTGACGGTCATCTGCTTGTCGCTCAGCCTTGAATCCAAGAGTTCGCCGAGAAAGTCATCTTTATCACCAAGATGACCGACAAGGATAAAGCGCCTGCGAATCTGAGGCACACCACATAGACTGGCGTTGAGGACGCGCCTCGTGAGACCGTATCCAGCATTGCGGAATATTTCCAGCGCCTCGGGCAGGACGTCCATCCGCTCGATATTGTAAACATTCTCCATGACGAACCACTCGGGTCTGACGTCCCGAACTATCTCAGCATATCGGATGGTGAGATTGGCCCTTTTGCCGCGCTGTCTGGCGCCCGCAATGGAGAAGTCCTGGCAAGGGGGGCCACCGATTATCATCGACGGCGAATACTCTTCAATTTTCGGGACCGCTTCCGCATCGTAAAGATCGTATTTGAATGCCGGGTGGTCGAAGTTTGCCGAATAGATGTCGACAGCCGCCTGCCAGTTATCAAACGCCGCCTTTATGTTGAAGCCCGCATTCTGGAATCCGAGCGACATACCGCCGCATCCCGAGAAAAGATCAACGCAGTCCATCGCTCACATCCCTCCTGTACTCTAGTAGCGCTCGTGCAACGTAGGTGGCAAGGTTTACCGGTACGGCGTTGCCCACCATCTGGTTGATATCCGTCTTACTCCCAAAGAACTTGAAAGACTCCGGGAAAGTCTGGATCCTACTGCGTTCCTTTGGAGTCAAGCACCGGGCTTGACTGAGGTCCGCCGCGTCGTTGGGGTGAAGCTTGTAGTTCGGCGGTATCGGCCTGTCCACACCACGAATAGTGACCGAGGGCTCGTCGATGCTGAAGATGGCCCGCCTCGTGTAGCTTCGCGGAATTCTGAAGTAGTAATCAATTCCAAGCTCGTTACCGAGATACTCACGAATTGTCATCTGATGGTCAGAAAGGCCCTTCTCAAGATATGGGTCGAGGAACCCGTCGGGCGCCCCAAGGCATCCGATCAAGAAGTATCTCTTGCGAGCTTGGGGGACCCCGCACAGGCTTGCATCCATCACTCGCCCACTCAAGCCATAACCCTGCGCTTTGAGGGTGGCCCGAATCGCTTCCATGGATTTGCTCGTTCGAACGCGTGGGACGTTCTCCATAACGATGAAGCGAGGCTTGCACCTCGCGATGATCTCGGCATATCTAACAGAGAGGATTGCGCGCCCACCATCCTCGGATCTCTTGCCGGCCTGCGAGAAATCCTGACAAGGAGGCCCGCCGATGATGATATCCGGAGCGAAGCCGGCAACTTCCTCGGATACGGAAACGTCGGAGAGATCCCTTTTGAAAACAGGATGCTGGAAGTTAGCGCGATAGACATCAATGGCAGCGTCCCAATTGTCGTAGGCAGCCACAACATTGACGCCAGCCTTTTCGAAGCCGAGGGACATTCCGCCGCAGCCGGCGAAAAGGTCAACTGCCGTTATGTTCCTCTCGTTTTCCACGCGCTCGGTCTCCATTTCGATAGATACAGACAAATAAATAATTATAATTCCGTTTCTTCCAACATGCTTCAAGATCAGTCGGCAACAGAACAAATCCAGTTGTAACGCTTCGCCCGGACAAGAATCGCTCGTGCTCGATTCGAGCTTATTGCCGCCCAGCAGGGCAACCACTGTCGCATGCTCGCCCGTCAGAGGCCGTCCGCGCCGCATCCGCGTCCGCTCCGGATGCCGCGCCGGGTCGGTCGTGCCGCGGACCGTCCCTCGCGGCACGCACCCTCCGCTCCCGCGAAAACCCGTTCAACACAAAGGCTTTTAGGTATAGCCTTATTGCTGTACGCCACGAAGTTCCCGCCCACTCACGCCCTCGCTGCCAAACGAATACGCATCCCTCTCTCTTCTATGGATGCAACGCTGCCGAAATATAAATCGACTCATGCGATCGCTCTCCGACCTCAGCTGAAACGTTTCAGAGCGCAACAATCTTGAACCTCGATCCACCCTCCAGACAAACCTCCTCAGTTCATCCATTACTATCGAAAAGATCTTCCATGAATTTTGACGGCCTGTTTCAGCTGTAATGGAAATAAAGGTAGTGTCGAGAAAGTTGGTGTAGCGCCCGATCCGAAGTGAGTCGGCCCGGCGT
>CAVCRP010000005.1:0-83821 GCA_963604655.1 uncultured Ruminococcus sp.
GGCGTCCGACCGCGGCGGGCATGCGCGAGTGCGCAAGCGACGCGCGGCGGGGTCGAGAGGGGCACACGCAAGGGGCGGTGCCGACGCCGTGCGGATAGGAGGTCCGATCATGGACATGGCAAAGAGCGGATTCGTTACCGGTAAGAACAGGGTGCAGGTCGCTGTCGAGAACATGGCGCTGAGCTACCTCGAGATCAAGCCCAAGTTCGTGGACAGGGCGCGTGAGGAGTTCGAGCACGAGTGCCAGTTTTTCCTTGATGACGCCGGAGACGAGCTGCTTCAGGACGTTATGAACAGGGTCTTCACCGACTGGATCCTTTTCGAGAGCGACGTCTTGGGCTCGTCTGCAATCCAGAACTACCTTGCCAACTGCGGTGGTATCAGCGATGAAGACCGCCGCATCCTCGAGCAGGTGGACTCGAATCAAGCGTTCGGCTTCTACCGTTTCGATGGGCTGTTTGAGGACGACGCGAACGGCATCGTCGTCTACAACCCGTTCGCCGGCAAGATGATCTCGGTCCACTCCGAGGAGTTGTACGAAATCGCCCGTGAAGGCCACTGGAACACCGGAACCGGCGTTTCCATGCGAGTCACGGAAGTGGACGGCGATTATTACTCGATAGGGCAGTTCTTCGCACATGACAGGGCGCAATTCGACGAGGGAATGCCCATCGCGACCGCAAGGATATGCCACGCGTTTAACGCATCGATGATGCTCCCCCTTGCAATGGACATCCTCAACCCGGATGGGCGCTTCAGCAAGAGCCGGGTTCTCAAGACGGCGAACGTTGTAGAAGCCGCTTAATCCTCAGCACAGCCAATGGCGAGGACCCTCGGGCCCTCGCCCCACTCCCAAAGGAGAGCACTATGAAGAACATCGACGAGAAGATCAAGAAGATCGTCGCCCTTATCGACGGGGCCGCAACAGAGGGCGAAGCGCGTGCCGCGTCACTGGCACTCCAGAGGCTCCTCGTTGCGAACCACCTCACGCTGGAGGACATCAATCTGGATGATTCTCCGGTCGAAGTCGGCGAGGAGGTCTGCGAACTCGGCCGCCGCATCCCCGAGTGGAAGAAGATTCTGGCCAAGGTCGTCGCCAACAATTACAGGTGCAGGGTCTACACGTCCTATAGCGAAATCCGCGACCTGTACGACTGCCGAACCAAAGGCCGCACCGCCGTATTCGTCGGCGAGGGCGACGATCCCGTTGTCGCGTCCTGCTGCTTCAGGGCGAGCGCCAACGCAGCCGAGAACTGTTTCCGATCTTACTGCGCTCGAATGAAGGCAATGGGGTATGGAAACATCTCACGCCAGAAGGGCGTAAAGGGGACGTGGATGCTCGGCTTTATCTCCGGGCTAAAGCGGGCCTACGAGGAGCAGGTCAGCAGTGATGAGTCACTGGCGCTCGCGATCGTCGTCCCCGAGTCTGTCAATCGCCACATGGACGGGATCGGGCTCACGACGACCAGGATTAAAGTTGCGACGACGAACAACCCCTACGTGAAAGCTGACGGCTATGAATCTGGGTATGGGTTCGGCAGGGGCGACAGGGTGAGCGCCGTATCGGCATAAGGCGAAACGCCGGGACCGCCAATAGACGGTCCCGGCGTTTTCTATACAACCCGATTGGTAAAACGAGAGGACCCGGCGGCGAATGGAAAGCCATTCGCCGCCGGGTCCTTATTGCATAAATGATCGTCGGGTTGGCTGCTGAACTATGGCATTACTGAATTACGTACAAACCGAACTTATGAACAGTGTAATAAGTGAACTGCGGAACTAATAAAGAGCGGAATAACGCAACCCCGTTACTACGTAAAAGCAGAACTATTGAACATCGGCATCGTTGCAAATAAGAACATCGTACCGTCCGGTCCTGAAATTCGTCCGCAAGAGTCGTACGCTGCCGTACAAAACTGCGTTTTGCCCGGTAGCGTACCGCCGCCAGAGGCGGCGCTTGTTAGGGCTCTGCCCTAAAACCCGGCGCCTGCGGCGTTACAAAGTTACGTTCTTATACCGTTGCATAATGTCGTAGATACGCCTTGACGTAGTGGCGTTGTTGCGTTGTTGCGTAGTTGCGTATTTAAGTAGTTACGCTATCAGGCTCTTAAGCAGTTACGTGTTGACGGTAATGGGTTATTTTCCAATACCTTCTATTCGTTGATTTGAAAGGACCATCGCTCGTCATCGATTATAAGCACGGCATATTCGGTCTCGCATTCGCAGGGCGCTGCATAGCGTCAGACAGATGGACTGGACTCCGATCCTGTCGTTATCCGCCTCCTTATTTGTCGGCCAAATGGGGGCCATAAGGCTAACGAGACACACTCAGTCAGTTTGAATCAAAGCTTAGTTCCCCGGATCGTTCAGGCGGAAGAACGAAGCCGTTGGTGGCTGTTTTGCCGATGGGCATTGTTTAGGGTGTGTCGGCGGGTGAGACTAGGCTCTCATTCTCTGAATGTTTAATGGTATCGTTATGTCACAGCGCATTGTTACGTAGTTTCGTTATGACGTAGTTAAGCAATTCCATTATTCCGCTATTGCACAGTTCAGCAGTTCACCATTTACGTGATTCACAAGCTCGTCGAGAAGCGCTCGGATGGGTATCCATGAAAGACTGGTTCCTTGTGTCACTCGAGCTAGAGCTCTGAATGGCGACGACTTCTTTAGATCGAGGGCACTACTCAACATTGCGGCTGACTGCGGTAAGTGTTTCCCGTCTTTAGTATTTCAATTGTTCCTTAATTATGTTGTGCGTAGTTACATAGTTACGTAGTTACCAAGTTTCGTTATTGCACAGTTACGTGTTGACGTTACTGAGTTATTAGCCAGTATCTTCTATCCGTTGATTTGGAAGGACCGTCGCTCGTCAATCAATTATGAGCACGGCACATTCGGTCTCGCATTCGCAGGGCGCTGCATAGCGTCAGACAGATGGACTGGACTCCGACCTTGTTGTTCACCTCATTACTTGATTGTGGCCAGTCAGCCATAAGGCTAACGAGACGCACTCGGTCAGTTTGATTCAAGCCCTTGTCCCTCGGATCGTTCAGGCGGGAGCGCAGGGTCGTTGATGGCTGTTTTTGCCGATGGGCATTGTCTAGGGTGTGTCGGCTGGTGCGACTAGATTCCCATTCCCTGACTGTTCAATAGTATCGTTATGTTGCAGTTGCATTGTTACGTAGCTCCGTTATTCCGTAGTTACGTAGTTACGTGGTTACGTAGTTAAGAGTTTACGCAGCTCAGCAATCGCGCAGTTCAGCAGTTCACTTTTTACGATATTCACCATTTCGGTAAGTACGTAACAATGCGCTGCTATTGACCCAAACAGGATATCCGTAATCGGCTCCGGCCGCCCATCTTGCCTTGAGCTCTTAAGCGAGACGTGACCCACAAGCTCGCCGAGAAACGTTCGGATAGGTTTCGATAGAAAGGTCGGTTTCCCCGCGCTATTTGAGCGAGAACATTGAATTGCGGTGACCGCTTTAGATGAAGGGCGCTGTTTAGCGTCACTCTTGGCTGTGGCAAGCGAACCTCACCTTCCGTATTTGAGTTGTTCCTTTATTACGCTGTTGCGTAGTTACACAATTACGTTATTCAGCTATGTCATAGTTCGGTCGTTCACATTTTACGCTGTTCGCAATTTCAGCTTATGCGTAATTCAGCTATGACGAAAATCGCAATGCCATAGCTATTCACCTGCAAAAACATTGGCACCGTATGTCACCAAGTTGTACGGCACGGTACGTGTCGCTGCTCTACGCTTGTTAAAGCATGAGTTAGGAGACGGCGCGTGGGTGAAATGTCCCGTGAGAAAAAGCCAAAAAGGGCGCGTATAGAAGCCAGGAGCACCGTTGAGGAAGCGGAGGCCATTCGTGCATTGGCAAACAGCCTCAACATGAACGTCACTGAGTACATTCTGTACAAGGCGCTCTACGAGACCAATGCCTCATCAGGAGCGACCTTAAGGGATATCTGGGACGAGCTCTATACGATTTCGATGCAACTGTCTGAGCTCAATTTAAACGCAAAGGCGATAGCGGGACAGTCACGCGCTGCTGAAGCGAGAAGGGTGTCTATGGCCATATTCGCAGCAATCGATACCGTCGAGCCGTGTCTGATGGATGCCTGCGAGCGCCTCTCGCGTGCAATTGAGGCTGAATATCCGACTGAAAGGAGACGTAATGCCCTTTCTTAAGACGCTCTCGGGTGGTGGAGGCAGCTGTAAACAGGTCGATGACTACCTTTCATTTGGGCATCGAAGTGCTGAGGACCACGAAGAGAGAATGGAAAAATATCTTGCCGGAGATAAGTCCGCCTCGCGCTCCATGGCGTTCGGTCATTCTCCAGGTCTGCCCGATACCCCTTACGGATGGCATAAAGTAATGGATGCGACTAGAAAGAGGTTCGGAAAAGATAAGCCTCCTGAGTGGTTTGAGAACAAGAGGCGGTCGAACCCTGACTTAGTCTGGAGGAACTACTATCAGTGGGTTTTGTCGCCGGACCCCAGGGATCGAGCTTCGGCAGAGGAGGTTGGCCAACTCGCCCAGGAATGGTGTGAGAGGGTTTGGCCTGCCGATCAGGGCTGGCAGTGGATCTGGTCTGTCCATAATGACAACGCAAGTGGTGTCATGCACGCGCACGTCATCCTCAATGCGGTGAACGCGAACAGCGGATTGAAGGTCCAAATAACGCCCGAGGACAGTGATTCCATGGCGCGCGTCGCACAAGAGATTGCCGGTGAACATGGCATGGGAATGTTGCCGGACCTCTCTGACCGCCGTAAGGCAATACGTGATGGACGAAGGAAACCAACGGCTCAGTCAGTTCGCATGAGTGCGGCTGAGCGCTCGCTTAGGCGCCGTGGAGGCCGAAGTTGGGTTGCGGAAATCAGAGATGCCATAGACAGGTCAATCGCAAGCAGCTCCAATTGGGACGAGTTCGTAGAGAGGTTCGAGGCCGATGGCTTTACGGTCGAATGGAGCCGCAGGGGTATCGGCTATAGGCACCCCGATAGTCGTGGCCACGACAAGAAGGTACTTGCGTCTTCACTCGGTTCGAATTACGACGAGTTCGGCATACGTGCACGGCTGGGAATACCCGTCGATGTTGTAACCGGGAATATCGAATCAAGAATCTCCAATCGCAAACATAGTGAGGCAAAAGCAAAGAGCATAGGCTACACCCCGCGAAACAAGGGTTTTGACAATGCTCTCAAGTGGAGGATTGCATCTAAATCGAAGCGCGCCGGCATCGGCGCAATTAGTGCCGGAGTCAAAGCCCTGTCCGTTATTTCCGCAAATGGGTATAGCAGCGTCTCGGAGGTCGAGGATGCCTTCAGGTCTCAGATGCTCAAGGTCGAGGCTATGGAGCACGAGGTCCATGAGATCGAGTCATCGATATCTATTGTGGAGGAGGTTCTTGAGCGCTCTGAGAAGATCTCGTCTGCCAGGACGAGGCTTGCCGAACTGGAGTCGTCCTTATCTTTTTCGCCGGCTGACAGGAAAGAAAGAAACGCTCTTTTATCCCAAATTGATACCGATACCGCTTTCTGCAGCGCGGCATTTTCAAAGATATCTGACGGTGTATCAGGGATTGAACGCTATGCCGCCGAAGCGAGTCAAATCCTAGAGGGGATGAGAAATAGGCTGGGTGAGCTCTCCGTGTCGCTCGATAGGGCGCGAGCCGACGCCGAGTCGCTGAACGAGTCTCTCACGGCAATCGAGGGTTTTATCGGAGCTAGGACCGTGAGGGACCTAAGGGGAGTCCCTTCGGTCGGTGAGTTTCTGAGAAGGTCAAGTAGCCGGAGACTCAGCGTGCCGACTTCAATCCAGACAAGAGACTCGATTGCAATCGCGGCAGCATTGGAGTCAGCCGCCTCAAGGCACATTCTTCAGGAGGGCAGTGACCGTATCGAGAGCATCGAGAAGGTATCGAAAGCGCAAAGGCCTTCGGTTTACGTCCGTCCCGAAGCCGGAACGGTTTCCGAGAGAAAGAACACGGTTTAAAGATGAACACTTCTTCATTGAGGATTTACTACGAGACGGGATGTATCGACGAGGTGCATATGCCAGATCCGTCTTTTGAATCAGGTGTCGCTCTCCAGCGTGAGTACCTCGACATTTCCAATCCCGACAATGGAATATTCCTAGATAGGAGCTATAAGATGCCCGGGGGCGAAAATGACGAGTTTCGCGAGCTGTGCGACAGGATGCTTGTCGTGAGCTCGGACGACCTAGCGAGGGCCCTTCTTGTCGAGTCCCATGGCCTTGCCCTCCTCACTCGCGACCCTCTATCTGATTTTGATTGCGGTCTATCTATCACCCTGCCAGACCGCTTGGGCTTCAACGATGACGCCTGCCTGATGAACGCGGATTGGTATTTCGGAAACATCCAGAAACTCATCGAAAAGGTTCTTGCGATGGGACCCGCCGCGCACGCCGCGCTCGTCAACGGATTGGCGGCCGGCGTGGAAGGGCTTACCGTTGAGGAAGGCTGGAGCGATGGCACCCGATGAGATTGTCCTCAGGGACTATCAGCAGGAGTGTGTGGATATCTGCGACTCCCTCGAGAGCGGGTCGCATCTCGTGCAGATGGCAACGGGGCTCGGCAAGACCGTGACTTTCAGCAGGATCGCCCGGAAGGGTAGGGTTCTTCTGCTTTCACACCGCGAGGAACTGGTTACCCAGCCGGTTAAGTACTACAGCTGCCCGGTAGGCATCGAAAAGGCCGAACGGCACTCGCATGGCGAGGAGGTCGTCTCGGCTTCTGTCCAGACGCTCGCAAATCGACTCGAGAGAGACTTTGAGCCTGGCGAATTCGATATGGTTATCACCGATGAGGCGCACCATGCCCTGGCGCCGTCTTATCGTAAAATCTACGACTACTTGAAGCCGCGCCTCCACATCGGGTTCACCGCGACGCCGAGGAGGGGAGACGATCGAGGGCTCGGGGCGGTTTTCGACGATATCGTCTTTCAGAAGGACCTGCGCTGGGGAATCTCCAATGGCTATCTTTGCGATATCGACTGCCGCAGAACCATCGTGGACTGGTCGACGAAGGGCGTCCGAACCGGAATGGGTGATTTCCGGGTAAGTGAGCTTGCAAAGCGCGTTGACCGCCCGGAGACGAATCGGCAGGTCGCGGCTGCATATAATGAACTCCATATAGGCCAGACGCTCGTCTTCGCTTCGAGCGTGCATCATGCCTACTCGCTTGCCGAGCTCATTCCCGGCTCCATGGTTGTCGATGGAAACACACCGGCAGATGAGCGACGACAGATCATCGACGCGTTCACGGCTCGAGAGATTCCATGCCTCATCAACTACGGCGTTTTTACCGAGGGCACGGATATGCCACTCATTGAGACCGTGTTGTTGGCCCGACCGACGAAGAACCCATCGCTCTACACGCAGATGGTTGGGCGAGGGCTGAGGCTCTACACCGATCCCGTAACCGGCTATGAAAAGAAGTCTCTCAGGCTTATCGACTGCTTGGGCGTATCTGATGATAAGAGCATCTGCACGCCGCCAACTTTATTCGGACTCAATGAGCAGGATTTTCCCGACAGGGTTGGCAGGAAACAACTCGATGGCTCGCTTCTCGACTTGGGAAGAAGAGTCGAGGAAGTGGAGGATTGTCCATCCGGTTGGGTGCTTACGTCGCGCAAGGTCAACGTACTTTCTTCCACTGGGTCCATCGCCTGGGTCGTGCACTACAACGGCGATCGGAACATCGCCGGTCCCGGTGCATCCGACAGGGGGTGGCAGGTCACGCTATACAAGCCTGACCTTCTCGACTGTTGCACTGCGGACCTTACGAGACTGGGGGAGACCCAGCGAAGGTATTATAGGTCGCTTGATGTTGCCGAGCAGGACATACTCCTGTGGCTTGAATCGAATTATGAGACCTCGCACGATAGGGCCCTTTGGGACCGCGAGCGCGCGGCAAAATGGGCCGAGGATCCCGCTTCAGAGCCGCAGCTGGCTTTTATCAGGAGGCTTTTGGGTGATTCTGCAGGTGACCTAGATTACGGCGACCTTACCAAGAGGGATGCGACGATACTCATCGAGTGCGCCAAGAGGCGCGCCCAGGAGACGAATCTAAGGAAATACGGAGTCTGCCCGTTGTGCGGTCGCGCGCTGAAGGTTTCTAAGTCCGGCAAGTCCATCGTCTGTGAGTCCAACAGCTGGGAATATAGAGGCGGTTCATTTGCGCTTGCGTCCGGTTGCGGTTTTCAGGTCAAGCGCTTTCATGAGCATGAGGAGTATTCGCCTGAAAAGGCCATGAAATGGCCGGGCGTTAAGGAGCATCTTAAGGAGAAGCAGGGATGATTCCCCTCGTAGGTCCGTTCAGCAAAATTGCGAAAAGGCGTTTCGATCGGAATTGTGAGCGCGTCGCATCTGGTAGCAAAAGCTCCACTGCCGTGAAATTGACGGTTGGTGTTCTTGTTGCCTCGGTGTTTATCTTAATATGCCTGGGTGCCGAGGTTGTTAGAGAGGCTGCGATCTCAAATACGGCTGAGCAGAAAGCGCAAGCGGACGGCGGCGTGTCTCTAAAAGATGAGAATCCGGACTATGCCGGTTGGCTTACGGTCGAAAGGACCTCAATCTCAACACCCGTCGTCTCATGCCGCCAGGGTGACCCTAACGGTTTCTACCTCAGTCACGGGTTCGATCGTCTACCGTCATTCTCCGGTTGTCCGTTTATAGCTGAAGGCTCATCGCCGTCAAGTTCAAACATGCTCGTGTACGCCCATAACATGGGATATGGAGCTCTGGGCTTTACCGAGCTCCAGAATTGTTATCGGACGGATTGTTTTGCAAATATTGGAGCCGTGACATTCACGAAAGCAAATGGCAATACCATTCGCTATAGGCCGTTGCTTGGCATGAGAGTGCCTAAAAACTTTGATTTGCTTCTACGGTTTGACTTTGCTGGAGAGTCAGACTTCAAGGCCTGGCTTACATCTTTGGCGGAGAATGCCAGCGCGAAGTCGGATTCCGCTGGTTCCGACTCTGTTATCACGTTGGTGACATGCTCTTCCGCGATTGGCGGGGATCGATACCGCAGTGTTTTGGTTTGCGAAAAGACTTTTTAAGTCATGTATGGCGCCTTGGACTAACGCAGCGGCTGACGCAGTTAATAGCAATCAAAGGCCATGACATTCATTCTTGATTTTAGTATCGGGCATCTTCTAAGCACTTATATAATTAAATAACTAGTTAATTAATCAAAGGAGCTGTACATGCCAGATCTGTCTCCAATTGATGAAAGCCGGATAGGAGTGCAACGGAATGAGCCTCTTCGATCCTGTCTTTCCTCCACAAATCTTGATGACACAATTCGTACGACTCTTTCGCTGTCACTAACCGTTGGCGATAAGAAAAAGCTCAAGTCTATGGCAATGAATAGGGGCATGACAATCGCAGCACTTGTGCATGAGTGGATTGTTGAGTTTGCAGGGGAGGACAATTAATGGCCAAATTCGATACCGAGCGCGGGGGACAGATCAAGTTCTATGAGACGTTTATCCCAAGAGTGGACCCGGACTTGGATTTGGACGTAATTCTTGCCGATGATAATGATGGTGTCATCAACGGCAACCTCCTTGAGTTTAAGCTGACCGTCACCGACCTCAATGCTGTTCTATTTCAATGTGTCAAATACCTCTCCGCCCGCCGGCTCAAGGGAAAGCCGGTTCCTGCGAACGTGGTCATTGTCTCGCTCGAGGAGTCCATTGCCTACGTCTATTGTTCCAAGGACTATCTTGAACAGATCGAGACTGTCTACAACGGCCCTTCGTCCAAGAACAACAGCGGATTCACGGCTGGCAAGTATGTAGACAGACTGGACTACTCAGAACAGCTTGCTGCCGAGAAGCTCGTAAAGACGCTGAAAACCGATAACTATACGAAGACTCACATAGATGAGAATTGCATCGTTGGGTGGGCGGAGGAATACTATCGTCTAAGGCCGGATGCGCGTAAAGAACATTTCATTGGCGACAGTACCGGAAAGCATCAGGTTACCGGCGAGATTAGGCAGCCCAAGGTTTTTGCCCGATACTTGATTCCGTATACCGGGCAGACCAATGTCAAGTTCGATTACCTAATGGACTGCCTGAACGATTTCCTCCAGAAAAAGGACCTGGGGGCGTTTTTCACCCCGGAGCCCTATGCTGAAAGGGCCAGGGAGCTATTGGCGGAAGCCATCTCGCGCGTACCCTCAGGAAATGACTACGTCATAATCGATCGCTGTGCAGGCACGGGAAACCTAGAACGGGGTCTATCTGAAGATGTTCTGTCACATTGTATTGTGTCGACAAAGGAATACTACGAGTACAAGGTGTTGCAAGAGCTGATTGGCTCGAAGGTTCGCCACATCATCCCGCCTATCGAGGCTGAGGACACCTTCGATGCCGGCAATGTAAGAGGTGCCGACGCCCTAACGCAGGAATATGTCGAGAATCCTATCATCAGGTGTTACGTCGATGACCCGTCCTGCACGGTAATCCTCTTCGAGAACCCGCCGTTCGCCGAGACCACTTCGATGGAGCATCAGAAGCTCGGCGAGGGAAAGAGGTCGTCATCTGGTTGGAAGGGCAGCTGGGTCGTCGAGCAGATGAGAAAGGCCACGAAGGAGGATCCGTCGATTTCAGGAACGTCAACCAACGATATGGGTAACGTCTTCATCTGGTCTGCGTTTGAATACTATCTCAGGCAGCCGACCGACAGTTATGTCGTCTTTTCGCCTGTTAAATATTGGAAGGCCCAGGGGCTCGTCAAAAAACGCTTCATTGACGGCTTTGCCGGGGACAGATTCCATTTCCACGCAAGAAAACACTCATGCGTCCTCGTTGCGCTATGGTCGAATGAGGATGCAACGGTAGATTCGTTCAAGGTAGATGGTTTTGATATCATCGAAGGGAAGCTCGGGCCGGCTGTTTCGCTTGATTTCAGGAAGATCGATTCACTCTACAGTTCTCGTTACTACGACAAGCGCAAAATGGATGATGACATCGACGGCGGAATCCTTCTGCAGAAGACCGGAGATGAGGCCACGACGCAGAAGAAAAGGCTAAAACCCCGTTGGAATAAGAACATGCTTGGCTACATGGTCGCAGACGGATTTGGGTTCGACAATCCCGACCTTCATTCGATACTCGTCTCGGCCGGCATATTTAATGGCAATGGCTTCTATCTTCGCCGCGACAACTATCTGCAGAAGCTGCCTATGTTCGCCGCGTCCCGCTACATCTCCTATAACGGATCATGGACGGAGCGCGGCCGTATCATGAAGTCGGCAGACGGAGCGGACAGGTTCCTGAAGGACGTCACCTCTGGTAAGTTAGACCAATGGCTGTTGAGAACACTCCTGTTCACATGCATGGAGTATCAGAATCACATGCGGTCGTTCAAGGGCAGTGATGGTAGAGTCTACAGAAATGAGCTGTGCCTTGATACTACAAATCGCGGAACGGTGGCTTCCGCGGCACTCGAAGGACTTCAGCGCCGCAAGCGTGAAACCGAGCTTTTGACAGCATGGTCTAGGGTCTTGGAGGAAGCGAAGGAAACGACCCGATATGACAAATCGCTTACGTATGGCCTCTATCAGATAGGCGAAGAGCTCAACACGTGGCGTGAACCATCGAATGGGAAGAAGGGGCGTATATATGATTACCCGTCGCTAAACGGGTCGATTCGCGCTCTTAAGGAACTCAACAAGAAGTACTACCTCGAGGAGATTGTCCCTAAGTTGTTTGAATATGAGTTTCTGAAATAGTGCATTAGTTGAATTGAATAATCTGCCTCATCTGGTTGTGCCCGCTGAATCTGATAACCGATTCAGCGGGCACAATTCAATTTATTTATGAAAAGGTGGCCTTATGCAAGTTTTGGCCTGACAGGGCTATCTGATTTCGAAGGCGCGCCAGCTGCTCGTTTCTTATTCTCGAGGGTCTTCAGGTCTGCCTGGATTTTCGAGGTCGAAGGGGTGGGATGATCGACCGAGCGTTTTCCCTCCTCGAGCGTTTCCGGGGTATATTGAATGAGAATATCGGCCCCTATCTCGTGCATTCTCGCATCAAAGGAGGATTGGCACTTCCGCAGGACTTCATCGAAGAATCGGAAGTTGCCCTGAGTCTGCGCAATCTCCATCCAACTCTTGTATTCATCCGCATGTGTTTCGTCAATGACGATAAGGTCCACCCCGTTCTCGATGCACTGCTTCATCATGATGAGTCGACCGATTCGCCCGTTGCCGTCTTGGAACGGATGCAGGTGCTCGAACCTTGCGTGGAAACGGGAAATCGACTCGAAGTCCTTTGGGCTGCTCTCCCATTCGGCGAGCAGTGCCGGTATGGCGGTCGGAATGTCGCTCGGAAGGGCAACCTGCACCGAGCTGTTTCTGATACGGTTCGGAATGTACTTGAAATGCCCGCTTTCCCCGTTGGCCGCCATGGTCGTCCCCTTGTGGAGGATCGTCTCGAATTCAATGAGGAGCTCCGGCGTCAGCTCGACTCCGAGCGTATCGACCATTCGATCGAACATCCTGAAGGAATTCTTGGTCTCAATGATGTCGTCAAAGTCGTGGTCTCCCGTAACCTTATTCCGTGCATAGAGCGTCTCGATCTGATCGAGCGTAAAGGTGGATCCCTCGATCTTGTTCGAGTGGTAGAGGAATTCCGGAAGGATGACCTCATAGGCGGAGTTCGGCGCCGCCTTCAGTGTCTGCATCTTGTTTGGCGATATAATCATTGTGTATCCTTCGTAAACGGCGTATCAATCACTGTCGTTTTTTATTCTAGGATAATTGAATAAGCGATAGTAGCTTTGTATTTCCCCCAGCAGGACAAGCGCCCCCAATGCCTACAACGGCTGTATAAGAGACACCCTCGGCGCAACGTCGTCGAAGGCGGTTGCGACTTGGCCGCAACAGTTAAAGACGAGTTAGACGTTGGCTGGATTCTCCCACGGCCGTCGCGACAAGCTGGTTCTAACGATCTTCTTCTGGTTTAGAGTCGCGGCATGTTCTTGTAGACGCCCTGGCGATGACCGACCATCACGACCTCGATGACGGCTTTCCCGTCCTCGATCCTTCCCAGGATGCGGTAGACACCGACGCGCCAGCGCCAACCGGAATCAGTACCCTGAAGCTGTTTTCCGTTCGGTGCGCGGCGCGGGTCCTCGCATCCGTCAAGGTGCTCCTGAACCCAGGACAGGATTATGAGTCGTTGCTTCTTCGGGATGTTGAGGAGTTGCTTGGTCGCCGCCTTAGACCATTCGACGCTGAAGCTCACTCGGCCTCCATTGCCATACGCATGACGTCATCCATCGAGTAGCGGGTGCCGTCGTCATCCATCAGCGCCTCGTTGTATGCCTTGATGTCGGCAGCCTCCTCGACTTTTTCGAGGGCGGCGCTCCTCACGAATTCGGAAAAGGTCATGCCGAGGACGCTCGCATAGGACTGGATCCAGTCCTTCTCACATTCGTCGAACCTGATGGCGGTCGCACCCATGGCCATAGCTACTCCAATCAACGTACTACACCGTAGCACGTTGATTATACCCATTCGGCATGGGATCGGTCTCACAAAGGTGTTCAGAATGAGTATGTGGTTCCCCAGCAGGACAAGCGGCTCCAAATGCCCCACAACGGCCGTAAAAGAGATGCCCCTTACCGGAAGAAGGGCTAGGTTTCTTGTTTTTGCGACCTTCATGGGGTATAAGTGATTTAAGGTGATCAGCACCGTCAATGCGCCGTTATTGAAGGCGCCCATCAGTCCGCGATAGGGATTTAAGGAGACGGTGCCATGCCGAATGAATCATTCCGCTACTCAAAGCAAATATCGGATCAGGGTCGAGAACGCTCTGTCGAAGTACGCCGGGAGCGTGCCGTCCTCAAGCAGCGCCTCAAGGCGGGGGAGATCAGTCCCGCCGATGTCCTCAACGATGAGGGCAGCGTCGCGGGCAAAATCAGGCTGTTCGCATTCCTCAAGAATTGCCCCGGCGTTGGGTCGGCGGGGGCCAGGACGCTCCTTCGCGCATTGGGCCTGTCCGAGACGAAGACGATTCGCTCCCTAGGTCCAGTGCAGAAGGCCCGCATACTGACCATGCTGGAGATGATCGCCGGCGGGGTCCGGGTCGACCGCGTGGCCGAGATCATCATGTCCGAACGATAGAATAAAATCCATTAGGGGATTAGAGAAAGGCAACATCATGGATGAGAACAACCTCAACGCTCAAGACGACCAGGGCCAGGACCTGAACCTCGTTCCCGATGGAGGCGGCAGCGGCAAGATGCCCCTGAAGCGCAAGGTCGCCATCGGCGCGACCGTCGCGCTCGTCGTCGCGGGGCTCGGGCTCGGCGGCGCATGGGCGACCGGCGCCTTCGCCCCCAAGTCCGAGATCACCAAGATCGAGGTCGATGGCGATAGCGGCAAGAAGCAGGTCTCAGAGAAGACCGACGAAGCCGTCGACTGGACCGTCAAGATCGAGGCCGAGGGCGTGACTGCCGACTCCTCGCCCCTCATCACCCGCTACGTCTGCACCGACGGCGCCGATAAAGGCGCCGAGTTCTACCATGCCACCTCCGCACCCGACGCCATCGAAGGCAAGGACAGCGTCCGGCTGACCGAGGGCACCTGGGAGATCACCGCGATCCCCATCATCAACCACGACGGTTCCATCACCACGCCCGCCGGCGGTGGCGAGCAGGCCGTTTCAGGCGCCTCGAAGGACTCCGGCTCCACCGAGTTCACCGGCGAGACGAAGCCGGCCGGGGACGTGACCCAGGATGACATCGACAAGGTACTCGACAAGGTGAACGAGGCGGTCTCCAAGGGCGACGGCACCCTCACGGGAGATGCCGGCAAGGACGTGGTGAACAAGGTCACGGACAACGCCTCCAAGGCACCTGCCGTCGACAAGGAGAAGGTCGAGGAGAAGAAGGACGCCGCGACAGATAGCGCCGTGAAGGCCGAGGTCAAGAAGGCCGATGTGGCAAAGCCGTCCACGGGCTCCGGCTCCGCGCCGTCAAAAACCGACTCAAAGGCCTCTTCCGGCTCCTCCAGCAAGCCGTCCCATGAGCACACGTGGCAAGCGCAGTACCGTTCCGAACCCGTCTATACCACCGAGTATTACACCATTGTCGACCAGGAAGCATGGGACGAGCAGGTTCGTAGCGGCAGTCATTATCTTTTCTCTGATGGCGCAGTCTTTTATGATGACTATCAAGCAGCCAACTATCAGGAATCAAAAGCTCTTTCAGGAACCCCAGTCTCTTACACGCTTGTAGATGACTACAAAACCATCCACCATGAGGCTGTGACCCACCAGGGAACTCGCCAGGTGCAGACTGGGACCAAACAGGTGCTCGCCGGCTACCGCTGCTCCGGCTGTGGTGCCACGAAATAGGCCCGAAGCGGATAGACGGACTGGCTTCATGGAACCAGTTTTGAATTTGCTCCATGCCATATCGCTCCTCGGCCGATTTGGCTTTGCTCTGTTCCTTGTAATCCGTCCAGGACACTTCGGGAAGAGGACATGTCTTTATAGGGGAGTCGGGCTGTTCGTGCTGCTTGGTGCGCTCCTGCGCCTGGCTCGCGATATCCTGCCATACCTTGTCGGCCTGGCGTGAGTTCCCTGCCATATTCGAAGGCGGCCGCCTGACATTGGGGTAAAGAATGAAGCTGTAGTAATTCTGATCAGCGGACAATTGAGCATTGTTACTATGCGATAGTATGACATTATCATATTGAGAGGTGATGTATATGGCACTGATACAGCTTAACGTCCCCGATGAGGTAAAGGATCGTGCGGATAGGGCTTTCGCCAGGAGTGGTCTCACGACACCGTATGCGATGCGCATTATGGTCAATCAAGTTGCAGAGACCGGCAGGACGCCTTTCGACGGCCTATTTTCGTCGCCATCCGGCCGTCTCTACTCGGAGGATGTGCGCATGGCGATGCTTCGCGCCGAGGCCCAGGAGTACGGTTTGATTGAGGACGATTCCGGGGATGACCCGCTCGAGATACCGGCAGACATACTTGCGGAAATGGGCATCGAGCCCGAGGAGGTTGGACAGTGAACCGATACGAGGTGAAGGTCCCCGCCTCCTTTTGGAAGACGCTCGTTGCACTGAAGCCGAAATACTCCCATGCCGAATACGTGGAAGTCGTCAACGCGGTCAAAGGATGCATTGACGAGCTCGGTCGTACCGGCATGATAGAGGAAAGCGGGTGGGACGACCACGTTCTCGTCCATCCTCCCTATTCTGACGGCAAGCATCGCGAGGTCCATACCTACGACGACGATGTCCTGGTCGTGTATTTTCTCCGTGAAAGAAACCGTCGGATTCGCATGGTCGGCGTGTTCGACCATGCGAATATCCCGCATTCATAGCCGCATGCCAATGGAGCCGTATCGTAGACCTTGTACGTCCTTGAGTTTCCTTTAAAAAGAAGGGCCCCACTCATCACGAGTGGGGCCCTTCTGCTTTATCGCGGATATGCGTTAGATCTTGCGCTTGCGGAAGATCAGGAAGATTGCAGCGATGCATGCCGCCACTCCGGCGGCGATCGCCGCGTAGAGGACCCAATTGCCGGTCTGCTCGAGGTTCTTACCCTCGGGGGTGTTCTCGATATCGATGGTCTGGTCGGTGTCCTCAAGGTCGGTCTCCTTGGAAATCTCCTTGCCGTCCGTGTCGCGCTGCAGGCTCTCGAACACGACCGCCTGCTGCCCCGCGACGTCGGATGCCTTGAACACCATGGGGACGTCCACGTCGAGGTCTGAGACGGTGGGGGTGAAGCGCACCTGACCGTTGGCGATGACCTCGTAGGTGCCCAGCGTGGAGCCCTTGCCGGTCGAATCGGTTCCTGTTGCCGTGTTGTCGCCCTTTGCCTTGTCGCTGCTATCGGAGGACACGAGCTTCACCTGGCCGCCACTCAGCTTCGTCACGATGTCGGCCGCATCCTGCGTCGCGCCCGGCACGGTGAGCGTGTAGGTCCCATCATCGTTCTTGGTGAGCTTGGCGCCCTCGGGGATGTTTACGAAAGAGCCCGTTCCGGTGACATCGACGAGGGCCTTGGAGAGGTCGCTACTGGACTCTGCGCTATCGGGGCCCTTCTGGACGCCGTTGCCGGTAAGGGTCGAGACGTCCTTCACGTCCGTGAGCGTGAGCTGCGTGCCGTCGGCCTTCTTGTTGATCGAGGCCGTGAGGGTGTAACTCTGCCCTGGGCGCAGGCCCTTGAGGTGGACGGTGTCGACGATTGCGACATCGTCCTCGGGCTTCACGACCTTGCTGCCCTGGATCGTGGCCGCAGTGGTCTTGAGGCTCGGGGAGATCTCGACCGTCTGGTCCTTGTCGGTCTGGTCCTCGTGCGAGCCGATAAGGGTTCCGTCTACGAATAGCTTCTCGAATACTACGGTCTTCGCGCCGCCCAGCGCACTCGCATCGAAAGCGAAGGACACATCCTGGGTCCCGTCCTGGCCCTGCGGCGTGAACTTGGCCGAGGCGGTGATCTCCTTACCGTCAGCGTCCTTTAGGGCCTCTCCGGTCTCGGCATCCATGAGGGTGCCCTGGAGTTCGTACTCGGTGCCGGGTACGAGGCCGGTGTACTTGACGGTGTCGACGATGGTGGCCTTGCCGTCAGCTGTGACCTCCTTGTCGCCGTCGGCGCCATCGGCTGCCGACGTCTTGATCTCGGGTGGGATGACCTCGACAGTCTGCCCCTCGTCGGTAAGGTCCTCGTGGCGTGCGATGACGTTGCCGTCCGCCTCGAGCTTCTCGAAGACAACAAGCTTCTTGTTGGAAAGGGTCGAGGTGTCGACCGAGAACGTGACCTTGACCTTGCCCTCGGTATCCTCGGGCTCGAAGGTCGTGGACGCCGTGACGGCGTTTCCATCTGCGTCCTTCAGGGGCTCGCCGGTAGCCGAATCCATCAACGTACCGGTCACAGTGTACTCACGGCCCGTTGCGAGGTTCTTGTAGGAGACTTCGTCCTCGACGGTCACGGCCTTGCCGACGCCGATGGACTTGTCGCCGTCTGCCGCATCGGTCGCTGTGGTACCGATCTCGACGGGCAGGAACTCGACCGTCTGGTCCTCGTCCTCGGGATCCTCATGGGTTGCCTGAATCTTGCCGTCCAGATAGAGGCGCTCGAAGACGACGGCCTTATGGCCACCGAGAAGCGTGGCGTCGAACTTGAACTTGACCTTCTGCTTGCCGCTGGATGCCTTCGGGGTGAACTTGGCCGTGGCAGTGATCTCCTTGCCGGCCGTGTCCTTCAGGGCCTCTCCGGTCTCGGCGTCCATGAGGGTGCCCTGGAGTTCGTACTCGGTGCCCTTCTTGAGGCCCTTGTAGGAGACGGAATCGATGATCTCGGCCTGGTTCGAGGCCAGGAGCTTATGGTCCCCGTCGGCCCCGTCGGTCGCGGTGGTGCCGATCTCGATGGGGTTGTCGTCCACCGTGCCGCGGTCGATTGTGTAGGCGTCGCGGCTCACGGTCACCTCGAACTTGACGAGGTTGAGGCTGGTATTCGCTGAGCAGCGAAGCTCCTCGAAGGTATAGGTGTCATACGGCAGCGCGCCCTTGGAGTCGTCTGCAGCGGTCTGGGCATCCTTGGAGCCGGAGAACCACAGGCCGTTGTCGATGGAGAGCTTCGACTCGTCTACGGTGCCGTCGGCGTTCAGGGCGGCATCATTGCCGTTGGTGTTCTGGGTATGCGGGCAGGCGGAGGCCTCGGTCGTGAGGATGCCGTTCACGTCGGTGATCGCGATGTGGCTCTCGCCCGTGGTCTTGGACGTGATCTTGAACGGGACGTTCGCGAGCCCGGTCATGTCCTCGCCATGCACCTTGTTGAAGGCGATGTCCCCGCGCTTGACCTGCTCGTGCACGGTGGGGGCGTCCTCGCTGGGCTCAACGAAGGTCGATACGAACTCGGACGTGGTGTTCGAAGTGATCTGCTGGAGATGGATGGAGCTGTCGGTCAGGAGGTAGCCTGCAGGGGCCTTGGTCTCCTGAATCGTCACGGTGCCAAGCGGGAGAGTATACCGACCTTCGGTGTTTTGATAAAACGCATCGCCCTTAACAAAGTACTTATCTGGCTCTGTCTTAGCCCTAATCAGAAACGTATAGCCGTTCTCATTAGTCTTCAAAATCCAGGTCCTCGTGGCCTTCTCGGGCAGGCTGTCCTGGGTGTAGAAGCCGTCATAGTACCTGACGGTGAACTCCGCGCCCGCGAGCGTGCCGGCGCCGAGCGGGGAGGCCTTGCCCGTCTCGGCATCGACCTTGGCGACCAGCATGTCGGCGGGGTCGTTCTGGGGCGTGTCGGTGACGTTCACGGTGGCAGTCTGGCCGCCCGACACGTTCACCTGGTGGATCCCCTCATCAAGCGCATAGGACTTGCCGGCCTGGTTCTCCTTGACATAGTAGGTGCCCGGGGCGATATCGATTACGTTCGAGTCGCCGGAGGCGTTGCAGGTGAGTGTTCCCACCTGCTGGGTGCAGACGGAGTCGGAGTAGACGCCGTAGGTCGCTCCCTCGAGCGAATAGCACGGGTTGTTGTCGGAGATACCGGGGTTGGAGCTCGCCTTCTTGAGCTTCAGCTTGCCCTTGTTGTGGAAGGTGATGAGGCACTGGGTACCGGTGCCGTAGTTGACGAGGTAGATCGTGTCCTTGAAGGACTGGGGTGCGGGTCCCGGCAGGTTCTTGTCAAGATTTGCAAGGAACGTGCCCGCGTTGATATTGCCGTTGTAATAGAGAATGGTCTTGTAGCACCAGTTGCGGAACCCGGCGGTCGTGCCCTGCATGCCGTACTGGCTGGAGCTCTTGGAAAGCGCCGAGAGGGCGATGTGCTGGATGGCGAGCATCTTGCTGTAGTCCAGCGGCGTGCCGTCGTACCAGTTGAAGCTCCAAAGGCCTTTCGCCTTCGCCTCCTCGAAACCCGGGCCCGTGGGACCGTAGTAGAGGATCCTCGCCATACCGTCGAGGCGGTCTATCTTGGTCTGCTCGCCGCCCCCTCCCGTGTAGCATTTTGACCAGTCGCTTTCGATCGGAAGCTGAGCCTGGGCCGTCGAGGCGTCGAGCGGATGGCGCTTTGCCGGATCTAGGCAGATCGCCGGCGTGCCCTCCGAGGTCGTCGAATTGTACATGTAGAAGCCGCCGTAGTTCACGCGCTCGCCGCGCGTGATCGTCTCGCTCGCCGCCGCATAAGCGGCAGTCGGCGCCGGCACGATGGAGAGCACCTGGCTCGCGATGAGCACCGCACCGGTGCCGATGGCCGCGCCTTTCTTGAGACGGGCGCCGATGCGGCGGAAGAGCCTGCCGGCGCACTCCTTCATCTTTCCTCCAGGTCGCATGACTGCTCCATTCTCTCGGTTACCGGAGAGGGGACGCGGGTTTTGGGCTGCGTTTATGGGTATGCGTCCCCATGGTCTAACGTACCGCCGGCACCGGCGCTATGCCTGCCGATTTGGTGCCACGGGGTGACAGTTCGCGCCTGCGGTGCTTATTGGACCTATCGTTTTCACGCTACCGTGAGAGGTGTCCGCGCTGCGCGCTTGGAACAAGTGTTCAGGTGAGTTCGGATCCGGTGAGGCTGCTTGTAGTAAACTGAACAGTACAGATTTCCGGTCGGCCTTTTGACGACGCGAATACAATGGCGCGCATGCGCCCTCGTCAACGAGTTACCGGAGGAAATTATATGTTTGAAACCGATCCCAACATGGGCGCCGATTTAGCGCGCCGCGAGATGTCTGTCCGCGAATTCCTCGAGAGCGCCACCGCGGTGGGGGAGCTGGTTGTCGTCACATGCGGCGGGTGGCCCACCTGCACCGTGCATATCGACAGCGAGGACTATTTTCGTATGCCCGCCGATATCGCACATCGGAAGGTGCTGAATTCTAGATTCGGATCGATCAAGGTCACAACTCGTGAACCGTTGCCCATGGACGTCCCCGTCCGCTTTGTTGACTGCTAAGACGAGCGACAGGATTGAAGAATTCTTCTGGAACCAAGGCATGGGATGACAGGGTGGAGATACAGGCGTTTGTATAGCGTAAACACTGCGGCAAGCGTTCATCGACGCATAGCAAAGAGCCGCTCGATAAGAACGGCCCGACGAATGCCTGGAGCTAAATCCGACGAGTGCGGACAGTCTTACTATCAGAACTGGTTGTAGTTCTGTTCTTATTAGCGGTGGCAAGATTGGACTTCAGCGATTTCGTGGATGGGCCGACGAAGCCGGCGTCCTCATCGAAATTCGGCCTCTCTACACCAAGCTCACCAAGAAGGTTGTCCGAAAGTGACCGTTCGGTGAGGATTGGCGCTACCGTGGAAGCGAAATCTACCTGCATATCCTCGGCGTAAGTCAGAAGGGGGGCGGCCTTTCCTGCCCTGAACTCATCGAGAGCGTCGTAGTAGGTATCTTTGGAGACGTCCGTCACGATAAACGGAACGAGGCCGGCGCGTAGGCACTCTCTAAAGGCAATTGCCCTTCCGACCCTGCCGTTGCCGTCCGGGAAGGGGTGGATTGTCTCGAACCGCACGTGGAACCTGACGATATTCTCCAGGGACGGCTGATACTTGTTGTATTCGTAAACAAGGCGGTCGATCAACGCGGGAACCTCCTCCGGTCGCGCCGTGATGACGCTTCCCACTCCGTTCCCCAAGACCTTCCATTGGCCGGGTACGTCCATCACTCCGTCCATGAGTTGCAGGTGGATCTCCTTGATGAGCTCGGGGGTGAGCTCCCTGTCCAGTGAATCGAAAAGGAAATCGAACATTTTCGTATGGTTTGCGGTTTCGCGGACATTTCCCGGGGTGGTAGAGTCCGCGAGGACGGTATCTCTGGTTTCGAAAATCGTCCTTGTCTGCCATTCGGTGAGAGAGCTGCCCTCGATCCTCTCATGGTTGAACACGAAAGAGACGATGGACGTCTCATACACGCCGTTCGGGATGGAGTTCTCGCGCTCGAACCCGACCTGATCGATATAGCTTTGGACAAAATGCCACTGCAGCTCCGGGCTCAGGGACCTATTCGCATGTGGGCTATCGGCGGGCTTCCTATCTTTATTTGCCCTAGCCAGCAAATTAAATAATTTGTTCAACATTTTTCTGCATACTCCGATAGACGCACCGATTCCTTACGACATTTTACCCCAGGATAGCAGTCGCCCACGACCGATCCTGTCACCCAATGGCACCAAACCACCCGGCACTATGCATGTTGTCGATTTACGCTTTTGATGGGGCCGAATGCCCGCAAGCGACCATGGGCTTGTGGCGGGCTGGTCGCCACAAGGCCCCGAGTAACTGATGGCAACCGTAGTTCCTTTGGAGGATATCGAGTGCTAGATAACCTTTCTCTTATGGGGCCGGATGAGGAGGAGCTCTCCCTCTCGGCGCTGGTGTCTTCAGCGACCCTTCTGCCTTCCTGCGCCTTCTCCGCTTATTCCATCATCGTCAACATAGCTCCAACGATGGGCGGGCGCGCCGCCCTTTTCTACCTGACGCGGGGCTCCATCGAGAGCATCTGGATCCCCGTGGTTATATTCATCTTCGCCCTCATAGCTCGCAAGGTCGATGACTGGCGATTCTACGCGCTCACCGCCGTGTTCGGCCTTGCGGCCTGCGCACTCGCCGTGCTGAGGCTCGACCTGTGCCATGCGGGGGTCTATTTGGCCGTTCTGGCCTGCTGCGGCCTATCCGCCGTCAAATCGAGGGAGTATTGAGATGGGTTCCTGGAAAAAAGGGGCTAACGGGGAAAAGTCAATTGATGCCCGACTGGCTGAGGATGCCGCACTGCTGAATGACGGCAAATCTGATACAGGCTTATTCACGCCGGTCTCGCGTCGCGGTTTCCTCGCGGCCCTCGCCATTGCCGCCGGCCTCGGCCTGATGGGCGCGAGCGATGCGCTCGCCTATGCAGCCGTCGACTTCGGACCCGGAGCAGGCTATATCGGCCCCAGCAAGGAAAGCGGCGACCTGACGCATCCGGACCGGACCCGTGGCGCCAACGATCGCTGGTTCGGCTATGCCAACAACTGGGACCTCTGGAATATCTACAATGACTACAGCCACCGACTTGGCTACGCCTTCGCGATGGTATTCGAGTGCGATTGGTCCGACGAGCTCTATGACCACATCGTTTTCCGTCCGTTCTACTACTGCACCTCCTACTGCGCGACCAATCCCTGGAGGGGATATTGGCTGGGACGCGATGACGGCGATGACAACAAGGGCACCTGCTATATCGACGGCGTGCCGGTCGGCAACTTCGTCGGCAACCTCATCAACGACGGCTCCGAGGGCGAGGACCGCCATGTGAATGCCTACGGATGGCTCTACCACGGGTTCTATGAGGGTCCCGGATGGTCAACATTCCTGAGACGCAGGCAGGCAAAGACCGGCCACAACGTTTATGCGCATATCGATATCTTCAATTGCTGGAAGAACAACGTCAGGCCCTCATCTGCCATCGTCTCCTCGCAGAATGCCCCGAAAGATAGGGACATGTCCGTCCAGACCGATAAGATATATATCGAAAACGACCTGTCGCTCATGGGCGGCATCTTCAAGATCATCCCCGTCACCGCACCGAACCTGAGGGTCGACCTCGTCCAGGGATATTACGAGAACAATGTCCCCGTCGCACGCTACGAGAACGGTCGGTCGACCTGCCTCTACCATGACTATGACGGGGTCAATCAGAACTGGATGTTCTGGCCGAATAAATCCGATGGCCTGGGATGCTTCACCTTCTGCATCGCGAACATGATCGGCCCCGGTCTCGATCGAGGCTTGGATAACTATGGACACACCTCTCCCACCATGGAGCGGGGTTACGCAAAAATCTGGCGTAACCCAGAATCGACCAACCTCACAAATTCCTGGTGGGTCCACCATGAGCCCGCTGTCACGAACGAGACGGACCACAAATGCTGGTTCATCACCTCCGATGCAGACGGGCAGAGGCTCGACACCTGGGGGGTTACCAAGGACGACAGCAGCACCTGCGTAGCCGTGTCCAATCCGGCGTGCCCGGGACTCTGGGCGACCCAGGTAAACGCCCAATGGGATCTCGAGGAGGTCGTCTGCCACGGCGACGTCGGGCTATCCAAGGACGAGGCCCAGGTCGGCGACAGCCTGAAGATTCTGGGGTGGCACAACAAGTTCAAGGACGAATCTAAGAGCATCAAGCCGGCGGGATATGTCCTGGGGGCAAAAAACGAGAGCGAACTGCCCGTCTACCCGATTTTCCGTCTGTACATGACGGACTCGGAGGAGGCGGTCGCAAGCGATGACGCCGCGATCATGGCATCCTGCCGGGTCGCGACATGGGGAGGCCAGCAGGCTGAGGCCTACTCGCACCGCCATATCGGGTGGCCCCATGGGGGGCATTCCATCTTCAGCCTCGAGATGCGTCTTCAGGATTCGAAATACAAGGGATCGATTCACTATGCGGCGCAGCGCTTCACCGGCGGCGAATGGGATGAGGGCGCCGACGGGGTCAAGGTGTGCTCAAATGGGGACTATGATACCGAGATAATCAGCCGCGTTAAGGTGTGGCTGACCGGGGACATCGCAGATGAGTACGACCTCGTGGTCAGGACCAAGCTGCTCGGCGGCACCTGCGCGTGGAGCGACCCGGTGTACGTCCACAACTCAAAAGACGAGCCCTTGACGCTCGAGACGGCACCGGCATGCGGTCCCGAGCCGGACGGGAGCTCCGATACCAAGATCTCGGGGATGAACGTCCACCTTATCCGCAAGCCGACGGGCGCGCGAGTGGTTCGGGAGTTCAGTGCCGAGGAGAACGTCGAGGTGACCGAGGAGTTCGGTTCCGGGTGCCTATACGCGGCCGCCATGTTGGCTCTTCGCCTTCCTTCCAGGAACACCGACCGCATATGGACGGACCGCTATCGCGGCACCGTCATATCCAAGCCCTGCCTCATCGAGTCGGCACGCGTCGAGTACTATGCGGACGGCATCGATGACGGTCATCGCGTATATGTCGATAAGAATGTCCATCCCGGCGATCGATACGCGCCCATCGCGGCCGCGCTGGAGGCTGCCGGGAAAAAACCCTGCAACCTCTATGCACACTACGGCGAGGACGCGGCCACCGGATTCACGGGCTGGTTCAAGGACGCAGCCCTGCGCGATCCAGCCGGATCCCTCGAGATTCCCAGGAAGGGCGCACTGAAGCTATACGGGCGCAACCGCTGCACGCTGCGCATCGAGTACGCGGAAGGATCGGTTGAGCCCGACGCCGGGACCGTCTACCGCAGAAAGCCGAGCGATAGCGCAGATGCGGTTGACGGTGCGCTCGGGCTACCCGATTTCACCGGTCTTGCCGAGAGGCACAGGCTCGATAAGATCGACCTGCCGGCAATCGGCGATGGCGGCGTGGGGCATACCGCCTTTTACCGCGGCGAGTCCGTGACGCTCGCCGGCTACGAGGACGTCTTCGCCAAGCGCGAGGACGGAACGTGGCGTCGCCTCGTCTTCAAGGGCTACATGCCCGATAGGGCGGGGGGGGGACGCCTCTCTCGACAATCAAGATGGAACGCGACACGACCGTCTACGCCCTGTGGGCGTATGCGGAGTCGGACGGCGTCGCCACGGCAAAGAACTAACGACGGCTCGGGACGGAGGTGCGGCCTCCTTCCCGAGTCCGCGCATGTCCCTGGCGGGAGGTGCGCGTAAATGAAAGAACATCTGTTCCGAAATGAGGGCCAGCCCGAAACTGGGGATAAGGGAAAGCCGGTTTCGAGACGCGGCTTGTTGGCGGCTGTGGCCATTGCCGCCGGTCTGGGACTCACTGCGTTGGCATACGCCGATACGGATGAGAGCCATGGCGCCGGCAGGGGCGGCCACTACTATTGGGGCGATTGGAACGGCGGCGCCTTCTACAACGGAAACGGATTCGGTTGCGCGACGCACTGGCTCGAATGGGACGCATATGCCGGCCAGACGCTTCGTGTCGCATTGGCTGTGGAGTTCTTTTCGAACTATTCGAACCCGCTGTACGAATGGATCCGCCTGCAGCCCTTCGCACAGTGCGGCGACACGAACAACATCAGCACGAAACGGCTCTGGTATCCTCGCTACCAGGACAACTATATCGAGTACTTCTGGAACGGCACCTACTGGAAGACCGAGACGGGGCGCTTTGCGTTCGACAACACATTCCTTGACTCCGGTTACGGCCGCCACGACACGGCGATGCACACCTTTGGCTATCCCGGATATGGCTGGCTGGAGAGGAAAGGCGCCACCGAATCGACCAAGACGCTCAGGGCCAACATCTACCTGTTCAACGTTCTCGTTAACGGATATAACGCCTTCGGGCAGAGATACGGTGCAGACACGCCTTTCGACTTCAACAACCCCGGTCACATCGCGTGCGTTCAGAAAGGCATGAATACGCACGATGACGCGGGCGGGGACTTGAACGCAAAGCTGGAAAAGGTCGCGATCAGGAACCGATACGACCTCTTCGGTGCAATCGTCTCGCTCACAAACCGCTACAGCAGATCCGATCTGGTGGTCCGTGGCGACGGTTCTAACGAGTGGTCGCGACTTTGCCAAAAGAACAACGGCGCCGGCACGACTGACGGAAACTTCGCCGTCGAGCTTAGCGGCGCCTATGATGAGTTCGGCGATTTTCTGCACTGCTTGAAATCGGTCTGTTTCAAGGGCTGGAATTCCACCCTGTACGCCGAATCCGGTCGAGGCATCCTATCGAAGGGCCTTACGGCAGATACGTATCCCAATAAGGACTCCGGTCCCTCCAACGCCTACTATCAGAAAGCCTGGATTTGGCATAATCCGCACACCAGCAATTTCACCAATTTCTGGGTGACAGATAGCCTTCGGACCGAGGATGGCTACTCGCAACTCGTTAGCAACGAGACGGGGCTGAGCCTCTCGCTCACTAGGAATGAAAAGGTCGACGGTGCGGATGTCTGCCTTTGGCACAGCGGCACTAAGAACGGAACGATGGGCATACCGAGCGTCGATTGGAAGATAGTCGAAGTCGTCTTCAATGGCGATATCTCGTTCAGGGAACACCCGGACGATGCCAGGGAAATTGCAATTGAGGACCCATCCTCAAGCTGCAATCCAGCCGACCTCTACGGAACTCATTCGGTGGAATATCTCACCAGGTTCGTCCTTTGCGACTCAGACGACGGCGTCCGGTACGGCTCGCTCGATATCGTCGGAGGCGCCTCGCAGGCTCCTTGGGGAGCGGAATGGCACAAGGAGACGGCGGCAAACCGTATGGTCGGTTTCCCCTTCATGGCGACCAACCTCATGAGGGGCTTCTATCTGAAATTGTCATCTCCAGATGTATCGGGCTCGATCTGCTATTCGGTCCTCAGGGGAGCGGATGGCCCCTGGTCGGAAACCTTTAGGGACGGCCAGTGGACCGGTCGTACGGATGAATCGCGCATCTGGGGCCTCAAGATCTGGCTCGAGGGCGAGGTCTCGAGGGCGTTCGACCTTTCGATCCGCTGCTGCACCGAAAACACCGGATGGGGAAAGCGGCACGAATCATTCAAGGCCGATGCTGACAGCGCTGAAGAGATCGCCTTTTCTGGTGAACGTTTGGTGTCGCTCCAAGTGGAGGCCGTCCCGAGGCCCATCGGGGCGGTATCGCTTGTCCGTGACTTCTCAAAGGAGTTTGTTGCGCAATTGCCCGAAGGGGCGTCGGGCTACATCTACGCACAGACCTGCCTCGTCCGGTCTGCCGCCTACGCCCCCGCCGACTCGCTGCATAGCGCGGCCCAGCGCTACAGGGGCACCGTGACCTCGTCCGAGCCCCTCCTCATCGCCGGCATCAAGGTCATCTATCATGCCGACGGCATAGATGACGGCTCGATCGTCTTCACCGAGACGGCAAGGCCGGGTGCCCATACGGCAAATCCCAAGGCGACGTCTGCCGCGTTAAAGGCTCGCTGCAATCTTAACCGCCATTTCGGTGAGGACCCCAGCACGGGCTTCACAGGCTGGTTCACCGACAGGAACCTAACTGTCGCCTATGCGGGATCGGATCTCTCGGCCGGTGATGAGCTGCACCTCTATGCCCGCAACCGCTGCACCCTCCGCATAGCCTATGCGGAGGGCTCGCTTCGCCCCGAGGAGGGAACGGTGTACCGCGACGGCCCAAGCGACTCCGCGCGCGAGGTAGCAGACGCGCTCGAACTATACGACTTCAGCAAGAGCGTCGAATCGCACGTTGTCGACGGGCTCGAGCTCCCTGGGATAGGCGACGACGGCGCAGGCCACAAGGCGGTCTACTGGGGCGAGAGCGTGGCCCCGACAAGGCCCAGGGGGGTCTATGCGAAACAACCGAACGGCACCTGGCGCCGCTATGTTGCCGAGTGCTGGCTGACCGCTGCGCGGGGGGGGGATCCTCAATCGCCTCCGTCAATGCGAAGCGGGATACGGAACTCTACATCAGGTGGTCCGTGGCGCAAGCAGACGGCATCACGAGTTCAAGGGGATAGGCATTTATCGGGACGGAGGCGCGGCATCCGCCCCGAGCCCGCGCATGTCCCTTGCGGGAGGTGTGCGTAGATGAGTTTCGACAGGCACGATGACGGGAAGAGCGAAGGCTCATCCTTAATGGATACCCCCATTACGAGACGAGGACTGTTCGCGGCCCTGGCGGTCGCGGCAGGACTCGGCCTACTCGGCGCCGATACGGCGCTCGGGTGGGACTATTGGGGACAGAATGCCGCGATCGGCCAAGGGGCCTGGGACGCCTATGGGATGCTCAACGGCAAGATCAACTGCTGCAGGGGCAGGTCGAATCCCATAAACCAATGCATGGGCTGGGCAAATGGATGGACCGAGTGGTACGCCTTCCGCTACGCCTACGTCCAGATCCTTCGTTACGCCCTGAACCTCCAGGTTGAATGCGACTACGAGAACGAGCTGTGGTTCCACCTCTCCTTCTACCCGTTGACCGCCTGCGGGGACGACAACTACAACCCCAGGGGCCACCGCCTGTGGTTCGCGGCAGAGCATGACAACCTCGGCGCAATCAAGGAGGACGAGCAGGAGAACAACATCGTCACCTTCGATGGCAACCTAACCAACGAGGAGCTTGGGGTCGGTACCGGCCGCCACGACACCGGATGGAAGCACTACCAGTACCATGACACGGGAAAGTGGTACAGGCGAACATCGAGAGACGTGACCCATAGGTGGTGCGCGGACCTGAACATCTTCAATATCTACGTCGAGGGCGTCTCCCATGACGAGAACGTAGACGCCCTGCACTCCCAGACGGGATGGCTATCCTCCACCGTGGAGCATACCTACCTCACTACGGAGGATATCCAGGGCATCGTGTGCCGTATCCACGCCGCAGACGACGACACGCTCAACTGGGACGTGCGGGACGCCTCGATTTCCGATGCGACGGATATCTATCAGCAGGCATATGGCGGTAATTTCAACCAGCTGTTCCTCACCGAATTCACCAAGGTCCGCGATGACACCTATCAATCCGATTGGGGACCCGTCCCGGGCTTTCTCACGACGATGCGCCCCGCGCATGTGGCCGATGGGTCCCGAGCCGTGAATGCCTCATGGGGCGGGCCATGGGACGGAAAGGAATTCAGCCATACCAACTGCACCCAGCCTTTTCAAATTAACAGCGCGGGCGTCCAATCGAGGGCTAGCGCATGGTGGGTGACAAAGAGGTTTTCCGAAGGTACGGCCTTGTACGGCGACGGCGCGATGGCTATCATAAGCGACGCCTCGGGCCTATGCGTGAACAGGCCGAATGCGACCGTCGCGAAGCCTTCGAAGCTAAACCTCTTCCATAGCGGCTACAAGGATGGGGTAGCGGGCGACCGCGCTTCGGCATGGGTCGTGAAGGAGGTGCTGTTCACAGGCTCGCTTACGCTGAACGACGGCAAGCCAGAGCTGACTCGCGTGGAGCCCGTGGCCTGCTCGGACCCGCTTCTCACATGTAGTCCGTGCAGGAACTGGTCGGATGTCAAAAAGGGCAACGGGGGCAATGCCCCGACCCACTTCTCCTATCGCTGGTACCAATCGGAAACCGACGAGGTGCCCGACGGCTGCTCAGGCGCCTCCATTATCGGAACATGCCACCTGTCGAACTTCGGCGACATGCCCGAATGCGCCGCATACCGCCATGTCGGCATGAATATGTCCGAGCTGATGTGCATAGAGGCGCTCTCGCTACGCCTCGAGGGCTCGCCATGGCAAGGATCGATCCGCTATAGCATGCTCGCCAAGGGCGGCGGGTGGAGCGACGCCGCGGCCGACGGGGAGCCAGTGGGCGAGGGAGGGAGGTCCCTGCGCTGGAGCGCCATCAAAGTCTGGCTCACCGGCGACGTTTCGCTGCATTTCGACCTCGAGGTAAGGGCGTTCAACTCGAACGTCGGCTGGACGGCGGGCTACGTTTCGGGAACGGGACTTGATGCGCCAACGGTCAATGGAGTAGGCGACCTCACCGCATCGAATGACCTGAGGTGCGTCCAGGTCGATTTGATCCCAAAGCCGGAAGGAGCCGTGGTGTTACGGGATTTCTCGCGTGACGGTGGGGCTCTAAACATCACGGAAGACGAATTCGCCGATATGCAGGACCGCTATCTCTCCTGTGTCGTCATGCAGGCATTTCCGACGGAGCTGCGCAAGGGGGCCAACCATGACTCACCGCTCGTTCACCGGTTCCATGGATTCGTAAGCGCCGGGCCCGTCCATATCGCAGGGGTAAAGGTCGTCTATCACGTCGACGGAGTGGATGACGACTCGATCGTCTTCACGGAAACGGCCAAGGACGGCCACCACACGGCCAGCGCGGAGGCCACCGCGGCCGCGCTGAAAAACCGATGCAACCTGAACGACCATTTCGGCGAAGAGAAGAGCACAGGCTTTACAGGCTGGTTTTACGATACAGGGCTGACGAGCCCCTATGGGGGATCGGAGCTCACGGCGGGCGAGGAGCTCCACCTTTACGGCCGCAACCGCTGCACGGTCAGGATCGAATATGCGGAAGGCTCGCTGCTTCCCGAGGAGGGGGCCGTGTATCGCTCTGCTGCGAGCGACAACGCTCCGGAGGTATCGGGTGCCCTAGAGCTTCCCGATTACGGCAAGGGTCGTGAGTCCCATTCCCTCGGGGGGATCACGCTGCCGGTCATCGGTGACGATGGGTGCGCCCATAAGGCCGTCTATTGGGGCGAGCGCGTCGCTCCGGCAAAACCCGAAGACGTCTACCGGAAGGCATCCGACGGCACCTGGCGCCGGTATGTCCCGATGTGCTGGCTGACTTCAGCGAGCCAGCAGGGCGCGCCGACCGGCTCGATTACGGCTAAGCGCGATACCGTCCTGTACATCAAGTGGTCTTTGGCTCAAGCCGACGGCGTCGTCAGCTCGAAATAGGGGGGGGTGCCGGCCATAGTGGGCGCGAAAGGATCCAAAGGGCACCGGCTCTGATGGCTGATTCCGCGGGCAGTCGCCCGCGAGGAAGTAGAACCGGGGGAGCGTCGCGTTCGGCTCCCCCGGTTTTTTCGATCAATAGGTGAAGTAGCCCGGCCGCCTGTTGTGGCTGGCCGTCTTTTTGTTCTCAGTCTTCCTCCCCTCGAGCTTGGCGAGCCCGTCCTTCAACGATGCGGTACTAGGCGTATTCTCCTGGAACTTCTGCTTCAGGGGGTAGACATCGTGCAGATGCTCGAGTTGGGCGGCGTAGCGCGCGTTGATGAAGGGCGGTACGCCATCCGTCTCCCTGAACCCGTTATGGTCTGCCGCGATCTGGTCGATGAGGTCGCTCGGGTAGGTTTTAGTGGCGTACGATTCCGTGACCTCGAACTCGGGCCCTTCGTAGGAATCCCATGCGTCGATACGCTCGATATGGTAGAGACGATCTGATTTCGAGCGCGATATGGCCATCCACTCCTGGGCGTCGTCCGAGCGCCATTCGCTCATGCCGCAGGCAAGAAGGATGCGATCGGAATTGCCGTTCGCATCAAGGTCATACCCGAGGTCAGGGAAGTGAACCATATGGTTGGAGAACAGGCTCCAGTCGGCGCACGACTTGATGGCCGCGACCAACTCAGTCAACTCGAACCAGGATGTCGAAAGGTCCAGCTTGGTTGAGGGATTCTCACCCCTTCTCGACCAATAGTAATTTCGCTTCTCTCTAGCCCTGTCCAGATCAAGCCTAATCTTCTCGGCGTCTATGTCATTGAGGGTGATCGCAGTCTGTCCCAAGTGGGCCTTTGGCACGGCATCACCGTCGAAGTCCGCATAAAGGTCGACGAATATCCTGTCGGACTGCCGGATTTCGTCAATGAACTCGTCGACGTTCACGAACGGCAGAACTGTGAACGTATCCGCGTTGCCCCCGTATTTCATGCGGGACTCCTTGCAAAGGCTGACAACGGCGTCTCGATAAGAGAGCAACTCATACCGCATACTAGGTGTTGCCGCCTTGCGAATCTGTTCGACGACCTGCTTAGGCATCTTGCGCGGGTCGGCGAGCAGGTACGGGTCGCTGTAGGCGAAGCTTTTTCCGAGCGCGAGCTCCTTGTACCCGGTGGCAGTGAGCAGGAGCTCGAATGCGGCCCTCGGCCATTTTTCGGGACCTCCGAACATGGCGTTCAGGCGCTTCGAGCAGTCGATGAGGCCGAAGTTCAAGTATGCCTCGTCCGGTACGCGGCCGATAGAATAACGGCTCGCGATCCGGTTCATGCGCCTGGCTAGCTCGTAGACCGCCACCCTCTTACGATCTTGCGGCCAGTCGGCAGGGGAGAGCCAGGTGCCGCCCACGATTTCATCGGGTGTGCCGTAGGGGGCGAAGCGGCCCAGGAAGGCACCATCCCGGGCATTTGGGATTAACGGCGTATTTATCTGTCGCGCGACACCGGGTCCTTCCATAACACCGGCATCGATCGGATCGGCGCAAAGACGGCAGCTGAGTAAAGCACCGTCCCTTTTTGCGCAATAGTAGAACAGGCCCCGCTCCTCAATGAAGTCAAGGGTCACCTCGCATCCTTCGACCTCTCCGCTCCATACCTTCTCATACATGCCGACCACGGCTTTCATTTTTTGGCGACTGATTTACCTTTGGCTTCTGGTCAAGTTTCGCCAGGTTCTCTTTAAGCGCTTTCGTGCCAGGCACCGTCTTATTTTGAGCGTCATTACGCGTGCGCCCCCTGAGCAGCCGGTCAGGGTCGATCGCATAACGGGCGTTGACGAACGCCTTCGGCTCTCCGTCCATCTTCATGGGCATGGTGCGCATATCCGGTAAGTACTCCGATGGGAACGAGGTGAAGGTATCGTCCCATTCTTTCCAGGGAAGGTCAGAGTTCGGGAAGCGTATTTTCAGATAGCACGTGAGGTCTTTTGTCAGATACTTTGGCGCGTACCACGTCTCGACGTGATAGACATCTTCCGATTTAGACCAGGAGACGACCTTCCATGCGAACGTTTCATGCTTAAGGCCGTAATCATCCACGCGCTCAAACTCATCGATTACCTTTGCCGAGATGAGAACTCGATCCATATCGCCCTCGAGGTCCACGCCGTATTCGCCATCGAGGAAAGCACCAGGCCAGAGCTCGTATAGGCTAAAATTGCTGCAATTTAGGAGATAATCACCGAATTCATCGAGAGGTAGTTTTCCTAAATTATGTACATCTAAGGGGATGGGGCCATAGGAGAATCCACAGTGTTTAATCTTATCTCTGTACCAGTCTGCGGATTCGAGCTTTATCCGGATATCGTCCAGCTCCAAGGTCCTTCCGCCAAATGAGTTGAAGCTGGCGGCAAGCGATAGGGTCACGGTATCGCCTTCGGAAAGCTCATGGATGAACTGCGCCGCATCGACGCTGGGAACGACACCGAAGTGATCCTCCCAATCCTGTTCAATAAACAGGCCGTTGGACTTAGCCTTCTCGCAGAGGGCGTACACCGCATCGCGGTGGCCCAGGGTCTTTCCCTTTAATGCGCTTCCGGTGCGCACGACGACGTCAGAGAACTCCGGTGGGAGCATATTCCCGTTGAGCCCCGCGTAGTACTTATCTCCGAGCTTGGTACCGCGTGGATAGTCGAGCACGATGTCAATAGCACGCCGCGGCCAGCGAGTCGGATCTCCATACATGCCGTTCAGGAGCCTCGAGCACTCCGTGATGGCCAGCCGGTTGGGATTTACGCGGTCGGCCAATCTCACAATGTCCATTCTTCTATAGAGAAGCTCCCTGACCGTCTCATCCTTCCTCGGCTCCGGCCAGTCACGAGGAGTTCGCCATGTGCCCGAGACGATCTGGTCGGGTGAGGAGAAGGGGGCGAATCGACCCTGCATCTCCAAGGGCGCCGGCGGGATAAGCGCCATGATATAGGGATCATCGGGTCGATCATTTTCAGATCTCGCCATGAGGCCGGATACTACCGGGTCGGCGCACTCGTAGACCTCGGGAGACCCCCCGCCCACCGAGCCGCTGCATCGAAACAATCCGGTTTCCTGGTTGAAGTCGAGGGAAAGGTCCCATTCGGTGCTGTCCAACCCAGGCGCCGTGCCTTCCCAAACTCTCTCATACATCGCAATCTGCCCTTTCTGTCGCTAATGCCCGAACTTGTGTCCGTGGCCGTTTACTCTCTGGTCTTGTTGGCGCCGCAGGCCTTCCGCCACCATTCCCATCCCATGGACAACCGATTTCTCCGGCGCGACCGCGATAGAGCGAAGCTGCGTGCTCTTATGCTCGCGTGCGTTGGCGTATGCGGCCATGTTGTAGGCATTTTCCTGGCGTCCCATCTCCCGCTCGATTTCTGTGGCAACGAGCGCCCTGTCCGAATACGGGTCGAACGCGGCGGCACAGGAGACGAGCCTGGATAGCGCAGAGGGCCCATCGATAAAGGTCAGGGGGACCGAGTAGCGCTCCCTGCACCACCTCGCAGCGACGGCGCGCGTAAGGCCCTCGCGCCACCCCTCGCCCTCTGCGGCGGTAAATGAGTTGAAGGAACGGAACCCGTTCTCGCGCATGATGTCGTTGAGGTCATCGGTCTCGATATAGCCGTCCTGCCCGGCGATAGGGTCATAGATGTCGTAGGCGTCCCGCAATACCTGCCAGGCGCCATTGCCGATAGGCCAGGCCATCGCGAAATCGGTCGTCGTCCCGTTCATCGCCTGGAACCCGAGGCCGTGTACTGTGAAGCTACCGCACCATGTGAGACCGTAAAGGGTTCCATCGTCCGCACCGGGCCTCACCGACGGGCCGTCATCCATGTCCCTCAGCCAATCAGGTAGCATGCTCAGGTCAAGCTCCACGGCCATATCTCTCCCTCCGTCTGAACTTCTGATGCTCCAATCATCGTTTCGGAGGAAGTCGGGCGGGCGGCTATGAACAAGTGTTCCAAGCCAGGTGTCACCTCATGGCACCAAGTGGTGGAGCAGCGGTATTTGCGGGATTTTATGCTTGAAGCGTCTATTTTCAACGGAAGGGATCGCTACGGATACGTCCGATGTCTATACCCAGATATTCCAGTCGCTCATGCCACTTATTCAGCTTGCCATTGTGCTTTGGGCGGCTGAGACGATCCTGACGATGCTTATAAAGGAACACCGCAAATCCAAGAAAAAGATAGAGCAGGAGAAGCGCCGCCTTGAGTACCAGGACCGGCGTATGGCCAACGACGAGGAGCACGCGAAGGTCACGCGCGCGATGCGCTATGACGTGCTGCGCCGTGACGGCTTCAGGTGCGTTAGGTGCGGACGGGGGCGCGACGACGGAGTGAAGCTCCATGTTGACCACATCAAGACAGTCTAGGGCGGGGAAAGCCTTTGATGGACAACCTGCAGCGCTCTGCGAGGACTGCAACTGCGGGAAGGGCAACAAATACGAGGAGTAGCGTATCTGATAACAAAAATAGAGGGCGGGGCACATTACTGTATCCGCCCTCTATTTTTTTCAGTTCAGCCCTCTAGGTATCCTTCTCATCGTGAGTCACCGTAACGCGTCGAGTGCAGACTGCATCGAGATGCGAGCCGCTGAATACCTTTTCGTCGGGCTCTAGCTCGAAGCTGCCATTCTCAAAGGGAGTGGCCATGCGCTCGAGGTCGGCATCAGTGATATCGTGCTTCGCCATAAAATCGTTAACGTTCATGCCAATCACCTCTTCAAACCGGGTTTCCTAAGTGTCTTGCCGCCCGGTGAAATCATCCCGTGGAATTGATAGAAGCAATCATCCTCTGAATCCAAGATGCAACAAACTCGAGGGGACAGCCGTTCAAGCCCTGTATTCAGAAATCTTAGTGTTCTTCATTTGGCTGCCTCTCAATCCATTTTTGGACAGCGAGGCAGGCGAGGGCATTTGTCACGGTCCCGTGCGGACTGTTTTCCCAGGCATATCCGATTTGAATAGCGGTGTCGGTCAACTCGATGTGCGCGAGGCAATTGGAGTCGTGGCTCGCTATTCCGCGCCAATGGCAATACTCATACATTGCATCAGTAACCCTGGTACCTGAAGCGGGCGCAGCGTCGTTGTATTCCAGGAACCTCATGACGCATGAAGCGTTATAGACGATAACTTCGTCGGCGCCCCAGATGATCTCCCTGATTTTTACCTGGTCGTCGAAAAAGGAGGGAAGGTCTATCTGGTTGTCGGGTGCGACCCCATTGGCCTCAGATGCCGCCTGCCACAGCTCCTTGCGACTTGGCCTGTATTTCCCCTCATGGACCACATTTCCCGCCCAGTCCACGATCGCCATAGCAACGATCTCATCTTCAACGGGGTTGGGCCCAGTCGTTCCGAGGTCCAGGCAGACGACCTTCGGGGCCTGCGCCTCGAAATAGCCCGTCATCATGCCGTCGAGCCGGCGGCGCAGCACCGGATTCTTTCTGAACGAGCGCGCAAGAAGCTCGATCTCGTCGGCCGATCCGGTTACACGCACGCATGCCATACGCCGTTCCTCTCATTAGTCGGTGATCTCTCCGTTAGCCGCCTCGACTCTATCACAGCGCCGGATAGGCCTTTTGTGGCGCCTGCGACCAAAAGGTCATTAAATATTGTCGAACATATGTTGTACGGCCGCGTACGTTGTGGTCTATCTGCGTTTTTCCATGTCACCATTTGTCACCCCTTGGCACCAAATTACTTTCTGTTGATGCATTTCGCGGGGCAAAATCTTATTTGGGGGTGGAGGTCCATCCCATCGTGTCGACGGGGGCTGAAGACTCGAACCCCCAACCGAAAGGAGTGCATCATGGATTCTGGAACCATGAACGCCTTGGCCATGTACCTCATGGCCAAGACCTACAATGTCCGTCGTGCAGCTGACGAGAAGTTCGGTGCCGTGCTCTCCACCGAGATGATCATCCTCATCGGCCTGCTTGCCCTCGCACTTGTCTCCGTACTTTCGATTTATTCCGGCAAGCTCCGCGATGTCATCACGATGGCAACCAATGTCGTCGGCAAGATCGGCACCAACGGCTACCCGCTTACGTAATGTAGCTCGATTTGCCTTCCCCTTTTGGCCCCGTCCCGGAATCAGCCTGGGACGGGGTTTCTTTTCGCCTAGCCCCTTCGTAGCGTTTTCGCAACGGTTGGGCCCTTTGCCCATTCGGCTCGAAGTCGAGATGCCCGGAACCCGGCTTTCCCGCGACAACCGGAATCGTTATCGGGAACGCCCCGACGTCAGTCTATAATTGAATAAAACCCTCCAATGCCGGGAAAGGCCCGGCCTCATGCCTTCTTGCAGAGGGGGAGGGGTAACTGTGAACAGTTTCCAAATGAATAGCGTGCACCTGACCGAGGCCGGCAGCGGCACGGTCGAGCGCTGCCTGGACTCCAGGGGCCAGATGCACGTGCGCAACCAGGTCGGAAAGCTCCGCATCGACTCCGAGACCGGCGCCACCGAGATGGAGGTGTCGCGCGGTCTCAGCGATGCCGTCTACGTGGATGTGGCGACCGGCGACATGATCCACGAGAACACGGTGGGCAGTATCCGCTTCCGCACCGACTCGACCGGTACCGTCATGGAGCACCTGCTCTAGATGCCTATGGAATGTCGGGATAAAGAAAAAGCCCCATACGGGGCGGCCTGAAAAGGCAGTTTGTGGCTTTTAAGCCGTATTTCGACTTAGGTACTGCGCTTCGAGCAGCAACTCACAATCCCTTTATATCACACAGGAGAACTCATGGCTAGGAAACTTAAAAATATCAACGGTCCGTGGTATGCCGGAATCGACCTCGACGGCACGAGCGTCGGGTTCGTGGCCACAGACGAGTACGGGGAGGTCCTCTACCATAAGGGCCAGCCCGTGATGGGCGCACGCTGCTTCAAGGAGGCTCTCCACGCCTCCGAGGCCCGTATGCCCCGCACCGCCAGGCGCAGGCTCCAGCGCGCACGCGGCAGGGAGCGCGAGATGGAGCGCGTGTTCGCCCCGGCGATCGCGCCCACGGATCCGGATTTCTTCGTCAGGCGCAGGATGTCCTACAAGCTCATGCGCGACGATATCGCGGCAGACCCCGCCGCCGCCGCATGGCAGGGGCTTCTCGACGGCTATCCCACGCTCGCGCACCTCGACGTCGACCTCATGGAATCAGACGGCCCCCGCGACCCCAGGCTCATTTTCTGGGCCGTCGCCAACCATGTCGTGCGACGCGGCCATTTCCTTATGGAGGGCAACGACGTGACGTCCGCCAACTCAGACCCCTCCGCTCAGGTCGAGGCCCTCGTGTGCGAGCTCGATGCCCTGGGGGAGGCCTGCGACGAGGCTATCGAGCTCGACGGCGGCGCGCTTGCCGATATGGGCGGCTCCTGGACGGCCCGCGAGCTCCAGAAGGCCGTGTCCGGCGCCGTCTCGGTGACGGGCGACGATATCGACGCCAAGATCGCACGCGCGCAGGCAAAGGCGCTGGGCGACCTCGTCGCCGGCTACAAGGCGAACATGGACGCCTTCGCGCTCGAGGGCGAGCAGATCGGCAAGGTTTCCGTGTCCGACGCCGACGCACTCGATGAGTTCCTCGCCAACTGTCCCGACCGCCTCGCCCCGACCATCGAGGCCGCTAGGGGTCTCTACTCGGCATGGCGTCTACAGGGCCTTCTCTCCTTCGCGCCCGGAAAGACCCTCTCGCACAACCAGGTGGCACAGTACGAGGTGTACGGACGCCAGCTGCGCACCCTGAAGGACCTCGCGCTGAAATATATCGTCCGCGCGGATTCCGTAGACGGTCCCGACGAGGACGGCCTTGCCCTCTACAGGGACTTCTTCGGCGGCCCGAAAAGGTCCGGCCGCAGGGGGTACGACAAGGTACTCGTTAAGAAGCTCGACGGCGCCAAGAGGAACATGGGCTACACGGCCTACGACCTCAACGTGATTCCCTACGAGGAGTTCAAGAAGAGGGTAGAGAGACTCTTCAAGGGAACGGATGCCGTAAAGGACCCTGCCTACGCCGATATGGTCGCCGCGCTCGGTGAGCACAGGTTCCTGCGCCGTATCCACACCACTGACAACAGCGCGATTCCCTACCAGCTCCACGCGGAGGTCGTGGGCCGCATCATCGACGCCCAGGGCGGCTTCCACCCTTGGCTCAGGGACGCAGGCCCCCATATCCTGAAGGTGCTGACCTCGAGGATCCCCTACTACGTAGGGCCCCTGGACTCCTCGGCCGCGCCCGTGGACGCACGCGACAAGGCGAGGTTCGCGTGGTCGCGCCGCCTTCCCGGCCATGAGCGCGCCTTCGTCACCCCCTGGAACTACGAGGAGCATATCGATACAGATGCGGCCGCAGAGGCCTTCATCCGGCGCATGACGGGCAAGTGCACCTATCTTGTGGATGAGGACGTGCTCCCGGCGAACTCCCTCATCTACGAGCGTTTCCGGTTCCTGAACGAGCTGGCGGGGATCCGCTACACCGAGGACGGCCAAGACTGGCTGCCGCTCGATGCCGCGATGAGGCGCTCTGTTGTCGAGGCCGCATCGGACGGCTCGGTCATGACCCTCAGCAGGATCGCAAACATCCTCTCGCGCGACTTCACGATGGCGCACCCGCACGTCAAGGGCGTATCCGACGCGAAGAGGATGACGTCGCGCCTGTCCGTCTCGGCCTGGATCGCAGGCCTTTTCGGCGTGAAGACACTCACGGCTGCCCAGAAGTCCATGGCAGAGGACATCATCCTTTGGAACACCGTGTTCGAGGAGCGCTCCATCCTGAAGCGCAAGGTCGCCAAGGAATACGGGGATATCCTTGACGAGGATGCGATCGAGGCCTTTTGCGCGAAGCGCCTCAAGGGCTGGGGCCAGCTCTCCGAACGCCTGCTCACGGGCGTTTGGGCCGATACCGCGCGCGGCGACATGTGCATCATGGACGTCCTCGAGCAGGGTGCGCCCTACGGCAGGTTCCGAGGCACTTCCATGAACCTGATGCAAGCCTTAAGCGACACCGAGCTCGGCTTCCGCGTGAAGATCGACGAGATCAACGCCGCCGCGCTGGAAAAGGCAGGCGAACTCGGCATCGACGCCCTCCCCGGGTCCCCCGCACTTCGACGCGGGGTGTCGCAGGCCATGAAGGTCATCGAGGACATGGCTTCGGTGGCCAGATACGCCCCGGCCAAGGTCTACGTCGAGGTCACGAGGACCGCATCGAACAAGCTGAAGGGCAAGCGGTCGCGAAGCCGCGTCCAGGAGATCGAGGCCGCGCTGAAGGCGCTTGACGAGGACGCGCGCCGCGACTTGGATGCCGCCAGGCTCCTGCGCGAGCTGGGGATGTTCGACGAGAAGGAAATCAACGAGCGCCTGTACCTCTATTTCCGTCAGGCGGGAAAGAGCCTCTACTCCGGCAGGCCCATCGATATCGCGCGCATCGCGTCGGCCGACTACTGCGTCGACCGCATCCTGCCCAGGTCGGTACGCAAGGACGAGTCGCTCGACAACAAGGCATTGGTCTTGTACGCCGAGAGCCTTGATAAGAAGGAGTCCATCCTCGTGCCCCAGCCCGTCCAGAAGAAGATGGCCCCCTTCTGGATGTACCTGCGCCGTGTGGGCCTCATGACCGAGCGCAAGCTCAACGCGCTCATGAGGACGCAGATCTCGGAGAGGATGCTGAAGTCAATCGTCGGGCGCCAGCTGACCGAGACGAGCCAGGAGTGCAAGCTCATCGCCGCGGTCCTCGAGGCCACCTACGCGGGCGTCAAGGTCGTGCCCGTGAAGGCCGGCGTCGCCAGTTCGGTCAGGAGGCGTGCGGGAATCCCGAGAAGCCGCAAGGCCAACCGCTACTACCACGCACACGATGCCCTGATCGCTCTCACGACCGGCAGGTTCATCGAGACGAGGGCGCCCATGTGGTCGAACAACAGGGCCTTCTACGAGCGCACCATGCGCGATATCGAGGTACAGGAGCGCCGGGGTGGTGCCGACTCCGAGCTCGACTTCTTCTCCGGCGGGTTCTTCCGCGACCTCGTCGACTATGACACGGCCGAGGTGCTGTGGGACTCCGATTTCGAGCGCGAGAGGCTCGTCCGCGCCTGCTCCTGGAAGAACCTGCGCGTGACCTTTGCCCCCTACGAGGAGGGCGGGGCCTTCTGGAAGCAGACCGTCTACTCGCCGCGCGACACGAAGACGAAGCTCATCCCCGTGAAGGGCGACCGGGATGCGGCCCTGTTCGGCGGCTACTCCGCCCAGACGTTCGCCTATTTCATGATCTACGAAAGCGAGGGCAAGAAGGGAAATCTATTCAGGTTCGCCCCCGTGCCCACATCCATTGCGTCCAAGGCGACCGATTCGCTCACCGAGCTCTATGCGCGCTCGCTGTGCCGCGAATCCGGCGAGAGGTTCATCCGCGTCGTGCGCGACAGGATCCTTAAGGAGACCGTGTACGAGGCATACGGGGAGCGCTTCAGGATCAAGGGCCAGAAGACTGCCGGCCCCGTGCGCCAGCTCGCCCTCGATACGTCCGATACCCGACTGCTCAGGATCGTCGAGCGCATGGTCGAGGGCGAACAGCCGAGCCCCAGGCGCGATCTCGAGTCCGATGCCCGGGTTCTATGCCGGCTGTGGGCGCGCCTTCTCGAACTGGCTCCGGCAAACTTCCCCCGCGTCTCTAAGGTACTCAAGCTGGGTGCCCTGAAGACGCCGGAGGAGGTGTTTGCCGATACGGAAGCGGACGATATCGCCAAGACCGTCCGAGCGGTAGCGGAATCCGAGGTCCAGGTCGTGGAGCTCCTATCCGGCATCAGGGGCACCGCTGACGTGAGGTCCCTCGGCGGTAGCGCGTTCGCGGGCACGCTCTCGATGACATTCGATAAGATCATCAACGACCCCAAGGCGGGCTTCGCCATCGTAGACATTTCGGCGGCGGGCCTTCATGAGAGGGTATCAACCCTTGAGTAAGACGATCTTCATAGAGAACGCCAGGAAACTCCGCTATGAGGCGGGATGGGTCGCCGTTCACCGCGACGGCGACCCCCGCCCCGTTCTGTTACGAGCAGACGAGCTCGACTGCATCGTTGTCGACGGGAAGGCCGCGTTCATATCGACCTACCTGCTCGATGAGCTCGCGGCGAGGGGCTGCAGCGTCATTTTCACAGATAACCGGCATATGCCGGCATCGATCCTGATGCCGCTAACGGCAGCCACGATCGATACGAACGGCAGGGTCCTTACACAGATGTCCTGGGGCGCCTGGCCGCGAAAGATGCTGTGGAAGAGAATCATCGAGTGCAAGCTGGACAACCAGGCATCCGTCCTCAAGGGATCGGGCCATGAACGGGAGGCCGAGCTGCTCGCTTCCTATGCGGGAGAGGTCCGCGCGGACGATTCGACCGGGCGCGAGGCGGCAGGGGCCCGCCGTTATTTCCAGGCGCTGTTCGGCGCCGGCTTCGTCCGGGTACCGCACGCGGACGCGATCAACAACGCCCTCGACTACGGCTATTCCATCCTTCTCTCGCATACGGCGTGCAGGATCGCGGCGAAGGGCTACCTCAACCAGGTGGGAATCCACCACCACTCCAAGACGAACCCCTACAACCTCGCCTGCGACCTCATGGAGCCGTTCAGGCCCCTGATCGACCGGAAGGTCGAGCTTGAGCATCCCTGCGAGCTCACGCCCTCCGTGAAGAGGCTCCTTGCGTCCACACTCGCTGACAGGATTCCCTATGGCCATGGGAGCTACCGGGTGTCGGACGCCATCGACCTTTGGGTCGACGGGTGCCTTCGGGTGATGGAGGGGACTGGCGATGCGGATGGGATCTCGACGCCCGGAATGCCTTGATGGGGAGCGGGGGAGGATAAGGTTCATGAGGATAATCGTCATGTATGACCTCCCCGTAGCCGATATGCAGGACCGCCACGAGTACTCGAAGTTCAGGCGGTTTCTTGTCAGGGACGGCTATACGAGGCTGCAGAATTCCGTCTACACCCGCCTGGCAGTGGACACCAAGAACGCCGAGGCGGCGATCTTGCGCCTAAAGGCCAACCTTCCCGAAGCCGGGCTGGTGCAGGTGCTCAGGGTATCCGAGATTTCCTTTTGCTCGATGCTCACGCTTTGCGGAAGCCAGTCAGACGAGGGGTATCTTGTTACCGGAGAGGACTTCATCGTCTTATGATCGTCAAGTTCGAAACGATAGGGGAGACAATCGATTTACCGGATGGGCTCGGAGTCATTTCCTTCGATGATTTCGACGGGCTATCGCGATGCGCCAGGTCACTTTTGAGGGAAGGGGAGCCAGGTATCGCCATATACCGAGGGGAGAGAAGGCTCAAGCTAAAGGATATCGTCCTTATCGACAGCCTGATAGAGCTCCCATTCGATGACCGGAGGCTTATCGGCGCCTACGCGTCGAGGATGGCCGCCGAGGTCGAGGCCTATGAGCCCCTGGCGACCAAGGCACATGAAATCAAGATGTTTGTCGACGAGCTGATTGCAGAGTTGGGAGCTTCGCTTCGAACGGATCCGATAGGGGACTCGGAGCGGGATATCAAATCGTTCGCCAAATGGCTTTCGCTGACACCGCGCCGTGAGCCGGGCGGTACCCTGCTCATGAGATTCCTCTCTTTCATGGATTACGTTTGCGATACGGGGCTGAGTCCGTCAATTGCCGTAATCGGCCTTATCGACAAGCTCAATCCGGCTGATGTTTTGGAGATAACCCGAAAGGCGCAGCATGAGGGTCTGGAATTGCTGTTCCTCGAATATCGGGAGGTGAACGCAACCGATCCCGAGATTCCGGTGTGGCATATAGACAGAGACGGGGTTCTCTTCTCCCGCACCGCTTAAACCGTTAAACTGGTGTGAGCACCTTGAAATCTCAAATAAGGCTTATTGCTTGACAGCCCGGTTGTCCGATGATCCGGTAGCTGTCAGGTTTTTCCAGAACTCACACAACCATCCTGTTTCCGGGCGGAAATAGGATGGTTTCCTAAAATCGTCGGAACCTTTTCTTTCTTTAAATCAACTTTTCAGCTTCAGTAGCTGCTCTTATGCGGCGCTTGCCAGCCGATGCCGATTCTCCGGCTTCGCAGGTACCGCGCTTCGAGCAGTTACTTGCCCTTCCGCGATGCCTAAAAGGCGCTCATGGCGCTTCGCAGGTACCGCGCTTCGAGCAGTTACTTGCCTGCATCCCAAGGCCGTGACCAAGTACCTCAGCTTCGCAGGTACCGCGCTTCGAGCAGTTACTTGCCCGACCAGATCTTCCTCCGACAGGGGGTGGTGCTTCGCAGGTACCGCGCTTCGAGCAGTTACTTGCCCCGGTTATCTTACACACTTCCGCGATACCCGCTTCGCAGGTACCGCGCTTCGAGCAGTTACTTGCCCATGGGCGCCAAATTGGATGTCACTATCGCGCTTCGCAGGTACCGCGCTTCGAGCAGTTACTTGCCCCTTCTCAAGCGTAACATCGTGCGGAGAGGGCTTCGCAGGTACCGCGCTTCGAGCAGTTACTTGCCCGAAAGGAGATGGCCGGCGTTGGCTAGCCTGCTTCGCAGGTACCGCGCTTCGAGCAGTTACTTGCCGCCCCAAGAGTCCATGGACTCAGCCTACGGGCTTCGCAGGTACCGCGCTTCGAGCAGTTACTTGCCGCGCTTCGCGGCGGCCTCCTCCATCTCGGCGCTTCGCAGGTACCGCGCTTCGAGCAGTTACTTGCCTAACTTTTTTCATCTTCATGCCTGATACTGGCTTCGCAGGTACCGCGCTTCGAGCAGTTACTTGCCAGAGTGTACAATGGAATTAACGAATAGAGAGCTTCGCAGGTACCGCGCTTCGAGCAGTTACTTGCCCATTGCTGGCCTCGAGCCTCAACGCATCCGGCTTCGCAGGTACCGCGCTTCGAGCAGTTACTTGCCACGCCGCGGATATCGCCGCGCTCTATCATGGCTTCGCAGGTACCGCGCTTCGAGCAGTTACTTGCCGGCGGCTTTGGATGCGGCCGTATTGATCCTGCTTCGCAGGTACCGCGCTTCGAGCAGTTACTTGCCTCTTTGCTGGATTTACTCTTATGTTCTTCGGCTTCGCAGGTACCGCGCTTCGAGCAGTTACTTGCCGGCAGTCTGTGAATGCGAGCTTGTATTCGGGCTTCGCAGGTACCGCGCTTCGAGCAGTTACTTGACAAGCATCCAACAGGAAGATGCTCGGTTTGCGCTTCGCAGGTACCGCTCTTCGAGCAGTTACTTGCCGAGATCTCGCTCATAGATGTAAGTACGACGGCTTCGCAGGCACTGCGCTTCGAGCGGTTACTTACCCCTCCAGATGGGCCCGCTTCTCACTCGCGAGCTTCGCAGGTATCGCGTTTCGATCAGTTACTCACCTGAACAATTGCACCATAGGAGGAATTGGGAATTTTACAGGTACTGTGCTCGGAGCAGTTACTTAGCGATCGCGCTCGTTAACATACGTGCGATGGCGCTTCGCGGACACCGAGCTTCGAGCGGATTCTTGCCGGGCTATGTTCCATTGGAACGCTCCATATGCTTCGCAGGTACCGCGCTTCTAGCAGTTATTTTCCTCGAGACGATTAGCGCCGGAGTGCGCGAGGACTTCGTAGGTACCGCGCTTAGAGCAGCTACTTACCACTGAAACCACTTTTCTTAAATCTCTTAATACTTTGCAGGAACTATGCTTCAAGCAGTTGCTTGCCAGGGCCCACCGTCTGTACGGTATGGTTGCTGACTCGCAGGTAGTGCGCTTCGAGCGGCTACTTACCCCTCCAGATGGGCCCGCTTCTCACCCGTGAGCTTCGTAGGTATCGCGTTTTTAGCACTCACCTCCCACTGTCAAGAGATTCAGAAGGTGCTTGTGGGTCCCGAGAAAAGCACAAGTCAAGCATCGCCATACCCAACTTTAGCGTTTGCAGAATCATGCGCTTCATAGACACCTCACTTCGAGCAGCCGCTTGCTCGGAGCTCCTTAACTCGAGAGGGGTATACTTCGCAGGAAAAGCACTCCGAGCAGCCGCTTACCGGAACAGCCCCAGCTTATTTAGCACATACGCGGCAATAGCTCAGCGCTTCGAGTAGTTACTAACTGCATGTCAATGCGGCTTGTCTGCTCGACGGGTTTCGTAGGCAACTCACTTCAATTTGCTTCTTGTCTTCTCCCGCCCTTGACGGAAAGCGACATTAGCTTTATAGGCATCGCGCTTCGAGCGCTGCTTACCATTTTTCCGAAAAGGAAGATGACGGGATGCACTTCGCCGAAACCGCGCTTCGAGCAGATACTCATTCTGTTACGACGAGCAGTGCGACTGTAACGGGCCTCGCAGGCACCGCGCCTCGAGCAGCATCTTTCCTCAGGTGTATGGCGTTGGCTATCTGGTGATGTTTCGCAAGTACCGTATTGCGTACGGCAATTTTATCTGCCTGACGTTAGCTCCTGAACAGCTTCTACTTCGGATGCACCCTTATCGAGCGACTATCCACCATACGCATCGCGATTGAGCCGCCAACTGTCCGCAGGCGTCCTCAGGACGGAGGCTCCGCAGTTTTGTAGGTGTCCATGGTGCGGTCCAAACCGCATAGGTTGCGTTTCGATATATACCTGTCACCACGTGGCACCAAATAGGCCTTATTTTGAGTAAACACGACTACAGAATTAAATATGAGTTCCCATGCCTGTATCGAGGAGGCTCCCGTGTCTTTTGGCGTCAGATTGGCGACCACATTAGCCGTCGGCTGCGGCTTTTGGTGCGCCTCCCATCTTTATCAGCGTTGGCGCTACGCCGCGCTGGAGCATGAGGACAAGGCCATGCTCCAGGCACAACCCGGGGACGCCGATAGGGACAAATGGATAGAGGCCGTGAAGAGGGAGGCAGTTAACTACGGCGTCAGCCCCTCGACGCTCATTTCCCTGGGGAGTAAAGGATGTATCGGCGCGGAGTTATCCATGCTTGGCGACACCGGAGCATACCTCCGCCACCATAACCCTCCCTTGGCCTCAGAAATCGCCCTTGTCTACCCTTACCTGCTTGCCTCATGGGTGGGAACGCTCATCTCGGCTCCCTATGCAGTCTTGCTGGCGACCTCTGTGGCGCTTGGGCAGGAGGACATGAGATTCAGGATTGCACCGGTGCCCATGCTGCTCCTCTTTGCGGCCTCGGGCGCCGTGTCGTCCCCCTGGGGACCATATACGTGGGCGATAATCACCGTTCCCTGCGCCGCCGTATTCGCGTTGATTTCATTTGCCATGAAGCGTATCGGGGGCATCTCCTGGCACGCCGGCGACTATCTCACACTTGCCATCGCCCTCATGGCCGTGCTGTCCGTCGGAACGGTGTTCGAGTTTCTCGCTATCCACCTTCTATGCGCGTGCGCTCTTGAGCTTGCCATCAGGTTCATTCCCGCCTGCGCGCGCCTCAAAGACAACGTCCCCTATAACGCCGTGCTGTCGGTAAGTCTGGTCGGGGCGACGCTAATCGCAATCTTGAAAGGTAATCTGCTATGAGGTCAAGACCAACAGAACTAAGGGCGGTCATGGTGACCCAGCTCGTCCTTCTACTCCCCATCATGATCGCAATGCTCGCACTCGTCGTGGATTGCGCGAACCTGAGCCGGTGCAAGGCCCTCGCATCGGCGGCCGCATCCGAGGGGGCGCGCTACGCCGCGGCGAACCCCGATAAGAATGATTCTGAAGTCGAATCCTACGTAAGGGGCGCTATCGGTCTCGATGGCAGCTGCGCTGTGGATATCGAGCGCGGCGCGCTTTCGTCCAAAGGCGTGAAGCTAAGAGTTGGGGACAAGTCCAGGGACTCTTCAATAGAGCGCAAGTCCGTCACGGTCAATGTCCAGATTCCATGCCGCCGCGTATTCACCCTGGCCGTCTTCGATGGCCTTGCGGAAATTGAGCCCGAGTCATCCTCGGCAACGGCAATCTCATCGGAGGTCAAGTGATGGTGCGTAACAGAAGGTCGCTCGAGGCGCTCATCTCCACTGAATTCATCTTCGTATTCCCGATAGCGCTCACCGTCGTCCTCGCCATAATGGGCTTCGGGTTCACGGGCTACCAGCGAGCCAGGATTGATTACTCCCTTGCGCATCTCGCGGACCGACTTCCCGCAGGCTGGGATTCCATGGACGCCGACACGCTCGTGAAGAAGCTCGTAAGCGCATCGGCCGACATTGACCCAAGCTACCTCACGGTAAAGAACGCCTCGGTCAACATCGATTCCGATGAGAACCTCGGCCATGGAAACGCCGTCGCAGGCGATTTGGGCACCGAGAACCTCAGGACCGAGGACAGGACCGTAACGGTGTCGGCTGAAATCACGTACGACTACCCGGCTCCCTACAACGTGTTCGGAAAGAGATCCGTCCGAAATATCACGCGTTCCTACATCAGCTATTCCGACTGGGAGGTCATCTAGATGAAGTGCCACGCACTCAGGGGAGGGGGAGCCCGCGCGCAGCTCACATCCTTTTTCGTCGTGATGCTCATCCCCCTATCCCTCCTCATAGCGCTCGCCGTAGACCTGGGAGGAGCGCTCGCATATAGGACCTGGCAGGGGTCGCTTCTCGAGAGCACGAGACAGTCTTGCTTTGGTGAGGCCAATGCCGTCAAATACGCCGAGAACCCGGGCGATGAGGCGCGCTCCGAGGTTCTCGAGATGCTCAAGGCCAACGGTTACACCGGAAAGGCCACGGTCTATTACGTAGAGGCCCCTGAAAGCCTTTGCGGGGCAGCCGATCGCTACGCCGGCGTCTATGTGGTCCTTGAGGGGACCTGGCCGTCGGCTTTCGCGCGATTTGCCGGCATAGATGAGCTCAAGGTGCGCTCGGACGCCGTCTGGACCCTACATCCCTATTCATCTACGACGGTATGGCGGCCGTCCGACACCGGTAACGGCTGGTGCGAGTACACGATCGACAAGGACGGCAGCGTCTCGACGAAAACGGGGGCATGCTCACTCGACGATGCGCCCGAAATTCTCTCCAAGGCCGTGAGGGACATGCTTCCCTGATCGACGGGCGGCGACCGTCAGCCAGCACGCTACAGCACGCCATATTGTCACCCAATGGCACCAAATCGCCCTGCGCAGACGGCCGCGTGGGGCGATTCTTTATATGTCGGAATAGCACGGCAGGCCGAAGAGCCCTCGAGCCCGATGTGCGACCCGATGCGTCAGAGACTGGTCTGCTCAACCAAAAAGGCTTTCGAGATGGTTTGTGCGGCGGCAGCGAAAGTGCGGCCAGTATCACCTGGCACTGGAGAGCGAACCATTTTCCACCGCTCGCGTTTAAGGGACTCCTAGGTCCCAGGAAGGAATCTTAAAGATGAAAAAACGGACCCAGGAGGAAATAAGGGCAGAAATCGCCCAAGTCGAGTCGGAAATGCGCACGGCCATCGACTCCGGGCGCATGCGCAGCGTCGAGCGGCTCCGCGGGCGCAAGCAGGCGCTCGGCCATGAGCTGGAGCGCGCAATGGCACAGGAGGCCTCCGCGGAGGCGACGGTATCGGCCCCCGCGGCCCCCGCGCCCGCACAGGGCGGCCAGAGGACCACGTCGACGGCAGGCGCCGCGACCGCCCGCAGGCAGCGCGGTCCGGCAGCCGGGGGAACGCGTAAGGACCGAAGGCTCGCCGCCGTCGCCGGCGTGGCGATCGCCGTCGCAGTCGTGACGGTCGGTTTCTCGGGCTGGCGATGGACTCAGGCGCAGGGCGAGCTCGCGCGTCTCGAGAAGTCGACCGTCAAGGTAGTCACCGTCACGCGCGATGTCGCCCCCGGCGAAGTCATCACTTCGGCAGACCTTACGGTCGCAAGCGTACCCACGGCGTTTGCGCCCAAGGACGCGGCGAAGAAGGTATCCGATGTGGCGGGCCGTCAGTCCGTGACGCAGCAGACCTCGGGGACCGCAGTTTCCCTCTCCTCCGTATCGGGCTCGAAGAAACCCGCTTCCATCACCACCGCCGTAACCGAGGGCCACGTTGCCTATACCGTCGCACTCGACAGCTCAACGGGCCTTTCCCCGCTGCTCTCGGTCGGTGACAAGGTCGATGTTCTCGCGAGCGTGAACGACGGCCAGGTCGTGAGCACCGTGCGCGTGGCCGACTCCATTCGCGTACTGGCGCTGGACGGCAACCTCTCGGGCTCCAAGTCAGACGGCTACTCCAACGTCACAATCGAGGTAACTGAGGACCAGGCCCTCGCCCTTTCGAGCGCGAGCGGCATCCGACTCGTGGCCCTTCCCGAGACGGGGGAGGCGCAAAATGCTGAATAGCGATCTGCTCGGCATCGAACGCGAGGCCGTCCGTCAGGCGACGGGGATCCTGACTGCCGCCAACGATGCCTCCGAGAGCGATGTGCAGCGCGACTCGCGCGCCCGCGACCTCCTTGCCGAGATTATAGATTCCAGTCCCGAGGGGTCGCGTCTGGACGACGACTCCTTTGATGCCGTGATCCAGGCCGGGCTCAACGACCTGTATTACCTGGGCCCCATCGAGGAGCTGCTTCCGGATACGTCGATCTCCGAAATCATGGTGAACGCCCCGGACGATGTGTGGGTTGAGCGTGCTGGACTACTTCAGAAAGTCCCCGTCGCCTTCGAAGACGACGACCACGTGAAGTTCATCATCAACCGAATCGCATCTGCCGACGGTCGCCGCTGCGACGAGGCACAGCCGCTGTGCGACTGCATCCTGAACCGCCCCGGCGCGATATTCAACGGCTCCCGTGTCGCGGCCACCGCAAAGGGCATCGCCGTCGACCACAACATCCTCAACATCCGTAAGTTTCGACCGGATGCGGTGGAACCCGAGGACCTCATGGCACTCGGCACCTTCGACCAGCGCATGCTCGAGTTCATGGAGGCAATCGTACTCGGCCGAATGAACGTCGTCATCGCAGGCGGCACCGGTTCGGGCAAGACGACGCTCCTCAACGCCTGCTCGTCCTTCATCCCGGACAACCAGCGCATCGTCACGATCGAGGATGCGCCCGAGCTGCGCCTCCAGAAACCCCATGTCGTGCGCAAGACCGCTCGCCGACCCAACATCGAGGGCGAGGGCGAGATCACCATCCGGCAGCTCGTGATACACGCGCTGCGCGAACGCCCCGACCGAATCGTCGTCGGCGAGTGCCGCGGCGGCGAGGCTTTCGACATGATCCAGGCGATGATGACGGGCCACGAGGGCTCGCTCACGACCGTCCACTCCTCCAACGCGCGCGAGGCCATGACCCGCCTGCGCTCGATGATCCAGCAGACGGGAACGGAGATGCGAAGTGAGCAGATCATGGAGCTCATCGCCTCGGCTATCGACTTCGTCATCTTCGTCAACCGCTACGATATCGACGGCTCGCGCAAAATCACCGAAATCGCCGAGGTCCAGGGCATGCAGGGCGACGTCATAACCATGGGCACCATCATGCGTTTCGAGCAGACGGGCTTTTCCGAGGACGGCAGGGTGCTCGGAGAGTTCATGCCCACCGGTGAGCGCATCACCCCGGCGCACCGCGAAAAGCTCTTCGCGCGCGGCGTGTACATCGATGACGATTTCTGGTTCCGTCGATGAGCGGGCAGATTTCCCCGGCAGCCCTCCTTCCCGCACTGCCGGCGGTCCTGATGGGAATAATCCTGTTCCTGACGGCAAGAAAGCTTCGCATCGAGCGTGAGCAGTCAGAAGCCAGCCCCCTTCCGGAGAACCCCTCCGGTAAAGATGGGGGCAACCGCCTTTCCGGCGCCCTGCGACGCGTGTGCCAGGGCGCGGCACCCCAGCTCTCCACAACCGAGGCGGCACAGCTATGGGCGGTAGTTGCGTTCGCGCCATCTGTCTTTATCCTTGCAATGGGCTCGACAGCGGGAGCGGTTGCCGCACTCCCGCTCGGTATCACGGCCTTCCCGATCTGGGTGAAGACGAAGCGTGGGGCCGAACAGGGTCTTTTCGAAGAGCAGCTCGGCCAGGCGATGCCGCTTATCGCATCGAACCTTCGAACGGGAGCCTCGATCGCGCAATCGGTTGCACCGGTCGCCGAGCACATGGATGAGCCCCTGAAGTCGGAGTTCGCCATCCTCGAGCGCGACCTTAGAAACGGACGCCCCATCGACCAGGCGCTCGACGATATGGCAAAGAGGACCAAAAGCTCCAACCTCAGGCTCTATTCAACAGCAGTATCGGTATCGCAGCAGACCGGCGGCTCGCTATCCGAGATCACGGAGCGTGTTGGCGAGGCCATCCGGGCAAAGGTCAAGGCGAAGCGCTCGGCCGAGGCCAAGACCTCCTCGGCGCGGTTCGAGGCGAAGATCGTCGGCTTCGCGCCGATCGTCATGCTGCTGCTCATGTCGGTTGCCTCTGAAATGCACCGGCAGTTCTTCATGACGCCTGCGGGTTGGGCGTGCCTGGGCGTGGGCATAGCGCTCGATATCATCGGTTTCATTGTGCTGAAGCAAATAAGCAACATCAGGTACGACTAGGGGAGCTCAGATGTTCGAATCAATAACAACTGGCTTCATTATCATCCTCATCGGAATCGCCGCGGGCCTCGGAGTGGACATCGCCCTCAAACGCGTCTTCGGCCTAGAGCGGCCTGCGGAAGAGGACGCCTCCCCGGCGCTTCCCGGAATCGCCGACAAGCTTTCCAACGTTGTCTCCAGGCTCGCCCCCATTTCCCGCACCGTGATGGACTCGACGCGTGACTCCCTCGACCGCGCCGGTTCCACCATGCAGCCGGCGACCTTCTGGGCCTTCCGCGTCGCGAGCGCCGCGGGATTCACGGCGGCGGGACTCGTCGCGTCGCTTTTCGTCGGCGGGGCAAAGGGTCTAGGCATTTTCGCCGCGCTGGCGCTCACGGGAATCGCCATCCCGCAGCTGTGGCTTTTGAATGAGCGCGCGAAATGGCGCGACGAGCTCGACCGACAGCTTCCCGACGCCCTCGACCTGCTCGCAATCTGCATGTCGGCGGGCTCATCTATCGATTTCGCCCTGCACACGGTCGGCAGCAAGATGGACGGCGCCATCGCGCAGGGCTTCGAGCGAGTGGCCAACGAGGCCAGCTTCTCATCGCGAACCGAGGCGCTCCTTCGCTTTGCGGAGCGAGCCCGCGTGCCGTCCCTCACGATTTTCGCGGCCTCGTTTGCGCAATCCGAGCGCGCGGGCGGATCTCTCGTCGACATCATCCGCGACCAGGCGGAGACGGTTCGCGAGCAACGGCGCCTGAAGGTCGAGTCGGAGATCGAGAAGCTCGGTACCAAGATGCTCTTCCCGATCATCCTGTTTATCCTTCCGGTGTTTCTGATCGTCGTCCTCGCCCCCGTGTTGGCCCAGATTGCGCAGACGTTCACCTCTCTCATGTAGGAGTAGGCCACGTGAGCTTCAAATACGACATTCCCTGCGTCGCGACAACAAGGTCGGGATCAGAGATCCCGATTTCGCTGAGATTTGCAAGGACGCTCAGGGACAAGGCAATCGGCTACATCGGAGCCGGATCGATCGAGAAATCCTCCGGGATGATATACACGAGCGGCAGGTCGCTTCACACACTGTTCATGCGTATCCCGGTGGATGTCTGCTGGATAGGTCGCTTCGACGCCTCATCCCAATCATGGCCGGTCGTTTCACTCGACTCCTCGGTCGCCCCCTGGCGCATCCTTTTCGCGCCAAGGGGGGCCGTCGGAGGCATCGAGGTCGCGCCCGGTACTTTCAGTGAGGCCGATAGACCGCTCATAATCAGGAGGCTCGATTAGGCAAGATGAGGAAAGACGGTATCTTGCGCTGTGCCTGCACGGCGCTCGCCGTCCTCCTGTCTGCAGCCGTCATGGCCATGATCCCAGCGATCAGGTCGGCGGGGACGCTCGATACGGACGGATGGTTCCTCCTCGCCTCGGGGCGCGTAATCGTTGAATACGGCATCCCGAGAACGAATCCCTTTACCGCAATCGCCGGCCAGGGAATCGTAATCCAGCAGTGGCTGCACGACGTGTGGCTCTTTCTGTGCTGGAAGGGCGCGGGCTACGCGGGCGTCGCCGTCTCCGTGGCGGCACCCGCCGCGCTCGCCCTGTGGGCCTATACCGGAACCGTTTCCAGGCTGGCGCGAAACGCACGCTACCCCTGGGCACCGCTGCTGATCGGCGCGCTCGGCTTTACCCTCATGGCCTCATATCTGTCCATCCGTCCGTCACTTTGGACTGCAGCGCTGCTGTTTACCGCCATATCCTCGTGCCTGGAGTGGCGGCGAGGCGCCGATAAGCGTTGCCTATTTGCTCTTCCCGTGGTATCGCTGCTGTCGGTGAATCTGCAGGCTGCGCTTTGGCCCTTGCCGGCCGCCGCCGCAGCGTGCTTCCTGCTTCCGGAAGAGGGCGAATTCGAGCCGAGCAATGCATGCGAGGCACTCCGCGCGTGGTCACAGTCCAGACTGCCCCTGCTTGCGACGATTGCCGGAATGGCAGCGGAATCCCTCGTCAACCCGTATGCTATCGACGGATCGCTCTATGTGCTCCGCTCACTCGGTGCCGCATCGTACGGCGGGGTCATCCTCGAGTTGAAGCCGGTGTGGGCGATGCCGGCGGCCGCCCCGTTCTGGTGCGTTGCGGTCCTTGCGGCGAGCGCATCGTGCGCTCTCGCGCACCGTTTCCCGCCCAGATGGCTCCTTGCCTTTTGGATGGCGTCCGCAATCGCCGGGGCGCTCGCCGTCAGGTGCCTCTGGATAACGTGGACCGTCTCGTTTCTGATCGTTGCCGTGTCTGCCGGACGAAAGGAAGAACTCGAACCCCGGACATATCGAGCGCTCATTGCAGGCAGGCTGGCCTTGAGCCTTGTCTTGGCGCTCTCCGTCATCAACAGCGGACTCCACTCAATCGAGCCCGAGACAAGCGGGGTGGAATCCGGTTGGTGCGGTATTGATGCGGATATGGGGCAGATCGTCGAGGCCCTGGGCGACGACCCCGGCCGCATATGGTCCGAGGACGCCGCCGTGATGAATTACCTCGAATGGGCCGAGGTGCCCGTGACATACGATATGCGACCTGAGATCTGGTGCGAGGCCATCGCGGGGGACAGGGCTGCCAATGACTACCGACTCTACGTTGACAGCCTGGAAGGCGGCTTCGGGCGCCTAAGGGAGGATGGCTGGGCATGGGCAATCGTGATGGACTCTCATGGGAAACGCCTGGAGAAAGCCTGTCCCGGCGCCAAGAAGACGGCGAGTGGCAGGGGATACGCGCTCTATCGGTTGTGACATGAAATGGATTGATGGGTGATAACGCATGGGTAGCGTCAACGTCAGCAGGAGGGCCGTTCTGGCAGGTATCGGCTCGATGGCCCTCATGGGATGCGGCTGCGCCAAGAAGTCGGATAAATCGGACGACTCGAAGAAGAAAAAGAAATCCGAGAAGAGCGAGGACGAGGCGTTCTCCTTCGGAGGCATAGGGGGCACGGGCTCATCCGATGCCTCCAAGGGGCTTACGGTCGATGGCGTCTACAAGAGGACGGCCACGGACTCGAGGGGCAAGGAGTTTCGATTCCTGCTCGTCGGCATGACATATGAGAACGACCTCGACCACGACAGCGGGGCACCGGTGTCCTATGTCTCGTGCTACCAGAACGGCGTGAAGCTGACCCGATGCACGAAATACAGCGACCCAAACACATCGAAGACACTGGAGCCCGGATACTCGATTTCGGTCTGCACCGCGTTTCTGCTGGAGGATGAGGGCCAGCCGGTGAAGGTGAAGATCAAGTCATCGAATTCGTCGGATTACGTCTACGAGAACACGTACCCGATCTCGCATCTGGATTATACGGCCCTTTAGGATTCCTCTCCGGCGCGCACGATGAAATAGCCATCGCCGTCCTTGACGATGAAGCGGTGGACTGGCCTGCCCTTCCAATCGATCTCTACGCTCCAAATACGAGCGAGGCTGCCCGCCTTGCGCCCTGGGCAGGGGACAGATGCGCCCGTCGAGCGCACCTGGAATCTCCTGCCATCAGAGAGCTCAATCCATCTGAACTTCGGCTCCCTACCGGGCCTCTCCACGACGCTAACAGTAACGGGAGTCATTTTCGCTCCAAAAGAATCTCATGACCATATGAAATTGGAAAGCTGGCCGACGGACACTGCTGCGCAATCATGGCTGTTCCGGCCTAAATACTGGCAGGTGATCATATATGCTCGCAGCATCATATCTAGTCAGCAGCAGAACCAGTATGCTCTCTGATCTATTCTTTGCCATAACCGTTCGGCCCATTCTTACAGGGGTTTCCATAAGGTAAGAATCCCACTGTTGAAGCTCTCGCGCAGGGCTGTTTGGTGCCATCAGGTGACATCTTAGCTCGCATCGCAAAGGCTTTTTATTGATTGGCATCAACGCTATGGGATGTGTGATAATAGAACACGCGTTCGTTAGTTATTGGCATGAGGAGTCGGCGTGGGGAAGAAGTCAATCAGACTTGTGACGGCACTGGTCGAGTGCCGGCCGGACGGAGAATACGTACCGTGGGGGATCAAATGGTACGACGGCAGAATCTTCCCCTTCGTAGAGGTCGGTTGGCACGAGCCCCGGTCATGGGTGATGGGGGAGGGCCGTGTGTGCGAGAGCTGGCGCGTAAAGATGGGAGACGGTACCCTGCGCGACATCTGCCACCACGGCAACAGCTGGTATGTGGTCCATGATCCGGAAAATGACAGACCGGATGAAGGATGGTCTCCGTAACCGAGATATCGTATTGGCAATAGCCGAACTGTGATATGACTCAACTACGTGACAATGTAACTACGCAATAACGCAACTACGGCATAGTGTAACAATGTAATAGAGTGGTTGTGTAATGCCGTAACTTCTTAAAATGCAAGTATTCGTTAACGTAATTTCGCAGTTATCGGCACCATGATTTTCCAAAGCTGTCCTGGGTGGCCTCTTTCGTTACAGTTCACATTACATGAACGATGGAAGATCAATACATTTATTGTGCACCTCTGCGGTGATCGATGTGCTAGAATGTAATACACGTTATACGCATGATTGGGAGGTGCGTTATGGCCACTGCTACCGCGGCATTGAGGCTGCCCGAGGACTTAGCAATCAGGTACGACCGTTTGGCGAAATCAACGGGACGCACGAAGACTTTCTACATGACAGAAGCGCTCGCCGCCGAGATTGACAGGCTGGAGTACGAGTACGGCTTAATGAAGAAGGTCGAGGATTATAGGGCCGGCAGGCTTGAGACTGTGACGCTCGACGAGCTGGAGGAGAACCTTGGCTTGGCGGATTGAAGTCGATAAGGATGTCCAGCGATCAATGAGAAAGCTGGACAAGCAGATCGCCAAAAGAATTGTGGCAAAGCTCCATGAGATTTCACAGCTCGAAGACCCGAGGAGCATGGGAAAGGGCTTGACTGAAAATAAGTCTGGTCTATGGCGCTACAGGGTCGGAGACTATCGGATAGTTGTCGATATCGAGGACGATGTTCTCGTCATCCTTGTTGTCGATGTAGACCACCGAAGCAGGGTTTACAGGACTCGCAGGTAGGCTGGTCGACACCGCTGACGCAACGGGGAGGGTTTTTGACCCTCCCCGTTTTTACGCTTGCCAACAGGGGTGGCCGTCGTAGGGCCCGCCGTCTGGAAGTCGGTCGTACTCCCGCGGCCCCGTTTTCAGCAGCTCCTTGGCGCGAGCGAGGTCGTAGCGCACGTCCCATTTGCTGCAGCAATACCAACTCGAATCGCCGTGGCCATAGGTGACGGGCTTCCATCGCGTGTCGACGATCGGGACGAACCCCAGGACACACCACCGATAAGCCGTGTTTTCGATGTAGCTGTCCTGCAGGTTGGCCTCGCTGATGGTGTCGATGGTGCCGCCCCAACGGCATAACGTAGCTACGTGATAACGGAACTGTGCAATATCGTAACTATGTAATTTCTGACTAAATGAATTTCCTAACAAACGAAAAGCCCCTGATCAGGGCAGGGGCTTACGGATTTGCGAGCTATTAATGTCGCGTTGAACGCTCTCTCATATCGAGCGATTTCTTAAGGTTTTCCGTACCGGCGACGCCATGGCCCAAAAGGCCATCGAGTCCCGATCTCAGCGCAGCTACATCTGCCGCCGAAGCACCAGCACGCAGGATCTTCGAGTCGAGCAGCGATCTCATGAAGCGTTCCGGAGTCTTTTCCGAGATGATCGCCTCGACCTCCTTGGAGATTCGGTTCGGATCGCGGTCAACGGGAACCGTCGGCATCTCCTTGGATGAGACGGGATGCGCCCCGTTGTTCCTGAGCCAATACCTGAACTCGGTATCGACATCCTCGGGAACCTCGACCCTGATCTCGTTAGTTTTCTCATCGATCACGAGGGCACCGTAAAACGAATCTCGCTCGGCGTTCTCCACCAGCCCCTCGAGCTCGAGTATGCCCATGAGGATGGGGAGCTCCATCAGGCGCTCGTTGCCCCCGCGGAAATCACCGATTTCCCTACCATCACAATAGCAGGGAAATTCAATGAGATAACCGTTATGCGACAGCTCCGGCCATCCGAGCGCGAGTGCGGCCTCCACCTCATGTGAAACGTGGGCCACGGGGACGATACCGTCGCATGAGAACGGCTGAATGAAGACGCCTTCACGGCCTTTCGGGTCTTTCTCGAGCTTGAAAGCAGCGTCATGGGGCCGACTCGGTCGGTCACTGTATCGAGGCGCGTACTGCACGCTGAATAATGCGACATACGGCTCATCGTGATCATTCACAAGACGCATATCAATTCCTCCTTATGCTTGTTCGCTTGGGTGCATCATTTGCGGCCCCGTCGATACCGTGGTCGCTCTTATGGGCACACTCTGCATCAAAAGCCCTAACGAGCGCGGGCGCATATTCCTCTGCAAGTGAGGCCGCCTGCAACTTGAACATGCGGGATATGACCCCCGCATCTTGTTTCGCCTGCTTGCCGGCGAGCGCGATAGCGGCCTCGCAGATCTCATTGGTCGTCGGCTCTCTTCCACCGAACTCAGCGAGCTCTTTTTTCACGGTGTCAAGCGAACCGCCGTCGTTTCGGGCGTATGCCGCGATGTAGGCCTGCTTGAGCGCCTCGACCAGCCTCTCATCGGCCGCAATTCCGGTCTCGGCACCGCCACCATCGCGATAATAGGCTGTCGTGACCTCCTCGATCGATTCGGCGAGACTTTTCCCTGTGTCCATCCCGTCTCCGTTCTCATTTAGCTTTCTTATCTCAAATAACCCTTCGTTCAGCCATTTCCTTTGGGGGCTAAGAGAGTCGGGCGATTAAATACCGTGCCCACCTCCGTGAGAATGGCCGTCCTCGTCATTTCCTCCATCGAAGTTGGAGGATTCCGCAAAGGCGGGGCCGTCCTCATCCTGAGCACTGCCTTCGTTCGACTCGGCGCGGCCCTTTTCCAGCTCCTTCTGCTCCAGCTCGGCAAGCTCGGCCTTGAGGTTCGCGAGATTATCCTCTCCATCCCAGGGCTCAGCAGCAATCTTCCTGGCATCCTCGAGCTGTTTGTCGGCACGCTCCATTAAGGCCCTTGCCTGGTCTAGACCGCTCGCCGCCTTCTCAATAATGCCGTCCATCTGCTGTAGCACGGTGTGGGAACCGGATGTGGCCGATGGCAGCATATGCCTCGACCAGTGAGCCTCGGTCTCGCCTTTCATCCTCAGGCCGATGAAGGGATCGTAGCGGAAGCTACCACCCCGTTCCTGAAGTGTCTGCTCCTTCTTCACGACGACCTCCAGCCCACGGAACTCTCCGATGGCCCTGATGGGGCCGATAGGGCAGTCATGGGCCGCCGTCTGAATCATCTCGATTGCGTTCGCGCGATTTTGAGCCGACACACCGTTGACCGAGACCCTTACGATATCCGAGCCCTTCTCGAGTTCCCTTTGCCTATTCGCGCGGTCGAGTACATCATGGTCGCGCTCAAGCAGCTCAAATATTCGGCGATTGACCCTGGCAGATGGCTCATAGCGAGATTCGATTTGATGGCGCATATTCGCCACCGTCTCGGCATGAGACTGTCTGAGCATGGACTGCGACATGATCTCGCTTCTCAGTTCCTGGATCCTCTTGACATCGGGGTTGCCGGACGCCACGGCGGCGAGGTCGGAATATGAGATTCTCGTCTCATCGATATCGTCCATGCTGCGCACGGACGGCTTATTCGAGAAGACCTGCCCGATAAATCGCTGTTTATGCTCGACGGTGGAATAGAGGAAGGAGTCGAAGGTTCCCTGGGCGACATACTTGTAATCCTTCACCCGATCAAACAGGTTTCCCTGACGCTTGACTCTTCCCAGGCGCTGCTCGAAGTCTGAGGGCCTCCACGGGCAGTCAAGGTTATGGATGGCTGCGAGTCTCGTCTGGACGTTTGTGCCCGTTCCCAACTTAGAGGTCGAGCCCATGAGCACGCGCACCTCACCCGCGCGCACCTTCTCGAAGAGCGTCTCCTTCTTCACCGGATCGTCGCCGACATCGCTGACGCACGCAATCTGCTCGGAGGGGATCCCCGCCTCGATAAGGCGCCTTCTCATATCATCTTGGATATTCCAATTACCTGATGCCGGGGTCGAACGGTCACAGAAGACGAGCTGCGCACCGCGCATGTCAGCCGTCTCGCTCCATATCTTAAATACCTCCCGCGCACAAGCATCGCATTTACCGCCTTCCAATGGCTCCAGCTCTGGATGCAACAGTTTTGGATCGAGGGCGACCTTCATGCCGTCGCCCGTGATCGCCAGCAGGTTGTCGTTGTCGTCGGCGTTTCCGGCACGGACGCGCTCGCCGCGGATACCGAGCTTCTTAACCTCCTCGACCTGTTCGGGTGTGGCAGGTACGGTGACATGGATTTCCTCGCAATCGGGCACCTTGAGGTTCACATCCTCCTGCGTGACGATATCTGCAAAGGATCGATAGGCGCTCATGAGCTCGGGAAGGTTATGAAACTTCGTGAAGCGCTGTTTCAGTTGGAAGCCGTTGCCCTCCGGTTTAATCTCCATCGAGTCCTCAATCGTCCCGAACGTGAACGCCCAGGCCGGAAACGACGATAAGCCCTGCCGCTCGAGAAGCTCAGGAGCAAGGTAGCGCTGCATGTTGTACAGCTCTCCCATCGTATTGGTGACAGGCGTGCCCGTGGCGAACACGATATTGCGTCCACGGCCGATCTCTCGAAGATAGCTGCACTTATCGAGCAGGCTCTCACTGCGGTTGGACTTTGAGGAGGCCATTCCCGCGATGTCGAGGCCGTGGGTTTGGAGATTCTTATAGCCATGCGCCTCGTCCACGAAAAGGAAGTCGAAGCCGATCTCCTCGAATGAAAGCCCCTCGGTCTTCGGGGTCGAATGGAGACTCGCGAGCTTATCATCGATTTTCTTGGCCTCTTCCTCGAGCCTTTTAACCGAGAAGCTTCCACCGTTCGCCTGTGCATCCATCTTAGCCTGCAGGAATTCTTCCTTTCGGCGTTTGAGATAGATCTCCTTCCGCTCCTGAGAAAGGTCGAGCATATCGAAGCGCGAACCGGATACGATCACGGCGTCCCAATCTCCTGCCGCCGCACGTCCGAAAAACTCTCTAACGGAGTCTGCGGAATCCGACTCCGTTTTCCCCATATAGAGGACCCTTGCCCCGGGATAGAGGTAGGCGAAATCAGATGCCCACTGCTCGGTAAGATGCTTAGGCACTACGACGAGCGGCTTGTTGGCCCGCCCGAGGCGCCGAGCCTCCATGCACATTGCGATTCCCGTATAGGTCTTACCGGCGCCGACGACATGGGCCACGAGCGTGCCCTCATCAGCTTGTCCGGCACGTGCCACGGCAGCTCGCTGGTGCGGCCTCATCTCAACGTCGGGATTCATGCCGGGGAATGTGAGGTATGAGCCGTCATACGTCCTGGGGGCCAGACGGTTATATCTGTCATTGTAGATTCCGCAAAGGACATTCGCCCGATCCGGATCAGTCCACACCCACTTCTCGAAAGCTGATGAGACAATGCGTCTCCTGTCCCATGCGGCCTTGGTCGCCTGAGGGTCGGGGACCTTCTTGCCGGTGAATGGGTCCTCCCTGTTCAGCTTCGTCTCGCTGCCGTTGAGAACGGCCGAGACGACCTTGAGGGGAGTGTAGGTGTTGACGCCAAACCTGGCCAGCACCTCGAGAGAAAGGTCTGTCACATTTCCCGTCAGTCTCCATTTGCCGGTATGGGGCTCATGGGCGACCTCGAATTTCCTGCGCTTTGACGCAGGTATCTCGCCATCGGTGATCTCGAACGTCTCCTCGATGAAGTCCATGACGATAGAGGGCGGAATCCAAGGGGAGCCGAGGGTAGCAGCAATCTCCCCAGGGCCCAACTCGCGCGGAAGCACGGCCTTCAGCTTCATTTCGCACGAGTGCAGTGTAGCGAGCCTCTCGGCATCCGACTCGGTTAGGCCGAAGCCCGCCATATGCTGTTCACGCCTTGCCCTGTAATCGGCAAGGTCCTCAGGGCTGAATAGCTCCTCATGCGGAATAGGCTGCTCGACGTCGCCCACCCAATCGACATGGGTGATCCTTGTGGCCGCATTCTCACCCGCCTGACGATAACCGAGTGAGACTAGGAATTCGGCCGGAACGGGATCCGCCTTCATAGCAGACGCCAGGGCGCTTGATAGGGGCTCCTGATCTGACCCCCGGGCGGTCGAAACCCCGTACGCACTCGCCAGATTTGCAATCGGGTCGGGGGTCTTATAGGTACTGTCGGCATCGGCCAACCGAAACGCGGTCGCAAGGACATCGGTACCCACGCGGGGCTCTCTGGACAGGCGCCAGAGAACTTCCTCGGTATTCATTCCATCGGTTGCAAATTCACGATTATTGGCTCGATATCCGACAGATCGCGCGACAAGCGTTGCGATGAGCGGGTTCGAGATGACAGTGCGGCCGTCCCTACGCTCGGTTGAGACGGATACCCCCTCATCGAGTTCGCTCAGGGCGGCGATAAGCGCCTCGCCCGTCCATGTACCGAATTCCCGGTCGCGCCAGCTGTCCGGCAACCTATCGACATGTGCAGATGCGATAACGGCACGGTTGGCAGTCAGAGGATGGACGCAGGTGTCCCACAGGCCGCTCTTCACGAGAACGGCGACGGTCCTAGCCACCCCCTCGCTCGTCTCGGGAGTCCGAGCAGGAGGAATCGATACAGATTCAAGCCAGGAGCTTTCTCCGGCGTCAAAGCGCCCAGTTTCAATCTTCTTCTGTAGCGCATGTATGGCGTCAAGCTTCTTGCCGATATCGCCGGAAAGGTATGCCTCTGCGCTTTCGATTTTCGATGTGATCGGGTCGCGGACGATGAGGTCGCCGAGCCTTTCCTCGGCCTCGTCGGCGTCGCAGCCCAGAAGGCCTCCGATGAGCGCGAGATCCACTCCTCCAGTACGGTCATACGAGACTGCGAGGGCATCAGCCGGGGTCTCGGAGCGGTCGGGGAGGGGCGTCTGCGGGCGAACCGTGCGCTTCGAGAGCATGTCAGCCTTACGCACGAAGTTCTTCTTGGTGTCCAGCACCTCGAGGCTGAACAGGTTGATACCGAGCGAGCAGTCGTGATAGCCCTTCTTGATGAGGATCCTGCGGTTCTTCGGGTCGTTCAGACGGCCGTAGCGATCGGCAAAGCGATCGTAGCGGTCGTTGAGAGACTTGATTCCGGCGTCGATTGCGGCGTCGGTCGACTCGGGATCGCGCTGGAGGGCGATAAGCGCCCGTGCGGCATCCCTGAGCTCGATCATGGCGCGGGCGCGGTCCTCGGCACCTCGTCCCGCGGGGTGAAAGCGCTCCACGGTATCGCCGTTGCCATACCAGATCGAGCCGCCGTCGCCCAATGTGAACTCATAGAGCGCCGGGTCGGTGGGGATTTGGACGACCTCGGGGGCTGCGGACCTACCCGGCACACCCTCAAATGTATGGGCAGTAGTGCCGATCGCCTGATCTGCCAGAGCCTTCCTGGCACCATCGGCGATCCCAGCGGCGTCAAGTCCGCTGGTCAGCGAATACCCGGGGCCGTATGCGGTCATCTCGGAGCCTTGGTCTCCCACGGCGATTGATGGATTGCCTGCAAGTTCCGAGTTTACGCGGAAGCCGTCCGCGTTCATCGTTGTGTGAACCCAGGCTGGAGCGTTGTCGCGCGAAATCTCCCGCGGCTCGGCAAGCTTCCTCAGGATAACGAGGTCGCACAGCGCGCTCGTTCCGGCCTGGCTCTCAAAAGTCTCCTTGGGGAGTCGGGCCATGCCGATAAGGTCGCACTCGCGCGCAAGGTTCTCGCGAGTCGTCTCGCGGGCCTTGTCCATGGTGTAGCGGCTCGTCAGCACGGCGACGATGCCGCCCGGGCGCACGGCGGCCACCGACCTTCTGATCATATAGTCATGGAGCGGGACTCCATCGATTTTGATTGCATCCGAATAGGGTACGTTGCCGATAGCGGCATCAAATGAACCATCGGGGATCTCGCATTTAGCGATATCCGCTGCGACAATCGTGTGGCCTGGACACAGCACGCGCGCGAGCCCGGTGCTCACGGGGTCGATCTCCACGCCGGTGACGTGTACATCCATGCCCTCTGGAATACAGCGCATGAAGTTGCCCGTACCGCAGCCCGGCTCCAGGATCTCAGCCGTGCCCTCATCGCAGATACCGACGCCCCTCAGCGTCTCCCAGATTAGCTCCACGACGGGACGCGGGGTGTAGAAGGCCGTGAGGACCGTGGCACGCTGCTCCGCGAACTCATCCTCACTCAGCAGCTCTTTCAGCTCTTGGGATACGGCGGCCCAGCCGCCGGTCGGATTCTGAGCAAAGGCGTTTGCGGCGCCACCCCAACCGGAGTAGGCCGAAATCGCACGCTTCTCCTCGGGAGTCACCTCTCGTCCCTCGTCCATAGCCGCCTTGAGAGCACGTAGGGCTGCGACATTGAGCTTCGCGCGCTCCAGGGGCGTATGTCCGGCCTGGGCATCCGGGTTCAGGTATTCGTTGTTGTAGGTGGTGGCTAGAGCGTGAGCACCGTCTCGTTGAGGGCGATCTCCTCGGCCATCTTGTGGGCGCTTTCGGCCTTGCGGATGTAGTCGTCGTACCGGCACTGGGCCATCGTGAGCTGCGCGAACTCCGGTGTCGCCCCGCAGCTCTCCATGCAGCTGTCCTGGAGTTCTGCCAGCCTCGTGAGGTAGTTGCGCTCCACCGCCTTGAGATACTCCTCGGTCTCGCCGGCCGCGTCCATCCTGGCCAGCTCCTCCGGAGCGTTCTGCTCCATGAAGGAATAGCGGAGACCCCTCACGCCCTTGTACGGGTTCTTCAGCACCGACATGTGCCTCCTCCTCGGAATCGTCCTTGCGGGCGGCCTCATCGCCACCCGTTTGGCTTACATAAGATTCCAGTTGCGCCCCGAAGTCAAGAGCCAACCTCTGTTGGGTCTCCTCTATTTCTGCCGGTTTCTCAGCCTGTTCCTCATACATCGTCGGGTCGTCCATGGCGAAAAGGGAGATCTGCCCCTCTGCCGCGACGAAGCTCTTCGACGTTCTCCTTGCCATGGCGCTACGCCCCCTTCCGTGCGTTATGGGATGTCCCGCGCGCGCCGGCATCGAAGGAGGCGAGCATGCTCTTCAGGCGTTTCGTCGTCATGTTTGCCGACTGCCCGCGCTCTGACGGACCGTTCTGCGCGGTTCGCGTTCTCGGCCGGCACTCGAAGCCAGCCTTTTTAAGGGCCCGGTCGATTCTATCCGTGGCGCCCCTCACCTGCGCGCAAACGCACTCCATTCGGGCGAGAAGAAGCTCCGTGTCCTCCATCGGCACGGTAACATCCAGGCCGTCATCGACCCCGTAGCGTCGAAGCGTCACGTGCGTGGCCATCGGGTCCATGCCCTCGAGATCAACGTCTTTTGAAGCCTCCGAGACCGCGTCGAGTCCGACCGCGTCGCCCTCGATCACTCTGATCGGAGCTGCCCCAGGCCATGAGGTAAGGCCCTCGAAAGCAGAGGCGGGGTAGACCGTCTCGGGCGCGAGCTCGCAATCGAGAGTCAACTCATCCCCGACTCGCCTGGCGATAGGGACGAGGATATCGAACCCAACCGGATGCTCCTTGATTCTGCCGCCCAGTTTATCGGCGCGGGATCTGCTGAGGACGGTCGAGGTATCTGCCTCTGGATGGTCCAGTTTGAAGGCCGCAAGGGCGAGGATTCCCCTCGGGCCCATTTCGGGATGCTCGGACATGGAGTCGAGAATTGCGTCCCAGCCATGTGGATGCCCCATCACGGCCGCAAGCATCTCGACAGGCGCTTCAGTGTGCCTCTGCTGCATTGTTTCCTCCCCGTCTCAGTCAACTCCCACTGATGATGGGGGAGTGGAACAACAACGTCCGGTGCGGGAACAAGTGTTCATCATGACAAGACCGTTGACGCCTACCAGGTCACTGTCGGTAACGGTATACCGCTGCGCCGTAAGGTGCATCCAGTCCACGAGTCTCATAGAAAGATGCATCCTGAAGCTCGTAGAAGCATATTGCAGGCGTGCCGTCATAGACATAAGAATTGCCTGATTCGCTATTCCACCTCCCGACATTTGGGTCGTGGGCGAGGTCGAGCATCGGTGGCCATTGCTGAATCGCAAGGTCTATGACATCGCTCTCGACATACCCATCGTTATGGAGGAAAACGAAATGCGGCGCATCGTATTTTGCGCCTCCGCTGATTTCAATAACGGAAACCCGACTGAAATTCTCCGTATCTTTGGCTGTGCCAATCAATACCCAAGAGGATGGAATGACGGCAAAATCGTTGTCGGCAAGCTCAACCCGTCGCATATTGCGTGGCGAACCCTGTGCCTTGTAGTAAAGGGAAAAGTGTTTATGAAGTCGCAAAAGCTGCTCTCGACTACGCTCAATTTCCGCACCTGAAAACTCCTCTGACCCATCAGGTGAAAGGGTCTTCATCTCGCGAGTAGCCCGCCACAACTCTTTACTGCAGGCTTCATCCATCGCCTTTGCAACGCGCGGCGTTAGGCCGGTTAGCATAACGCACAGATAATCAATCGCCTCACCGGTGCTTCTGATCTCTTCGGGATTCTTGCTGCGCAGCTCACCGATTCTATTAGGCGTGGTCACGTCAACGGTCGTACCGAATTTAATCTTATTCATCTTGGAGCCCTGTAACGGTAGTCTTGCCATAGCCTATCCACTCTCATTCAATGTTTACATGACTTGGCGCCCACCGAAAGAGCGGTCGCCTTCGATTGCCCGAGTCTTTAATCCGGCACTTTTTCAGTGCCCCCATCCGTCGTTTTAGGAATCGAGGCGATCTCGGCGAGCCTCGTGAGCCCGGAGGCAATCTCCACCGCATCTGCGCCAAGCAGCCAGTCTGCTGGCACGCCGAACGTCCTCGAAAGGGCCTTGAGCGAGACGGCGGAGGGCAGCCTAACGCCCGTTAGCCAAAGGCCGATCGAGCGCGACGATTGACCGATCATGTCCGCAAGCTCATCCTGATCGATACCCGTCACCCTCATGAGGGCAGCCAGGCGCCTGCGAAAGAGCAGCAGTGACGGTTCGGTTGTGTACGGTCCGGGCGCGTTCTTCATCTCGATCAGTACGTCCCGACGTTGAATCCCTCGCCCTTGGTGTAGTCGACGGTCACAGGGATCTCCGTCTCGTTGGGGAAATAAACTCGGATGATCCAGTAGGGGATATCTGAGCCATCGGGTCCCATTCCCGTATTGACGCCACTCGACTCGATAAGGGTCTTCTCGGGAGCGCCGTATTCAGAGGTCAGGGAAGTGAGGTACCTTGCGACCACGTCCTGGAAGCCAGTCTGGGTCATCTCCTCGGGGAGGTTGTCGGGGACGGCCACAATCGATGGATCGATCTGAATCGTCTCGCCCTGCCCGTGCGTGCCGCCGTTCGATTCGTCATCCGTGTGATAGCCATCGGTATCTACTTCACCGTCGGAGGCAGTCGAGGATTCCACTGCCGAGTTGTCATCTGTCCTGCCTGTGGGCGGAAAGAGCGCGAACGCGACGTTGATTGCGATGCAGACCATGATGATGCCGACGCAGGCGAGGATAATCCCCTTCGAATCCAGCTTCTTTCCCTTTTTATACATGGTGAACTTTCCTTTCCCTTGCTGGCTATTTGAGTTCGACTCCGCCTATCCAACCCCAGTAGACGCCCGATCCCTTACCGTAAAAGGCAATAAACTCATCGAGCGTTTTGGTGGTAATCGCACCTTCGTTGCTCATGACCTTGCCGTCTCCGATATAGATGCCGACATGGCCATAGAGAAGTCCGGGGGTGCCGGTGCCGGGATGGCTCGCGTCGCCGACGATCATGCCGACCTTGAGGTCCGCAGGATTGTTGCTGTGGCACCATGCCTTGACCATGTCGCAGGCGTTTCCACCGAAGGTGCCGACACCCGCCGCCTTGAATACGTTTGTCACCCACGCGGCACACCAGTTCTGGCCAGGCGAGGGCGTTGATTTGCAGGCGTTGACGACGGCGAGTTGGCTTCCCGTGGCACCTGCGAGCCCCTGTCCCGAGCCGCCGAGGGTGCCGGACGTGATGGCGTTGTAGAAGTACTGCGCGTTGGTGTATCGCGATTCCCAGCCTGAGGGCTTGCCTCCCACCATGGCGCAGCGCTCCCACCCCATGGCGTAGTTTTTCGTCGCGGCCTCGAGATCGGTCGCATCCATGAAGGTCTGATAGGTGTATTTACCGTCGGCACTGGAAAACGAGCCCCACTCATCGTGGTCCGACCAGAACTCGAGCTGCACGTCGAGGTCGTACCAGTTCTTGCCCTTCTCCTTGGCGAATTGAGCCAGGCGAAGGCGGCGCCCTCCGTCCCATTGGCCTATACCGGTCGCCTTGTTATAGACAGAACCCCTCGCAACGATCTCGTCGTTTGTTTTCGGGCTCTTTCCGTCCAGCCAATAGGCATACGAACCCATTGCCTGGTCAGCCATCGGATAAATCTTGTGATTTGAAGATCCAGCAGACTCATGGCAATAGTTGCCCATGATGGCGGCGGCGTGGATGTCATCGCAACCGTGGTCCTTGAGGTATAGGTAGATGGTGAGCTCGTCTCCGTCCAGGCTGCCGCCGTTGCTCGCGCCTCCCGCCTGCTGGCCGAACTGCACGAGTCCGAGCGACGAGGCGAGGATCGCACCCATGAGCAGGAGGCCGCCGAGGGAGAGCAGTGAGGCGAACAGGGCGATCCTGTTCTTCCATTCCCTGAGGGAGAGAAGCTGCTTTCTGCCCTTACGGCCCTTGAATAGCTTTCGGGAGAGCTTGCCACCGACGGCACGCCCCGCCTTTTTACTAAGGGAGGCCTGCTTGAGGGCGACCCTCCTCTTCCTGCGCAAAACCATCTTGCGATGGTCCTTGAGCTTTTTAACGGCGGCCGGATCCTTCTTGAATGAGCCCGGACGGCGCTTCATAAGGATGTCGAGCTCGACAGCATTGGCGCGCTTGAGCGTCTTGGATGCGCTACCGGTAACCGGGGCGACGGGAACCGTTGCCACCTTTTTCGCAAGCGACGAGGATGCCAGGAGCTGGGCCGAGGGCGTTGCGCCCGACACAGCGGCCCCGCGTCGGGAAGACGAGGCCATGACGGAGGGGGAGAAACCCGATCCCTCCGATGTGTCTGTGCCGGGCGCATCGGCTTCGGATGCGCCTGCCATGGATGATTTCGCGACCGACGCGAAGGTGCCGCCGTATGAGGCGGCGCCCGCGGCGGCGGATGCCGCACGCGAGCGCGTCGATTTCTGGGCGCTGAGACGAGAGAAATCCGAGGAGCCGGAACGCGACCTGTTCGGGCGCGGTGAGGACCCTTCCCATGCAGAAGTGCGCCGTGACTCGGTTTCGAGCACGGCGGGCACGGTGCCCGTACGCCGGCTTGCGGCGGTACGGGCATCCGCGTGGGCAAGGTTTGAGCTATATCTCGTCGAGCGCGGTTTCATCTACTAGCCCACGAAACCGGAACCGTCGGCATATTCGTTGAGGCCCTCGGGGCTGATCTCGTCGGGGCTGGCGAACATGCCGCCAACGTCCTCACCGCTGTCATTTTGGTATTTCAGCAGAGTGGACATGGCATCGGAGACCGATGCGCTACCAAATCGCTGGTCTGCCTGCGGCTGGGGAGTGGCAGCTGCCTGGGAAGCGGTTTGGGCACGATGGCGCTGCGCCGCACGCTGGTTGGGATACATGCCGCCGGGCTGTGCGAAGCTCGTCGCGGGGGTCTGCTGGACAGGGGAGGAAGGCGCCGTCTGCTGAGGGGCCTGCGTCTGGATGCCCGGACGAGGCGCCGAATCAATATGCTGCCGACGGGTGCCGTTTGACCAGGAGCCCGACTGCGCGTTGAGATCTTCGACAGGCTGAGCCTGCTCGGGAGAGGGAGCGGACTGGGGCTTCACCTCGGCATCGAGCCCGTTCGCACGCTCCGACATGGCCACGAGCGCCGGCAGCGTGTAGCCGACCTCGGAGCCGGAGAGAGCGACCGTGCCGTTCGAGAAGGCGATATCGCCGGAAGGCTCGCTTCCGAGCGTGATTCCTGCGGAGGAGAGCGCTAGCGCGAAATCATCGAAATGGGTGTCGCTCTCGCGGGTGAAGACCTGATCGATTGCATTCAGGACGAGGTCCTTGAGCTCAGATTCGGCCTGCGCGCGCAGCTCCTCCTCGGTCGGGAGTCGACGGGTGTTGAAGCGCGAGAAGTCCGCGCCCTCCTGGAAGTCACGAATATCCATATCTTCCATCCTTTCCTTGTTGGCGGTAACCGTGTCTCGGTTGCCGCCTCCGTTAAAACCGAATTGCTCGCTCGCCGGCCGCACATTGGGTCGAGAGCGCGCCGGGGGAGCCATATGTGCGGGCGATGGCACGTTGCGGCCGATCTCCTCACGCATTGATCGCGGGGTCGGCGACGGAGCGTCTTCCGGTTCGTCGAGCGCGGCGACATCTGGGTTTGCCGCCGCCGGCTTCACGGCGCGGCGCTTGATATCGGCGGGACGGGTCGTGCAGATGTCGTAGAGAGTCGGGCAGATCTTCGAGTCAATCTGGAAGTCGAAGTGCACCACGCGATTCTTGAACACGTAGAGACCCTCGCCGGGATGTGCGGTAGCCAAAACCTTCGTCTGGCTCTCGGAGAGATTGAACAGCTCTTGGAAGTCAGGGAGGAGGTCGCTTGTCTGCTGCAGGATCGTCACGAAGGGCGAGTTCTGGAACATGTAGCGCGTTTCCTCGCTGTTGAGGACGCGGGAGAGGTTCTGCGTGATGGCGTTGATGTAGAAGTCCCACTTGCCGCCACGGGTGAAGAAGCGGTCGATCTGGCTGCGGGCGTAAGGGCTGTCGAGCAGGAGCTGGAACTCGTCGATAATGAGCCAGGTTCGCCTGCCGGCACGACGGTTCGCCGAGACACGGACCCAAATGTGGTCGAGGATGATAAGCAGCGCCAGCGGCTTGAGCTCGCTGGACAGCTCGTGCAGGTCGAAGCACACGAGATTCGACTGGAGGTTCACGTTCGTCGGATGGTTGAACAGCGACAGCGTGCCCGTGACATAGCGGCGAATGAGCTTTGCCAAGTCGCGGGCGTCGCGCATATCGGAGCCCTGCTCGGACATCAGGAAGTCGTAAATGTCCTGGAGTGTCGGCAGATTCTCGGGACGTGGGTCGTCAAGATACCGGTTATAGGCGTATGCGGCGGCGGCGTCGAGGACGTTGGCCTGCGCATCGTTGACGCTGCTGGCCATCATGCGAACGAGCGACTGGATGAAGGACACCTTCGCGGGCACGGGGGAGGACTTCGTCTCCGGATCGTCCGAGCCGTAGGCAAGGGAGATGTCGAGCGGGTTGATGAAGTCGCCCGAGTTCTCGGCGATGCGGATGACCTGGCCGCCCAGATACTCGGTGGGCGTGACATACTCGCCCTCGGGGTCGATCGTGATCACGTCGTCGTCCGGATGCTTCAGGTGCACAGGTATGATGCGCGTGATCTTGGAATTGAACGACTTGCCGGATCGGGGCTGTGCCAGCGTGAAGCTGTTCGTGTGCTCATGGGACACGGGGTCGTAGACGATAAACGAGCGGGTCTCGGCGTTGAGGCCCATGATGTTACCGCCCGGATCGTTCATCTCTGCGGCGACGAACATCAGCATATGGGACAAGGGGTCCGTGGTCAGCGTTCGCTCATACGGGATGTAGGGGGCGCCGATCGGCAGGGCGGTCGAGAAGGACTCCTCGCGAAGCGCGCGCCATGAATCGGGATAGGGCTTTCTGTGCGTGGAGAACACCTTCTCCACCTCGCGACAGGCCTCCTCGAGCTCGGTCTCCGTTCGCCCCTGGACGGTCACGACGGTCGTGACGCCGAAGGCGTGCATCTCCGCGCTCTCGAGGTCGTCTCGGAACGCCTCGGCGTCCTCTTGGGCTTCGCGCATCGCGGGCGGCATGTTGTTCTGGTCGACGAAGTAGCCGACCTCGGGACGGCTCGTGTTGAACTGATAGGTATTGTTCTCCTCTGTAATCTCGTGCAGGTGGTTCTCGGCGGCCGAGATTGCGGCAGAGAACTCCCAGGGACGGATGTGCCACGCGACAGTAAGGTCGTAGGGCAGTCCCGTCAGGTCTGAAATAAAGGAGTCCTTCATGGTCTTGCCGTAACCGTCGAGCGTGACGTCGTAGGTCTTAACCCATCGACGGCCGACGATCATACGGGGGTCGCCGCGGTAGCCATCTGCGGTGAGGACAGAGGAGGGCGCCACGAGCTCGCGGGTCGTAAGGCCGACGGTCCCGGACAGGCGCTCGAAATTCGCCGTGCCCGGAGTGTCATCCTGCCGCGTCATGGTCTGGATAATGTCAAGACGCTGCTGGCCGTCGAGGACATGTGCGTCGGAACCGAGGTCGCGCATGAAGCGCAGGAAGGAATCCGCCTCCTGGGACAGCCGGGGCACCGCGCGCTCCAGCGTGTCAGCGGACACGGCAATCGTGATAATGCGGTCACGGCGCACCGAGCGGGAGGACTTGGCAAGCATGGAGCGGGTCCATGCATTGTACTCGCGGCGCAGAACGTTACCGCGCTCATCGCCGGGAACCTCGCGGAAAAGCAAGTCGGATGCGAACTCCTCCGGGCTCACGCGCTTGTTCATGATGAAGATGCCGAGGCGAACCGTGTGGTCGAGCGAGTCAAGGTATCCCGCCCATGCCTCGCGCACGAGATATTGGTCCTCGGGCCGCGCGCCCTGGTAGTTGACGTCATCGACGCGAAGGGCAATGGAGTAGGTCTCGCTGTCGATGCGCATGACGCCGTCAACCGTGAGCAACTCGTAGGGAACGAGTTTCGTGGTCGACCACTTAGGCTGGACGAGCTTCACATCGGTCGAGAGCGCAGTGTTTACACCGAGCTCGGCCTGCTCCTCGTCTGTCGCCCAGGAAGAGCCGAGGGGGATTGAGGGCACGTCGGAGCCGTAACTCGCGACATACTTGTCACGCTTCTTCTTCAGCTTTTTCAGGCGTTTGTCCATCTGGCGCACGCCCTTCTGCCATCCGGCCTCGAGGGCGCTCGCGCGACGCTCCTCGGCCTCGGCAATCTCTCGGTCGAGATCGTCAATAGTAAGTTTGCTCATCTAGGGTTTCTCCCATCGTTTCTCACGGAGGCCTCAGCCATCGCCTGGGCGATTCCCGCCGGCACGGCCTCCTGCTCCAACTTCCTCGCCTTCCTTGCTGCCTTTTCGCGGCGTTTCTGCTCGCGTACCTCGGCCTTCGTCTTCTTCGGAACGGACACCTCGAAAGTCGGGACTGCGAGCGTAAGTTGATCGGGTTCGGCACGGTCTTTAAGCATGAGGGGGAGCCATTTCTCGGACTTGAGGCCGTGGTGCGAATGGAGGCCGATGACGCCGATTGCCACGCAGATCGGTATCACCATGTAGGTGACAATATCGAGGCTCCAGTCCCATGCGTAGACGCCGTATATGCCGACCGACACGACGGCGACGGCGGCAAGCGCGGCAATTGCCGAACGCTTGGAAAAGCGACCGAAGATGTTTCTCGCGACGTAGTTGTTGATGTCGTCGCGTACGAATGTCTCAGCCATTTCACTACCTTCCCTAGACGAGGCCAAACAGGCTGTTGGCAACGACTTTTGACTTGTTCACGATTTCCGTAATGCAAAGGACGGAGCACATCGACGGGATGAGCGCGGCCGCGGCGCCCCCGAAACCATTTAGGGTGCTCGTATCGGACGTGATGGGGGCTATAAGTTCGGTTGCGACCGCATTGATCAGGGGAATCATGCCAATCGCGATGACGATCATCACTGCCTGGAAACAGACCGCGGCAAAACGTTTGAGATAGCCGACGCCCATGGGCCTTGATTTGTCGTCAGCAAAGAACGCTAGGCAAAGGGGACTTGCTGCGGCCCTTAAATAGATTTCGCCTATACGTACAAAGATGGTTGTCAGCACGGTGAATAGGCAGGCGACGCAGGCAACAAGTGAAACGATGGCGAGGATAAGAAGGATGAATGAGGTTCCTGCCTGGCTGTAGGTCAGGGCGTCGAATGAATTGATCACCTGTTCTTTTATGCCAATGGAGTTGGTCGTATCGATCCCCATTGATGCAAGCGTACTATTCACGACACCTACAAGGTGCTGGGCGAGAACGTATACGGCTGCACAAATGTCCATCGCGTGGATGATGAGGGTGTAGCTCACCGCAAACATCATGACGACGAAGGCGAGGCTTGCCATGATATCGACGCCGGCCATCTTACGACGGACATCCAGCTGGTGCATAAGGGCGACGCCGAAGGTCAGACCGAGAAACGCCATGGCATAGGGCTGGAAAGCGCCTTTCGAAAGATTCGACGCCATAGTGTAGAACTGGCCGAAAGGACCATTGGTAAAGTCGGATGTGAATGCAGTGTTCGCCGTAGAGGACACTAGCGAAATGCACCATTCGGCAAGGCTCGTTGCACTTTCCGCAAGCCCACGGCAGAAGGTCCACACCAGATTTTCAGCAGAATACTTGAAGAAGTTAAAATCTAGAGCGAACTTGGGCGGATTCTCCTTGATTAGCTGATTCGCCATGTCGTCCGGGTCCTTTGCGGCCGAATCTTTGTCAGTATTCGGTTTGCCGCCTGTTCCAGTGGATTCCTGTCCGGTTGACGCAGCTTTTGCTATCTCCCATCCATCAGGGGCCCAACTTGGCGCAAAGCTCTTGAGATAATTACTGTCGTTCAAACTTCCATCGAGTTTTTTTGTTTTTGCGGCTTTTGAACTTACAGTTTTACCTTTCATATCGACATAAACCGGACCGTAAAGATTGGCCCCTCCGTTTCCGATTTTCACCTCATATCTAATTTCATGAGCGGTGATTCCGTCATGTTTAAAGTCTATGAACTTGTCATTTTCAATATCCGACCAACGAATAACAACGTAGCGCTTAGAGTCTGTTGTCTGAAAGCCTGAAATATCCAGCGAGTCTCTTACGGACCATTGGCCCTTTTGTGCAGCAAAGGCAATCGTCGCAATGGCGCAGGCCACAACGAGCATCAAGACGCTGACGGCTGCAAAGCGCAAGATGCGATCGCCAAACGAAGTCGGCCTTTCAGCATATTCAATTTCATCATACGGATCTGTTGGCCTGGGTGATGAAGTTCCACCGACAGGGGAACCAGCAGCGAAGGCAAGCAGCCTCTCTCTGATCTCCATTATCCGAGGATGCCGCTCAGCAACTGGGAGATGATATGGGAGAAGCCGCAGCCGGCGATGAAGACGCCGGCGAGGACCTGCCACCACTCGGTGCCGTGGCCGGGGCGCCCCTTGGTCTTCTCCTCCAGCAGGTTGTAGACGCCCCACAGGGCAAACAGAGAGCCGCCGGCGATCATGACGTTCTCGAATTTGGTAACGAGATCAGCAAGCTGTTCCATTGAAGATTTCCTTCCCTTAAGGAGAGTTGATTCCTATTCACGCGCCCTTAGGCGTCGATGACGATGGTTTTGGGGCTGGTGCGGTCTATGAGCACGACGCCCTCCGGTGTTGGCACGGAGGAGTTGTCCGCGTGTCGCCTGGCGCGCGCCCACTCGAGCATGTCGGTTTTGCCGGCGCTGAGATACTCCTTGCGCCTGGGGTGAATCTCGGGATCTGCCTTGAGGTCGCGAAACCACATGCCCTGTTTGTAATGGGTCACGCACTCGTCAGGGGACAGGCCATCCTCCTCGTTGAAGCTGTAGAGCTCCTCGGGGCTCATAAGCGGAACCTTGACGTATCTCGTGCTCTCCTGGATGGACTTGCCGCTCGCGGAGTTCGAGACAGAGTAATCCGTGAACTTCTTCGTGGTGTTGCCCATCTCGCGCGATATCTGCTCACAGTCGGAAAAGAGGGAAGAGCCCATGTACATAAAAATGGCCGAGTTTGCTCGGATGGATTCCGACTGCTTGCCATATCTTGCCTCGAGTTGCTTGCCGTCCTGCACGATTGCGCAGAGGTTGATCCAGAACTTACGGCTCTCGGCGAAGAGCTTCTCGAGGTCGGGGATCTTGCCTATCTGGGCGAGCTCGTCGAGATAGCAATAGAGGGGGATCTCGAGATGGCCGATTCCATTCGTTGACCCGATATCCTTCGAGATATCGAACAACTGGTTCAGGGCCATCGCGGCGACGAAGTCATAGGGGCCGCCGCCGGACTTGATGCAGAAGAAGATTGCGCGCTTGCGCTTGTCGATAGACTGGAGGTCGAGCTCGTCACGCCCCAGCATCTTCCTGATTGCGGGGTTGTTGAGCCTTTGCAGACGAGCGGCACACGAGGACACGACCGCCGCCATCTGCTCGGGAGCGCCGGCGTTGGCCTTGAAGGTGCGGTAGTTGGTGAGGACCGAGTTCTCTGGGAGCGACTCGTCGTCCAGCGCGTCATCACCGTAGGTATCGATGATGTACTGCGCGAACCCATCGAAGCCGTCGCGCTCCCTGGTGCCCTCGAAAACGAGGTCGAGCTTGTTGATGCCCTCGGCGCCGTCGGCCTTGGCCATCGCGAGATAATCGATGATGCCGGGAAGGGTGCAGTCGGCGGTATTGCCGTTGGCCTTGAACCAGAAGACGAACATGCCGCAAACGCAGGTGTAGAAGTTCTTCTCCATATCGATGAAGAACTGCTGGTCCCCGTGCGTGTCCTCGCCCTTGGTGTTCGAGATGAACATGTTTACCAGTGAGTTAATAGACGTGACGTCGCGGCAGTTGATAAGCGGGTTGTAGGGGGTTGAGGCCAGGATATGCTCCTCGTCGCGCAGGTCGATGACCTGCACGTCATAGCCGTTCTTCTCCAAAAAGGCGGCAGATGCACGGAACAGCTCGCCCGAGGGGTCGGTGAAGACCATATTGCCGTTCATCTGCATGATCTGGTTGGTCACGAAGCGGTAGGACTTGCCGGCGCCCGATCCGGCCATGATGAACATGTTTCGATTTGGTACCTGGCTCTCGCGCCTGATCGGGTCTTTCTTGTCGTTGACGATGGATGTGCCGGCAACCTTGCTGTGGAGCGAGAGGATGATATTGTCGTCCTCGACCGTCTCGCACCACTCGGGAACCGGCCATTCGTCCGTTGCCTTGTTGTGCGAGTACAGCAGACGCTCCTGGGCAGTCGAGAAGCGCTGAGATCCATATTGCTTGGCAGGTGAGATGTCCTCTCCGGGCGCCTCGTGCTTTAGGAAAACAGCTAGGGCGATTACAAGGGCAGCAGCGACTGAGGCCAGCAAAGGGACCCCGCCGAAATAGATACCGAGGGGCCGGCGGGACGCCGCCCACGCAACGAACGCCGCGACGTCATCGGACGTCTCGATACCGCTTGTACCGAGCATGACCTTCTGGACCGTGAGGTTCACGATCCAGAAGGCGGCAGATCCCAGCACAGCGGCTCCGACGACCTTCGTTATGTCTAACCTGGACAGCTTCATCGGCTACCTCTTGACCCGCTTGTTGAGGGTTCGGGAGTGCGTGGCCGGACGGTTCTGGTTTCCGATTTGGTGACGGTTGGCCTTGCGGTCGGCTGCGTCGCGCATGTTGACGGCGCGGATGACCTCATGCGAACCCATCTGCTTGGTTCGTCCCTGGCGCTGCTGGAGTCTGACCGACCCCTCGAAGGCCTCGCGGTCCTTCAGCGTCTCGATTTGGGTATGGCATCGGACGATGGCATCGGCGCGGTCCTCACGAAGCACGCCCTTGTCATCGCCCTCGCAGATTTGGTTCCCGATTTTTGCCGTGTGTCCGTCGGGATCGGTAATCCTGAAGGCTCCGGCCGTGGAAACGGCGGCAGTGTATACGACGCCGTCCCACCCGGTGAATTTACGCTTGTACATGCCGTCGTTCTGGTCGAGCTTCCAAGACTCCCCCAGATATTCGATATTCTCCGGTGCAGGGGGGAGCCCTACCGGAGGAAGACCCACAGCAGGTAGCCCGATTGCCGGAAGGGCGGGGTACTCTTTTGGCTGGGTAGACGACTGGATATCGTTTGGATTGGCGGATGTCTGGACGCCGCTCTCGACCGGACCCCTCATCGCGTTGTCCACATCGGCATTCGAGATCAGTTTCCTCTCGATTGCCGTCTCGATGCAGGCGGCGAGCGCCTCCTGGTCCTTCATCTTGTATTCGATTGCGAAATAGCCAGTCGCCGGGTCCTCGAAGACAGCGAACCCGATGCGGTGCTTTCGGCAGATGTCGGACAGGAGCGACAGGTCGCTTCGATCGAGCGCACCTTCCTTGCCAAGGTTGACAAGTTTGATGACGTCGTTGCGGTCGCGCCTTAGCGTGTGCTCCGTAACGAGGCCGTAACGGCCGAGTCCATTCACATGGCTGATCGCGTGGTTCGCACCGCGACCGGCAACCCTGCCGGCACCTCCAGCGACTTTGCCGGTACCACGTGCGAGCGCTCTCATCGTGATGATGAGGACTTCGCGTGCCGGCGGCAGAACAGCCTGGCCGAGCATCAGCAGAACACGCATGGCCTCTTCATTCTCTCCGGGCATTGCTGCTACCTCCCTCCGGCGACGTGTAGTTGGGGCCGCACATAAAGCGGCCCCAACTACAGTTTTCGCCATATAGGCCACCCGTGCCGACCGGTTTGGTGCCACAGGGTGACAATTTCTTTAATTAGCTATGCCTGCGTGCCCCGGGCCGTTTGACATGCGCGCCCGGTTGCTTCAAGCCCTCGGTAATTGCGCTCGTGTGTTGATATAGGCGCCTGGTAACCAATGCGTCGGCGAGCGCGTCGTGTGGAGCGCCCTCGAAGCTGTATCCCATGGCATCTGCCGCAGAGGTGAGCCTCCATCTGCAATGGGACTCCGAGAACGGTCCGTGCACGCGCCCGAACTCCTTCATAGCATCGACAATTTCCGCCGTCTGCGGAATGACGATGCCCTCATGCTCGAGGAATCCAAGGTCGAAGCCGACATTCCATCCGACGATCTTCTCCGTTCGGTCGAATAGCGACTGGACGGCCTCGAGATAGCTCTTGAAAGGCTTATAGTTAGCCACCGAATCGGGTGAGATGTGATTCACGCGCTCCGCGGCAGGCCACTCGGTCTTATGCTGCGGCTTGACGCGCAGATGGACCGACGAGGGCGAATCCTGTCCCTCGATATCGAGGACCATTGCCAAGGTCAAGATTTCATCGCCGTCAAAGGGGTCGAGCCCCGTCGTCTCGGTGTCGATCGTCATGCACTCGATGGGAGAGTCGAAAGGTACCAAGGTGATGCTCATCTTGCCGCCCCCTATGCCTGTCCGTAATGGAAATAGGCAGTACGATTTGGGGCTGCGGTATGAAGCGCGCCCTCGGTGCCGCCTCCCAGCTTCCTGCTGATCTGCGCAATGAGGTTTTTCGTGCCGGGCATCTCATGGGCGCGCTCGGTCTTGATCTCGCTCTTTTGGACATAGCCCTCGTCGACAGACTCATCCCACTCGTCCTGGGTCGACTCGGTGTAGAAGACCGCTGCATCGGGGTCGTTTTCAATGGCGCGGGATGCAAGCGTATCGATGTGGTCGGTATTCCCCCTCACGGCAGCGTGGATAACGTCGTCGGTAAGCGCACCGCCATTCGCGATGTACTCATAGAGGCTCTGGTCGGCCGGGTCGGGAATCACACGCCCGAACTGCTCGTCCGTGACATAGCCCTCGTCGCCGATCCTGAACTGGCCATAGGGCCCCGCCGGCCAGGGCATGGCGATACGCGAGAGCTCCGTGTCCGCCATGACATAGAATTTCATGACAGCGAGCTTGTCATCTCGCGAGATATAGTCCTGGACGGCAATAGGCGCCTTCGGGTTGATGTTGGTTCGATCCGACGGCGAGAGTTCGAGGCCGCGCTCAATCTCATATTCGGCCTGGGCAGTGGAGGCTGTGAAAAGTGCCCGCGCGAGCAGCCAGGACTTTTGACCCGCATATGTGTCGGGGGCGATACCGTCAAGAGCGACCTCGGCCACGGCCGAGAGAAGGTTCGGCTCCGCCATAATCGCACCAAGCGTGGCGACAGCCGGCCACTTAAGGTATCCCTCGCATTGCTGCGGGTCCATGATCATTTCGCGCGCGGCATCGAAAACGCGGTCGAGGTCGAGCAGGCCCAGCCCGGCCGCACCCGCCCTATCCAGTTTGTCCATACGGCTCTCCCTTCGGTCATAGTTCCGTTGGTGCTATCGTCCGCCCGCAGGCTTGTCGATGAGAGCCGTTGAACAACTGTTCCTAGATTTTGGTTAATGTTTAAGCGATTGAGCGTGGGGGAGGGTCACGTCGCGCTCCATCGACACAACTCCATCAGGCGACGCCGTGCTTTTGGTCGCAAGTCGAAGCGAGTCAATGATCTTTTTCGTGCTGGGGCTGCAATCGACTCTGTGGGGAGCCACGCTCAACTCTTCATACTGATCGAGGATCGCGTCCACCTTCCGCGACTCGTCGAAGGTCTGGCCGCGGTAGAGCGTATAGTCGTGCCCGCCGATGCTGACAAGGCCGTCGGACATAAGGGCGATGTCTTTCGCTTCAATCGCCGGCACAATGGCGAAATTTACCCCTGCGGCGATGGCGATATCCTTATATTCATTGGGAATGACCATCTCGCGGAATTCGGACAGATCCCTCATCGAAAGAAAAGCGTTCAGGTTAACTTCAACGGCATCATATCCACCCCGTCCGGCGCCATCGATAACGGAGCCGAATATCTCCGAGTCCATGAGAATGCCGGGCAAGGGATCCACGCTTGACCTCTGCATGTAGACGGTGCGGTCTCCTTGGGCAGGTCCGTCAAGGTTCACGGTCACGTCCGACCAAAGCGCGCCGAACGAGTCGGAGCCGTCGGTCACATCGAAAGCTTGGATGCAGAGCGTATCGTTCTCCTCGTAGAATTGCTTTACGAGCTCCACGGTCTTCGGCTCACCGTCAACCGTATAGTTAACCTTGATGCCACCCTTGGTGGTTGCATCTACATAGAGGCTGCTGTCCTCGATACGCTTTTTGAGGTTCTCCCTATAGGCGACCAGCGATCCTGGGAGCGCTTGAATCTGAGAAAGGCCTTTTTCCAATTGGTCAATATCGACAACGACCGGCTGCTCGATTTTAGGGAACGGGCCCATCTGGAACGCCTTCATCGCATAGTCGCTTCGGTCTTCCCTAGCCGTCATAACGAGGGCGGCGTCGCTTGGGAACAGCATAGTACCGTCAACCCTAACGATCCTGACGGTATCTCGCCTTGTAGCCGATGCCACAGACTGGAGGACATGGGACGATGCCTGGTCGATATTTCCGAGAACGATGGCGCCGCCACTTGCAGCTGAGATGACACCCGGCCTGATTGGGCGTCCGCCGCCGATAATACCTGCGAGGCTTGCCGTCCCGATATCGGAGACAACGGCGACACTTCCCTTCGCCCCGACGCCGGCAAGGTCTCTCATGAGCGCCGCTTCATCGCTTTCGCCGACATGGAAGAATGCGCGAATCGCCTCTCCCGCACGCTCAGGGCTATCCGTCTCGATCAGAATGGGAATTCGAGTCGCAAGAGCCTCGGCTACAGCGGAAACGGCCGCAGGCGGATAAACCGGGCTTAGCTGTTCGGGCTCGGCCGGCATAGACCTTCCGATTAGTTTCTCGGGATTACCCAGGGAGTCAGATGAAATCGAGTCCAATGCCTGAAGGCTCGGATGGGCCGGCCTCAATCCGCGCGGGGTCGCTGCGGAAACGACTCCCTGTAGATTCAACTCATGGCAGAGATTCTCGACTGCAACGGTGCCCCGACACGACGTCACGTTGCCGCCGAAGTCCAGCGATCCGAAGAACAGCTTATCCTTGAGAAACTCGGGGTCCAGTTGTCCCGAGACACCCAGAATGCCAAGAGCGATAGGAAGAGCAAGAGAGTCGGTGGTTCGCAATCGGCCCGAGAAGCTCCTGCTATATCCGGGGGAGGGCATTAGTTCGATCGAGATATTGTCCCGGGGCACGGTGTACCCCTGTGCCTTAAGGGCGCACCTGACGATACCTCGCAACTCCATGGCGGCATTATCCTGAATACCGGCAATGGTTATACCGGGCAATCCGGGTTGCATTTCAATTGCAATGTCAATGGGCACGGCGGTGGCGGCCTCTACAACAGCCCCATGGACAACAGAACGCTTGGCCATATCTTGCTCCATTCCTCAATGGTCTTGAGGTAAGTTTGATATTGGCGACGGTTGGGCGAGCTCAATGAACAACTGTTCCTAAACACCGCCGGCGTAAAACGTCCAATTCAACTTAAGCCCGTAATCATGCACAAATCAGTTGCGGATAGTTGCGGATAGCCAGAAGAAACCAGTGGATTCTAGAAGCAAAAACTAAATGAAAAGCGGTTCCCCCGATTAACTGTATATCAGGGAAACCGCTGGTAGACGGTGGTGGGCCCTCCGGGATTCGAACCCAGAACCCAGGGATTATGAGTATGATCAAAGTCCCATCGAGGAGCATTTAGACATCGATGTCAGCTCACAGGTCAATTGGCACCCGCTGCCAGGTGTGCGCATGGCATCCTCGCCGGAATTTCGGAATTCAACGCTGATACCGGGACGCTCCAACTCATGAGCCATCGCGTAGGCTTTGGCTTGACCGAAGAGATTCCGGTTGCGTCCAACCTCGTCATATATGGCCCTGCCGCGATAGTGAGTGATTGGAGCGGCCACATGCTCAACCCCTAGCGCCTCGATCAACCACGTAACCACAGCGCAATCATAGGAAAACCTAATGACCTTGAATATCGACGGCTTTAATCGGATACCAAAGAAGCAGTCTGTCAATAAGTATCAATTAGCCATTTAGAGTAAAACTAAGGTACAGCAGAATTTGTTATCCGCTGCTATCCACACTAAAATTTACGTTTCCGCACTTGAATACGGTTTTGAATATGGACTCATAATCCCTGGGTTCTGGGTTCGAATCCCGGAGGGCCCACCA
>CAVCRP010000006.1:0-81066 GCA_963604655.1 uncultured Ruminococcus sp.
GAAACGGCGGTCGACGAAACTGGAGAGGAGGTATTACGAGCTCCTGTGCGAATTGAAGGGAGCGCTCCCGCAAACTGCCTCTTGACAACTTATAGGAGCGTCGGTTTTCATTTTGCGATTCTCGGTGTGGTCGGGGGTATTTGCTAAAACGTAGTAGATAGGCCCATTTCGTGGCAAGCGAGTCAACTCGGGGCGAAGGGCAGCCAAAAAAGCCCCGTCCCAAATTGACTGCTTTTGAGTTGCGGTGATATACGGACTGTTTGAGGCTTCTGGCTTGTAAAACAGTCCGTATTTCACCGCAACTGATGAGGGGATGGGTTAACGGAGCAGCCCCGCTACTTCGCCGGCTAGGGTGATGGTGCCTGCCGCTACGAAGGACTCGCCCGCGGCATCGAAGGCGGCGAGGGCCTCGGACACGCTCGGGTACACGCCCGCAAGCTTGCCGGCGTCCACAAGGGCAGCGAGCTCCTCTGCCGGCAGGGCGCGATCAGAATCGGTCTGGGTCACGACCACGCGCGGGAAGGCCGGAACCAAAACGTCAGCGATACCCGCCACGTCCTTATCGGCCAGCGCGGCGCACAGCAACGTGGGGCGATTCTCTACACACGGATCGATCTCGTCCAGTGCGCTTACAAAGTTCTCGCAGCTCTGAGGGTTATGGCAGGCATCGATCAGCTTGAGCGGGTCGGTCGCCAGTACATCAAAGCGACCCGGCGTGGAGCAACCCATAAGCGACGCATCGAGCGCATCATGATCGAGCTCGCGGCCCAGATACCCCTCGCACAACATAATCGCGCACGCGGCATTCTGCGGTTGATACGCCGGCTTGAACATGCTCGAAGTGTAAATCGCGCGCGACGTAGTGCAGCTGAATTCCACCGTATCACCCACGTGCGAAGGCACCTTGGTCGTGGCATGGCTCACCACCAGCGGCACAACGCCGCACTCGCGACAACGCGTATCCATCACACGCTGAACACTCGCCTCATGCGTACCCTCGCCCAAAACAACCAGACGCCCGGGCTTAATAACCGCAGCCTTCTCCCCCGCAATAGCCTCAAGCGTATCGCCCAAAATACGAGTGTGGTCAAGCCCAATGCCCGTAATAGCGACGGCCACGGGATCGGTCGCACTCGTAGCGTCCCAACGTCCGCCCATGCCAACCTCAAGCACGGCCACGTCCACGCAAGCCTCGGCAAACATGGTCAGTCCAGCCACGGACAAAAGATCGAAGGGCGTAATAGCACGGAGCTCCTCGCCTGCCGCCTCACGACGCGCGTTGAGACGACGACCCGCCTCATACGCCGCGGAGACACCATGGGCAAAGACCTCGTCAGAGACGACCTTGCCGTCAATCTCCATGCGCTCGGGATAGCGCACGAGGTGCGGCGACGTAAAGAGTGCCGTCTTAAGGCCCTCACCACGCAAAATGGCAGCCGAGAACCGCGTCGTCGAGGTCTTTCCATTGGTTCCAGCGATCTGGACGCAATCATAGAACTCGTCAGGACGACCAAGCTCATCGAGCATCTCGACAACAGTCTCGAGCAACGGCGTAGAATAACGCGCAATCTTGCCCGTATCGGCCGCAAGCGCAACGGCCTCATCAAAAGAAAGCTCCGGAACCTCAAACGGCACCGAATACAACCCAGAACGCTTAGCCATAACCAAAGTCCCCTCAACATAAAAAGAGGCCCGAATCAACAACGAGCCCCTCCCATTCAAAATATCAGCCAAACACCGCTTTGCAGCAGAATCAAGGCCACAACACAGTGGCCTTTACATGCCAGGCGCAAACAACCCCGTAAACGAACTGGGAGCGGTTTGGAGCTTTGCTCGATACAAGTTCCGCACGAGCCGAAGGCCACTTAATGTGGCCTTCGTGCGAGCAGGACTGTCCGCAGTAGCGAGCAATGCCCCAAACCGCGTCCCCCAGTAACGCCTACGAGAAGTCAGCAACCTGCGAAGTCAGCGCCGCCAGGATCTCCTTGAGCTCAGCTGCACGGTCCCTCTTCTTCTGGACCACCGCGGGCGCGGCCTTGGCCACAAAGCCCTCGTTAGCCAGCGTCTTCTCGCAGCCGGCAAGCTCTTTCTGGGTCGCGGCGATCTCCTTCTCCAAGCGCGCCTTCTCGGCCGAAAGGTCGACCTTGCCCTCGAGCACCACAAAGACCTCGACGCCGCTGTCGACCACGGCAATGCTCGCGGCCGGTTTCTCAACGTCGGTACCCATGACCAGCGAGGCGGTGTTGGCCAGCGGCTCAATGGTCGAGCGCAGGCTCTCGAGCTTCTCGATGTCCTCGGCACCGGCGCGCACAACCACGTCAAGCTCGGCCTTGGGGCTCAAGCGATAACGCGAACGCGTGGCGCGGGCGGCGGAAACGACGGTACGGCACAGCTCAAAGGCGCGCTCGGCGTCCTCGTCGACGTACTTGGCGTAGTCGGCGGGCTCAGGCCACTTGGCGATCATGAGCGCGTCGGCGCGGTCGACGTTGCCCTCGGCGTCCAGGTCGAGCACGCTTGCCGGCATGTTGTCCCAGATCTCCTCGGTCACGAACGGCATGAGCGGGTGCATCAGGCGAATGGAGGTGTCGAGCACAAAGATCAGGTTGCGCTGCGCCTGCAGACGGCCCTCGCCCTTCAGGCGAGCCTTGGTGACCTCGACGTACCAGTCGCAGACCTCGTTCCAGAAGAACTGTTGCACGCCGCGGGCCATGTCGCCAAAGGTGTAGTTCTCGATGCCCTCGGTGACCATCTTCACGGCCTTGGCCAGGCGGCTGAACATCCAGGCGTCGGCCGGCGTCTCCACGACGGGCTCGCCGGGCGTGTAGCCCTCCATGTTCATGAGCAGAAAGCGGCTCGCGTTCCAGATCTTGGTCACAAAGCTCTTGGCCTGCTCGGTGCGCGGGCTGTCGATAAGCTTCTTGGTCTTCTTATCAATGTTCGCGTCAAACTTAACGTCCTGGTTGTTGGTGCACAGCGTCAGCAGGTTGTAGCGCATGGCGTCGGCACCGTACATGCCAATGAGGTCCATAGGGTCAACGCCGTTGCCCTTGGACTTGGACATGCGGCTGCCGTCCTTGGCCAGGATCGTCGGGTAGATGACGACGTCCTTAAACGGCACCTCGTCCAGGAAGTACAGCGAGCTCATGACCATGCGGGCGACCCACAGCGCGATGATGTCGCGCGCGGTGACGAGCGCCGTCGTGGGGTGATGGCCCTCGAGCAGCTCCGGCTTTTGCGGCCAGCCCTGCGTGGCGAAGGTCCACAGCTGCGAGCTGAACCAGGTGTCCAGCACGTTCTCGTCCTGATGGATGTGATGGCCGCCGCACTTGGGGCACACGTCGGTGTCCTCGGTGAGGGCGTCCTCCCAGCCGCAGTCCTCGCAGTAGAACACGGGGATGCGGTGGCCCCACCACAGCTGACGGCTGATGCACCAGTCCTTGAGGTTCTCCATCCAGGTGGTGTAGGTCTGCGTCCAGCGCGCGGGGTGGAAGGTGACCTTGCCGGAGTTGACGGCGTCGAGCGCCGGCCCCTTGAGCTTGTCGACGGCCACGAACCACTGCTCGGACAGCCACGGCTCCAAGGCGGCGTCGCAACGGTAGCAGTGCATGACGGAGTGGTCGTGCTCCTCGACGTGGTCGAGCAGGTCGTGCTCCTCGAACCACTTGATGACGGCCTCGCGGCACTCGTCGCGCGTCATGCCGGTGAACTCGCCGTAGCCCTCGACGACCACCGCGTGCTCGTCGAAGATGTTGATCTGCGGCAGGTCGTGGGCCTGACCCATGGCGTAGTCGTTGGGGTCGTGGGCCGGGGTGACCTTAACGAAGCCGGAGCCAAAGTTGGCGTCGACGTGGTAGTCGGAGAAGATGGGGATCTCGCGGTTGACGATCGGCAGCATGACAGTCTTGCCCACAAAGGCGGCCTTCTCGGGGTCCTTCGGGGAGACGGCAACGCCCGTGTCGCCGAGCATGGTCTCGGGGCGCGTGGTGGCGACGACGATGTAGTCCTGGCCGTTGACCGGCTCGGTCAGCGGGTAGCGTAGGTGCCACAGGTAGCCCTTCTCGTCCTTGTACTCGGCTTCGTCGTCCGAGATAGCGGTGGTGCAGTTGGGGCACCAGTTGACGATGCGCTTGCCGCGGTAGATCAGGCCGTCGTGATACCAGTCGCAGAAGACCTTGCGCACGGCCTGCGCGTAATCCTCGTCCATGGTGAAGCGCTCGTTATCGAAGTCGACGGAGCAGCCCATGCGCTTGATCTGCTCGACGATGATGCCGCCGTACTCGTGGGTCCAGTCCCAGCAGGCGTCGACAAACTTGTCGCGACCGATCTCCAGACGGCTGATGCCCTCGCTCTTGAGCTTCTTGTCGACCTTGGTCTGCGTGGCGATACCGGCGTGGTCGGTGCCGAGCACCCAGCGCGTGGACTTGCCGCGCATGCGGGCCATGCGGATGATGGCGTCCTGGATGGAGTCGTCGGTGGCGTGGCCCATATGGAGCTTGCCGGTCACGTTGGGAGGCGGAATGGTGACGGTGCAGTCACCCACGCCCTCGCGGCGCTTGTAGTAGCCGCCGTCGAGCCACTTCTGCAGGATCGCCGGCTCGTTAGTCGACGGATCGTAGTTCTTGGGCATTTCTTCCATATATCTCTCCCTTGCCCACCGGGGAGGAATGTAGGCCCGATTTTCGCTCGGTCAAGTCCTGGCTCGCACGAAGACCACATTAAGTGGTCTTCGGCTCGTGCGGAATCTACGAAAATCGGGCCTACATTCCTCCCCTTAGGTATCGATTACTTCAGTCTGAATTGACTTCGCTTTGGCTTAAACAAACACACAGAATAACACAGGTAGTTGGGGTTATTGCGTATATATAAAATAGCCTCCGACCGCGGATGGTCGGAGGCTATTTGCAAGCACGTTTTTGTCAGGTTTACCCGTAGATGCGTTGGGGCTGTTCTTCGCCCTTTACGGCAGCTTCGGTTACGATGACCTTGGCGACGCCCTCCTCGCTGGGGAGGTCGAACATCGTCTGCTGCAGCACGTCTTCGCAGATGGCGCGCAGGCCGCGGGCGCCGGTCTTGCGGGCAAGCGCCATGCGGGCGATCTCGTGCAGGGCCGCGTCCTCAAACTCAAGATCGACGTCCTCGAGCTGGAACATCTTACGGTACTGGCGCACCACGGCATTCTTTGGCTCGGTCAGGATCGACACCAGGTCGTCCTCGTCGAGCGCCTGCGTCTGGGTAACGACGGGCGTACGTCCCACGAACTCGGGGATCATGCCGAATGCATTGAGGTCCTGCGGGAGTACCTGGCGCAGCAGGTCGTTCTCGTCGACCGAGGTGGGGCCGGCGATCTCGGAGTTAAAGCCCACGCCCTTGTTGCCAACGCGATCGGCGATGATCTTATCCAGACCCACAAAGGCACCGCCGCAGATAAACAGGATGTTGGTCGTGTCGATCTGCAGCAGCTCCTGCTGGGGATGCTTGCGGCCGCCGGTGGGCGGAACGCTGGCCACCGTGCCCTCAAGAATCTTAAGCAGCGCCTGCTGAACACCCTCGCCCGAAACATCGCGGGTAATGGAGAGGTTCTCAGCCTTGCGGGCGATCTTGTCGATTTCGTCAACGTAGATGATGCCAACCTGCGCGCGCTCGATATCGCCGTCGGCGGCGTTGATGAGCTTGAGCAGGATGTTCTCAACGTCCTCGCCAACGTAACCGGCCTCGGTGAGCGCGGTGGCGTCGGCGATGGCAAACGGCACCTCGAGGATGCGCGCAAGCGTCTGGGCCAGCAGCGTCTTACCGGTACCGGTGGGGCCGAGCAGCAGAATATTGGACTTGGCGAGCTCCACCTCGTCCATGTCATCGTTAAACTGGGCGCCCATGCCCGAGGCCTCGTCAAAGGCGGACACTGCGGCACCGCCCTCGATCACGCGACGGTAGTGGTTGTACACGGCAACCGACATGGCGCGCTTGGCGTCCTCCTGACCCATAACATAGGCCGAAAGCTCGTCATAGATCTCGTGCGGCGTCGGCACGTGCGTGATGACCTGACGGTCGTCCTCAAGCTCAAAGCCCTCCGTCTCGGGGTCAACGGCGGGCTGGGACGCAGCCTGGCCGTGGTCGTTGAGGAAACCCGGGAGATTGCCGTTGCGGGCGGCGTCCATAAAGTCCGAAGCCAGCGACTCCTCAAGGATCTCGGAGCAGGCGGCGACGCACTCGTCGCAGATAAAGATGTTGGTCGGACCCTTTACGAGACGACGGACCTGGCCCTGCTCTTTTCCGCAGAAGGAGCAGCGGATGGGGTTGCCGTTCTCGTCAAAGTTGTCCTGCATGTTACCTGCCATCCTAGGCGTCCTTCGCAGCGAGGTCGCGCGAGGTGACGATACGGTCGATCAGGCCGTAGTCGAGGGCCTCGGCAGCGGTCAGGTAATTGTCGCGTTCGGTGTCGGCCTGGACCTTCTCGATCGGCTGGCCCGAGGCGTCGGACAGGATCTGGTTGAGCTCGCGACGGGTCTTCTTGATTTCCTCGGCCACAATCTCGATCTCGGTCTGCTGACCCTGGGCACCGCCGCTGGGCTGGTGAATCATGACCTTGGAGTGCGGCAGGCAGAAGCGCTTGCCCTTGGCGCCGGCCGAGAGCAGCACGGCGGCCATGGACGCGGCCATGCCCACGCAGATGGTGGAGACCTGCGGCTTGATGAAGTTCATGGTGTCCAGAATCGCCAGACCGGAGTAGACCTCGCCGCCGGGCGAATTGATGTAGAGCGAGATATCCTTCTCGGCATCCTGGCTCTCAAGATGCAGTAGCTGGGCAACGACCAGGTTGGCGCTGACGGAGTTGATCTCCTCGCCCAAGAAGATGATGCGGTCGTTGAGCAGGCGCGAATAGATATCGTAGCTGCGCTCGCCGCGCGGCGTCTGCTCGATAACGTATGGCACGAGGGCGGAATCGAACTTAGCGATCATACGCATCTCCATTTCTCTTACGGACCAATATTGGTTCTAGACAAACGTACGGTGCCCGCATGCTATGCATTGGCTGGCACCGTACGAAGCAACCGGATAACCGGCTTATAACTTTACCCCATCACGGGCGCGTACATGCGCTCGCGGCAAAGGTGGCGAGAATTACTCGGCGTCCTTGGCGGTCTCGTCGACCTCGGTCACCTTGGCGTTCTCGACCAGGTGATCAACGGCCTTGGAGCGACGGATGGACTCGCGGACGGCAGGCATGCGGCCATCGGCGATGAACTCTGCCTTGGAAGCCTCGACGTCCTTGACGCCGGCCTTCTCGAACTCGGCGTTGATGTCGTCCTCGGTGACCTCGATCTTGAGCTCACGGGCGAGGGCGTCCAGAGCCAGGGACTCACGGGCAACGTCGTTGGCCTGCTTGTGCAGGTCGCCGATGAACTGCTCCATGGTCAGGCCGGAAGCGGGCAGCCAGGTGTCCAGGGTCATGCCGCGGGCAGCGAGGTTGGACAGGAAGTTCTGGCCAAGCTCCTCAAAGACGGACTGCTCGTAGTCGGCGTCCATCTCGTCGAGCTGCAGACGCTCGGCGAGAGCGGAGACGCAACGGTTCTCCTTCTCGGCCGGGAGGCGGGAAGCCTTGTCCTGCTCGATCTCAATCTTAATGGCGTCGCGCATGGCCTCGATGCTGTCGAAACCAAAGTCGGACTTGACGAGCTCATCGGTGAGCTCGGGGGTGTTGCGGACCTTGATGCCCTTGACGGAGACCTCGACGGTGTGGGTCTCGGCCTCCTCGCCCTCCTCGACCTCGTCGGTCCAGGTAACGGTCTTGACGTCGTCAACGTTAGCGCCGATCAGGGCCTCGTTGAACTCCTTGGGGTTGCTATCGCTGCCGGCGATGAGCATGCGGCCCTCGGCGGCAAAGTTGTCGGCGTTCTCGACGGCCTTGAGGTCGACGGTAACGTAGTCCTCGGCCTCGACGGCGCGACCCTCGACGTCCTCGAAGGTGGCACGGTAGTTGAGGAGCATATCGACCTGGTTGTTGATCTCGGACTCGGTGACCTCCGCGGGAGGCATCTCGATCTCGACAGCGTCGAAGGAGGAGAGCTCAGCGGCGGGACGCAGGGAGAACTCGACGGTGTAGGTGTAGTCCTCGTGATCCTTGGCGAGGTCGAGCTCCTTGTAGTCACCGCTCTTGGTGGGGACGATGTCCAGCTCGTTGAGGACGGCGGGCTCGTTGGCGGCGATCAGGTCGTTGGTGGCCTGAGCGAGGGTAGCCTCGGCGCCAAGAGCGGAATCGATGACCGGACGGGGAGCCTTGCCGGCACGGAAGCCCGGGAAGCGGTACTTCTTGGCGGTGTCCTTGTAGGCCTTCTTGATCGCGGCGTCGACGTCGGCGGCCGGGATGGTGACCGTAGCGGTGAGCTTGGCGTCCTTGACGTCAGAAGCGGTGATGTTCAACACGTTCCTCCTCATACTGCCCAGCTTATCTGAGGTGCTGGTACCTTTATGCAACAAAGAGTCGCGACGGCCGAAGCCGACGCAGATGCGTTGGTGCGGGCGAAAGGACTCGAACCTTCACGGGAATCCCACCAGAACCTAAATCTGGCGCGTCTACCAATTCCGCCACGCCCGCATGAGCGCACAGACTAGGAATGATAGCAGATACGAACGACAAGCGCACGCACACGTTTTACAGGCTCACGACCTCACCACGAGTGCGAAAGGCGGGGCGAGTTGCCCCGCCCATTACGACTTGTTCGCCGACCCGCTACTCCCCCAGCAGGGCCTTCTCGGGCGTGATCGGCAGCGAGCGCACCTGGTGGCCGGTGGCGTGTGCCACGGCCGAGGCCACGGCGGCGAGCGGCGTGTTGATGACGACCTCGCCGATCGACTTGGCGCCAAACGGGCCCGTAGGCTCGTAGCTCGGCTCAAAGGCCACGCGAATACTGCCGATATCCAGGCGCGTGGGCAGCTTGTAGCTCATAAAGTTGCCGGTGCGCAGGCGGCCGCGGTCGTCATGCTCAACAATCTCGTAGAGCGCGTGGCCGATGCCCTGGGCAATGCCGCCCTCGGCCTGGACGCGCGCGAGCGCCTCGTTGATCACGGTGCCGCAGTCGACGGCCGCCGCATAGTCCACCACAGTCACCTTGCCGGTGGCCTTGTCGACCTCGACCTCGGCAATGCCGGCCATAAACGGCGGAGGCGAAACGGGCAGGCAGGCAGAGGCATGCGAGGTCAGCGCGTCGCCTCCCGCGATGTTCTTGACGCACAGGTTGGCAAAGTCACGCAGCGTGAGGTAGCGGTTCTGCTCGCGCGCGGCACGCTCGTCGGACAGGCGCACGTACTGGCCATCAAAGACCACGTCGGCGGCGTCCACGTCCCACATCTGGGCGGCCTTAGCGCAGATCTTCTCGCGCAGCTCGGTCGCGGCGTTCTTGGCTGCCAGGCCCGTCACGTACGTACCCGAGCTCGCGTACGAGCCGGCATCGAACGGCGACACGTCGGTGTCCACGCCGCGCACTACGATCAGCGAGCTCTCCACCCCAAGCTCCTCGGCGGCAATCTGCGCCAGGATGGTGTCGACGCCCATGCCGTTATCGGTGGCGCCGGTGCCGATGGAAATGAAGCCGTCCTCTTCCAGGCGCATGTCGATGCCGGCGATATCCACGTTGGAAATGCCCGAGCCCTGCATGGTGAGCGCACAGCCCAGAGCACGCACGCGGTCGCCCAGGTCGACGGCCAGCGGCTTGTCGCGCCAACCGATCATGTCCATCGCGCGCAGCAGGCAGCGGTCGAGTGCGCAGGCGTTGAGCTTTTCGTTGTAGTACTGCGGCATGATCTCGCCCTCGCGCACGATGTTCTTAAGGCGCAGGTCGGCGGGATCCATGTGCAGCATGTCGGCGAGCTCATTGACGGCGCTCTCCACGGCAAACTGGCCCTGGGTGGCACCGTAGCCGCGATACGCGCCGCCGCGGTTGGTGTTGGTGTAGACGGCGTCCCACCTAAAGCGGCTCGCCTTCACATGGTTGTAGATGGGCAGGCTCTTGTGGCCCGATAGGCCGATCGTAGTGGTGGCGTGCTCGCCGTACGCGCCCGCATTGGACAGCGTATGCAGATCGATGGCCGTGATGGTGCCGTCGTTCATGGCGCCCAGCTTAACGGTCATCTGCATCTGGTGGCGCGAGTTGCCCGCAGTGATGGTCTCCTCGCGGGTGTAGCAGCAGTAGCTCGGACGGCCAGTCTGCTGGGTAACGAATGCCACGAAGATCTCGCAGCAGCCCGTCTGCTTGGAGCCAAAGCCGCCGCCGATGCGCGGCTTAATGACCTGCACCTGCGACTGCGGAATGTCGAGCGACTGCGCAACCATGCGGCGCACGTGGAAGGGCACCTGCGTAGAAGTGGTCACCGAGATGCGGCCGAACGCGTCGGTCGTCGCGAAGGCGCGGAAGGTCTCCATGGGCGCAGTCTGCGTGGCCTGGCTGGTGTAGGTGCGCTCAAAGACGATGTCGCTCTGGGCGAAGGCCTCGTCAAGGTCGCCAAAATCGCTGGTACCGCTGCACACCAGGTTGCGCGGGACATCGCCGCCCTGCGGGAACATAAAGGTCACGTCGCCCTCGGGGTGGACCACGATGTCGTTATCGAGTGCCTGGGTAAAGTCGAGCAGCGGCTCGAGCACCTCGTAGTCGACCTTGATGAGCTTGAGCGCCTTGTCGGCGGCCTCCTCGGTCTCGGCGGCGACAATCGCCACCTCCTCGTTTTGATAGCGCACGAGGTTCTCGAGGATCAGGCGGTCGTAGGGACTCGGCTGCGGATAGCTCTGGCCGGCGATGGTAAAGCGGCGCTTGGGCACGTCCTCGTAGGTGTAGACGCCCACGACGCCCGGCACCTTCAGGGCGCGCGACGTATCGATGGAGCGGATCTTGGCGCGGGCATACGGGCTGCGCTTGAGCTTAACGATGAGCGCGCCGGCGGGCACCATATCGCCCGTGTAGACGGGACGGCCCTCGAGCAGGGCCTTCGAGTCCTTCTTGGGCTGCTTGTGGGTGATCTGCTTGTACGAGACGCCGTCACAGCTCGTGTCGTTGACCGGCAGCTCGGGCAACTCAAAGCCCACCTGCACGCCGGACTCGTTGAGGAAGCGCACGATAGCGCGCAGCTGGCTCTCGTAGCCGCTGCAACGGCAGAGGTTGCCGGCGAGCTGGCGCGAGAGCTCCTCGCGCGTGGCAACGAGGCTCGGGTCCTCCTTGGCGGCGCGGGCGAGCGCCAGCACGTTCATGATGAGGCCGGGGGCGCAAAAACCGCACTGCTCGGCGCCTTCGGCAGCCATTGCACGGGCAAGTGCCTCGGACTCGGCCTTAAGGCCCTCGAGCGTGGTGATGGTGTGTCCCTCAACACGGGCAGCGGGAACCGAGCAGCTCAGCACCGGGTCGCCGTCGAGCCACACCGTGCACAGGCCGCAGTTTGTGGTCTCACAGGCGCAGCGCACCGACGCACAACCCTGCTCGCGCAACAGTGCAAAGAGCATGGTGTCGGGGGCAATCTGAACCTTGACCTTACGGCCGTTGAGCGTAAAGGAAAGATCGATGAGTTTGGCAGCCATTAGCGCACCTCGCTAGAATCGACGCCGGGCACGCGGCGGCAGGAATACTCGTCCGTGGCAAACTTGGGGACCTGCACGGTCTCGAGCTCGCGGGCAAGCGCGGCAGAAAGCTCGATGCCGGCGGCACGGCGCACGGCCTGGATGGCGAGCGGGGCCGAGATGCGGCGGCGGTAGTCGGCCGAGCCCCACAGGTTGGTGCCGTAGCTCAACGCGCGTACGGACACGGCCAGGGCGCGCAGCTCGTCCTCGGAAGGCTGCTCGCTGGTGAGGCCACATGCCTCGCCCTGCAGCAGGGTCGCGCGCAGCGGGCGGGCGCCCACGGTGACATGCCAGGAGCCGTCCCACCAAGCGGCTGTGACGTTGAGCGAGGGGAAGTCGGTCGCGGCCTTGCGCACGGCCTCGTAGCTCGCGCGGTACTCGTGCTTGACGACCACGACGTGCTCGATCACGTCGCGCACATAGCCCATATCCACGAACTCCGCGAGCGGCACGCGGCCGGCACCCGTCAGCTCAACATACGAATCGAGCGCGAGGAAGGCCGAGAGCACGTCCGAGAAACCGAAGCGGCCGTAGATGCTACCACCCACCGTGGCGGTGTTGCGCAGCTGCACGCCCACGATATCGTGGACAGCGAACTCAAAGACATTGTTGACAAGCGCGTTGAGCCCGGCATGGCGCTCGAGCTGGCGCAGGGTGCACATGGCACCGATGCGAAACTCGGTCTCGGTCTCCTCGATCTGATCGAGTCCGCAGGCCGAAAGGTCAATCGCCGTCGCCACGCGACGCGAACCCAGGCGCATCCAGATGCCGCCGCCCACAATCTTGTTGTTGCGGTTTTTCTGCAAGAGCTCATAGGCTTCGGCCGCGTTTCCAACACGGACGTAGGTACCGAACTTGAGCACGTTCTCCCCCATCTCTTCACTTGTCCAGTACCTTCAAGTGTACCAAACGAGGGGCCGCACGCCGTCGAACGACAAGAACGCCACGTGGGACAAATTTATCAGTAGTTTTTGTCCCAGGGTCGCTTGCGGCAATAAGCTCGAACCAACTATCGCACCTGGGACAAGAACTACTGATTAATTTGTCCCACGCCTCCGGGAAAGAAAAGGCTCCCAGCTGCGATAGCCGAGAGCCTCATTACATGCTATGTCAGGCAGGGTTTAGCAGACGCCCTGGGCGAGCATGGCGTCGGCGACCTTCAGGAAGCCGGCGATGTTGGCGCCCATGACAAAGTTGCCCTCCTCGCCGTACTCCTTGGCGGTGTCGTCCACGTTGTGGAACATGCCGCGCATGAGCTGCTCGAGCTTGCCGTCGACCTCCTCGAAGGTCCAGGACAGGTGCTCGGCGTTCTGGCTCATCTCGAGGCCGGACACGAGCACGCCACCGGCGTTGGCAGCCTTACCGGGCATGAAGGCGACGCCGTTCTCCTGGAAGTAGGTCGTGGCCTCGATGGTCGTGGGCATGTTCGCGCCCTCGCCGACCACCTTGCAGCCGTTGGCGACGAGCGCCTGGGCGTCCTCGAGCAGCAGCGTGTTCTCACGAGCGCAGGGCAGCGCGATGTCGCAGGGCAACTGCCACACGCCGCGGCCGTCGCCCTCGTGCCACACGGCGTTGGGCTTCTCGTCGACGTACATGGCGAGCGTGACGCCCTTGTCGTGGCCGGAGCGCTTCTGGTTGTAGACGTGCTCGAGCACGGTGTAGTCGATGCCGTCGGGATCCTCGACCCAGCCGTGAGTATCGGAGCAGGCGAGCACCTTGCCGCCGAGCTGGGCGACCTTCTGGACCGCGTAAATGGCGACGTTACCGGAGCCGTGAACGACGACGTTCTTGCCCTCGAAGGAGTCGCCGCGGCTCTTGAGGTACTCGTCCACAAAGTAGACCAGACCGTAGCCGGTGGCCTCGGTACGGGCGAGCGAACCGCCAAAGGAGAGGCCCTTGCCGGTGAGGACGCCGGTCCACTCGTTAGTCAGGCGCTTGTACTGACCGAACATGTAGGCAACCTCACGGCCGCCAACGCCCAGGTCGCCGGCGGGAACGTCGGTGTTGGGGCCGATGTGGCGGTAGAGCTCGGTCATGAAGGACTGGCAGAAGTGCATGATCTCGTTGTTGGACTTGCCCTTGGGGTCAAAGTCGGAGCCGCCCTTGCCGCCGCCCATGGGAAGGGTGGTCAGGCTGTTCTTGAGGATCTGCTCCAGGCCCAGGAACTTGAGCATGCCCAGAGTGACCGTCGGGTTAAAGCGCAGGCCACCCTTGTAGGGTCCAATAGCAGAGTTGAACTCGACGCGGTAGCCGCGGTTGACCTGGACCTTGCCCTGGTCGTCGACCCAGGGAACGCGGAACATAACGATGCGCTCGGGCTCGACGAGGCGCTCCAGCAGGGCGGCCTCCTCGTACTCGGGGTGGGCGTCGAGCGCCGGCTGGATGGTGCCGAGGATCTCGGTCGCGGCCTGGATGAACTCAGGCTGCTCGGGATAGCGGGCCTTGAGCTCGTCGAGAACTTTCTGCGTGTAGCTCATGCTTCCTCCAATTGATGGAAAAGAAAGGTGTCGTTCGCGGCGCCCCATGCGCCGTGAGCTTTATCGAGTATGGATAATATCGCACTGTTGCAACAAAGTTACGCATAAGCCGACGAGCGGATGTTTCGTTTTGATTACGATGCAGGTAGATGCGTTTTTGAGCACCTGACCCGCGAAATCCGTGTTTCGAAGCTGTTTCGTCCATATGGTCTAAACCACCACAAAGGTGCCTGTCCCCAATGTGGTGGTTTTGGTGGTTAGAGGACGAGGTGATGGTAGTCCGCGGGGGCAATGCGGCCTTCGGTGGCGGCGCGGAAGGCGGCGAGGGCGTCACCCGAGAACGGCATAGCCCAGCACAGGCCGCAGCCGGCGGTGATAGAACCGGGCAGCGGCATAATGCGCCCGGGCACGCCGGCGGCAAGACACAGCTGCTCGCATTCCATCACATCAAAGGTGCTATCGAACGACACAATAATCTTGCGTTCGTGGTCGAGGGCATCGCCGGACGGAGCCTCGCGATGTGACTCGCGATACGCTGCCGCTGCGGCCTCCTCCTCGGCCGTATGTCCGCAACCGCCACAGCCGCAGGTGCAGGGCTCAGAGCCGTCGCAAGTACAAGGTTCTCCGGTATCGGGGCAGATATCATGAGACATGGCAACTCCCATCGTCTAGGCGAGCAGCTCGGCTGCCGCAAACTCCTCAGGCGTATTGACGTTTTCGAAGCAGAGCAGCGACCCTGCCGCCTCGATAATCTGCAGCTCGTCTAGATAGCCAGCGCTCACCCGGTCGATCAGGCAACGGATGCGCTGGCGATCGCTAGCGAGCAGCTCACGAGCCGCCGGTGCGCAGGCCTCGCGACGCCACACAGCGCAGAGTGGCTCAATCCCCCGTTCCTCGCGCGGGACGCACACGTCGAGCGGGCCTTCTTCGACCCGATCGGCAAGCGTACCAATCAGTTCTGGTGAGACGAACGGCATGTCACAGGCGACGATCGCCACGAGGGGCAGCCGAGCGGCAGCCAGCGAGCTCGCGATGCCGCGCATGGCACCGGCGGGGCCGTCGATGTCTATCGCCACGCGCGGCACCAGGCCATCAAACTCGCGCTCCTCAAGATAGACGAGCTCCTCGGGGCGCGAAGTAGTTACAACAAGCTCGCTGCCGACCAGTGCCAGCCGTTCCAGCACGCGCTCGATAAGAGGCTTTCCGCGAAACGCCATGCGCGCTTTATCGCAGCCCATGCGCGACGACAGCCCGCCCGCCTGGACGACGCAAGAAAGATCGGCCCGTCTTACGATAGTCATACGGCAAAACACCCCCATCGGCATGCTCGAAACCTGGCGCACGAAGCCACATGCCATTGCCCATAAAGCAGGCGACATGACGGCTCCGTATCAAAACAAAACAGCGCCTTTGCGGCACGCAGCAAGACCGCGAGCACAAAAGCGCTGGTAGCGTATGGCGGGAACGTATGTGAATCGAACACATCCAAGACGTTTTGCACGCCTCGCAACGGTTTTGAGGACCGCGGAGCCCACCGGAGCCCATCCGTTCCCAAGTGCGGCGATATTTTACCAAACCAAGCAGCCCGCAGCCGCAAAGGGCACCTGAGTAGTCAATTTGGGACAAGGGATGATTTTTCTGGGACGGGGATTAAAAAATCATTAGGTACACAATGATTTTTTAATCCCCGTCCCAGAAAAATCATCCGCCCCATCCCAAATTAGACTGGCCTGAAGTTGCGGTGGAATACGGACTAAATGGACTAGATATAGGGGTAAACAGTCCGTAATTCACCGCAACTGATGAGGGGCCCTAGCGCAGGGAGCGCAGGCCGCCGGCTTCCTTGTCGAGCACCGTAAAGCGCACGGCATCCAGGTGCTCCAAGATGCTGATGGCACGCTTGCGCGACACACCCAGGGCTTCGCGCAACACACTCGTGGTGGCAGCGCCACCGGCTGCCTCAATGGCGACGGCAACGAGCTCGCGCGCATGGGCCTCGGCGGCAGCGGACAGGGCAACGTCGCGCTCGACCTTCACGATGGAACGGTTGAGCGAAAGCTCGCGCAGGGCACGCGTCATGGTGTCGCGATCGAGCTGCAACTGCTCGCCCACCTCGGGCAACGTCGGCGCATCGAGGCCAGCTTCGTCCAGCAAGGAAACGATGCGCTCGCAAGCCTCTCGCACCACGCGTGCCGCCGCGGCGGCCGAATGCGGATCGAATACCTCGGCGCCCTCGGCGGCGCACACGCCGCGCGAGCAGCCCTCGTAAATCAGGGCCGCGGCAACGCCTTCATCAGCGGCAGGCCACGCAGCATGGGCAACGGCGCCGGGCGTAAAGCCTGTCTCCTTGGGAGCCGCCGCGTGCATGGCTGACAGGGTCGCCGCCAGTGCATCCATCGCGGCGTCGAGCACCACGGCGTCCGCCAAGAGGTCCGCATCACCCACGGCAAGCTTGCGAACGGAGCCCTGCGCCACCAACCCGCGCAGTGCGGCATCGACCTCGCCGACACCAAGATCCAAAGCCTCGGCAACATCAATCGCCGTAACCGGCAGCGTCTGCAGCGCCAGCCAAGCGCCCACACCGCCCGCGATATCGCCGGACTCGAGCGCCGCGTACAGCACGCGTTCCCCCTCAGTAAGTTCGCGCGAACGGCGGCATCGCGACAACAGCACGCGCCCTCCACCAATAAGCATGACCGGCGAATAGGACAGCACCACGGCATGGTCTCCGGCTCGCAGCGGCAGCGGCTCCTCCAAGCGCACCTGTACGGTACGGGTCTCGCCCACCGCCATGGGGGCCTCGCCCTCCATGAGCATGATGCGACCGACGACCTCGGCCGTGCCGGCCATCACATGCACACGCGCGCCCGACTCGAGCACGCGCGGCTTGGCGCCCTCGCGGCCCAAATACGTAAACGTCATCATAAAGCGCATCGTCTGGCCAAAGCGGCCCGCCACGCCGAGCATCTCACCGCGATCGAGTGCGGCGACAGCATCGCCCACCAAGTTGAGCGCCACACGCTGGCCGGGCAACGCTCGCGGCGTATCGCCATGCACCTGGATCCCGCGCACGCGACAGACCGTACGCGAAGGCAAAGCCATCAGCTCGTCGCCCACCGCAACCGGCGCATCGTGCAGCGTTCCCGTCACGACGGTGCCGACGCCCTTGATCGTAAAGCAGCGGTCAATCGGCAGGCGCGGCGCGGCATCGCTCCGCTCGGCACGCTCGCGACAGGCATCCCAGCAGACACCCACCTGCTCGTCGAGCACGGCGAGCAGTCGTTCGATCCCCTCGCCTGTCTTAGACGACACGGGCACGATCGGCACGCCCGCAAACACGGTGTCCGACAAAAAATCATCGACATCGAGCTCGGCAAGCTCGGTCATCTCGGCATCAGCCAGGTCGCACATCGTCAGCGCGACCACCATGTGTGTGATGCCCAGCAGCTCCAGCACATGCACGTGCTCGCGGGTCTGCGGCATCACGCCCTCGACGGCCGAAACCACCAGCACGGCCACGTCGATACCCGTGGCGCCCTGCACCATGGCACGCAAGTAATGCGCATGGCCCGGCACGTCGACCAGGCCAACGATCTTGCCACTCGGCAGCGCCAGCTCACCAAAGCCAAGCTCAACGGTCATGCCGCGACGACGTTCAACTTCCAGGCGGTCGGGGTTTTTACCCGTCAGCGCCTCGATGAGCGCCGACTTACCGTGGTCAACGTGGCCCGCCGTGCCAACGATAACGGGACACTCCACCAGCGCCTGAACCTCACTCATCGAACAATCGCCTTCTCAACGCACGCGACGAGCGTCGATGCCGCCGTCTCGATATCGCGGTCGCCCACGAGCGTGCGCACATCAAACAGAATGCGGTCGTGCGAGGCGCGCGTGACGACCGGCGTATCGAAGTCTTGAACGAGCGAGCGTTTGAGCGCGTCGACCGTCAGGCGCTCGTCAACAAGACACACGGCAACGCACATCGTGGGCAGCTCCACGGTAGGCAGCGAGCCGCCACCGGGGGTCGACGATTCCTCGACAATCTCCAACTCAACGGCACAAGGGCAACCGGCCTTATCGAGCCCGGCGACCATACGATCGCGAAGCTTGCGGGCACGTCGCTCCAAATGGGCCTGCGGCAGCGTAAGCATGCTGAGTACCGGAATATCGCGATGGGCAACATCGGCGCCGTCCATGTAGATACGCAGCGTGGCCTCGAGCGCCGACAGAGCCAGCTTGCCAGGACGCAGGGCACGCATAAGCGGATGCGACCCGCAGGCCTGGACCAGCTCGCGGCGGCCCATGATAATGCCCGCCTGTGCGGCACCGAGCAGCTTATCGCCCGAGCATGATACGATATCGAGCCCCGCCGCGACCGAAGCCGGCGTGGGCTCCTCACTGCCGCGCACCAGGATGTCGTCGGGCAACAGCGCGCCCGAGCCCTGGTCCTCGTAGAACAGCAGACCATGCTTGTGGGCCAGGGCGGCAAGCTCCCGAGAGCCCACCTCCTCGTGAAAGCCCTCGATGCGATAGTTGGAAGGATGGACCTTAAGGATCATCGCCGTATCGGACGTGATGGCGCGCTCGTAGTCCGACAGGTGCGTGCGGTTGGTGGCCCCGACCTCGACGAGCTTGGCACCCGAGGCCTCCATGACGTCGGGGATACGGAAGCTGCCGCCGATCTCGACAAGCTCGCCGCGACTGACGATGACCTCCCTGCCTGCGGCATGGGTCGCCAGCACCAGCAGCACAGCGGCGGCGTTGTTATTAACGACCAGCGCGTCCTCGGCACCGGTAAGCGAGCGGATCAGCTGCGCGGCATGTTCCTTGCGCGACCCACGCGAGCAGGTGTCCACACTGTACTCGAGCGTGCTGTACCCACGCGCGACCTCGGCCACGGCCTTTGCCGCCGACTCCGCGAGCGGGGCGCGACCCAAGTTGGTATGGATGACCACACCCGTGGCGTTGACGGCAGGACGCAGGCTCGGCAGTGCGGATCGATGCGCACGCCACTCGATGGCCGAGGCCAGGTCGCGCTTAGAGCGCGGGGCGGCACCGGCGCGAATGGCGGCGCGCTCCTCGTCGAGCTCGGCCGTCACGGCAGCATGCACCACCGCGTCGCAGGTCTCCCCCGCCGCCTTCACAACCGGCCACTCTGCGAGCATCTCGTTGACGGAAGGAATAGCGCGAAGGCGGGCGCGTACCTCATCGGACATGTTCTGGCTATCGCTCATGTGCGGCCTTTCAAAACCAAAGGTGAATCAATCGTTCGGACATCAAACTATCAGCCAATTCGATCGGCTGAGTCAATCAATCACTATTATCCTCGCGCGCCGCGACCTTTTCCACGCGAACGGCGTTTTCCTGGGTGAGCGCGGCGCCCGTCAACGGGTCCCAACGCAACGGTGTATGGTCGAGTGGGCCGACGCCCAAGGCTTGAACGCCGCCGGCATCAGCGCCAAACGAACGTCCGCCGGGGGCGGCCGAGGTGAAGATGCACGCCGGATGCAGATACGGCGTCGTCTCCACGCGCACGCGGTCGCGGCCCATATCACTCACGAGTTCGACGATCTCGCCGTCGGCGATGCCCATGTGCGCAGCAGCATCGGCATTCATCTGCACGGCATCCAGGTCCGATCCAGCCTCGGCGGCACCTTGGGCCGCAAGCCTGCGCGAGGTGTGCGACTCAAAGGGACGGTTGCCGCTAATGAGGCGAAACATCCCCGGGCCAGGCTCCACCATGGGAGCGATCCAGTTGGGTACACGACCCAGGCCGGCTCGTTCCCATACGTCGCTTGCCAGCGCAATTTTGCCGCCATCCAAGGGAATCGCCGGCTCGCCCGTACGCGACGGCAACGCAACACCCGTGTCGGCCCAGCCGCGCTCCTTGAGCTCGTCCAGATTGATCCCAAAAGGCACCACCTGGGCAGCCGCCAGATCGTCGGACGTAAACTGAAAGTACTCGCCCGCGCCACACGCCTGCGCCAGACCGGCAAAAATCTCCCGACCGAGACGTGTGTCGTCATGCTGCACAGGCAGCACGGCGTTGCGGTAGAACACCCGCGAATCGTTGGCGCCCACGACCGTGCCCACGCCGCGGTCGGCCTCCAGATACGTCACGTCGGGCAGCACGAAGTCAGAAGCACGCGCCGTCTCGGACCAGCGAATATCAATTGTCACGAGCAAGTCGAGCTGCTGCAAAATACCCAACCAAGCCTGTGCATTACCATAGCCCGCACCGGGGTTACTGGCATAGACGATGAGCCCGCGCAGGTCCCCGGCCAGAATCGACTGGCCGATGGTCGTGCACAGACCGCGCTCGGGGTCGACGAGTGGATAGCGCTCGGACCCCAACTTAGGCTCACGAGGCACTGACGGCGTCGCAAAGCGTTCGGGATCGAGGTCGCCCAACACAAGCGGCGTGGGCGGGTTGAGCGCGCCGCCCGCGTGTCCGATGCAGCCCAGAAGCACATCGACCAAGCAGATAGCACGCGCGGTCTGGGTGCTATTGGCATACGCGATACCGATGCCGCCATGAAAGCCCGCATCCACCACGGCGGCAGGCGCGGCGGCAGCTAGATCACGCGCCGTGGCGGCAATCTCTGCGGCCGGCACGTCGCACATCGACTCGGCCCACTCAGGCGTCCAAGCACGGGCCGCCTGTGCCAGCTCGTCAAAGCCCGATGTGTAGCGGGCAACAAACTCGTGGTCATACAGATCCTCGGCAATGAGCACATGCGCAATACCCAGCAGCAACGCCAGATCGCATCCGGGGCGCACGCGCAGCCAGCGGTCGGCAAGCGCAGCCGAGCCGCTGCGCCGGGGGTCGACCACGATAATCTTCGCCCCACGGCGACGGGCATCGTTGAGCGCGTCAACGGCCCCCATCGTCGACGAATCGACAATGGAACGCCCCAAATACATGATGCAATCGGTATGTGCCAGGTCGGAGGCGGGACTGTAGCCCAGGCTGTGCTCCCAGCCGGTAAGTCGGCTTACCTCGCAGGCACCGTCGGCTCCGTATACGTTGGGCGAGCCCAGTGCATGCATAAAGCGATAGGCCCAGTAGCGGTCGAACGAGGGCACGCCGAGCGTCATGCCCAGCGCACGCGGACCACACTCGTCAATAATCCCCCCAAGGCGCGCCGCAATCTGCGCGTACGCCTCGTCCCACGAAATCGCATCGAACCCCGAGCCATCAGCTCGCCGACGCATGGGGTGCACGATGCGGTCGCGCTCGTCAAACGGCATTGCCAGGCGATGCCGTCCGCGGGCGCACAGGGCACGCGCAGCGCACGGGTGCCCCGGCACCGGCAACTCGGCCACCACGCAGCCGTCCTCAACGCGTGCCGCAAAGGCGCAATCGGCATAGCATCCCCCGCATGTGGTCACCACGGTGTGAGCGTCACGCTCCACAGCAGATGCCATCTCGATTACCCCTTTCACCAGCCAAACACAACAGGTCAACAGCCCAGCAACGAGCCCAGACCAAAAAAGCCTCCCGCACGGCAACGCCGCGCGGGAGGCCCGACGTCAAACAGACGGTACCTTACGCCTCGGACTTCTTGGCGTAGATAAACCAGTAGCCGAGCGCGACCAGAACCGCGCCGCCCACGATGTTGCCCAGCGTGGCGGCGGACAGGTTAAACGCAATGCCCGCAGCGTTGAGCGCATCGGCGCCGGCGACGTCAGCACCATAGCCGCACGCGTGCATCACGGCACCCATGGGCAAAAAGTACATGTTGGCAACGCAGTGCTCAAAACCGCAGGCCACAAAGGCGGCGATGGGCAGCAGAATGCCCACAACCTTATCGACCACGGTCTTGCCGGCGGTACCGATCCACACGGCCAGGCACACAAAGATGTTGCACAGGATGCCGCGGAAGAAGATCGTCACCCAGTCGATCGTCACCTTGCCGGCGGCGACGCTCACCATGGAGTTGGCGACCGCCTCGCCGTTGAGCTTGTAAATGCCGGCCATGTACACCAAAAAGACGATGAACAGAGCACCAACAAAGTTACCGACCCATACGACGATCCAAGCCTTGAGCATCTGAGACAGGGTGATCTTTTTGCTCTTGAGAGCGCAGACCATAAGCGAGTTACCGGTAAACAGCTCGGCGCCGCACACCAACACGAGCACCAGACCCAGGCAAAAGCACAGGCCACCCACGACGCGCTGAGCGCCCCAGCCGAGTGTGCTATCGCTCAAGAACACCGTAAAGAACAGACCGCCGAAGGCAATGAACGCACCGGCGAACATTGCCAACAGAAAGGCCTTAGCGACCGGCAGGTTGGCCTTGGTCACGCCGGCGGCCTCGGACTTGGCCTCGATCGCGGCGGGCGCCAGGCAATCGGGAGCGGGATACTCCACCTTGGAATCTGCCATGTCAATCACTTCTTTCCTAATAAAATGGAACAAGTGCTCCTACTGCTCTTGCCCCAAGCGGACAAAGTGGGAAAAGTCGTTGGCGGCCACGGCGTCGTACACGGCGTCGACGGCGTCAAAGACTTCCGGGGACATGGGGTTGTAGAACTCCGTGTCGCCCGGCTGAATCCCGACGAAGACGATATCATCGCACGATTGTTCAATCTCTTCGATCAGAATCGACAAAGGAAGCGAATGCGTGGTGAACATCGACTTGCGGGCCACATCGCGCTTGTCGAGCAAGCGGATGGACCCGACGGGCAGCGCCATGTCGGCAGCATCGACCAAGACCAGACGCGGCGGGCGCTCGCGCTTGACCTCGATGATGTCGTCCTCGGGCGTTTGGCCTCCGTCGATGGTGTACCAACCGGCGATGGGCGCGTCCTCCATCTTTTTGGAGAGCACGGGGCCGGCGGCATCGTCGGCACGCAGAACGCTTCCCGCCGTGAGCACGATACCCGCAAACGAGGCGCCGTTCACACGTCCATCCACAACGCGACCCATTACTGCAACCTCCCCGTCAGATACACACCCGACACATCGCGCACGCGCTCAACCAGATCGCGGAACTTCATCAAAAACGCGACCTGCTGGGCATGCAGGCCAAAGTCGTCGTCGAACACCGAGATGCCGGCCTTGGCCGACCCGCGAAAACCGCGCTCGTCGAGCAGCGCATCGCAGGCCTCGAGCAGCGACGGTACGGCCGCCTTGTCGAGCTGGCACTCACCAAAGAAGCGGATGGCCTCGAACTTGGTTTTGGCCTCACCCTCCGGCAGCGCGTCGACGAGCGAATAGAAGACGTTCACCGGCACCGACAGGCGCGGCTCAAAGCAGTCGAGCACGCCGGTGTGGTGGCCCACGGCGAGCGTGTAGTACAGCACGTCGCAGGCCTCCTGGGGAACGTCTTCCTCGGTCTCCACAAACTTACGCGTGAGCTCGTAAAAGACCACCTGGTCGGGCGCATGGCCCAGGCAGGGGTCGGCGACGCCCTCGGCAGCCTCGTCGCTTGCGCGCGAGGCATCGCCAAAAGAGCCGCCGAGCATGCCGGGGCCCGCAAAGTAACCAGAGCGGTCCGTGAGCTCCATCTAGCGACCTCCGGCCAGCACCAGATCCTGCAGCGCCGAGTAGACCTCGACGCGGCGCGGATCGTCCTGCTTGTCGATGAGCAGCGCCATGGCACCGCGGATATCGCCCTTGGGCGCGCCCTCGAGCGTGTCCATAAACTCGTTAGCCAGGTCGCGGCCATAACGGTAGCCGCTCATGGCGCGAGCTTCGCGCTCAATGGCAACGCGCAGCTTGTACGGCACGCCGGGGTGCAGGATATCAGCCTGCTCGCCGGCGGCCTCCACCGTGGTCTCGGCATGGAGCTTTTGGTCCAGCAGACCGAGCGCCATAGCAAAGCCGTAGACGGTCTGCGCGGGGCTGGGCGGGCAGCCGGGGATGTAGACATCGACCGGCAGAATCTTGTCCGTGCCGCCCCAGACGCAGTAGTTGTCGTAGAAGATGCCGCCGGTGCAGCCGCACGCGCCATAGGACACCACGATCTTGGGATCGGGTGCGGCCTCAAAGGCGCGCAGCGCCGGCATGCGCATGGCGCGCGTCACGGCGCCGGTGTACAGCAGCACATCGGCGTGACGGGGCGAGGGCACGACCTTGATACCAAAGCGCTCGACGTCGAAGACGGGCGTGATGGAACCGAAGATCTCGATCTCGCAGCCGTTGCAGCCGCCGCAGTCAACACGGTAGACGTACACCGAGCGCTTGATCTTCTTAAGAAGGGTCGCCTTGGCCTTCTCGATGCTCTCATCGAGCTCGATCTTGGTCGGGCGGTACTGGAGCCGCTCGGGCAAAAGCGTGGGTTCGGCCATGGTTACTCCTCCTTCGTTTCAAAATCCATGATGATGCCCTCGACCGGCGCAGGACCGGCGGGAATCTCGGGCGCATCGGGGTTGAGCTCGCGGTCGATATACTCCGGGTTCACGCCGTGGCCGCCCAGATACTCCATGCCGGAGCCCTGGGGCTCGCCGGACGCAAGCGTCTCGTTGGCAGCCATGCCGCGCGCGTTGCCGGTCTTGACGGCCGAGGCGGCGCGCAGGGCGTCGAGCTCGCGCTTGCACTCCTGGCACATACCAACGGTACGGGCGGCCTGCTCGGCCTCCATGCCGCCGGCCTTTTGCAGCAGGCGCTTGGCGTAGTCGATCTCCTTGTGCGGGGCAAACGGCTTGCCGCAACGCGAGCAGTGCTCGAGCGTGTAGACGCTCTTGCTGGTGAGGTCGTCCTTGCTCATGACGGCCAGCTCAAACTCCTCGGTGAGCTTGATGGCCTCCATGGGGCAGGCCTCCTCGCAGCGGCCGCAAAAGATGCAGCGACCGTAGTCGATCGACCAGGTGATGGTATCGGCCGCAAGGTCGGTGTCCATGCGAATGGCATCGGCCGGGCACGCCACGCCGCAGGCACCGCAGGCGATGCAGAGCTCCGCGTTGTGCTCGGGCTTGCCGCGCATGTCCTTGTTGGTGGGGAACGGCGCAAACGGGTACTTGACCGTCGCGTCGCCGGCCTTGGCGTTGACCTTCCAAAGCTTCAGCATATTAGAGCGCCTCCTCATCGAGCGGAGCGGCCATGGTGCCCTCGCCCGCAAGCGGCGACTTGTCGCGCCAGACGTTCTCGAACTGCTCCTTGTCGAGCACGTGGTCGCGCTTGGCGGCGACATCGGTCACCGTCACGCGGTCGGTGCAGGAGTAGCACGGGTCGAGCGAGCCGACGATCAGCGCCGCGTCGCCCACGGTGTTGCCGCGGAACATGTAGCGCAGGACCGGCCAGTTGCTGTACGTGGCGGCCTTGGCGCGCCAGCGGTAGCACTTCTGGTTGTTGCCGAGCATGGCCCAGTGCACGTCCTCGCCGCGCGGCGCCTCGGTGGCGCCGATGGCGTACTTGTGCGGGGTGTACTCCCAATCCGTGGTGAGGATGGGGCCCGACGGGCAGTTCTCGAGCATGGTCTCGATCATGTCGATCGAATCGTAGACCTCCTGGATGCGAACGGCGGTACGGCCGAAGGCATCGCAGGTGTCTGCCGTGGCGGCGTGCATCTTCTGAATATCCGGATCGGCATAGCCGTCGAAGGGATGGTCAAAGCGCACGTCGCGGGCATAGCCCGAGCCACGCATGAGCGGGCCGACCGGCGAGAAGTCGCGTGCGATCTTGCGATCCAAGATGCCGATGCCGCTCGTACGCTCAATGAAGTTGGGCGTGGAGAGCAAGACGTCGACGAGCTCCTGAACCTCGGAGCGCAGCTGGTGGATGGTCGTGAGCGTGGAGAGCTTCTGCTCGGCCAAAATGTCGCGACGCACGCCGCCGATCACGTTGAGGCCGTAGGTCTTGCGGTGACCGGAGAGCTTCTCGGCCAGGTCCATGGACTTCTCGCGAACGCGGAAGAACTGCTGGAAGCCGGAGTCGAAGCCCGTGTAGTGCGACGCCAGGCCAATGTTGAGCAGATGCGAGTGCAGGCGCTCGACCTCGAGCATGATGGCGCGGATGTACTGGGCGCGCGGCGGAACATGAATGCCCTGGGCGCGCTCGACGGCCTCGGCATAGGCCACCGAGTGGGCGCAGCCGCAGATGCCGCAGATGCGGTCGGCAAGGAACGTGACGGCGTCATAGTTCAGGCGCGTCTCGGCGACCTTCTCCATGCCGCGATGCACGTAGAACAGACGGTAGTCGGCGTCGACGATCGTCTCGCCCTCGACGAACAGGCGGAAGTGGCCGGGCTCGTCGGAGGTAATGTGCAACGGGCCCATGGGGACAAGCGTCGTCTCCTTGCCCTTAGTGTCGGCCAAGAACTCGTAGTTTTCCATGCCGCTCGCGGGAGCGGGACGGAAGCGGTAGTCCATGGAGTCCTTGCGCAGCGGATACAGACCGCTGGGCCAGTCATCGGGAAGCACCAGGCGGCGACGGTCGGGCAGACCCTCAGGGATCAGGCCGAACATGTCGCGAAGCTCGCGCTCGCCCCACACGCAGGCGGGGACGAACGGCGTCACGGACGGGAACGTCATCTTGGCGGGATCGACCTCGGTGCGCACGGTCACCCAGCCGGGGTCCTCCCCCTCCATGGAGATGACGTAGTACACAGCGTAACGGCCGCACAGACTGCGCTCATCGTTGCCGATGATCACGGGAATCCAGCCGTAACGCTCGTAATACAGGTAGTGGACGGCCTCGGGCAGCTTGTCCTGCTTGACGGTAATCGTCAGCTGGTCCTCGCACTGCCACTCGACCTTCTCGATGCAGCCCGGAACGGCGCGGCGCAGGGCCTCGACATGGCTCTCGCAGCGACGGGCATACACCTTGTTCTCAGTTTCAATCATTCGTTACTCCACCTCGCTCTGAGCGGTCTCGGTACCGAACACAGCGCGGTACATCGGCGTCGCGTGAAGTTCCTCGGTGCTCTGCTCGAGCACGATGCCAGTCGCGGTCTCCACACCGTGCACGAGAGGCAGCGGGGTGGCGATGCCAAACCACAAGATCAAGACAGCCAGGATGATTTCGGGGATAAGCATGAGCGCCGGGGCCTCATGCTTGCCCATGCCCTGGGGCGCATGGCCGAATACCGACTTGAGTGCGATACGGGTGAGTGCGGAGATGGCCACGGTAAGACCGAGGGCGACCACGACGACCAGCCACATGGGGCCGGCGGTAACACCGGCGACAAAAGTCAGGAACTCGGAGATAAACATGCCAAAGGGCGGGAAGGCGGCAAGGCCGAGCAGCGCCAGGATGGCGAGCGCGGCGGTTGCGGGGGCAACCTCGACGACGCCTTGGATCTTGGCCAGGCTACGCGTGCCAAAGGCGTGCTGGATGTTGCCGGACACGCAGAAGGCAAGCGTCTTGGTAAAGCCGTGGAACACGCAGTGCAGCAGGGCTGCGGCGATACCCAGCGGGCCACCGATACCCAGGCACAGGGCGATAACGCCCACGTTCTCCACAGACGAGTACGCAAAGCGGCGCTTGAGGTCGTCCTGGCGAAACATCGAAAGTGCCGCCACCAAAATGGACAGCGTGCCGACGATCAGCAGCAAAAGTTGCGGATACTCGGCGCCCACGGCCTGGATGGTAAAGCCGTAGAAGCGCATGATCACAAGCATGGCGCACTTAAGCAGCACGCCCGAGAGCAGGGCCGAGACAGGGCTCGGGGCCTGGGAGTGGGCATCGGGCAGCCAAGTGTGCATGGGGAACAGGCCGGCCTTGGTGCCAAAGCCAATCACGACAAACGCAAAGGCGAGGCGCATGAGCGTCGGGTCGAACTGGTCGGCATACGGCAGCACGCACGACAGGAATGCGGCCTCGTGGGCATTGGGAATCACGTCGGCGGCGTTGGCGTAGATCAGCAGCGTACCGAACAGGCCAAAGGCCACGCCGGCGGTGCAGACCATCGCATACTTCCAAGAAGCCTCGAGGGCCGTCTTGTTCTTGTAGATACCCACGAGGAACACGGTGGAAAGCGTGGTTGCCTCCACGGCGGCCCACGTGAGGATCATGTTGTTGGACAGGCACGCGAGCAGCATGGTGAACACAAACAGGCTAAACAGCACAAAATACTGCTTGGCGCGCTCGGCGGGCATGGAGCCCTCCTCGATATCGGCCTTTACATAGGGCAGCGAGAACAGCCCCGTAAGAAAACCGATAAAGCCGATGAGCAGCACAAAGATGGCGCCCAGCGAATCGAGGTGGAACCACAGGCCAAGAGCGCTCGCGGTTTCGCCGCTCATAAGGACGTCACCGGCCGTCATTATCGACAGCACCAGGACGGCTGCGACGGAGACCAGGTTGAGACCGGCAAACACGTTATAGGACGTGTTCTTGGGCAAAAACGCCATGACCAGCGAGAACACCAAAGGAGTCGCGAGCAGGGCGAGAATCAACGTTTCCATGGACTACCCCCTCAGCTCGGACAGGTCGCGCGCATCGAGCGAGTGGGAGTCGTCCCAAATGCGACGCACGACAATGGACATGATGATGACGGCAAAGATGGCGTCGGTGGCGATACCGATCTCGATGATCTCGGGAGCGGTGGGGGCCAAAAGCGCGAGCGTCACGTGGCTGCCGTTTTCCATAAGGCAGTATCCAAAGATCTGCTTCATGATGTTGCGCTGCGAGATGATGCAGGTGAGGCCCACAAAGAAGTGAGCGAAGCTAATAGCGAGCGCAGGTGTAGCGACCTCGGCCGTGGGCAGGCTGATCTGCGTCACGACGGCAAAGCAGATCGCGACCTCGACGGCGATGATGCAGATGGCCCACGCGGGCTTAAGGCCGGCCTTGAGTGATGCGTCACTCGGCTCGCCCATCTTCTTGTATGCGCGGTTGAGGATATAAGGGACCAGGACGACCTTGGTGATAAAGGCAGATCCAGCCCACATAAGCAGCTCCTGCGCACCGGTGGTGGCACCGAGCGTAGCGAGCAGTCCCACGAGCACCAGCGACTGCACCGCATACCAGCGGATGGCGTGCTTGATGTTCCTTGAGACGACCACCATGGTGGACGTGACGATCAGAAGGCCGCCAAGGATGTTGACGATCGAATAACCCATGTCGTTCTACCTCCTAACCGATCCAGCTGGCCGAAAGCGGGCCGCTGACAATGACCATGATGATGAGCACGATGAACACGAACGCCATCGCGCGGGGAAGCGGGGCTCCCGCAGCGACCTCTTCGCTCGGCTCGCCGGGCAGGCAATAGCCCATCCACTTAAGGAACCAGGCAAAGGTAGCAACCGTCTCGGCAACCATGATGCACACGAGCACAAGGATCGCGACGTTGCCGGCACCCACAGAGAAGCCGCCGGCGATGATCTGGAACTTCGAGAAGAACGTGTTCATGGGCGGCACGCCGGCAATGGCGAGTGCCGCGACACCAAAGCCCACGCCCGAGATCGGGTACTTCTTTACGATGCCGCGAAGCTTGGGCAGCATACGCGTGCCGAGCGTAAAGGAGAACGAACCGGCGATCAGGAAGAACAGCGTCTTGGCGAAGGCGTGGTTAAAGATGTGGCAGACGGCGCCATCGAAGGCGAGCTGGCTGCCAAAGACCGAAAGGCCCAGACCAAAGAACACGTAGGAGAGCTGGGCGATCGTGGAGAAGGCCAGCAGACGCTTCATGTCCTTTTGCGGCAGGTACATAAGGAAACCAAAGAGCATCGTGACCATGGCGTCGATAATGGCGACCCAGCCCACGATCTCGGGAACCTCTCCGGCAGAAACGAGCGCACGCGCGAACACGCACACGCCGACCTTGACCATCGAAGCGCCATGCAGGTAGGCCGAAACAGGCGTCGGCGCCTCCATGGCCGAAGGCAGCCACATGTACATGGGGACCTGTGCGGACTTGGCCCAGGCCGCAAACAGCACGAGCAAAAGGACGATAGCCTTGAGCTTGGAATCGAGGCCGGCAATCGCGGTAATGGCGAAGGTGCCGGTGTGGGCAAACACGATGGCGGCGCCCAGATACAGGCCGAGCGCACCGATATGCGTGATGATCAGGGCCTTCATGCCGGCCTTCTTGGCCGTAGGCGTCATGTAGTAGCTAATGAGGCCCCAAGAGCACGCGCCCGTGATCTCAAAGAACACGAGCTGGCCCAAAAGGGTCGAGCTGTACACGAGGCCGGCCATGGCGCCGATGAAGGTCGCGAGGTACGCGTAGAAGCGACGACGCGGCGCATCGGGATGCTCACGGTTATTTTCGCTCATATAGGGAATCGAATAGATCACGACAAGCAGGCCGATACCCACAAAGGCGGGCGCGAGCAGCGTGCTCATGCGATCGAAGGTGAATCCCATAACAAGGGTCTGCCCAAACGAGATCAGGGGGACCTGCGTGTCGGGCATGCCGGCGCCAGCGAAAATCGCGGCGAGGGCGATGGTGCAGGCCGTCGAGACGGCGGCACCCAAAACGCTGAACCACTTGGCGTACGGACGGGGGAACAGGGCGACGAGCACCGAGGCCACCATCGGGGCCGCGATAGCGACCAAGCCGAGAAGGGACAGACTGACTGCTAATGACATTGTTTCTCCCTTCTCCTACACGCCGACGACCACGAAGACAAACGCCAGAACGGCGATGCCCACGACGGCCCAGGTCTGATTGCCGAGCACCTTAAAGCGCGAGCGCGAGCAGGAGTTCTCGATCACGCCGCATACGACAAAGTCGATCAGGCACTTCACCAGGAAGATGACCGCGCCCAGAACGGCGGCGGCGCCCACGGTCGCGGGCTCGCCCCAGGGGACGAAGATCGCGCAGAACCAGGCGACGACCAGGACCTGCTTCATGGACATGGCGAGCTTGGCCATGGCGAGCGACGGGCCGGAAAGCTCAGCGAGCGGACCTTCCTGGAGCTCCTGCTCGGCCTCAGCCTGATCAAACGGCAGCTTGCCGAGTTCCATGTAGCAGGCGATCGCAAAGGCGATGCCGGCGAGGATCACGGCGACCGGCGCGTCGATGGCGCCCGTCATGATGTGCTGACCCATGGTGGCAATGTCGGTGGAGCCGCACACCAGGGCGGCGGCAAACAGCGCCAGCAGCATGGACGGCTCGATGAGCACGCTCATGAGCAGCTCGCGAACGCCGCCAATACCGGCGTAGGCATTGGACGAATCCACACCGCAGAGGGCGAAGAAGAAGCGGGCGAGCGCCAGGCTGTACATGATGGTGATGGCGTCACCAAAGACCGGGATGGGGCTTTGTGCCGTAAAGAGCGGTAGACCCATCGCGAGCATAAAGGCGACGGCGAAGAACAGCGGCGGCATGATGCGTAGCGCAAAGCTCGCATCCTCGCTCTGGGACTCGGGGCGCGCAAAGAGCTTGGCCAGGTCGCGGTAGTCCTGCATGATACTGGGGCCGCGACGGTTGTGCATCTTGGCGCGGATCACGCGGCCGAGACCGGAGAAGAACGGTGCGACGGCCATGACGACCACGCCCTGCAGAACGGCAAGTACGATGTTGTTCATGCTCTCCCCTCCTTAACCCATTTGCACGGCGAGCACGAGGAACACCACGAGTGCCGCGACGATATAGCAGATATAGATGCTGTAGTTGCCGCCCTCGAGCTTAGTCGCGAGGTCGGCGAGCTTCTCGACACCCTTATGCGGGGCATCGACGAGAACCTTGTCGGGTACGGGCTCCACAGCCTCGGCCACACCGGTGAGCTTCTGGAAGAAGTGTGCGATGGACCAGCAGACGGCCGTGCAGCGGTCGCGCAGCGTGTAGAGCGGCTGCATAAACCAGGACACCTCGGAGGCAAAGGTCGTGGCCACGACGGGCATATGCTCGTTGGGAGCATAGCCGCATGCCCACGGCTGGGACTTCTGCACCTTGCCGACGGTCTTGAGCTTGCGATAGCCGCAGGCAAGGCCGACGAGCACCACGAGCGCAATGGCGATCGCGGGCGTGGAGGTAGCAGCGCCGGAGTACTGGTTCATGAGCTCCATGCCCTCGGCGGCAAACACGCCACCGTACGGATGCAGCACGGACGCGGCGACATCGACCAGCACGGGCGCGATCACGGGAGCGCCGATGCCCAGCACGACGCAGATGGCCGCGAGCAGGCCCTGCGCAAACACCATGGGGGCGGGAACCTCCTTGGCATTGGCCGCGGCCTCGGAGCGGGGCGCGGAGGCAAAGGAAACGCCATAGGCCTTGACGAAGCACGTGACAGCCAGCGCGCCGGTAATGGCGAGCGCGACGGCAGCGAACACGGCCACGATCATGACGGCCTTGTCGCCCTGCATGGCGGCGTTAAACAGCGACTGATAGGTAAACCACTCGGACACAAATCCGTTGAAGGGCGGGATGGCCGAGATGGCAAGCGCGCCAACGAGGAAGCAGATAGCCGTTGCCGGCATACGACGGAACAGGCCGCCCATCTTCTCCATATTGCGCGTACCCGTGGAGAACAGCAGCGCACCGGCGCCCAAGAACAGCTCGCCCTTAAACATCGCGTGGTTAAACGTGTGGTAGAGGGCGGCCATCAGAGCCAGGACGGCGATGCCGACCGAGTCGAGCGCCATGGCGGCCATAGAGGCGCCGACGCCGAGCAGAATGATGCCGATGTTCTCGACGGAGTGATAGGCCAGCAGGCGCTTGATGTCATGCTCCTGCAGGGCGAAGGCCACGCCGAGGACCGACGAGATCGCACCGAAGACCATGACCATAAGGCCCCACCAGACCTGAACGCCCGAGGCGGAGAGCAGGTCGAGACCCACCTTGAGGATGCCGAAGATACCGATCTTGATCATGCCGCCGGACATGAGAGCCGACACGTTGGACGGCGCCTCGGGATGTGCCTTGGGCAGCCAGCCGTGCAGCGGGATGATACCGGCCTTGGCGCCAAAGCCAAAGAAGGCGAGCACGAAGCACACGGATGCGACCGCGGGGCTAAACTGCGTGGCGCGGAAATCCGCAAACGCAAACGATCCGCCGGCGAAGTTGGTCATGGTGAGGAAGCTCGCCATGATGAGCACAAAGCCCACGTGCGCGATCACAAAGTAGAGCCAACCGCCGTGGATGGAGTTCTCGTTCTCCTCGATCACGACCAGGAAGTACGAGGTCAGCGACATGAGCTCAAAGGCGACCAGGAACCAAAACACGTTATCGGCGGTGATGACGAGCATCATAGACGCCACAAAGGTGTTAAAGAAGAAGCCGGCGCGGCCCTTTTTGCCCGGGTACTCATCAAAGTAGTTGAGACCGTAGATCGAACCGGCAAACGCGAGCACCGAGATGAGCGCCACGAACAGGCCGGACAGCTGATTGAGCAGCAGCTGGAAATGAGCAAACGGGAAAAACACGATGGTGTCGACCGACGTGACATCGCCCAGCACGGCCTGGATACCGGCCACAAACGAAAGCACCGCGGCTACGGCGCCGATAAGGCAGCCGGCGGTCTTGGCGGCATCATCGGCCTTAATCAGCAGAACCGAGGCGAGCGCACCGATGCACGAGACGGCAAGCGATGCGATAAACAGCGTCATGCTATCCATTGTTTACGCTCCCTTCTGCTTTCTCGGACAGGCCCTGGGCCACAGCGGTAACGTCGACGGCCGGACCGTTTTCAATCGAGCGCAGGCGCTTGGCCTCATCGAGCTCGCGATCGGCCGCGCCGCCCATGACGGTCAGCGCCTTGGTGGGGCACGCCGCCACACAATGCGGGCCGTCCGGATCGAAGGCGCACAGGTCGCACTTGACGGCGCAGGTGTACTGACCGGGCGCCCACGTGAGCAGGCTGCTCAGGGACTTGGGATAGGACGGTGTCGGATCGCACATGCCTGCGACACCGGCGATGGACGTGCCATCGGGATGGATGGCACCGAAGGGGCACGCGATGGCGCACAGCCTGCACCCGATGCACTCCTGCTCCTTAACGTGGATGCGGTCGCCATCGTGCTCGATGGCATTCACCGGGCAGACCTCGGCGCAGGGGGCACCCTCGCAATGGTGGCAGGCAAGGGCGGCCGAAATGCCGCCGGTCTTCACGAGCGCCAGACGCGGCGCGTCCTGAAGACCCTGCATCCGGTGGGCGTCGGCACAGGCGGACTGGCATGTTCCGCAGCCGATGCACCTCTCCGGGTTGATGTCGATGAAGCGGTTCATCCCCACTTCCTTTCAAAATAACGGGCCGGGCGTCCGAACGTAGGAGACGCCCGGCCCAAAAAGCCAACGAGAACGGGACTACACGATTTGGTTCACGTGCGTCTCGTCGTCGAACTTGGCGGCGCCGGGCTCAACGTCCTGGGGAGCGGCGGCGTCCACCAGAGCCTGCTTGAGCTCGGTGTACTGACGCTCGACCTCGCCCTCGGCCCAGACCTGGTCGGCGATGGCGTCGACCTGGCAGGCGGAGAACTTGTCCTCGGGCGTGTGCGAGACCGGGTCGACCTTGTGCATGGTCAGCTCGTTGCACTTGCCGATCCACCACTGGTAGGTCATGTAGACCGTGCCCTTGTTGATGCGGTCGCTCACGTCGGCGCGGCTATAAACCTGCCCGCGGCGGCTATGAATCGAGACGATGTCGCCGTTCTTGATGCCGCGCGCCTCGGCGTCCGCGGGATTCATGCGGACAAAGCCCGGCTCGTCGGCGAGCAGCGCCAGCGTCTTGCAGTTGCCGGTCATGGAGCGGCAGCTGTAGTGGCCGACCTCGCGGACGGTGCACAGGATGAGCGGGTACTCATCGTCGGGAAGCTCGGAGGGTGCCTCCCAATCGTGCGCCATCAGGTTGGCGCGGCCGTCCTTGGTGGTGAACTTGCCGCCTGCGAACATGTCGGGCGTACCGTGGTCGTTTACGTCGGTGGTCTTGACGGGCCACTGGGCGTAACCGCCCTCGGGGGCCATCTTCTCGTAGGTAGCACCCACAAAGTTGGGGCACAGGCTAATGCACTCGTTCCAGATCTGCTCGGTGTTGTCGTAGTGCATGGGGTAGCCCATACGCGTGGACAGGTCCGCGAAGATCTCCCAGTCGTGGCGGCACTCGCCCTTGGGCGGAACGGCCGCATCGAAGTGCTGGAAGCTACGGTCGGACGCGGTAAAGACACCCTCGTGCTCGCCCCAAGATGTAGCGGGCAGGATGACGTCGGCGAGCATGGTCGTCTGCGTCATAAAGATGTCCTGGCAGATAAACAGGTCCAGCTCGGAGAGCGTCTTGCGCATACCGGCCGAATCGGGCTCGGTCTGTACCGGGTCCTCGCCGTAGTTGTAGAAGCAGTGCACCTTGCCCTCGTCGACCAGGTGTCCCAGGTCGGTGAGCTTGTAGCCCTCCTCCAAGGGGAGCTTTTCCTCGGGCACGCCCCAAGCCTTGGCAAACTTGGCGCGCACGGCGGGGTCGGTGACTTTTTGGTAGCCAGGGTACAGGTTGGGCAGCATGCCCATATCGCAGGAGCCCTGGACGTTGTTCTGGCCACGCACGGGCGCGAGGCCGGAATTGGGTTTGCCGATCTGGCCGGCAATGCAGGCGATGGAGGCGATGGTATGCACCGTCTTCAGGTTCTGCTTCTGCTGACACACGCCCATGCCCCAGCCAATGATGGCAGAGGGCTTCGCCGTGGCGTACATCTCGGCAGCTTGGTGGATCAACGCGGGCTCGACACCCGTGATGTCCTGTACGGATTCGGGAGTGTAGTTCTTGATGGTCTCCCACCATTCGTCGAAGCCATTGGTGTGCTCGGCGACGAATTCCTTGTCATAGAGGCCATCGTTGACCAAACAGTTGGCGAAGGCGTTGAGGAACGCCACGTTGCAACCGTTTTTGATCGGAAGGTAGATATCGGCGATACGCGCGGTTTCGATATGGCGCGGGTCGGCGACGATGATCTTGCAACCCTTTTCTTTGGCTCGCACGATACGCCTTGCGACGATGGGGTGCGAATCGGCAGGGTTATAGCCGAAGAGGAATATGCAGCCCGCATCCTCCATACCGGGGATGGAGCAAGACATGCAACCTGAACCAACCGTGTCCATCAGACCGAGGACAGTAGGGCCGTGTCAAGTACGGGCGCAGTTGTCCACGCTGTGGGTGCCGATGCACGCACGCGTAAACTTCTGCATGACGTAGTTCGCCTCATTGCCGCCGCCTCGCGAAGAGCCGGTGGTCATGACAGCGTTAGGACCATATTCGTCAATTATGGCCTGCATCTTAGATGCGGTGAAATCCAGTGCCTCGTCCCAGCTCACACGCTCCAGATCCGCGCCCTTGGTGCGACGGATCATCGGGTGCAGCACGCGAGGAGTCAAGATCTTGGTGTCGTTGATGAAGTCGTAGCCGCTCATGCCCTTCAGGCACAGCTCGCCCTGATTGGTGATGCCGTTGAGCGGTTCGGTACCTACGACCTGGCCGTTTTGGACCAGGAGGTTAAACTGGCAACCGGCGCCGCAATACGGGCAGATCACTTTATGCTTCTCCATGACACCCTCCTTCCTTTCGGTACTACCGATTACTCGGTACTTGTTTGACAATCTTTGGGCGGATTCGCCGGCCGCTTACGCCTCGTTCTCGACGGTGGCGCGGGCACGCTCGGCGGTCAGTTCCGCCAGACGCTCCTCGTCCACCAAGGTGAGGCCCTTGGTCGGGCACGCCTCGGCGCACGCCGGGCCGCCGGGACGGTCCACGCACAGGTCGCACTTGAGCACGAAGCTCTTGGTCTGCGACCCCACGCGAACGTCGCCCATCAAGACGGGGACCTGCGTGGTCGCCACGCTCACGGCGCCAAAGGGGCAAGCCATGACGCAGCTCTTGCAGCCGATGCAGTTGTCCTCGTTGACGCCGATGCGATGGTTCTTTGGATCAAAGAACAGTGCGCCCGTGGGACATGCCTTGGCACACGGCGCGTCCTCGCAATGGTGGCAGGCCACCGGTGCGGAAATCTCGTACGTGCGCGTCACACGCAGACGCGGTGCGGCGATGTTGCCGGGGATATCGTGCGCCTCGATGCACGCCGCCATGCAGGTTTGGCACCCGATGCAGCGCGACGAATCGGCCACGACTCGTTTATTGCCCATGTTGTTCACTCCCTCCTGAATCCCTTGTCGGAGAGAATTTGCCGACGTTGCCCCAGACCGCCCGTGGCCTGGCGTCGGCGTATCGAATGCCTGCGGCGAAACGGGCAATCGATGGAATCTCCCCAACGGTATACAGGTTGAATATACGAGGTTGCCGTGGACAAACTTGAGCGTAACCCCTGCAATACGGGTGTATTGCAGGGGTTTTAGCAGGTTGGAATTATTCTCGGTGGACTATAAAAGAGAGTGTATTACACGCGTATCTGTTCAGGTTTTTCGCGCTCACTTTTTGGGAATGTACTACGCTTGTAGTAATGTTTACACTCATTAACTGTAGTGAAATAAAGTAGTAGGCAAGCAGTTGTTGCGCAGTCATTTTATTCGCATTCAACCATCCGCAGCATGCCAGGAAAGGGAGGCCAGTGATGTCATCGACTCAAAAACGAGCCATCCTGCAGGTGCGCATTCGCGAAGAAGACAAGCAGCATGCCGAGCGTCTCTACGACGCCATGGGCACATCGCTTGCCGAGGCCGTTCGCCTTTTTGTCTCGCAGAGCATCCTCATGCGCAAGCTGCCTTTTCAACCGGTTGCTGTGCGCTCAAAGGACGGTGCGGCTGCCTACGGAGTGCTTAAGGCTTACGGTGACCCCAATCGCCGGTCCGAGGAACGCAACGCCTGGATTGAGTATCTTGCCGCAGAGGGTGAGGATTCAATCTTGGATCCCGAGGAAGTAGGCATCCATGAGTAGCACCATCATCGACGAGACTGTCATTTTGCGTTACCTACTCAATGACGACGAAGTCCTGTCGCCGCGCGCCGCCAAGGTTATCGCCACGCGCACGGCCCGCGTCTACCCCGAGATCATCACACGCGTCGTCGTCACGCTGCGTGACGTCTACAAGGTTCCCCGCCCCGAGATTTCAGCGGCCATGACCAGACTGCTCGACGACGTCATGGTCGACGAGCCCACCGTCATCGCGCTTGCCATCAAGCTGTTCGGCAGGACGCACATGGACTTTAGCGACTGCCTGCTCGCAGCCCGCACCGCTATCTACAACGACGACGTCGTAAGCTTTGGCAAGCCCATCATCCAAGGCATGATCGACTACCGCCGCAAACGCATCAACGCAGCCGAAGCCCGCGAACGCGCCACCGACGCCCGCGATGGCCATGCCGCTCGCGACGCCCGCAGCCGCAGCACCGACGCCACCATCGACAAGCTCCGCCACCGTCCCCGCAGCTAACCGACGAGCAGCGCCACCGCCCCTTCATCAACCCATCCCCTCCTAAGTTGCGGTGAAATACGGACTGTTTTATGCCTCTGAGCTGCTATATAGTCCGTATTTCACCGCAACTTATTGTTAGGCGGCGGAGTTGGTTGTCCCTGCTATCAGAAATCCGCAAAAGGCTTTGTTGTTGGAATGCCGTAACCGCGCATCATGGCGCCGAAAGCTTCGACATCGTAGGTGTCTGACAGCTTGAAATGAATGACGTTATGACCCATGGCACGCAGGTTCGCATCGCGCAACAAGGCGGCTCGATAGGTTTTTGCCGCGGCATGCTCCAGATCGTTTTGAGCATCGTCCTCGAACTTGCCTAAACCATGAAGCTCCGCCAACATCCATGACCCATCTGGCATCTGCCAACCATAATCTGCCAGATAATAGCCGGCGTTTCCTGGCCGAGCAATCTCAACCTGAAGCTCAGGAGCAGCGACACCAGCGAGAATCATGGCCGCCCGCGCCTCGGACTCTCCCCCGTTATCCGACCTTCCGTCCATATACTCGAACACATCAAACGCACGCGCAATGCCATGCAGCCCGAGACAATTAGCCCGCGCATACGCGCGCAATTCCTCGCGCTCGACGTCATACTCACGGGCCAATCCATCGACGTAGCCAAGCGCATACCGAAATGCACTCGTTCGAGCAACATCAACCACCGTTCGGTATGGATCCGTTACTGCAAACGGTCCGAACCGCCACACCCCACCCGTTCGCCAGCGCCGATATTCAACGAATTCATACGTATCGCGCCTCGTAGACCGCGGCAACAGCACTTGTACTTTATTGAGAAGCGTGTGCGCCGAACCTATGCCATATAGCAAAGCCGCAGTCGATCCGCAAAACACGGCATCCGGCTCAACGACTGCAATGGCAGACGCCAACTGAAAAACGCGCTCCTTAACGTCAAGGTTGTTCCAATAAACGGGATCGACATATACATGGTTGTAAAGACGAAGCAGAAGCTTTTCCTGCATAAGGTCTCGCGCGCGACGTTCATCCCAAGGGTCAATCGTTACAAGCAACTGTCCATCTTGATGAATTCCAAGCGCCGTAAACAGCATCCTTGCGTATGACTGCGGAAAATGTTTGCCTTTATCGAGCATAACTAGCCCCACAACTATCAGGAACAAGCGGATAGCATTACGCTATCGTAGAACGGCGTTCAATAATCTTGCCAAAAGCTGACCAAAAGCTTGACGCCGCAGCTCAGAGCTTCATAAAGCATTTTGAAGCTCGGCAGACGGTAGCCACAGGCCTCTCAGCGGTGTCAAAAACCTCCCTAACAAAAAGTTGCGGTGAAATACGGACTGCATGGCCCGTAAAAGCCGAATAACAGTCCGTATTTCACCGCAACTTAGGAGGGGATGTGAGGGCTCGGATGTATATGAAAACGGCTTTGGTCCCAAAGGGGCCAGAGCCGTTAAAACTATCTTGTGGAGCGGGCGACGGGAATCGAACCCGCGTCATCAGCTTGGAAGGCTGGGGTTCTACCATTGAACTACGCCCGCAAGATATGGTCGGGACGACAGGATTTGAACCTGCGACATCCTGCTCCCAAAGCAGGCGCGCTACCAAACTGCGCCACGTCCCGAAGGTGTTGAGCAGCTAAGGTCTAAACCTTGCGTGTCCCAAAGCGAAGGAAATTATAGGGGAGACTCCCCGCCTGTGCAAGCGCAGATACCCTAGCTCCTCGAATGTGCGACAAACTGGCTATGAGCCAGGCCGATCACAAACGCCACCACGGCAACCGGCGCCCATGCGGCACCGATGTCTGCTAGCGGCAACGCATCGAACGGCAGCCACGTACCCGTAAAGAACGCGTCACGGATCGAAGTGATCACGCTCTGGACCGCGACAACGCCGCCAACCCAAACCCACACCTGCGGATGCGCATCACAAAAGCCGTGCACCAGACCCATAAGCACCAGCACGATGGCGACGGGATACAAGGCGTTGAGCATGGGCACCGAGAACATAAGGATCATGTCGAGACCCACGTTGGAAAGCACGCACGAAAACGCCGCGAACACAAAGGCGATGATCGCGAAGGGGCGACGCATGGCCTCCTCGGAAGCTTCCGCTCCCCCTTCGACCACATAGGTCTCGCAGAAGTAACGCGAGCAGCAGCTGATGAGGCCAATGCACACGTTCATGCAGGCGAGGAAGAAGATCGCGAAAACCACGACCGTGCCGGCCAGCCCAAAGTGCATGGAGGCCGAGCGAGCGAGGATGGCAGCGCCGTTGGTAGCGTCGGGCATCACGGTGCCGAGCTGTATACCGGCAAGGGCCAAGCCGCAATAGATGATGGCCATGAGCACGCCGGCGATCACACCGGAGCGCGAAATTTCAAAAGCGACGCGCTTGTCGTCGGTCACGCCCAGCTCGTGAATGGTCTCGGCGATGATGATACCGAAAGCGAGCGATGCGAGCAGGTCCATGGTCTGGTAGCCGGTCAAGAAGCCTTGGACCGCAGCGCCGGCATCATAGGGAGCTTGCGGGGCAGCAGCCGATCCCAGGGGCGAGATCACGGCGGCACCCACGACCAGCACGATAAGCGCAATGAGTGCAGGGCCCGTAATGCGTCCGAGCACGCGCGTGATGACGCCGGGGCGCAGCGTAAGCGCAAACGCGACCACGAAGAAGGCGACAGCGAAGGCCAAGCGCGCGGTGCCAAGCGAGATATCCTCAGGCAGCAACGGCACCAACATCTCGAAGGCCGTAGAGCTCGTACGCGGAATGGCAAGGCATGGGCCAATGGCCAGGTACACCGCCGCGACAAAGAACTCGCCAAACTTGGGGTGCACGCGACCGGCCAGCTCGCGCGCCGTTCCGGCAAGCGCCACGGCGATAAAGCCCATGACGGGCAGGCCGATAGCGGCAATCAAAAAGCCGACCATGGCAAGCGGCGTGGCGGTGCCGGCCTGGAGCGCCAGCAACGGCGGAATGATCAGGTTACCGGCACCAAAGAGCATCGAGAACAGAGCGATGCCGACGGTAACGACATGGTCGGAGCGAAGGCCGCGCGGGGCAGATGAAGCCATAGGCACACCTTTCGGGTCGAAACAAAAACGGGACGGGCAAAATACCCGTCCCGCAAGTATAAACGCTTTAGCAGGCTACATCCTGCCAGAGCGTCAATCTGGCTGCCAAGCGAGTACACTACGCGCCCGGATGGCGGCGACGCAGCAGCTCGAGCCCCAGTGCGATAAGTGCAACGGCGCCCGCGGCAACAGCAACAGCGAGCGGCGCCTTGTCACCCGTATCGGCGAGCTGCTGAGCGCTCGACTTGGACGAAGCCTTCTGTCCGGAGTTTTCCGCGCCATTCGCCTTTGCCTTATCGGCCGCAGAATCATCCGAACTACCAGGTTTTGCCGGATCCTTAGAATCCGACTGGTCAGAATCGGGCGACCCGGGCTTATCCGGGTCCGGCTTACCGGGCTCTGGCTTATCCGGGTTATCCGGGTCCGGCTTATCCGGGTCGGGTACCACCGGGTCCGGGTCGACAGGTTCCTGCTTCCTCTTCACCGTCAGCGTACCGGGCTCAACCGTGACATCGAAGTTCGGGTCGGTGACCGTCGCCCCGATCTGGTACTCGCCCGCCGGGGAGCTCTCGTCCGCATCACAGGAGTACTCGACCTTCACGCCCGAGGTGTCGACCGCGCTCTCCAGGCTCGAGGTGAACGCGGGGTTCGCCTCCCCCTCGAAGCGCTCAGCATCGTCGACCTTTACCTTGAGCTTCGCCGGCACAATCTTGAACTTGCGCGAGGCGGCGCCGATATACCCGTTGCTTCGCAGCGTGGCAACAACGCGGTACGTGCCGGCATCGGTCGGAGCCTCACTCGACGAATAGTGCGTGCCACCCGTCCCGTAGTACCTGGCCCTCAGGTCGCCCTCGCAAGCCTTGGGAACCCCCGTGACCTTGGGCGTTTGGGCATCACCGCTATAGACGAAGTTGCCGCCCTCAAATGCAAGCTCGACCCGCTTCGCCTGGACGACCAGAACAAGGTGCGCAGTCACCGTCTCGCCCTGAGCATCCTTGCACGTGACGTCGAAGGTGGAAACACCCGCCTTAGAGGGAGCTCCCGAGAGCGTCAGGCCACCCGACGTGCGGGATAGCTTAAGCCCATCGGGGAGCTTCGCGTCGTCCCACGTGTACTCGTACGGAGACTCGCCGCCCGCGGCTCCGGCGATCGTCACACGGTACGCACTATGTGCACGCGCCGCCGGCAGCAGGCCGCCGTTGAACACAAGGGCATCCCGGGGCACAACGGACACGACAGCGCGATCGCTGTCCGCCTGCGTCTCAGTGCCAAGGTAGCGCTGAGTGATGCGGCAGAAATACTCGCCGGCGCAATCGCCATCGAGGTTCTCAATGAGGAGCGTCTCCCCCGTCTCGCCCTCGAGCGCCACGGCCTCGCCGTCCACCATGCGGAACCACTGATAGGACAGTTCGACATCGGCGGCCGAACCCGTGGACGAGGACGCGTGGTCGAGGACGCCCTTGCCCGCCTCGGCAGCAACCGAGAGCACGGCCGAATCGCCCTCGTGGGCGCTCGCGTCCTGCGGCTGAGCGATCACTTTCGGAGCATCCGCCTTCGCGAACTCGAACATGACCTCCTGCGAAGCGGTGACGCCACTCAGCGTGACCTCGTACGCTCCGCCCTTATAGTCGGAGATGTCGAAATCGACGACCTTGTCCGAACCGTCCTCCGTGACCGTCGCCCGTTCGAGGTAGCAACCCTCGTCGGGCGTCGCCGCGATGGTTACACTCTCGCCCGCAGCAACGGTGATCGAGCCGTTGTCGACCGAGCCGTTGACCGCCTTGACCGTCACCTCGTAATTGACAGGCACGTCCGGGTTATCGGGCTCGGGCTTGTCCGGATCAGGATTATCGGGGTCGGGTTTGGGGTCCGGCTCAGGATTGTCGGGGTCCGGATTATCCGGGTCGGGGTTGTCGGGGTTGGGATCCGGATCAGGCCGATCAGGGTCCGGGTTGTCCGGATCAGGGTTATCCGGATTGTCCGGATCCGGAACGACCGGGTCGGGATCAACGGGTTCCTGCTTCTTCTTCACCGTCAGCGTTCCGGGCACGACCACGACATCGAAGTTCGGATCGGCGACATTCGCGCCGATCTGGTACTCGCCCGCCGGCGAATTCTCGTCCGCATCGCAGGAGTACTCGACCTTCACGCCCGAGGTATCTACCGCACTCTCCAGGGTCGAGGTAAACGCAGGGTTCGCCTCCCCCTCGAAGCGCTCGGCGTCGTCGACCTTCACCTTGAGCTTCGCCGGAGCGATTTTGAACTCGCAGGTGGCGGCTCCGGCATAGCCATGGGCTCGCAGCGTTGCCACGGCGCGGTACGTGCCGGCATCAGTCGGAGCCTCGGTAGATGAATAATGCGTGCTTCCAGTCCCGTAGCACCTAACCTTGAGATCGCCCTTGCAGACCTTAGGAGCCCCGATAACTTCGGGTGCCTGCGGCGCGCCACTGTAGGTAAAGTCGCTATCCGCAAACGCGAGCTTCACACGCTTTGCCTGAACAACGAGCGCAAAGCGGGCGGTCACAGTCTCGCCCCTCGCGTCCGTACACGTGATATCAAAGGCGGAAACGCCCGTCTTTGACGGAACACCGGAGAGCGTCAGGCTGCCCGACGTACGGGAGAGCTTGAGCCCGTCGGGGAGCTTCGTCTCATCCCATGTGTACTCGTACGGAGCCTTGCCGCCCGCGGCCCCGGCAATCGTTGCGAGGTACGTGCTGTGGGCGCTCGCCGCCGGCAGCAGGTCGCCGTTAAACACAAGGGTATCCCAGGCAACGACGGAGACGGAAGCACAATCACTGTCCGTCTGCTTCTCAGTGCCAAGGTAGTGCTGCGTGATGCGGCAGAAGTACTCGCCGGCCTGCTCGTCATCGAGGTTCGAGAGCGACAGCGTCTCTCCCGTCTCGCCCTCGAGCGCTACGGCCTTACCGTCCACCATGCGGAACCACTGGTAGGACAACTCAACATCGGCGGCGGAACCCGTGGACGCGGCAGCATGCTCAAGGACATTCTCCCCCGCCTCGGCAGCAACCGAGAGCACTGCCGAATCTCCCTCGTGGGCGCTCACGTCCTGCGGCTGAACAGTCACACGTGGGGCGTCCGCATTCGCAAACTCAAACGTAACTTCCTGCGATGCGGTGATATCGCTCAGCGTGACCTCGTACGCCCCGCCCTTGTAATCAGAAATGTCGAGGTCGACGGCCTCGTCCGAGCCGACCTCCGAAACCGTCACCCGCTCGAGATAGCAACCCTCGTCAGGCGTCGCCGAAAGGGTCGCGTCCTCGCCCTCAACGACCGTAACCGAAGCATTGTCGACCGAACCGTTGACCGCCTTCGCCGTCACCTTGTGGCGCTCGGGCTTCTTCTTGACCGTCAGCGTGCCGGGATCGACCGCGACATCGAAGTTCGGGTCGGCGACCGCCGCATTGATCTGGTACTCACCCGCCGGCGATTTCTTATTCGCCGAGCAGAAGTATGTAACCTTTACGTCCGAGGTATCGCAACGACTCACCAGACTGGAGGTAAACTCGGGATTCGCCTGGCCCTCAAAGCGCTCGGCATCGTCGACCTTCACCAGCAGCTGAGCCGGAGCAACAGTAACCGCAAGCTCAACGTCCTCGGCGGCAAGATAGCTTCGAGATGCCTTGGCATGGGCGACAACGCGTGCCGTGCCAGCGGCCTTCACGGTCGCGCAACGCCCCTTGATCGAAATCGGGCTTGCGTCGTCTTCAGCGGAGTCAACGAGCTCAAACGTCACGGGAGTCTGAGCAGTGTTGTCGAACACAATGGGATCGCCACCGTACACGCCCGAATAGTTTGTCGTGCCCGTGATGACCTGGCTGGCCTTTGCAATCGAGAACTCAGCGGACTTCTTGCCCTGATAGTTGGGGTCAGTCGCCTTAACCGTGATGCGATAGCGCCCACTGTCGCACGGCTCCAGTGCCGTAGGGCCATAGGACGTTCCATCGACGCCGCGATACATGACGGAATAGGCGGACGCATCAAGGCCGGCAACCGCAACCGTCGCACCGTGTCGTGCGCCATCGTATGTCACTTCGGACGTCTCAATCGAAATATCGACCGGAGCCTTCTCGATGACAAAGTCGCAGCTTGCGTTACCCACATATCCGTTAGCGTCGAGCGTCGCCACCGCACGGTACGTACCGGCATCCACCGGTGCCTTATCAGACGAGTAATGCGTATCGCCCGTGCCCACATACGTTACCGCGACATCGTCTTCGCAGCCCTCGGGTGCACCCGAAAGCTCCGGTGCCTGCGCCGTCGCGTTGTAGGTAAAGCTCTGGCCCTCAAACGCGAGCGGGGCTTCCTTCGCCTTCACGACCAGCGCGAAGTTTGCAACACACTTGTCGCCCAGGTCATCGGTGCACCTAATCTTGAAGCGGCACACGCCCGTAGCCGAAGGCACGCCCGAGAGCACCAAGGCACCCGTTCCGTCATCGGCCAGCGCCAGCTGCATGCCCTCGGGAACCCCAGCTTTATCCAAGTTGTACACATACGGCGCCTTGCCGCCCCTGGCACCGGCAATCACGACACGGTACTCATCGTGAGCGGTCGCCGCCGGCAGCACGCGCCCGTTGAACACGAGCGCCTCGCGAGGCACGATAGACACCGTCGCATGCTCGGTATCCGTCTTTGTCACCGTGCCCAGATAGCTCTGCGTAATGCGGCAGAAGTAGTCGCCCTCGCTGTCGCTGTCGAGCTGGGCAATCGAGAGGTTCTCCCCGGTCTCGCCCTTCAGCGCCACCGCCTTGCCGCCATCGCCGGGCACGCGATACCACTGGTAGCCCAGCCTAACGTCGGCGGCAGAACCCGAAGATACGGCGGCATGAACGCGAACATTACGCCCCGCCTCGGCAGCAACAGAAAGCTCAACCGGATCGCCCTCGTAAGCACTCGCATCCTGCGGCTGAGCGAGCACCTCCGGAGCCGCAGCCTTCGCGAATTCAAACGTGACCTGCTGTGGAGCACACACGCCGCTCAGTGTGACCTCGTACGCCCCGCCCTGGTAGTCGGAAATATCGAGGTCATAGGCATTGCCGGCCGAACCGTCCTCGCCAGCCTCTTCGGCAACGGTCACGCGCGTCAGGTAGCAGCCCTCATCGGGCGTCGCCGAAAGCGTCACCTTGCCATCCGTAGCGACCGAAGCAGTCTCCGGATCGACCGATCCGTTGACCGCTCGGGCGGTCACCTTGTACTTAGGTGCCTCCACAAAGCGCGCCTCGACGGTCATGTTGTCCTCGGGAACAAACGTCCAAACTGCATCCGTGCTCAGCGGCTCATCGCCCAACGACCCGTCATCGTTGCGCGCATACCACCCATCGAACACGTAGCCCGCATCGGGAACGGCAGTCAGCGTCGTCGACTCACCGTTCTCGACCTCGTTGGTCACGGCATAGCCCAGCGATTCGTCCTCGGAGGAACCCTCGACGTGTCCGCCCTGACGCGAATCCACCGCCGTAACCGTCATCGACGCCCGCTCATAAACGGCCGTAAAGGTACGGTTGCCGAACACCACGCGATTGACTACCGGCGTGGCCCCCACGGGAAGGCCGTTCTCGTCAACCCAGTATTTAAACTTCCAGCCCTTATGCGGCACGGTAAACATAATCGCCGCGGAGTGGTAGGAGCCGCCGGTGCCGAGCGCAACCATGCTAAAGCCCGCGTCCTTGGGATACGTAGCGACCTGAACATCGCAGCCCGTCTCATAGAACACAGCCGTGAGCTGCCTATTCTCCTTGGCGGTGCCGATATAGAACGCGCTATAGCTCACCGTGACGCCCGCATCGTCGACCCAGTGCGAGAAGTGGTACTTCTTCCACGGAATCGCGATTGCCATAAACATGTCGCCCCTGTCGTACGACCTGCTACCGGCAGGAATGCCATCGACCAGAAGGGCCGTACCGCGGAAGATAGACGAGCCCGTGACGGTAATGGTCACCTGTCCATCGGATTCAAACTGCGCGTAGTACGTCATATCCTGCGTGGCGGTCACATCGAGGGCCGTCGCGGTCTCGACAATCGAGGTGCCCTCCTTATCGGTGCTCCAGCCCACAAAGCGATAGCCCATGCCGGCCACAGCGGTCAGCTCCACCTGATCGCCTGCGGCAAAGCTGCCACTGCCCGTAACGCGGCAGCCCCTGCTCGAAGCCTTGTCCTTCACCACGACCTCGCCCGTAACGGTCACCTCGTACGGATCGGCAAACACGGCCTGGAGCTCCAGCGTATCGTCCTCGAGCCCCTCGACCATATCCTTGTCGAGCTTAAACCAACAATGGGCATCGCAGCTCAGCAGCGACTTGTTGCCCTCGTCATCCAGGACATACCAACCGACAAAACACTTGGTCCCCATGGGCGTAGCGTTGAGTTCGACCGTATCACCGAACTGATAGGAGCCCTCGCCGCTCAGGGTGCCCACGCCATCGTCACTCGCACTCAAAACGACCTGATAGGACTTAGGCTTAAAGGTAGCCGTATAGGTGGCATCACCCGTGACCTTAACGGTATAGTCGGCGTTCTCGCTGATCGTCTCGCCCTTGTCGTCCGTCCAGCCGGCAAACGAGTAACCGGTGTTTGCAGTCGCACGGAGTGTCGCGCGGTTACCGGCCTCATAACCGCCAAAACCGCTCACGGCTCCGCCCTCGGCAGGCGAAGCAACCGTGCTCACGACATACGAACCCGACGCGAAGACGGCGTAGAGCGATGTGTCCTCACGCACGGTAAATCGATAGGTTTTCTTGGAGCTCACGCACGTGCCGTTGCGGAACCAACCAACAAAGGAGGTATCTGCCGCGGGAGTCGCACGCACCGTAGCGATCTGCCCGGCGGTATACGTCCCCGCGCCCTTGACCGTGCCCATGTTCTCTTCGCACGAGACATTCACCGTATATTGCTTTGCCGAGAACACGGCCTGAAGCGTCGTGTCAGACGTCGGCACCACGTGATAGGTGCTGTCGCGGCTTACCACGGTGCCCGAAGCATCGACCCAATACTCAAACGCATAGCCCGAAAGCGCGTGCGCAGTCAGTGTGGCGGCATGCCCCGCCTCGACGGTACCCGTACCCTCGACCCAGCCGGCGGCACTCGATTCGGCCAGCGAACCGGTGCCGGAATCGACTACCGTCGTGGCGTCGACCTCATAGCTTTTTGCCATAAAGCGGGCGACGTGCACATGGCTGCGCTCCTGGTGGCAGGTAAACTCCGCATCGGCAGACTCAAACGTGCCGTCGGCCGTATACCAACCAGTAAAGACATAGCCGGGATTGGGCGTCGCCTTAAGGGCAACCTCCGCGCCGCGGTCGGCAAGGATTCGGCTCGCCTTGACGGTGCCGCCCTCCGCAGGATCGGCGAGGGGCACGCAGACGGTATCGATAGGCACAAAGGCCGCGGTAATAACGCAGTGCCCGGTTTTACCGCGAGCCTTCGCAACCAACGAGGTCTCGTGCTTAAGGCTCTTCAGGCGACCATTGACGTACCAACCCCGGAACAAAAAGCCAGGATGGGCCTTGGCCGTCAGATGAAGAGTCTCCCCTAATTTAAACTTATCGGTCGTGGGCTTCACCACGGTCCCGTTGCACGTCACGGTACCGCCGAGCCACGAATCGGCCGTGACCATGACCTCGGGCTTTGAGTCGGCAAAGATCGCGGTATAGGTATCGCTCTTGGTAACCTTAACGACCAGCTCGGCGGTGTCGTACTCCTTGCCGGAGTCATCCTTCCAATGGTCAAAACGGTAGCCATCGTTGGCCTTTGCCTTGAGCATCACCGTGTCGCCGTAGCCGCAGGTGACCGAAGATGCCCCGGGGTGCCCCTCGATCTCCACCGTGCCGCGCTCAACGAAGGTCTTCTTTGCCTTCGCCGTCACGGTATACGTGTTTTCCTCAAACACCGCACGCACGGTGCATTCCACGTCCTCGGGATAGAACTCGAGGTAGCTCGGGTCGGTACCCAGCAGCAGGTCCGTCTTGGCGTCATACCAGCCCTTAAAGGTAAATTGTTTGCTCGCCTCGGCCGTAAGTTCAATGCTCAGCGTGGCAGGCTCGCCCTTGATGCAGTAGCCCTCGCCATGCACCATATATTTGCCAGCCATCGCCGCGGCCGGCTCAACGACAACGTCCACCTTGCAGGCACGCGTAAACCTCGCCTGGACTACACAGTCGGTCATGGGCTCAAAGGTGCAGGAGCGCTCGCTCGACACCAGCGTCGACGTGGTATCCGAGCCGCCGTTGTTCAGATACCAGCCGTCAAAGATATAGCCCTCGGATGGCGTGGCCTCCGCGGTCACGCGCTCGCCCTCGGGAACCTCGAGCACCATGCCGGCAGTCTCTCCGCGCTTCAGCGTAACGGTGCCGCCCTCGAGCGGGTCGGACTCAGCTTGCACGGTATGCGTATCCCTGCCGTCCATTACGGCCTCGATCCGCGCATTACCGTTGACGCGGTATTCGCAAACTTCTTGCTTGTTGGCAATCGTGACGCCCTGTGCATCGGTTTCGCGCCATTCCACAAACCGGTACGTCTTCTCCGGATTGTCGGGGCGCACCTTGGGCCTCATCGTAAACGTGAGGATGTCCCCATCCTTCGCGCGGACCTTACCGTCCACGACCGGCACGCCATCGCACAGCACCTCGGCGCTGTCGAAGGGATCGGTATTTACCAGAATGGTCTTGTCCGCCTTGCGGAAGCGTGCAACCAGATGGCGGTCGACCTCGGCCTCAAAGATATACGTACGCTCGGGCGAAACCTCGATGCCGTCCTCAAACCATCCCACAAAGGCATAGTCGGGCCCCTCGCTCGCGGTGACCATAGCCCGATCGCCACGCGTAATGCTCTGCGTCACAGGGCTTGCGGTGCAGCCGGTCGAAAAATCGGCCTGAATGCCATCGGCTTCGGCAACCGCCGTAATCTCGACTTTTTTCTCAAAGACGGCCGTCATCTTTACGACCTCGGGCGTCGCTTTCGTAATGGTCATCGTCTTGAGAGGAGATGTCGAGACCTCGACGCCGTTCTCTTTCCAGCATACGAAGCGATAGCCGGGATTGGCGACAGCCTCCAGCGTGGCGACCGTCCCCTCATAATGGATACCGCCGCCAGTGACGACGCCGCCCACCTCGGGCTGCGCGGTGGCAATAATCTCGATCTTATGGTCGCCATGAGGCTTAGGCTTCTTGTGGTCGTCGATAATGTCCTTGATTTCCTTGAGCACCTTGGTGCCCACGGCGGCAACATCCTCAATGTTATCGGCCATACCGATCTCGATCACCGCATCGGCCGCGATGGGGTCGACGATCTCGCCCAAGCCATACATGGTGGCAAGAACCGCCGCGGCCGTGATCGCGGCGATAAGCGCGGCCTTCAACGCCGCGAGCGACTCGTCGGGGTCATTCGCCTCGCGGAAATGCGCGGTGTACTGCACGTCCCCCTCGAGTACAAACGTATAGGACGGACCATCGTCGCCGGTAAAGACGATGTTGCCGAGGGCATCCGTCGCATAGTCAAACACATAGCCGGGCGACGGGACCGCTACGACCGTAACACGCGACCCGATACCATACAGGCCAGTGGAGAGGAACTGTCCGAGCGGCTGTCCGTTCTCATCGACTCCGTCCACACTCAGCACCACGCTCGCCTGCGGGGCGCAGTAGCGCGGCGTGATCTCGATTTTGGGACCGTATGCGTCATAATGCTCGGGCACGTCTTCCTCGTCCACTGTATAGGTAAAGTCGGGCTGGTCGCTCACGGCATACGCATTATCGCCCTCGCCCAGATACCAACCCAAGAACAGGGCATCATCCGTGGCGGCGGAAAGCTCAACTGTCTCGCCGGCATTGCGGTAGCAGTTTTGAGCAGTGACACTCAAGTGTGCAAAATCCTGCGACGAATCGGTCGCCTGTGCATCGTTGATGTGCACCGCATAGTCCTTGAGATTAAAGCGCGCCTCGAGGGACAGGTCTATATCCGGCGTAAACGTGTAGACCGCCTCTTTGGAGATGTACCTTTCGGTCTCGGTATCATACCAGCCCTTAAAAGTAAGATTGTCATTGAGCATTCCCAGAGCACCGGCATCGAGCGTGACCTCGGTGCCCGCATCGATCGTCATCGCTCCGGAAACATCGGGCAGTTCAACACCGTCCAACAGCTTGCATCCGCGCCGATTGTTCGCTTGGACATAGGAGATCGTAAGCGGTGACGATGCAGGCTTCTTGAGATGCAAGGTGCCCTTGGTCCGGGTTTCAAAATGCGAATAGCCGTCGTCATACACGAGCTTGATGGGCTGTCCGTCCATCGACTCGTCAAAGACATCACCGTCGCAGGGAGTCGCCGTAAGGTATTCGCCGAGTTCTTCCTTTATGAGGGCCTCGTAGTTCCAAATCGATACCGAATGCGGGTAATCGAGCTCGACGCTCATGCCCTCGAGCGAAATGGTGTCCCCGGGTTCATAGGTCATGTTGGTAGGATCGTGCGAGATTTCAACGCTCTTGAGCACCTTGCCCACCGGGACAGGCAGGCAGCCATTGCACCTCTCCCACACAGCTTTGGGCTCTCCCTTGCTGTACTTTGGAATCATCCTTGCGGGAACCATGACCGTCATGTTGTACTTGGGAAACGTGTCGGTATCAATGAGCACCGCATGGTTGCACCCCAAGAACACGGTCTCGAGATTGGTGTCGTAAAACGCCTTTTTCGGCAACTCCTCGATTTTTGAGTTATAGGGCAGCGTCAGCCCACCGCTCAAGTCGGTGCCGTAGAAGCAGGTGTGGCCAAGCGTTTCGACCGTTGTATTGCTCTCGAGCCCTGTGGCGGCAAGGCTCGAGCAGTGCCTGAACGCGCAAACGCCAATCGACGTAACGGAGGTATTCTTGTCCAGACCGGTATCGGTCAGAGCTTTGCAGCCGTCGTAGGCTCTATCGGGAATCGATGTGAGGCCAACAACCTTGTCGAGCCCCGTGGACTCCAGCCCACTCTCGGCAAAAGCAGCCTCGCCCATCGAGCCGATGGTAGCAGTCTCGTTGATGTTCAGGCTCGTAAGCGACTTGCAGCCATAGAACGCCTCTTTCCCGATGGTACCGATGGTCATGCCGGAGAAGCTGATATCGGTGAGATTCGGGCAGTTATAGAAGGCGTGCAGTCCAATTTTAGAAATGGAGCTGTTCTCAAAGCGCACTGAGCGCAGATTGGTGGAGTCGGCGCAGAGTTGTGCGTCAACTTCATCCACCCCGTAATCGACAATCAAATTCGTTACCATTCGACCGTCTACAGAGTTCTCGCTCGGGTTGTTCTCATCAATCTCTACTGTAAGATTTCCGTTTGCGTCGCACGGATACAGATAGTAGTTGGGCATGAGCTTGGCATACTCGTAGGCCGCCTGCTGCAGGTTGCCCTTGCTGTACGTGACAAGGCGCGTGTAGCCATCGTCATACACCAGCTGTATGGGCTCTCCGTCCATCGAGCCATCGAAGACGTCGCCGTCGCGGGGAGTCGCCGTAAGGTACTCGCCGAGCTCTTCCCGCATGAGGGCTTCGTAGTCGCCATCCATCGTCGAATGAGGATATTGAAACGTGATGCTCATGCCCTCGAGCGAGATCTTTTCTCCCTGCTGATAGGCCATCTTGTCGGGATCACGCGAGACCTTAATCTTTTGGAGCACCTTGCCCACGGGGACGGGCAGGCTGCCATTGCAACTCTCCCAGACCTCTTTAGAGTGGCCGCTTTCGTATTGCGAAACCATCTTAGCAGGGACCATGACAGTCATATATTGCTTGGGAAACGTGGTGGAATTAATGAGCACCGCATGGTCGCACCCAAGGTACACGGTTTCGAGCTTAGAGCCATAGAACGCACGGCTCGGTAACTCTTCGATCTTGGAATTAAGGGGCAGCATCAGCCCGCCGCTCATATTGGTCCCAGAAAAGCAACCTTCGCGGAGCGTCTCGATCGTCGTATTGCTCTCGAGTCCCGTCGTCGCAAGGCGAGAGCAATTTTTGAACGCATTAACGCCGATTGATGTGATGGATGTGTTCCCGCCCAGACCGGTATCGGTCAGAGCACTGCAGGCATTATAAGCGTTCTCAGGAATCGAACTGAGGCCAACGACCTTGTCGAGCCCCGTAGATCGCAGCCCGCTCCAGGCAAACGCGGCTTCACCCATCGAGCCGATAGCGGCAACGTCGTTAATGTTCAGGCTCGTAAGCGATCCGCACCCAGAAAACGCTTCTGTTTCGATGCCCCCAATGGTCATACCGGAAAAGCTGATATCGGAGAGATTCGTGCACCCAGCAAATGCGCGTAGTCCAATTGAAGAAATAGAGCTGTTCTCAAAACGCACCGAACGCAGATTGGAGGAGTACTCACAAATATATCCAGGGACCCTATCCGCTCCGTAATCAACGATCAGGTTGGTTACCAATTTACCGTCGACAGAGTTCTCGTGCGGATCGTTTCCATCAATCTCTACCGTAACGCTTCCGCTAGCATCACACGGATACACATAGCCGTTCGGCATAAGCTTGGCATACTCATAGACCGTTGGGTCCTCGTACACGAGGGCATCGACTTCGCTGTCATCGGACGAGGGTTCCGCCGTAGCAGCCAAACTCTTTGCAGCATCGGAGTTGGTCGCGGCACCTGCGAGATCCTGCGCCAGACTCGTCCCGGGAGTGTCGGATGCCGCGTTGGATGAGTCATCCTGAGCATTATTCGTTTGGTCGGAAGACGCAGATGAGCCGCCCTCATCGGTCGATGATGCGTCATCGACCGCATCGGCATCAGCGTCAGAACCCGAGTCGGTCTCTTGGGCCTCGCTCTCGACAGCAGGCGCCCCGGCATCATCGGCATAGGCCGTGCTGGGCGCAAGGGGTATCGAGGTCACGACCATCGCAACCGAAAGATAGACGACTAAAAACCTATAGAGGGCAGCAGTGATCCTGTTCATAGGAACCTTCCCGCAATTCGCAAAGATACCGAGGACCCAGTGTGGTCCATCATTTCACATTACCCTATATGAGCGATATTGCGGGTCGGTTGCGTAAACGGTTTATCAAGGGGCGCAAAAGGTTGGTCTAATCGTGGCTCAAATCGCGCAGCGCCTCAATCGCCGTGTTGACTTCTTCGACCGTGTTGAAGTAGCCAAACGAGAATCGGACCACGCCCTGACGCTCGGTCCCCAGCGCGTGGTGCATAAGCGGGGCGCAATGGGCGCCGGGGCGCGTCGCAATTCCCCACCCCTGCATGAGCGCATCCGAGATCTCGGCCGAATCGACATCGCCCACGTTGAGCGACACAATCGCCGAGCGCATCGGCTGGTCAAAGGCGCCGTAGAGCGTAATGCCCGAAATCTCGCGTACGCCAGCCAGGAAGCGGTCGGCCAGCTCACGCTCGTGAGCAGCAATCGCCTTGACTCCGCCCTGAGCCTCGATAAAGTCAAGGCCTGCGGAAAGGCCGGCGATGCCGTGGCCGTTGAGCGTACCGGCCTCTAAGCGCGTGGGCCACTCCATGGGCTGCAGCGCGTCGAAGCTGTGCACGCCCGTGCCGCCCATGGCCCATGGGGCCACGTCGACACCCTCTGCCACGGCCAGGCCACCGGTGCCCTGCGGGCCCATTAGCCCCTTGTGGCCGGTAAAGCACACAATGTCGAGTCCCATGGCCTGCATGTCGATATTCGCCGCACCGGCAGACTGCGAAGCGTCGACAATCACGAGCGCGCCCACCGCATGAGCCATGGCAGCCACACGCGCAACGTCAACGGCATTGCCAGTCACGTTGGAAGCATGCGTCACCACCACGGCGCGCGTGCCCAGCGCGACCAGGCGCTCAAGCTCGTCATAGTCGAGCACGCCGTTCTCATCGCAACCGGCATGCTCAACGGTCACGCCCCGCTCAGCCGCAAGACGGTTGAGCGGACGCAACACGGAGTTGTGCTCGAGCACCGTCGTGACCACGCGGTCGCCGGGGCGCACCACGCCGTTGATGGCCGTATTGAGCGCCGCTGTGGAGTTAGGCGTAAAGCACACATGGTCGGCACGCGGGCAACCCAGCAGGCGCGCAAGCTTGGCGCGGCAGCCGTGGATGGTACGCGCTGCATCGAGTGCACCCGACGTGGCGCCGCGCCCGGCATTACCGAGCGAGCACATCGCCTGCGTCACGGCATCGACGACCGCCTGCGGCTTGTGCATGGTCGTCGCCGCGTTATCCAGGTAGATCATCGCACGACCTCCCACATGTCGATCACGGTAAAGCCCTCGGTGGGGATGCCGGCTGCGGCAAGCTCGTCGCGCAGCAGGTCCTCATCCGCAGGCAGGGCCTTCCACGCCAGGCCGCAGCCGGCCGCGACCTCCCCGGGCACGGGAATCGTGCGCCCGGGAAGGCCGCGCTCGACGCACAGGGTCTCGCACCCCATGGCGGCAGCTGTAGTGGGAAACGTGATGACCAGCGCCGGGCGCTTTTCCCTCATGGCAATCCCATCCAATGAGCTACGGGCGCACGACGCGCACGGCCTGCTCCATCTTCTCCACGATCACGTACATGTTGGTGACCTCGCCCACCGCGAGCTGGTCCTTAATGCCAAAGTGATCGAGGCAGGTGCCGCAGGTTAGAATCTCGACACCCTGCTCGGCCAGGCCCTTCAGGTCATCGAGTACCGGCGAGCCCTCGACGGTAAGCTTGGCGCCGCCGTTGTAGAACAGCATGGTCGTGGGCAACTCCTCCTGCTGCGTCACGGCAAAGATGAAGGCCTTCATGAGCTTATGACCCAACTCGTCGTCACCGCGGCCCATGCAGTCGGTGTAGACGGAGATGACGAGCTTACCCTTGCCGGCGCTGGCGTCGCAGAAGGCGGCGCCGTCCTGCTCGGGATCGGCCACGGCAACGGCGCCGGCGGTCGCGACGGTCACGTGCCACTCAGCGTCCGCGACCTTCTCGACCGAGGCTGTGCAGCCCTTCTCCTGCGCCATCTTGGAAATGTTCTTGACGGCGGTCTCGTTATCGACCGAGGTCACGACGGCGCCCTCGCCCTCGAGCTGCTTCAGAGCCTTGAGCGTCTTGACGACGGGCAGCGGGCAGGCATCGCCCATGGCATTGACTTCAATCTTGGTAGACATAGTTATTCCTTTCGAATGAGACCGCCCCAGAACGCGGCGGTCAAATTAACGATTACAACGAACGTACAACACGAACAGCGGGACCGCCCGGCTCCGGCTCGCACACGCGACCGACGACGGCAGCGATACGACCCTCGGCATGCAAGCGGCGCGCAAGCTCATCCACATCGGCGGCGGGCGCCGCGATGAGCAGGCCGCCCGAAGTCTGCGGATCGTACAGCGCATCCAGCATGCCCGGCTCCAGGTCATCGTCAGCCGTCACGCGCGGACCAAAGAAATCCTGGTTGCGGTAGGCGCCGGCGGGGATAATGCCCAGGCGCGCCATGTCGAGCACCTGGTCAAAGAGCGGCACCGCCCCAGACGCAAGCTCAATCTGCACACCCGAGCCCTCAGCCATCTCGCACGCATGCCCGATCAGGCCAAAGCCCGTAACGTCGGTACAGCCGTGAAGCTCAAGTCCCTCAGCCAAGCGAATCGGCGCCTCGTTGAGGGTGCGCATCGAGTCGAACATCGCTGCGGCCTCATCCTGCTCGATGAGCTCGCCCTTAATGGCCGTGGTGATAATGCCCGAGCCGACCGCCTTGGTCAGCAGTAGGGCATCGCCCACGTGCGCGCCGCTGTTGGCGAGCATGCGGTCGAGCGGGACAAAGCCGCTCACGGACAGGCCGTACTTGGGCTCATCGTCGTTGATGGTGTGGCCGCCCGCGATGGTGCAGCCGGCCTCAACGCACTTATCGGCGCCGCCCGCCAAAATCTGCCCCGCAACCTCAACGCCCAGGCAGCTGGGAATGCACAGCAGGTTCATGGCATGGCTCGGCGTACCGCCCATGGCGTAGATGTCCGACAACGAGTTGGCTGCGGCGATCTGGCCAAACAGGAACGGGTCGTCGACCATCGGCGGGAAAAAGTCGATAGACTGAACGAGTCCCAGGTTTTCGCCAACGCGGAAGACACTCGCATCGTCGGAGGTATCGAATCCCACGAGCAGGTTGTCGTTATGCACATTGGGTAGGTCGCCCAGGACCTGGGCGAGGGCTCCGGGAGCCAACTTAGCGGCTCAACCGCTCGCAGCAGTCATAGACGTGAGCCTAATCTGATCCTTATCCATCGATACCTCCTTTCAAGTTTGACAACTGCTCCAGTATACGCGCCCAGCAGGCATCCCACGAAACCGCAGATGGGTCAAAGGTCGAAATGGGCTCCGCGAGCGACAGGGCCACGGCGTCCGCCAGTGCATGCTCAAACCGCTGACAATCGCGCACATCGGGCGTATCGACATCCGTCATGCGCGGCGGCGTTACCCACGTTACGGGCGCGCCGGGCAAGGCAGCCTCGAGCCATGGACGCACGCCGGGCAGATCAGTCATGACGACCTTGCATCCGCAGGCCATCGCCTCGATCGGCACCAGCGGCAGCCCCTCGTAAAAGGACGGCAGCACAAACACCTCGGCCTCGCGATAAGCACGCACCAGCTCATCGCGGCTCAGGCGGCCGGTAAGCTCCACCGGCACGGGGGAATCCCCAGCAGCTTGGGCGATACGCCCATACTCATCCGTATCGCCATGGCCACCCACCAGCACCAGCCGGCTCGGGCGCACCTTGTACGCCGCATCAGAGTCCTCGCCAAAGCGCCCCATCGCGCGCATCAGCGACTCGACGCCCTTCTTAACGCACACCTTGCCCACAAAGACGAGCGACCCGGTCACCTTTGCCGCCTGCACATCACGGCAAAACACCCGGTGGTCATAGCCCGTTCCAATCACGTGGATACGCGACGGGTCAACGCCATAGACGTGCTCAATCTCCTCTGTCTGCTCGGCATGAAGCGAAAAGACGGCATCGAGGCGGCGGACCGCCACGACAATGCGATCATGGGCAAGTCCATGGGTCCGCATCTGCCGAATATCGGTCGAATGGCACACGCCGCACACGGGAATCCCCCGCACGCGCTCGCGCACCAGGGCGCACAGCAAGTACAAGTGGTGGCAGATGATGGCATCGGGCTTGAAGGCGGCGACGGCATGGTCGATTGCCGTGCCAAAGGCCTGCTCGAAGGCTACCGCCATCGCAGGCGTCAGATCGCGGTAGCGAGTCGAGGGATAGGGCATCACGTCCGACATGCCGCAGATGCGAAACGGCAGCTCCGGCGTCTCGAACGGCACGGTGAACACGCGCGCGGCGGGGTCGAGCTCCCCTTGCGTGTCCCCGGGCGCAGCACCGCACAGCACCGCTGCCTCGTGGCCCGCAGCAATTTGCGAGGCCACCAGTGCAGCGAGATACGTGCCGCTTCCCGTGCTATCGGGCTTTTGGGCCGAGATGTTGAGGATGCGCAACGGACCTGCCCCCTTACGCGAGTGCCTGCGCGCGAATAGCCGCACCGATCGCGCCGGCGAAGCGAGCCTGGGGCGAGGTGGTCACCGGAGACCCCAGCAGTGCGCCCAGCCGCTCCACAACGTAAGCGTTCTCGCACAGGCCGCCAGTCAGGTAGTATGGAGCACCCACCGCCTGCCCGGCCATAGTGGCCACGCGCGACACGACGCTCTCGATCACGCCCCGCGCGATGTTCTCGCGCGGCTCACCGCGACCGATCAGGCTAATGACCTCGCTTTCGGCAAAGACCGTGCACATTCTGCTAATCTTGGTAGGCTCGCCAGAGCGGGCAAGGTCGGCCATCTGCTGCTGGGAAATACCCAGGCGGTCGGCCATGATCTCCAGAAAGCGTCCCGTGCCGGCAGCGCACTTGTCGTTCATGGCAAACTTGGCCACGCGGCCCGCTTTAAGTTGGATGACCTTGGTGTCCTGGCCGCCCACGTCGATCACGGTGCCGTGGTCGCCAAAAAGACGCACAGCGCCGGCCCCGTGGCAGGTGATCTCGGTCACGACCTTGTGGGCGTAGGGCACCGCGACGCGACCGTAGCCGGTCGCGACCACGCGCACGTCATCGGCCGCCACGTCATAGCCGGCCGCAACAAGCTCCGCGCGCAGGCGCTCGGCCGCGTCGACCGAGGAGAACCCGGTTGGCTGCACACACGTCCACGCCACCGAACCCTCTCCATCGACCACGGCAGCCTTTGCCGCCGTAGACCCGATATCGATCCCGATCCCCATCATGGCTCTCTCCCAATCTAAACATCAAAGATAGTGGCACGCTCAGGCGCCTTAGCTCTAGGTTTCTCAGGTGCCGGAGATTGCCCCGAAAGAGGAGCGCAGCGTACTTTGGTACGCAAGCGACGGTTTGAGGGGCAAGATCCGGTGCCTGAGGAAGCTAGAGCGTCTCGATAAAGGCGGCGATTCGGGTCTCGATCTGGCCCATGTCGCCGTTGCTGTAGTCGGTCTCAATCTTCATGTACGGAATGCCCGCACCCTCAACGGCCTCCTGCATACGGGCGCTCTCCACGTTGAAGGTGTGGCACGCCTGCAGCACGCTCTCGACCACGCCATCGACGTGGTACTTCTCGCACATGGCCAGCGTATTGTCCATGCGGCCGTCGTTGGGCGTCATGACCGAGCAGTTAATGTCAATGTAGCGATCGGCAATGGCGCGCAGAATATCAGTCGCATCGGGGTCGATCATCATGGCAGCCGTACGCTCGCCCGAGCAGTCGTCCATGCACACGACCACGCCGCCGTTGGACTCGATGGTGCGGCCGATCTTGTTGATCACGCCGCCCACGGGGCAGCCGGTGATCAAGATGCGCTTGGCATCTGCCGCAACCGGGCGTTCGCCGGCCTCGTAGGCTTCGCGCAACGTGGCGACCTTTTGCTCCAGCTGCTGCGTATAGGCCTCGATATCAAAGCTAAACGTACCGGCGAACATGGTGCTCATCAGGTCGACGCCGCTCATGGCTGCCGGCTGGTTGGCCTGCATTGCAAACATCTCGAGCTGGGCGGCACGCAGACGGTTGCGACGGCGCACGGCAGCGCGTAGGTCGTCATCGGTAATCGTGATGCCGTAGAAGTTCTCGAGCTCCTCCTTGAGCAGACGGCACTCCTCGTACCAGCCCTCGCGCTCGTAGGCACGGTCACGGCCCTGCGGCAGATGCAGAATGTACGTGCGCTTGAGCTCATTGAGCAGCTCGTACATCTTCTTCTTGCCGTCGCAGGTGGTCTCGCCGATGATCATGTCGCTAAAGTACGTAAACGGGCACTTTTGCGAGTAGGCAAAACCGTAGGTCGACTTGATGAGCGGGCACAGGTTTGCCGGCAGCACCTTCTCGGCCTCGGGAATCACCTCGTCGGATGTACCGCACAAGGCCACACTTGCAGCGCCCGCGGCATCGATAATCTCGAGCGGCGTATAGCTGCACAGAAAGCCGACCAGGCGATTACCCGCCTGCTTATAATCCTTGACGCGAATAAACGCCGCCTTGCGTTGCTCGTTGAACTCCTCAAACGAGCTGGGCAGCGGCTGCTCCTCGATGGTTAGCATGACGTTATCTCCCCTCCGATAGGCCACGATCCCGGAAAACGGAATTTCACTCCGTGTCCAGCGACGAACCTCATGGATGCCTTGGGGGCAAAGGCGGCCCCCAAGGCCTGCAATCTATTTCACTTCTGCCTTTATACCGTGCTCAAAGGCATATTTGCTGATCTCGTTTCCGATACCCGGTGCATCTGGGATCTTGAATCGGCCGTTCACGGGCTGATAGTCATTGACCACCAGACGTTTAACGTAATCGAATCGATTGTAAACGTGATGCTCGTGAATCGTGAAATTGGGAATCACACACTCAAGCTGTAGCGAGGCCGCCGTGAGCAACGGACTCGAGCACACATGGACCTGAACGCCCACATCGTAGGTGTGAGCCATATCGCAGATCTTCTTACCCTCGGTGATACCTCCGCAATTTCCCAGATCGGGCTGAATGAGCTGGACGGATCCATTCTCGAAATAGGGAGCATACTGCCAGCGACTGTAGAGGCGCTCCCCCTGCGAGACGGGCATGTTGATATGGTCGTGCACGTATTTGTTCATCTTGGGATTGGGCGTGCAGGGCTCCTCGAAGTAAAAAACATCATAGGGTTCCATCAGATGGGCAAGCTGCACGGCACTTTGTGCATCGGTGTTGGAATGATTCTCCACGATGATATCGACATTGGGACCAACAGCCTCGCGCACGGCGGCAAGACGGCCGACGACAAGGTTGCGCATCCGGGGCGAGAGCAGTCGAGTCGTGTCCTCGTGGGTGAAGTTCACGCCAGGTTTCTCGTCATAGGTGAAAAAGTCGTACTTGATGCAGTCGTAGCCCTCGGCGAGCGCCAGCTCGGCAGCGTGAACATACTCATCGATCGTACGGAGCGATTCCTTATGGTCGCCCCAGCCAAACTGAAGCTGGCTCGCATAGCAGCGCAGCGACTCGCGTTGCTTGCCACCCAAAAGGCGCCACACCGGCACACCGAAGGCCTTGCCCTTGATGTCCCACAGGGCCACATCGATTGCAGATATGGCCGAGAACTCCGTAGGGCCGCCGTTCTGAGCCCAAAACGTCGACTTATAGAGCTTTTCCCAGATCACTTCGTGATCCAGCGGATCCATCCCGATGATTTTCTGGGCATATTCTTGGATCGCGCTCCATGTGCCCTTAGCGCCGGTATTGTAGGCCATCGCCCCCTCGCCGTCACCATAAATTCCCTCATCGGTATAGACGCGGCACAAGACCGGACTCCAATTGGGATTATCCTGCGGATGCTCTTCCAACAGAAGAACATCGACTTTTGTGATTTTCATACCATATTCCTCACAAACAATTTTCTATTAATCGATTGTCCAATTGAGCAAGCGCTCTTTCACGCGTTCAAACAACTGCATCACAACGACCAGCACGATCACCATAAAGATGAAACCTGCCCACGCCTCTGCATACAGGCCGTATTCCGTATACTTCTTGACGAAGAACCCCATGCCGTATTGGGCACCGTACATCTCGGCATAGACCAGGATCACAAATGAGCCACGCAAGGAGTTGACAAAACCGGCCAGAATCGAGGGGCTCGCGGCCGGCAGAACTACCTTGAAGAGTCGCTTGAATCTCGTGAGCCCCAGGACCGCGGCGTTGTCCAGATAGCGCTTATCGATCGTCTGAATGCCCGTGATGGTAGCGAACAGCGTCGACCAAATGGTTCCGAACACGACCAAGAACAACGAGGCAGAACGAAAATCAGGCGCTATCAACAGGGCAAACGGCGACAACAAGATCGACGGGACCACGCTGACGGTGTAGACGACCGGATGCAACACAGTACGGACCCGCCTATTTGAGCCCAAGGCGATGCCTATGATGAGAGCGATAACGGTGGCAATAATAACGGCGGGAACAAGCAGCTGAAACGACGACACCAGGTTAAGCAGCATGACGTCGACATTAGACAGAAAAGCCTCGACGATTTTGGGAATCGGTGGAAACAGCAGTGCATTGAGCAGCTTGAACTCGCTGATAACGGCGTAGACCCCGACCATCGCGGCAAAAACCAGCGCTGTGATCCAATAGCTTTTTATAAACCCGATCAGTTTCTTTGGCATGTGAAGACCTTTATGCGTTGTACTGCTCGAAGAACTCCTGGCGGTTCTTCCACCAGTCGGGGTACTCGTCACCGTGCTCGTCGATGACCTCGTCCAGCGCCTTCTTGTAGAACGAGATATCGATGTGCTTCTCAACATCGATATTCTTGGCTTCGCCGGACACAAAGTCGATCTGCTTCATAACATCCCACGTCTTGAGAACCTGGTTGTGAACCGGATCGATCGAAATCTTATAATGGTCGTTCTTAAGATAGGCGGCTACGTAGTCCTCAGAGGTGTTGAGCTGCTTGGCCAGAATCGAAACGGATTCGTCCTTGTTAGCCTGGAAATACGCCTCGGCACGCAGAAGAGCCTTGAGAAGTAGCTTGACCGTAATGGGATTGTCCTTGACAAAGTCCGTGCGCATGTTCATGCGGCAGCAACCATAGGCGGGCATAAGTTCATCGGCGTATACGACGATGTCGACGTCGTCATTCTGGCTAATGGAGTACAGCATGTCGCCGGACATGTATCCGTAGTCGGCCTCGCCGGCCACGACCGCCGCCAGACGGTCCGCAGACGTGTCCGTAGTAACCCAAGTGATGTCCTTCATGGGATCGTGCCCGGCCTCGAGCATCGCATAGCAGATGGGAATCTGGGGCACCTTATGGGCGATGCGCTTTCCGACCAGATCGTCGATTCCATTCCACTTGGTCCCCTTCTTGGCGATCAGGTACATGCCCTGCAGCATGTAGCCGCCGACGATGGTGAGGTCTTCGCCAGCCGCGACCTGCTGGAGCGGACCCACCGTACCCTGGTTGGAGGTAACGTCGACCTTCCCCGACGTAAGAGCCGCCATGGCATCCGTATCGTTAGCGACGGGGTTCTCGGTCACCTCGAGACCATACTCCTCAAAATAGCCCTTGTCCTGCGCGAGCGTGACAAAGATATTGCCGCTGTTGGCGCGGCCCCAGCTGATCTGGGAGACCTCGGGCTTTTCGGCAGACGATGATTTTTCCTTGGAAGAGCCCGTGTCGCCCGAGGCGCCACAGCCCGACAGAGTCGCAGACGAGACGATAAGGCCCAATCCCGCGAACAGGCTACGGCGGCTCAACGGCTGGTTAATGGATGTCATGGAACGTTTTCCTTTCTCTTGCATGACGTATTCGTTCCTATATGCAGCGGGCTAATCAATACGCCCGTTGATATCCAAATTCATATGACGGATCAGATCGTTGCGAAGACCCATGAGCACGGAACTCTCGAACAGCCCTTCGCGGGATCTATGCTGATCCGGGTCGATACGGCACTCATAGATGGCGTGGGCGGGCGACTGACCGAACACGATGATTCTCGAAGCAAGCAACAATGCCTCATCCACGTCATGAGTCACAAAGAACACCGTCTTCCTTTGCTCCTGCCTGTTCCACAGTTCCAAAAGAAGGTCCTGCAGACGAGCGCGGGTGACGGCATCGAGTGCGCCGAATGGCTCGTCCATGAGCATGACGGGCGAATCCATTCCAAACGCGCGGGCGATGGCGCAACGCTGCTTCATACCGCCCGACAGCTCCTTGGGCAACTTATCGAACACGTCGGGCGACAATCCCACGGCCTCCAGCATCTCGAGTGCCTTGGCCTTCAGCTCCGCCTTGTCCGTATCGGGAAACTTCTGCTTCAGGGCGAGCACGATATTCTTGCCTGCTGTCATCCAGGGAAAAAGCCCGTAATCTTGAAACACCACCGCGCGATCGGGACCGGCGCCCTTGATGGTCTCTCCGAACATGGAGATCGATCCTCCCGTTGGAGTCTCGAGTCCGGCCAAAAGCCTCAGAAACGTCGACTTGCCGCAACCAGATTGCCCGAGGATGCAGACGAATTCGCCTTCATCGACCCGCATGGAAACATCCTCAAGAATCGTTTTTTCAGAGCCGGGATACGTGAATTTGAGCTGGTCAACTTGAACCGCAGGGTGCATAGACTCGATAATCCTTTCGCTGTAGCTGCCTTGCCCGCGATGCGCTTCCGCGGGACTATAGACCTATCTATTCAGTAGGTTTATTTAACGTAATAAAGCGCTCCCCTTCGTGAAATCGTAGGCAACGAGCGCGCAGGTCGCGCGGCCCCCTCAGCGAATGGCGCCGCGCGACCCGATTGCCCTAAATCGTCTCTAAGAACGCCTCAATGCGCGTCTGCAGCTGGCCTGCGTCCTCGCCGGCGTAGTCGGTCGTGATGTGCATAAACGGAATGCCGGCTTCCTCGGCGGCCTTCTCCACGGCGAAGGACTCCATCTCGTAGAGTGTGCAGAACTGTAGGGCAACGTCGACGATGCCGTCGGCATGCAGGTCGCGCGCCATCTGCACGATGTCCTTCATACGCTGGTCGTTGGGGGTAAAGACGGCGCAGTTGATCTTAAAGTAGCGCTCGGCAATAGCGTCGAGCATCTCGTCGACCGTCTCTCCGGACTCGTCGACCAGGTCCTTGTAGTAACGCGAACCCGTGCAGGACTCCTCGCCCACCACGACGCCGCCAGCCTTCTCGATCAGGTTGAACAGCTTCCAGTTGGGCACTGCCATAGGCGTACCGGTGTACAGGATGCGCTTGGTGCCCTTGGGCGCCACGCCCTCACCGTTGGCGACGCGCCCCTCGCACTCGGCGGCCATATCGTTGATGGCACCGGTCAGGCGCGGCGTGTCGTCCATAAAGGCGGCCTGCACGGTCAGTAGGCTATCGAGACCGCTGATAGGTGCCGGGTCGGCAGCGCGGGTCGCAGCCAAACGCTGCAGGGCACGACGCTTCTCATTGACGGCGTGAATGGCGGCCTTCAGACGCTCAGGCGTAATCTTGACGCCACACTCATCCTCGATCTTGGCAGCGAGTTTCTTAACCTCGGCCTTCCAGGTCACGAGCGTCGACTCGTCGTGCACGTTGGGGATATCCATGACGTACATGTTCTTTTGTGTGGCAAAGAACTCGTAGGCCTTCTTCTTGCCGTCGCAGGTGTTCTCGCCTACCACCAAGTCGCTCGACTCGATGTAGGGGCAAACCTCGCCCAGCTTAAAACCGGCAAAGCTCTTGATGAGCGGACAGGTGTTGCGCGGCAGATGCTCCTCGACCTTGTCCGTTGCCCAGTCGGCACCCGAGCACAGGCCCACGGGAATGCCATCGCACGCAAGCACGATCTCCTCGGGCACGTAGACGCAGAACGAACCGACGATCTTGGTAGCCTCGCCGGCCTCCTTCTTGTCGAGCATCTCCTTAATACGGCCGCTGTGGATGTTAGTGGCAACAAAATCCAGGTAGGACGTGGACTTGGGGCGATTGTTCTGCGTCAGGAACATATCCCCGTACATCTGGCCCACGGCGCCCAACAGCATGTCGTGGTCGGCAAGATTCATGCCGAGGCTCTCCCACATCGGATGGAAATCGAATTCTTCAGCCATGGCGGTTCCCCTCTCGAACCAAAAATGAATAGCTACGGTATTGCTGCGCGGTGGGTGGCGAAAACCCAGCCGCGCGTAAACCCGGAATTTTGGGGAACCTGCTTTGCAGCTGATGATTTAGTTGTGCGTCGTCTCTCCCGGAGCCGTGAACATACCTGCTCATATGCGACTCCGAGCCATATATAGGGCGCGCGCGGCAACGCAACGCGAATATGTCATTTGCGGCATCGGCGCGCCCTCCTTTTCTCGTCGAAGGTAACTATATCAACGGTCGTCATTCAAACGAACACCGCCGACACGCGTACGACAGCGACAGACACCGTCGTTTAATAAATTATTATCTACTTTGATAATGATTTGTCACCGGTCATTCGGCGAACGGCACCCGGCAAAACGCGGCGGCCGAGGACTTTATCCCCGGCCACATCGCACGTCGAACTACCGACAAACCAGATGGATCCTGCTCGCATCAAAATGCATACGCAAGGTCTCCCCCGCCTGCGGCAACTCCTCGACAGGCACACTCACCTTGTTGACCTTCCACTGCAGGCGCGTCGGCGCGTCGGCACGCGGCACATCTAGCAGCACCAAGCGCTCAAAACGCGAATCACTCACGCGGGCCACATGCAGGTCGTAGCTGTTGCGACCACGCTCAGCGCGGTTGTCCACATGGAAGTAGCTCGCGCGAATACCCAGGTACGCCACGTCATCGGGGACCTCGCGACCGATATTGAAAGTCATGCCCCAGTCCAGGGCTTCAACTTCCTCGTCGCCGATCTTGCGCGCGCGACTCGTATTCTTGCAGCCCGTCAGGCGCAGCGCGGCCAGGGTTTGCGGGCGGCGGACCACGTCCTCAACGGAACCGATCTCCTCCACATGCCCGTTATGCATCACGCAGATGCGCTCACACAAACGACACGCCTCGTCAATATCGTGGCTCACGTAGAGCACGGTGCGGTTACATACATCAAACAGGTCGAGCATGTTTTGCTCAAGCGCGCTCTTGAGATACGCGTCGAGCGCGCTCATGGGCTCATCGAACATGAAGATACCCGGGTGCGCCGCCACCATGCGGGCAAGCGCCACACGCTGCTGCTGTCCGCCCGAAAGGCGCGCAGGATAGCGGTCGGCAAAGTCGGCCAGGCCAAAGATGCCCAGGTAGCGCTTGGCAAGCTGCTTGCGTGCCGCGGCGTCGCCCGCATCCTTGACGCCAGCGCACACGTTATCGGCCACATTCATATTGGGGAACAGCTGATAGTTTTGGAACAGCAGGGCGCACTTGCGTTCCTGGGGCGACAGGTTGATACCCACCGCCGAGTCAAAAAAGGTCACGCCATTGACGACAATCTTGCCCTCGTCGGGCGTCTCCACGCCGGCGATGCAGCGCAAGGTGCAGCTCTTGCCGCATCCGGAGGCGCCGAGCAGCGCCACACGCTCCTCGCCGGCCTCGAGCTGAATGTCGAGGGTAAAACCGGGATAGCGCTTTTTGATATCCAAAACGAGCGACATGGCCTATCGACCTCCCTTCGCGACCGCGTCGTCACGCATAAGCTCGGTCAGCGCCTCGCGATCGATACGCAGGGCATCGCCACCGACGGGGTCGAGCGAATCGCCCTGTCCAGCAAGCTCCTTGGCCTGCTTGCGCTCCGCACGGGAAAGGCCGCGCTCGCGATACTTTTGCGAATGCGCCGTATACATGTTGATGAACAGGATGACCAGGAAGCTAAAAACGATCACGACAACAACCCAGAAGAGCGCCACCGACGTATTGCCGCCCATCCACTCAAAGTAAATCGCAATGGGAATGGTCTGCGTAATGCCGGCATAGTTGCCCGCAAAGAACAGGGTGCAGCCAAACTCGCCCATGGCGCGGGCAAAGGCGAGTACCGTACCGGCGGCGATGGAGGGCCAACCAAGAGGCATCATGAGCTTGGTGAAGATGCGACGCTCAGACCAGCCCAGCGTACGCGCGGCGTCGAGCATCTGCGTGTCGAGGCTCTCGAAGGCGCCGAGCGCCGTACGATAGACGAGCGGAAACGACACCACCACGGCGGAAATCACCGCCGCCGGCCATGTAAAGACAATCGAGATGCCATGTGCGATCAGCCATTGGCCCACCCCGGTCGAGCGACCGAACATCATAAGCAGCAAAAAGCCGCAGACCGTGGGCGGCAGCACCATTGGGATGGTAAAGACCGAATCGAGCAGGCCCTTCACGCGGCTCGTGGTACCCATGGTCTTCCACGCGGCAAACAGGCCCAGCGCGAAGGCGATTACCAGGGCAAGTCCGCTCGTTTTGATGGACACCCAAAACGGGCGGTAGTCGATGCCGCCAAAAAATGTCTGAGCGCGCTCCGCCAGCGTGGGCGGCTCCGTCGTCGAGACGTTCGCATACGGCACCAGGGCGGCGTTGTCACTCCATAAGGCACCGTCTCCCAGGTTGAGCTCAGTGTTTGCGGCGTCTGCGGCATTCACGACGGTATAGTAGTCGCCGTCGCCGCCCTTCACCTTAAACTGATAGCGATAATCTCCCTGCACCAGTTCGTTGTCCGAAGTAAAGACCCACTCGAGCTTGGAGTCCTCCAGCAGCGCACCTCCCATGGAGTGAGACTTATCGAGCCCCACGAGCATCTTCTTAAGCGCCTTTTGATCGGAGGCATTTGCGATATCGAGGCCCGCCTCCTTGGCGGCGTGCGCATCGACCCATACCACGATGCTCGTAGGCGTGGTCACCGTCACGAGCGTCGTCTTTTTGTAGATGGGAAAACGGTAACCCTCAGGCTGGCCCGCAAACGAGCGGGCCGTGCCCTTGGCGTTACGCTCAAAGGCGTTGAGACCAAAATCGACACCATCGATAAGCGCGGAGTCCTCGGTCGCTTGGCGTCCGTCGGCAGTGGCGAAGAGTGCCTCGGCACGGGCGACCCCAGGCAGCGCCGTCAGCGCGCAGACAATAGCCACCAGCGCGGCGAGCAGGCGAATTGTTTTCCTTGACACGGGCGACTCCTCAAACACAGGGCAACGGCGCACGGACACGCCGCTTCAATCTAAAAAGGGCGGACGATCGCAAGAACGCCCGCCCCACAGCATATCGTTATGCAGTGAAGTTTCGCACTACTCGGAAAGCTCAAAGCCGTACTTAGCCCAAATCTTCTGCGCCTTCTTGTTGGACACGCAGAAGTCGATGAATGCCTTGGCCTCATCGGCATGCTCGGAGCTCTCGGCCACGGCGCCCGGGTACACGATGGGCTTGTGCGAATCCTCGGGGCACACGAAGGCCTCCTCGATGCCGTCGTAGCGATAGATGTCGGAGCTGTAGACAAAACCGGCCACGCAGTCGCCCGTGGACACGTAGGCGGCAGCGGTGCCGACCTTATCGGCCAGCGCAACCTTTTCGGCAATCTCGGGAGCGTACTCGCCGTCGTCGCCCTCGGTGCCGGTGTAGAGGCCCACGGAAGCCAGTGCCTGGTTGGCGTACTTGCCGGCCGGAACGGTCTTGGCATCGCCAATGGCGATCTTGCCGTCCAAGTTCGCGACGTCGGCGATAGCCTCGACCTTGGTATCGGAGCCCTCAGCACGAATGATCACGAGGTCGTTGACAAACATATCCTCACGGGTGTCGGTATCGACGAGCTCTGCGGTCTCGGCGTCATCCATGGTGCCCTTGGAAGCGGTGATGAGCACGTCGACGGCAGCGCCGGCCTTCATCTGCTCAACCAGATCGCCAGAGGCCTTGAACTGCGTGTCGGCAAAGGTGGTACCGGTCTGGTCGGTGTAGAGCTCCTGAACCTCGGGCAGGGCCTTCTCGAGGGAGTTGGCGGCGAAGATCTGCAGCTCGACGGCCTTCTTCTTAGAGGAGGACTTGGCAGAACCGGCGTCGGAACCAGCAGGCTTGGATGCCTTGTTACCCGAGCAGCCAGCAAGGCCGAGGCCGGCGGCAGCGGCGGCAGAAAGCGAGACGAAACCGCGGCGAGAAACCATATCGAACATATTGAACCCTTTCGGACCTTGTGCCCGGGCACCCCACCGCGGGCTTTATTCTGTAATCAGATTATACTTCATCGCGAATAATGGCAGTGAGAAATTATTCTCGCCTGAGAATATATTTTCAGGCTGCCTGCAAAACGCCGCCCCTTAAGGCATAAACAAAAAGGCGGAGCAACCGTTCAGGTCGCTCCGCCGCAGGTGAAACACTTATTTGGCGTGTCCGCCGCCCGCCGTCATCTGGGCTGCATGCTCCAGCTGATCGGCGATTGCCTCCCAGCTTTCGCGGGCCGCCTTGGTTGATCCGGGAAAGTTTACGACAAGTGTAAGACCGCGTTGCATGCACACGGCGCGCGAAAGCATGGCACGGCGCGTCTTAGTCATCGAGTACGCGCGAATCACCTCGGCAATGCCCGGCACATCGCGGTCGCAGACAGCACGCGTCGCCTCGGGCGTCACGTCGCGCATCGAAAGCCCCGTGCCGCCGCAGGTAAGCACGACGTGGGCATGGCGCTCGTCGGCAGCGTCCACGATAGCCGCGCCAATCTCGTCGACGTCGTCGCGCACGACAACATGTGACGCGACCGTCCAGCCCTGCGCCGCAATAAGCTCCTCGAGCGCGGCTCCGGCCTCGTCCTGGGCAAGATCGCGCGTGTCAGAACACGTCACGATCGAAATCTTTAACTCCATAGCGCTCCTCCTACAGCACCGTTCCCTCGGGCAGATCGACACGGACGACATCCACGACATCGCCCGGTTCGAACTCGCACGGGCCCTCGTTAATGCGCAGCAGGCAGTTCGCACGCTGCATCGTGCCGAGCAATGCCGAGTTTTGGCTCTTCGCCTCGGTCACCATAAGCTCGCCGGTCTCGGCATCACGCGCAACCGTGGCGCGGTCATAAAAGCGACGGTCCTGACGCTTCTTCACGCCATGCGTCAACGTGGCCTGTTGCACAGGACGAGCGCCCTCGACAAACCCGCGCATCTTGCGAATCGCCGGGCGCGCGAGCATCTCAAAGCCCACGTATGCCGCAGCCGGATTGCCCGAAAGCCCCAGGTACGGTTTGCTGCCGAGCAGGCCAAACGTGATGGCCTTACCGGGACGCATCGAGATGCGATCGAACAGGACCTCGCCTTCGTGCTGGACCAGCGCCGTCACGTAATCGTAGTCTCCGGCCGAGGCGCCACCGCTCGTAATGACAAAATCGCACTCGCGCACCGCGCGGTGTACGAGCTCGGATATCGCCTGCTCGTCGTCGGGCGCGATGCCGTAGAACACGGGCTCGGCACCGGCATCGAGCGCCTCGGCCATAAGCGCTGACGAATTGGAATCGCGAATCTGACCACGCGCCGGAAGCTCGCTCGGAGCAACCAGCTCCGTGCCCAGCGAGATGATTCCCACACGTGGCGCAGCGTGCACCTTCACACTCGCGTATCCGGCGCTTGCCAGCAGGCCCGCACCTGCCGGGGCCACAACCTCGCCAGCGTGCATCACGACGTCGCCGGCATGGGCTTCTTCGGCAGCAGAGCGAACGTTCTCCCCCACCTTAGCCGACGCCGAGAAGCGGACGTGCGAGCCCTCGTTGCCATCGCCGTCGAGCACGTCGACGATCTCGTACTTCACCACGGCATCGGCACTCTCTGGCACCGGTGCACCCGTCATGATACGGACCGTCTCGCCCGCGCCAATCGTGCCCTCAAACACATGGCCCGCCGCCTCGTGGCCAATAACGGAAAGCGTCACCGGCGCATCGGTTGACGCCGTAGCAAGATCTGCGGCGCGTACGGCATACCCGTCCATGGCGCTGTTAGCAAATGGCGAGATGTCGATATCGGCCACAGCGTCCTCAGCCAAGGGAAGACCGGCCGCCTGCCACACGGGAATCTCGACAACCCCGGTCGGACTCACACGCGACAAGACGATTGCCTGCGCGACCTCCAACGGAATGAGCTTCTCTGCCATATGCACCTCTTACAGATCGCGGCGCGTAACAAGGGCGCCGATTCTTTATGTTTTATTCAGTATAATCCCCCGCCGCTCAACCGCGAGACGGTCTGCACTCGCGAATACACCTGTCGGTTACAGGGCACGAAACAGAACCGAAACCAACCCACCGGCTTGACGCGTTTGTCACGCTCTATAATGCTTGCGTTGCAACCAAAGAAAAGGACACCATGGCTTTTACCGACACATCAGACAGCGAAAGCGAAGAGCAAGACAACTCCCTGCCGCTCGATGAGGGAGGCTTCTTCTCCCTCAACGACGTCATCATGGCCGGCAGGCATCAGCTCGCCCGCTCTGAGCATCTCTTGGCCGCCGACACGCGCCGTAACGCCCGCAATCTGCTCGCGAGCGCCAAGCTGCTCGTGCTCGTCGTGATCGCCTCACTCGCCATGGGTGTTGCCGCCTGGGCATTTTTAGCCTCGCTGAATATCGCGACCGACTATCGCGAGCACCATGCGTGGATCTACGCCCTGCTCCCCGCCGTGGGTGTCGCCACCGCATGGGTGTATAAGAACCACGGCCTCGCCGCCAAACGCGGCAACAACCTGGTCATCGATTCCGCCCTGGGAACCCGCCTCATTCACGCCCGCATGGCGGTCCTCACCTTCGTCTGCTCAACGCTCACGCACCTGACGGGCGGCTCGGCCGGACGCGAGGGCGCTGCGGTGCAGATCGGCGGCACCATCGCCAGCAACATCTCGAACCTGGCGCATCTCAAAAAGCACGACCATCACGACCTCATGCTCGCCGGCATCTCGTCTGCCTTCGGCGCCGTATTCGGCTCGCCTCTCGCCGGCGCTTTCTTTGGCATGGAGATGTGCTTTATCGGCAAGATCGACTACACCGCCGGCATTTACTGCCTCGTCGCCTCGTTCACCGGCTACTTTACGTCGCTTGCCCTGGGCACCGAGTACGAGACGAACGTCATCGCCAGCGTCCCCGATATGACGCCCCGAACGGTTGCCATCGTCGTCGTCAGCGCCATTGTCTTTGGACTGACGGCACGCCTCTTTGCCTGGTCGGTTCGAACCGTCAAGAGCCTCTACGGCCACTTTATCACCAACTATCTTGTTCGCGCCCTCGTGGGTGCACTCGTGGTGCTCGCGGCTTACGCGGCACTCGATGCCTGGAAGTACGCCGGCCTTGCCACCTGGCTCTCGGGCGCCGGTTTCGCCGGCAACACGACCCTCGCCGACGCGGCCATCAAGCTCGTCGTGACGGCGCTCACCCTGGGCGCAGGCTTCCAGGGCGGCGAGGTCACGCCCCTGTTTGGCATCGGAGCTGCGCTTGGCGGCTGGATCGGCTGCCTTGCCGGCATCGACCCCAGCTTTCTGGCGGCCCTCGGCATGCTCGGCGTGTTCTGCGCCGGCCTCAACGTGCCCATCACCACCTGCATGATGGCCATCGACCTATTCCACGGCACGGCGGCCGGGTTCTTTGTCATCGTTGCGTTTATCAGCTACCTTGCCGGCGGGCACCGTGGCGTATATCCTGCCCAGCGCATTATCTCGCCCAAGCGCCGTTCGCTCATTGATGACGAGGGCGGCACGGTGGCGGAGGCTATCGAGCGCCACAACGACCTGATAGAGTAGACGCAAGTATTCGCCGTGCAGCCACAATCCGGGGCAACGTAACCCGAGCGTGACCGCACCGTCACGCCATACGCCGGGAGTCGCCCCATGCACGCAACAGATTTTGGTCGCACGTTGATCATCGCCAACCCCGCCGCCCAGTCGGGCGCGGCGCGCGAAGTGGCCGAGCGCCTACAACGCTTTTTGGACATGACCGCGCGCTCATCCCAGTTTGACCTGGTGCTGACCGAACACATGGGGCACGCCAAAGAACTTGCCGCGCAGACCCAGGGCTACCGCACGGTTATCGCACTCGGCGGCGACGGCGTAATCCACGAGGTCGTCAACGGGCTCATGGCGCAGGAAGAGGCAGTCCGACCAGCGCTTGCCGTCCTGCCCGTGGGCTCCGGTAACGATTTTGCCCAGACCCTCGGTATTGACGATTTCTCCGGCAAGGATGTTGGCGCGCTGCTCACCTGCAAGCTCCAGCGTCAGGACATTGGGCGCATTCGCTCTTGGAACCCCGCAAGCGGCAGCGGCGAGGCAACTGTCGAGTTTTATGACCAGACGCTCTCCGTCGGCATTGATGCCGCCATCGGCCTAGGTACCACCGAGCTACGAAAAAAGACAGGGCTCACCGGCGCTCCGCTCTACACCCTCTCGGGTCTGGAGCAGTTTGGCCTGCGCTACCGCAACTACCCCATGACGGTTAGCTTTGACGGCGCGCCCGCCGAGCGCGTGCGGGCGATTATCATGGCCATCCAGCTGGGCCCCACCTATGGCTCGGGCTATCGTATCTGCCCCGACGCCGACCCCTGCGACGACATCCTCGACGTTTGCTACGCGTGCGGCCCCGTGCCCCGCGCTGTCGCCCTGCCTATGTTCCTTTCGGCCAAGGACGGCCATCACACCAAGTTGCCGCCGGTGCGCATGCGCCGCTGCCGCCATGCCGAACTCACCTTCGAGGAGCCCAACTACCCCATCCAAGCCGACGGCGAGCCCATCGTCGCCTCCCGCATCGAGGTGGACATCCTGACCGCCGCTCTCCAAGTCTGGCGCCCCACCCGCTAGCCCCCATAAGTTGCAGTGAAATAGAGACTTTTGCGGCTCTGGCAGCCCAAACAATCCCTATTTCACCGCAACTTATGGGGGAAATCTACTCGTCGCTGTCCGGCTTGCGGCGGTTGGCCTTTTTGATGGCGTTGAAGTGCTTGTCGTTGAGCCTGCGCTGACGCGAGCGCTGGGGCACCTTGGTCTTTACGCGACGGCGCGGCGGACGACCGCGAAGCTCTAGCTCCGCCCGCAGTTTGCGCAGACAGCTCGCACGATTCTGAAACTGGCTACGGCTCTCGCGCGCCGTCACAACAATCCCCGTGGGCCCATGCTTCATACGCACCGCCGAGTCCGTCGTGTTCACGCCCTGACCGCCCGGACCTGTCGCGCGAAACACCTGAACCTCGCAGTCGCGTGCCAACTCCTCGACCGACATCTCGGCATAGCGCGCATACTCGCGCCATCCCATCTTGTTCTCGTCCATATCAGCACCTCCCCTCATACAAAAAATGTGACAAAGGGAAAGTCCCTTTGTCACATCGCATACCAATCGCTTGTGTTGCGCGCTTAGGCGAAGGTGATCTCGCCGGTGTCGCAGTCCATATCGGCGATACGGGCCAGGCTCTCAACGCGGAAGCCGCGCTCGCGGAGCTTATCGCCACCGCCTTGGAAGCCCTTCTCCACCGCGATGCCAATGCCGGCAACCTCGGCACCCGCAGCCTCGCAGATCTTGATAAGACCCTCGAGTGCGCAGCCGTTGGCCAGGAAGTCGTCGATAATCAGGACCTTGTCGCCCTCGGACAGGAAGCGCTTGCCAACGATGACCGGGTACTCCTTCTGCTTGGTAAAGGAGTAGATGGTCGTGGCATACTGCTCGCCGTCGAGGTTGATGGACTGCGCCTTCTTGGCAAAGACCACCGGCACGCCGCCAAAATGCTGAGCTGCGATGCAAGCCATGCCAATGCCCGAAGCCTCGATCGTCAGGATCTTGTTGATCTCGACGCCCTCGAACAGACGGGCCCACTCGGCGCCCATGTGGTCGAACAGCTCAACGTCGCATTGGTGGTTGAGGAAGGCATCAACCTTAAGGACGTTACCGGCCTTTACGATGCCGTCATGGCGAATACGATCCTCAAGCTCCTGCATGGCGCAACCCCTTCTCGCGGCAACGATACCGCGCGATTAATAAACGTTGTTCGATAGTCTACCACGGACCGACCCCCGCCCGCCCCACAAGCCGCATCGCACCACAAACCAGTCTTTTTGGGACGGCGCGAATCGTGGCAGACAGCCTCCCAACACGCTAATGGCGGGCGCGCATCTTCACCAAACGAACCATCGAGAGGACAAAGCCCACGGCTGCCACGGCCATCAACACATAGAACACCGAACGAAAACCAAACAGGAACACATCCGGACGGCCTGCAACAAAACTGGTCACGGCCTCGCCCATCGCCACGCTCATCTGCCCATACAGGATATGCGACGCCACCGTAATACCCAGCGCCATGCCCGCATAGCGCGCCAAGCTGCCCAAGCTACCTGCAAAGCCAAGTGCCTCGCGCGGAGCCGAGCCCATGTACAGCGAGTTGTTGGGGCTCTGGAAAATCGACGTACCGCACGACATAAATGCGACGCAGCACACGATCACAGGGATAGAAGAGTGCTCGTCGAGCGTGCTTACTGCAAAGAGACCGCACACGTACACGCCCAGGCCGACCGCCGTGGGACCCTCGCAGCCAACACGGTCCGAAACCGTTCCCGAAAGCGGGCCGATAAAGGCATTCACCATTGGCAGCGCCAAAAAGAGCAGTCCGGAAATGTCGGAACCAAAGCCGTGGGCGTCCTGAAAATAGAACGGCAGGATAAACTCGGATGCGCCAATGCCAACAAACACGATGAGCATGCAGGCAAGATTGATGGTGAAGGCCGAATTTGCAAAGCAGCGACGCGCGGCCTCCGCCAGCGACATGGGGCGCTCGCCGGCCTCCGGCTTAACATGCGGCAGCGTGTAGAGCCCCACGATAAACGAGATGACGCCAATGGGCAGGTTGATGAGGAAGATGCTCTCCCAAGGAAAGCTTGCCACCAGCATGCCGCCGAGCACGGGGCCACACATCATGCCGAGGGCCACAAAGGTCGCTAGAATGCCCATGGCACGGCCTCGTTCGCGCGCCGGAAACGACTCGGTGATGATACCCATGTTGTTAGCCATGGCCGCCGCGCAACCGACGCCCTGAACAATGCGTGCCAGGATAAGAACCTCGAGCGAGGCCGAAAGGCCGCACAGCAGCGAACCGACCGAAAAGACGATGACGCCCAGCTGAAACACATTCACCTTGCCGCGCACGTCGCCCAGACGGCCAAACGGCAACATAGCCACGCACGTCGCAAGCAGATACACAGAGCTTACCAGCTGAATGCGATCGAGGCCCACACCCAGCTCTTTTTGCATCACGGGCAGCGCCACGGTCACGACGGTCGAATCCAGACACACCATAAACGTCATGATGAGCACGGTAAACAGAATCGCCCATTTGTTCTTGCCATGGGTGTCGCCCTCTAGGGCAATGCGCTCGCGGCGCAGCTGCTCTGCAGTTTTCTCCATATCCATCCTTTCGAGTGGTACAACGCAAAAACGGGGCCCCAATCGCCTGCGAACAGTCACGATTGGGGTCCCGCCTACGGAATCGGAACGAAAGGTCACCGAAGCTTTCTGCCAGCATCGGCGACTTGTGCGAAGGCTAGCCTAGCACTGCTCGAGTGCCTGCTCAAGGTCGGCAATCAGATCGGCCGTGTCCTCGAGGCCGCACGACAGGCGCACCATGTCGGCGGAGATGCCGCAGGCGATGAGCTCCTCATCGTTCATCTGACGGTGCGTGGCGTTAGCGGGATGCAGGCAGCAGGTGCGAGCATCGGCCACATGCGTGGCGATCTGGGCGAGTTTAAGGCTCTTCATAAAGGTCTCGGCCGCCGCGCGACCACCGTTAAAGCCAAAGCTCACAACGCCGCAGGTACCGTTGGGCATGTACTTCTGAGCGATGTCATAGTACTTATCGCCCTCCAGGCCCGGATAGCTCACGAAGCGTACCTTGGGATGGCTCTGAAGGAACTTGGCAACGGCCAGGCCGTTCTCACAATGACGCGGCATGCGTACATGCAGGCTCTCGAGCGAGCTGTTCAGGAAGAAGGCCGCCTGCGGGTTCTGCATGGGGCCGAGGTCGCGCATGAGCTGCGCGGTGGCCTTGGTAATGAAGGCACCCTCGCGACCGAACTTCTCGGCATACGTCACGCCGTGGTAGCTCTCGTCGGGCGTGGTGAGACCCGGGAACTTATCCGCATGGGCCATCCAGTCAAACTGGCCGTGGTCAACGATCACGCCGCCCAGGTAGGCAGCATGTCCATCCATGTACTTGGTGGTGGAGTGCGTAACGATGTCGGCGCCCCACTCAAAGGGACGGCACATCACGGGCGTCGGGAAGGTGTTGTCGACCATCAGCGGCACGCCGTGGTCATGCGCGGCCTTGGCAAAGCGCTCAATATCGAGCACGGCAAGGGCGGGGTTTGCGATCGTCTCGCCAAAGACGAGCTTGGTATTGGGCTCAAAGGCTGCCTCGAGCTCCTCATCTGTGCAGTCGGGGGCGACGAACGTGCAGGTCACGCCCATGCGGCCCATGGTGTGGGCGAGCAGGTTATACGTACCGCCGTAAATGGCAGAGCTCGCGACCACATGATCGCCGGCACCGACCACGTTAAAGATCGCGAGGAAGTTCGCGGCCATGCCCGAACTCGTGAGCATCGCAGCGGTGCCGCCCTCCATCTCGCAGATCTTGGCGGCGACCAGATCGCACGTGGGATTCTGCAGACGGCTGTAGAAGTAGCCCGACTCCTCCAGGTCAAACAGCTTGCCCATGTGCTCGGACGTGTCGTATTTCCACGTGGTGGACTGGTAGATGGGCACCTGGCGCGGCTCCGCATCGCCCGGATGATAGCCGCCCTGAACGCACGTGGTACCGATAGTCTGCTCGCACATATCCAACTCCCTTACTTGGGTTTTGTTTTATTCGGTTCACAATACCGCTACCCCGCACCCCTCTCAACCCATCCCGCCGATAGGTTATGGGACAAATTAATCAGGTTTATTTGTCCCAAATCTTAAGAAAGTGTTCGATGGCGAAAAACAATGAGATATGCACTGCGGTCTCGATAAGCGAATGCGCCAGCAAGGGTACCATAGGCGGGTACACCGCAATCAAGGAGACACCGATGAAGCAGATTGATACCACTCAGCTCAACACTGCCACCTGCCAGGCTCAGGCTGCCGAATACCACGCCCGCGGCTTTAACTGCGCGCAGGCCGTCGCCTGCACGCTCGCGCCCGCCGTCGGGCTCGACCCCCAGGTCGCCTTTACCCTCACCGAGGGCTTTGGCGCCGGCATGGGCGGCATGACCGAAACTTGCGGTGCCATCTCGGGCGCCGTGGCCATCATGGGCTTTGTAATGAGCGATGGCATGGAAAACCCCAAGACCAAGGGCCAGACCTACAAACTGTCGCGCGAGATTGCCAAGCGCTTTGGCGAGAAGAACACGACGACCGTCTGTGGCACGCTCAAGGGCGTCGGATCGGACAAGGGTCCGCTCCGCAGCTGTCCCGGCTGCATCGACGATGCCGTCGAAATCGCCTGCGATATGCTAAAGCAGCTCGCCGAGTAAACGATAGCAACAGAAAACGACGGCCGGCGCGCTTGAGATTCATCCAAAAGCACGCCGGCCGTCGCCGTTAGAACTCAGCAAATTCGGGAGCGCCGACCTCGATCTCCTCGCGCCCCGCCATAAGCTCGCGCATCTTGGCGCAAAACAGCTCCTGCTCCCCCGCCTTAAACACCAAGTGAAGTGTCACGGCATCCGCGTAATCGGTATCCGAAACCTTGGCACCCGAATCCTGCGCCAAACGAAGCACCTGCTCATACTGTGGATAGGCCACATGCACGTCAACCGGCACGACACTCGTCATCTCAACGATCTGCCCAGCCTCCTGAGCCGCGGCCACCGCCGCCTGTGTCGCCGCGGTATAGGCGCGTACCAAGCCACCGGGCCCCAACAGCGTGCCACCAAAATAACGCGTCACAACACAGCATACGTTTTTAAGTCCCGCACCGCGCAGCACCTCGAGCGTCGGCATTCCGCTCGTGCGGCTCGGCTCACCATCATCGCTCTGGCGCTCACGCCCATCGACCAAAATCCACGCGGGAACATTGTGCCGGGCGTCGTAATGACGCTTGCGAACCATCTCGATAAAGGTGTTTGCCTCGTCCTCGGACTCAATATGGACCAGCTGGGCAATAAACCGGCTCTTGCGATCGACGAACTCACCCGTAGCCTCAATATTCGATTGCAGAGTAAAATAGCTGTCCAACAAAGCCCCTCAAACACAAGCAAAGCAACAAACAGCCTCAATAATACGGCAAAGCCCGTACCGATAACCCCAGTAAATAGAACGGCAACGCCGATGATTCCGTCAACGAAAGCGAGAACCTGTCAGCGCGAGCAAAGTGCCTTGTAAGACAGGATCGTAACAAAAATGAGGCTGCCGATGATCAGGCAAAGACAGCGAGACGGCGTCAGCTGAGTCGATTTGGCCCGAAAGAGGAGGGAGCACGCCTTATGGCGGCGACCGACGAATGAGCGCCAAATCGGCCAGCTGACGCCGTCGCAGCGTCAACATAGTTGCTGAGTGGGCTTATAAGCCGGGTTCTGTCGTGAACGGTCATTTATCTTGTCTGCACGTTACCGTGCAGCTCCACGCACGCTACCCGAACGCGGACCGGGCCGGCCCATAGCGTTCCTATTCGCGCTTGCTCCGGATGGGGCTTGCCAAGCCGCCGTGTTGCCACGACGCTGGTGGTCTCTTACACCACCGTTTCAGCTTTTCCCTTTACGCCTTGCGACGCAGGTGGGAGTCTTCTTTTCTGCGGCGCTTTCCGTCGGATCACTCCGCCCGGCCGTTAGCCGGCATCCCGCCCTCTGGAGCCCGGACTTTCCTCACGC